>JBGVRA010000001.1:0-2874 GCA_045127955.1 Anaeroplasmataceae bacterium
ATTAAGAAAATTAGAAAGTAAAAATCCAGTATATGTAAGAAGTCAAGCTGAAGATTTTTGTAATTATATTGATGATTTATTTGGGCAAGATAAAATGCCATTATGTAAGGAGACAATCCGTCGTATTGAACAAAATATTTAGTTGATAGGTGGTGCATTTATGAACCAGTTAGATATTTATTATCGAGCTTTTGCCGATTATCGTAAACAAACTCTTGATGTAAGAGAATGCATACGTCAAAGAAAGACATTTAGAAATAATGGTGTTGAATTTGACAAATTAGAAGCGGTAAAGTATTTATGTACAATTAAAGAAGATTGGGTTAAGGCCATTGAAGAAGGCTTGGTTCATATCGAAAAAGCTGTTGGTGAGGAACGTCAGTTCATTAGAACTAATGGTGAAATTGTGCCAATTGAAAAAGTTAAAAAGGTTTCTAAGAGTTCGGTTGAACATTTAGCTAAACATAGTAATCTTATTACTCATATTCCTGAAAATCCTAGTGATACAATTATTCCTGATCAACTTTATATTGTTGAAAAATTAAGTGATTATGCGGTTTATGAAAATAGATTTTTGTATATGTTGCTTTGTTATTTACGTGATTTTATTGATTTACGTTTAGATAAGATTTTAGGATACAGAATGAAATATATTTTAAATATGAATCTTACTAAAAATGTTAGTAGTGATAAACGTATGATTTCTTATGAAACAAAATTTTATGAAGAAAGAACGGATAATCCATATCCGCTACCTGATAATTTATCTACTCAAATGTTAAATAGAATTGAGTCATGTCAACGTGTTGTATTAGCATTATTAAATACTCCTTTAATGGCTGAGGTTAGTAAAACACCGATGGTTAAACCACCGATTGTTAAGACTAACGTATTAAAAATGAATAACAATTTTAAAAATGCTTTAGCTTTATATGATTATATTGCATCATATAAAGGTGATGGATTTGAGATTGAAGAAGTTAAAATTGATTTAACACCTTTTAATGATTTTATTGGTGATGAAATTGCTGAAATGATTAACTTAACTTGTTTTTTAACTTATAAATATGGAAATGATTTAGAAAAATCATTAAAAGAATCTTATGAAGAAGAAGAATATAGAAGATCATTAGAAGAAGCTAATAAAATTGTTGAACAACTAAAAAAATTAAAGAGAAAAATTGCTGAAGAAGGTTATTCTATTGAAGAATATTTAGTTCTTTTAGAAAAACGTAATCGTATGCTTGAAAAAGACAGTGAAGATTTGATTAGGGCTCATAATGAGATTTCTTTACTTAATAAAAAGATTCTTGAATTAGAATTAGATAAAGAAGAATTAAATAGGAAAATTGTTGAACTTCAAGGAGTTATTGAAGAAAAAATTAAGGAAATTGAATATTTAAATGAAAAATATATTAAGGATATGGAAGCCTTAAGAAGACAACATGCTTTAGAAATAAAAGTTTTAAATGAAAAACACGCTTTAGAGATAAATGATTTAAATGAAAAGCATACTGAAGAAGTAAATTCATTGTTAGAAAAACATGAATTTGAAATGTGTGAATTAAAGTGTAAGTATGATGAAGAAATTAATGTTATTAATGATAATCATTCTAAATATGTTGAACAATTAAATAGTGATTTTAATAAAGAAAAAACTGAATTGATTGAATCTCATTTAACTGAAGTTGAAAATATCAAGTTAGAACATATTGAACAAAGGAAGACTTTAGTTGGCGAACATGAATTAAAGATTGAAAAATTAACAAATGAATTAAAAGAAGCTTATGAATATCAAAAAACTTTAACAAGTAATTATGATGATAAGGTTAAGGGGTTAAATGAAGAAATTGTTAATTCTAAAAATGAAAGAAATAATTTAATTAATGATTATGAAAGTAAGCTTAATACTATCGAAACTAATTATGTAACTGATGAAAAGTTATGGAATGAAACAAAAGAAAAATTAATTGCTGAAAGAGATTTAGCTTATGCTGAACTTAAGGCATTAAGAGTAGAACATGGTATGATAAGTCCTTGTGAAGATTATACAAGTAAAGAAAGATTTGCTGAATTAGAACATGAATTTGAAATATTTAATCAATTCTTTAAGGAACAATGGGATTTAACTAAAAAGTCGATAAGAAAGATGATCTTATGGACAAAAGAAGAAAAGAAAGAAAAAAATACGAAAAAGATTTTTACTAAATAAAAGTTAGGAGCTGATGGCTATGAGAAAAGTTAAACAAGTGAATAACAAAAGTGAAAAAATAAAGATTTCAAAAGGGAAATATTTGTTATTTACTTTTATCATAGTTATTACTATTTTGTTACTTTTAATTGGAATATATTTCCAATATAAGTTAAATGATGGGTTAACATTATCAATAGGAAATACTTTTGTTAAATATATTATTGGAATTGTATTAATTCTTATTCCTATATTAATGGTAAGTTTTATTATTATGTTACTACAGCCAAAAAGAGAAACATATATGAAATCAACAGATTTTGGAGTTGATTTTAAAGAACTTAATAAAAAGAAAAAAGAAATAGAAGTATATGATAGAAGATATGTTAAGAAAAAACAAAGAATTAATAATTTAACTAACGATGAATATGTATCTAGTCATGTAGTTCCTTTAGATGGTGTAGTAACAAATATTAATAATGATAATCATAATTTGGTTGAAGAAGAAATAGATACTGATGCATCAAGATTTTATATGCTTGCAAAAATAGATGAAGAATATGAAAATTATGAAGCTCCAAAGTATAATAATACAATTACATTAGAAGGTATATGTAATAGTTTTAGAAATTTTGCAAGTAAAAAATTAGGGTTATATTATGATATTACAGATATTAGAAGAT
>JBGVRA010000002.1:0-5482 GCA_045127955.1 Anaeroplasmataceae bacterium
CCTCCCTTATGTTAATTTGGTTGCCAGACCATAATTATCATATCGTGAGGTTTTTTATTTTTCCATACATCACTTTAAGTTTCTTCTATTCTCACACGTGTTAACGTGTGGTTTTCATCTTCTTCGAAGATAATAAAAAAGGGGCTGTAAAGAAATAGATTACTGAAAAGGTACTGTATTTCAATACAGTCTTTTATTATGTGAGCAAAAATGAAAAAAGAGTCCGATATCAAAAGATAAAGAACTCTTCTTCTGGTATAATTAACTTATGAATAAGTTAATCCCAACAAAGCAATTAGAGATTAACACAATTCAAATGAAATTACCACTAGATGTTGGAATAAAAATAAATATCTCTGATCCAGTGGTAACCTTTAAGGAAGTCATGGAAGGAGTTAATCTAAATAAATATCTAATTAAAGATTCTACTGAGACACGTGGAAGAGATGGTTATGACCCTAAAGTTCTTTTGAAAATTGTGTTATTCGCATTTATGATCAATGTTAGATCTACTCGTAAAATAGAATCATTATGTAGAAATGATATACGATTTATGTATTTAAGTGATGAAATTACACCATCACATATGACTATTTGTAATTTTATTAATGATTATCTAATAGATTCTATCGAAAATATTTCTAATGATATTGTTTCTTATATTATAAAAAAGCAAAATATTGATATCTCAACCATTTTTATTGATGGAACTAAAATTGAAGCATTCCCTAATAAATATACATGGGTATGGAAGAATGCTTGCATTACTTCTAGAAATCGACAATTTAAAAAAATATCATCTTTATTTAATCAAATTAATAACTCATTTATTCTGAATCCAGATACAATGTTTGAAATTAAAGAATCATATTCAATTGAAGAACTAGAGCAATATCTAAGTATTTTGATTTCTCTTTCAGAAGAAAAAAATATTAGCTTTGTATATAGGAAAGGTAAACGGAAAGATATTATCCAAAAATATTATGACCAACTTAATTCTATTGTTTCCTTATTAAAAGATTATGCAATTAAGATAGATAAATGTGGAGAACACAGAAATTCTTATTCTAAAACTGATGTTGATGCAACATTTATGAGAATGAAAACTGATTATATGGGCAATACTGCTTTACTTCCTGCTTATAACTGGCAATTGGTTTCTGCTGGTGAGTTAATTCTTTTTGGCTTAACTTCTCAATCTGCTTCGGATAATAAATGTTTTATTCCTCTTATGAATAAATATAAATCATTATTTGGAACTTATCCTAAGACTCCTGTTGCTGATGCAGGATATGGTAATTTAGAAACATACTCATTTTGTAAAAATAATCAAATCGAATTATTTATGAAATTTGCTTCTTGGGAAAAAGAAACTCATAATAAAAAATTTCATGAAGACCCATTTAGATCTGTTAACTTCAAAATTGATGATGAGGGTCATCCAATTTGTCCAAATGGTAAGAAATTTTTTAAATTAAATGAAACTCCAATAAAAGGTAACAAAGATAAACGTACTGAAGAAAAATATCAATGTGAATCTTGTGAAGGATGTCCATTTAAAAATCAATGCAATCAATCTAATCACAATCGAGTGATAAATATTAATCGAACATTAACTTCTTATCACAAAGAGGTAATTGATAATCTTGCTTCTGAACGTGGAATTGAACTGAGATGTAATCGTTCTTATATGGCTGAAGGAGCTTTTGGGGTTATTAAACAAGACTATAATTATCGAAGAATAAGTCGTGTTTCACTAAAGAAGGTAAATCTTGAGCTTTATTTAATCATTATCGGTTTTAACTTAGCTAAATATCATAATCTGATTCATCGTATAAATTACGAAGTTTGCTAAAAACAACTCTTGTGATTCTTTTTATAATGCTTATTTTTATGCTTTTTGCTCTTTCCACATACTTTTTTGTGGATAACTTTTCCTTTTTTCTTTATTTTTCACTAAAAGAAAAAGCTGCAAGAAATAGTTTTTTGTAGTTTCCTACTTTTTCTCTATTTCTTTACAGCTCCATTTTTTCTTGCATCTTTAATTTATAAAGATAAATATGATATGATAATAATAGGTGGAGTTATGAAAAGAATATATAGTTTATTACTTATCGTTCTTACATTATTTGGTTTATCTTCTTGTTTTTTATTTGGAAAAAATACTACTTATCCAGATATGGTTGAATATGGAAGACAAGAAGTTTTAGATGTGGCAAAAGAAAAATATAGTATTAAAAAATGGTTATTTAATACTTCATATATTAATGGTGAAACAACATATGATGAAAATAATAATTTAGTTATTAACATCTATGGAGATTATAATACTCAATTTAATTCTAATTTTATTAATGGAGATAATATTGATAAGGCCTTTACTTCTTTTGCTGGCAAAAATGGTGGACACGATATTCAAGGGGAATATAGATATTTTCTTTGCTATGTTGCTTTAGGTGAACTAGAAGATGGTTCATTAAAATTTATTTACTATAACACTAATATTAATAAGGGTGTAGAGATTAAAGATACGATTGGATCATCAGATTATAACTTTGATATTCATCCAGAAGAGATTGATAAAGATTTATTTAAAGTTGATCCTTTATGGGGTGATATGAGTGTCTACTTAAGAAATTTTGAAAACATTTCTCCTAAAGCTTTAATTTATGCACAAGATAAATTGAAAGTATATCGTAGAGAGAAATATAATGCTTTAACAGAAATTGAATTTTATTTAGAAGATGATAAAGTGGTTTTTGATATGAATTATATTTTAGATGAAAGACATCTAGAAAATAAGCAATTAGTATTTTCAACTTCAAAACAATACGGATATATTTACTATTATTATGGAGTTGATATTTCAAGTTATTTTGATGTATATCATTTAGTAGAACAAAGTAAAGAAAATGACAATCAAGTTATTTTAAAAGAACATGTAAAATTAAAAGATTTGGATGGAGAAATTCTTTATTGTGAAATTGAAACAAGAACAGAGTATAAAGTAATATATGATAATGATGTTTTAATGCGTCAAGAAGTAGATACTTTTATAGATAATTTAAATATTGAAAAAGAATATATAATTGATAAAATTAATGGAGTAGATTTCCAAGAAACATCGAAATTTAAAGTATCAGATTTTTATGTGTTTTATAAAAAGAATTAATAGAAAAGAGTGAGTATTATGAATCTAAAATATGTGGATTATTATAAATTGAAAAAGGATAAGAAAAAAGTAAAAGATTTATACATTGATTCTTTCCCTGAAGAAGAAAGATGCCCTTTTTTAATATTACTTTCTAAAGTAAGAAAAAGAAAAGGAGAGTTTTTTGCTTTTTACGATGAAGGGGAATATGTTGGTTTAATCTATAACATCGTTTATAAAGATTTAGTTTATATCTATTATTTAGCTATTGATAAAGAATCAAGAAATAAAGGATATGGCACAAGAGTATTAACTGACATGAAGGAAATGTATAAAGATAAGAAGATTATCCTTATGGCGGAAACTCTTGATCTAGATGCAGAAAATTACGCTCAAAGAAAAAAACGTAGTAGATTCTATTTGAAAAATGGATTTGTTAATCAAGGATATATCATTGAAGAATTTGGTGTTGCTTATGACATGTTAGGTTATTCTTCAACCAAAGTTTTAAAAGCAGAATTTAAAGAGTTAATAAGAGATTATTTTGGAAATTGGTTCTTTAATAAAATATATGTAAAGAATTCAAATATTGAAGAATAATAAAAAATGTTACAAGGAAAGTCTTTGTAACATTTTTATTTATTAATGATATGAATCTTTCTAGTGTTATTTTTATAAATAGCTAGAATAACAACATTTTCTAAAGGTATTAATAAACTATATTTATATAGTGTAGTTAAATCATAAGTAATGATACCTTCTTTATGATATTTTCTTAATAAATCACTTTTTTCTTTTGGAGATATTTTTTCTTCCCACCATATAGACGGCTTAATATTATGGCAAGATAAATAATCTAGGATTAATAGTTTATGGAAAACTTCATAATTTAAATTAACGTTATCTTTTACAAAATCATTTAACAATTTAAATGTATCTTGTAAACGTTTGGATGTTAATTCTTGTTGCCCTAATTTGAAAAATAAATCAAAAGCATCATCTACATTATCTAATACATAATTGATTGCATTTTTATAATAAGTTGTATTATAGAAACGTTCAAACGCATCCTCTAAAAGGTGGATGTTATTGATATCTTCTTTTGATAAGAAATCGTTTGAAATAATATCATATGGAGCGTGGTTATTAAATTTATATCCATATTTTTCTTTTTCTTGATATAGCTTAGTTCCTTTTAGTAATTTTAAAAATCCAAGTTGTAATTCTTTTGGTCTAAGAGATAAGACTTCATTAAATGTATTTCTAAAAGAAGAGTAATCTTCATAAGGTAACCCTGCGATTAGATCTAAATGGAGATCAATAACTTTAGCGTCTTGGATTAATTTAATATTATGAAATAACTTTTCATTATTTTGAATTCGATAGACTGCTTTATTTGCTTTAACATTTGTTGATTGAATTCCAATTTCAAAACGGAATAAATTTTTAGGAGCTTTCTCATTAATATATCTAATTACATCATCATCTAATAAATCAACAGTGATTTCAAACTGGAACGAGTTATTTTCCTTGTGATGTAAAATAATAAAATCAATTAGAGAAAGAAAGTTTTTCTTATTTGCGTTAAATGTTCGATCTAAGAATTTAAAAACTCTTCCACCTTGATTTATTAGTAGTAATACTTCCTTTTTAATTTCTTCAATATCGAAGAATCTTAATTTATTATCTAAACTTGCCATACAATAACCGCAATGGAAAGGGCAGCCCCTTGATGTTTCTATATAGATAATTTTATTTTGAACATCATCTAAAAGATGATAAGCCATTTTGGTTTTACTAATATCTACCAACTTATCAAAAGTAAAACCATTTTTATGATATAGATTTGGAACGCTTTCTAAATCAACTTCATTATTTAAATGATGTAATAATAAGTTAAAAGCTTCTTCCCCTTCGTTTTTAATTACAAAGTCACATAAATCATTATCTAAATAGAAAGGTGCGTTATAACTAACTTCTGGGCCACCTAAAATGATTTTAATGTTATGTTTTCTTAAAAGAGGTAAAAGAACGTTAACTAGTTCGATATTCCAAATATAACAAGAAACACCTAAAACATCGTAGTTATTATTTATAACAAACTCATAAATGTTTTCTACTTTATCTTTGATATTAAATTCTTTTAAATCAACTTCATAATCACAATTAGCCTTTAATAATCTAATTGCAATATTTGGATGAATATATTTACTATTTATTCCTAATAATAATGTTTTCATATAATAAGTCTTTCTATTTATTAAAGAAAGATATAACTTCTTCAATGTATCTTTCTGGTTCTTTTAAATACGCTAATCCATGTTCGGCTTC
>JBGVRA010000003.1:0-29978 GCA_045127955.1 Anaeroplasmataceae bacterium
ATTAAGAAAATTAGAAAGTAAAAATCCAGTATATGTAAGAAGTCAAGCTGAAGATTTTTGTAATTATATTGATGATTTATTTGGGCAAGATAAAATGCCATTATGTAAGGAGACAATCCGTCGTATTGAACAAAATATTTAAAAATCAACATAAGGGAGTTGATCAAGATGAAAAAATCAAATGCATCTTTAACGATATTAGGAAGTATTTTAATATTTTTAACTTCAGTAGTGGTGACTTATTTTGGGTTATTAGCTATTGGGGTTATTGATGCTAAACCTATTGAAATAACAATTAGTATTAATAATGAAACAAAGGAATATGATGGGACGCCACTTATGGCTTCATCTTATGAAATAAGTGAAGGAAAGTTAGTAGAAGGACACACTATAAGTATTAGTTATAATGACTATATAATTAATGTTGGTGAGGTTTCTGTAGATGCTGATATTAAAATTTTGGATAATGAAGGCTATGATGTTACTAATGAATATTTGATTAAACAAGTACCTGGTATTTTATCAGTAACAAAAAGAATTATTACTTTAGAAGTTAATAAAGAAAAGATTTATGATGGCAAGGCCTTAAATATCAGTGAAGAAGATTACTTGATTACTGGTGGTAATTTAGTAGGTGGCCATAAGTTTTTATCTAAGGTTTTAAATGATGTTGTTGATATTGATAGTAGTGTTAGTAATACTAGTTTGATTCCTAGTGTTTATGATATCAATGGGTATGATGTTTCAAATAACTATTCAATTACTGTAGGTGTTGGAAATATTGTTATCAATAAACAAGTCATTACTTTATCTTCAAATTCACTTAGTAAAGTTTATGATGGAAAAGAAATAATTTGTGATCAATATGAAATTAAAACAGGTAGTATTGCATCATCTCATATTATTAATGCTAGTTTTGAAGATGAAAAGTTAGTAGATGTGGGTAGAATTTCTAATAAATTTAGTGTAATGATAGTTGATAGTAATAATTTAGATGTTTCTAAAAATTATGATATCAGATATGAATATGGATCATTAGAGATTACACCTCTAGAAATTGAATTCTGTGCTTCTAGTGATAATAAGATATATGATGGAATCCCTTTGAATTCAGATATTTATCCTACTATTACTAAAGGAGCTTTACTTGCTAATCACACTTTAGAATATGAATATATTGAACAAACAATTGCTGATGCAGGAAATTATGTTAATGATTTTGAATCAATTAAAATTATTAGTGACAATGTTGATGTATCAAAAAATTATTTGATTAAGCATAATGTTGGTAATTTAATTATTAATAAAAGAGATTTAGTTGTGGAAGCTAAATCAGATAGTTTTGTTTTTAGTGGTAAAAAAGAAAAACTTAATGAGTTTAAAGAGGTAGCAAATTTAGTGTTAGATCATATGGTTGAATGTGAATTTAGTGAAGATTCATTTATTGATATGGTTGGAACAAAACCTAATGTTATTAAATCTGTTAAAATTGTTGATATGGCAATTAATGATTTGACTGATAATTATAATATTATTGTAGTTGATGGACAGCTAGTTATGACTCCATGTGAAATTAAATTAACTACTGAATCTAATGAAGATATTGAATATGATGGTAATCCTCATCAATTACTTGCTTATAATTTTGATAATAATATTATTAATGAATTAGGTTATAAAGTTATTATTAATGCTAATACTGTAACTTCTATTACTAATGTTGGTAAAAAAGATAATATCTTTAGTGTGTCTGTTTTTGATAACGGCATAGATGTAAGTGATAATTTTATCATTGAATACGAATATGGAAAGTTAGAAGTTAAACCTAAAAATATAATTATAGAAACTTTACCTGCTAGTAAAGTATATGATGGACAAATGCTTAAACCAAGTGCAGCTTCATCTGCTGGGTTAATTAAAGGTCACAGCATTGTTGGATTAAGTTTTGAAGGAGAAGCATTAAATGTTTCTGATAATAGTAGTGGTAAGTTAGTAGATTATATTATTGTTGATGGATTAGGTTTTGATGTTACAAGCAATTATGTGGTTAATGATATTTTATCTGCAAAATTAACAATTACTCCTAAAGATATTTATATTGTTGGTAAGAGTGTAGATTTAATATACAATGGTTATCCTCAAAATTATGTTCTTAATGATTATCAAAGTGTTGATGGATTAATATTTGGTGATAATTTAAGTGTTAATTATGATCCTAATTCAACTTCAACTTATGTTGGAGATAATAATGAATTAAGTATTAATTCGATTGCGATTAACAATTTAGATGGTAATGATGTTACTAAAAATTATACTCCTCATTACAAATTTGGTAGCATTAATATTACTCCTGCTAAACTTATTGTTTCTAATGTTGTAGAAGATAGTGTTTATGGAAATGATTATGATACGACAAATTATGCTAAAATTTCAGGATTAACTGATATTGATAGTGATGTTGTTGTTATTAATGAAGTTTTATATAAACAATTTATTGATGGAAGATGGGTTAAATTAACAAATGCTCCTTTTGATGCTGGAATTTATTCAGTTGAGATTAAGAATGCTAATGTTTTAAATATGAGTAATGATGTTTCAAGTTGTTATGATTTGAGTTTTGAGGTATGTGAGTTTGAGATTAAGCCTAAAGATATTTATATTAATCTAGATTATATTAATCCTAGTAGTGTTATATATTCTGGTAAAGAGTATAATGATGTTATTTCTTATAATAAATTAAATAGTACAGTTAATGGTGATGATTTTAATGTTTATGTAAGTTATTCTATAGGTGGTGTTGAAGTTAGTCCTATTGATGCTGGAGTATATAGTGTTTCTTATTTAGATTTTAAGATGATAAATGGTAAAAAGAGTAATTATAATGTTATTTGTGAAAATGAAGTTAGTCTTACTATAAATAAAAAAATTATAGAAGGTAATGTTAAAAATAGTAGTAAAGTATATGATGGAAACAAATTATATGCTACTGAATTAGAAAATTTAGTAGGATTAGTTAATGGTCATCAAATTATGCCTAAATTTAATGGTGATGTAACAAATTATAGTGATGTTGGTACAACTGCTAGCTTAGATATATTAAATTCTAAGGTGTTTGACATATTTGGAAATGATGTAACAAATAATTATGACTTATCTCATATTTTAGCTGGTGTTTTAACAATTAATAAACGTGAAATCACAATTTATGGTAAGAATGTAAGTTTTGTATATACTGGTAATAGTATAAGTTATACTGGTACTGATTTTGAATATGTCGATGGCATGGTTTTAGATCATGAAGTTAAATCAGTTACTTATGATAACCCTGGTTATACTGATGTATACATGGTTGAAGGAAAAATCTCATCACAACCTATTAATATTTCATCATGTGTTATAGATGATGCTTATAAAAATAACTATGATGTTAAATATATGCCTGGTTCTATTACTATTACTCCTAAAGATGTTCATATTATGATTAATGAAGATTTAGGTGATTTTGTTTATGAAGATGGTAAAGTTCATGTGATTACTGGTAATGAATTTAGTTCTGATACTTTAGTTTCTGATATGAAGATTAAGGTTACATATCAAGATTCAACTGGTAATTTGTATCCAAATGGTGTTACTAATGCTGGAGTTTATACAGTAGTATATCAAGATTTTGAAGTAGTAAATAAAGCTAATTATAATGTTATTTGTGATAATACTTCAAAGCTTGTTGTCAAGATTAATATTGAAGTTACTCCACTTGACCAAGAATATTTTTACGATACATTAGAACATGGATTAACTGATGTTGAAGATATTACAGGATTACTTTCTGGTCATAGTTTTAAGATTTTAGATAGTAATAAATTAATAGAACCTGATACAAAACCATCTAATATTACTGATTATGTTATTTTAGATGAAGATGGAATAGATGTTACTTATTTATATAATGTTAAATTAAATGAAGGTAAAGTAACTGTTCATCCTGCGAAATTATCTATTTATTTACCTGTTTCTAAATCAAAAGAATATGATGGTGAGGTATTAGCTGTTAATGCAAGTGATGTTGAAGTATTAGGTTTATTACCTGGACATTATTTTAAGATTTATTCTTATGGTATAACTGAACCTAGTGAGTTAACTTTAGAATATGTTACTTATAGTATTTTTGATTGCAATGATAATGAAATAGATAAATATTATGATATTTATTGTCCTGTTGAATATACAGCATTAACTATTTATAAGAAGAATATTAATGTTTATACTGAGTCTTTAAGTAAAATATATGATGGTATAGAATTGACAAGTGATAATAGTAGTGATGGATATTGGTATGATGAATCTATTGTTATTAATAACATGGAAGATATTAATTTAATTGTGGATGAATACCCTACTATTATTAATGTTGGTAGTATCCAAAATAGTATAAAATTTGTTGAAAATGACTACTATACATATAATGTAATTCCTGGTACTTTAACAATCACTCCAAAAACTTTAATTGTTAGAACAACTAGCGAAACTAAGGTATATGATGGTGATGAACTTACTGGTAATTATGAACTTATTGGTGATGATGTTGATAGTATTGATGTAATATTATCTGGTACTATAACTAATGTTGGTAGTGTTATGAATTCTATTGAAAGTATAACTGTTAATTCAAGTAATGAAGGACTTGCAAATTATAATGTTATTTATGATATAGGTACTTTAACAGTTACACCTCGTACTTTAGTTGTTACTACAGAAAGTCAAACACAAGAATATGATGGAAATGTTTTAACTGGTGATTATGATTATGCTGGATTAGCTTCATCTGATAGTATTGAAATTAGAGTTTCAAGTGGTATTACAAATGTTGGTACAATCATTAATACGGTTGAATATTTAATGATTAATGATGATATTGAGGCAATGTCAAATTATAATATTGTTTATAATCTTGGGACTTTAACTGTTACTCCAAGAAGTATTAGTATTGATGTTAATCAGGCTACAGGAGATGTTTATACATCTGGTTTAGCAAATGGTGAAGATATTATTGTTGATGTTAATTTAAAGAATATAAATGGTAGTGATATCTATGTTGTTTCAAATATAATTTTTATTAATGGTAATAGTGAAAATTATCTTGTAGAAATTAATTATTTATAGAAAAGGAGGTCTGAAATCTCGTTATTGAGATTGATATGTGATATGTTATATGAATCATATGAGAACCGAATAAAACATGTAGCAAAGGCTAAGAATGTTATTGTTCGTTTTAGAATTTTAATAATATCTATTTTGAGTATTATTTCTTTACTTACAATTTCATATTCTTTTGCAAAAGGTAGTGTTCCTGGCGGGATTTCTGGCCTAAAAGAGATTACTTATGGTGAAGAATTTGATTTTAGTGCTAATTCTTTCTTTAGTGATTGTAAATTAGAGTATTCTTATGATGGTGGTACTACTTGGGTAGATAATGCTCCTTTTAGAACAGGAAATTACTTGGTTCGTACTGTAACTGATAGAATAATAGGTAGTGATAGTGGTAAACCAATTAGTATTACTATTTTACCTAAAAAAGTTGATGTTATTGTTAATGAAGATAGTATTGGTTATGGCACGTTACCTACTGTTAGTGCATCACTTATAGATGAAGATTATATTAAATATTATGAAATTAATTATGATAATTTAACTAATTCTACAACAAAAGTAGAAGCTTCAAATGTTAAAGTTTATGATGATGAAGAAGATGTTAGTTATTGTTATGACTTTAATTATGTTAGTAAAAATATAAGTTTTAATAAACTTCCTATTACGATTAAACCTGTTGATTTAATTAAGGTATATGATGGTGAGTTATTAGATAATGTTAGTGATTATGAAATTGTAAATGGTAATTTTATTAATGGTGATGAAGCTAAGATTAGCACATCTTTTAAAGATTTATCTGGTGTTGATGTTAACCCAGTAGATGTTGGTAATTATAATATTGTTGTTTCTAATGGCGGCATTTATAATGGCGATAATGAAGTAGAAAATTATGATGTTGCTTATAATGTTGGTAATTTAGAAATTGTAAAAAGACAAATTAAAGTAGTAACTTCAAGTCAAATTTTTACTTATGATTCTTTTGCTCATTTTGATTTAGGTGTAAGTATTGCTGCTGATTCGTTATATGATTTGGTTGATGGTCATTATTTAGAAGTATATGATTATCAAGATATTACGAATGTTGGAGTTGTTGATAATGTATTAAAGGTTAAGGTCTATGATGAAAATGGAATAGATGTTACATCTAATTATGAGATTTTATATGAATATGGCAAATTAGAGGTTAAACCTTGTAGCATTGTTTTATATACTGGTTCTAGCACTAAGGTATATGATGGAATGCCTTTATTTAAAATTGATGAATTTGGAGTTAAGGAAGGTTATAATTTGCCTGTTGGTTTTAGTGTAGTACTTGGTAGTGATAATTATTCATCTATCACTTTAGAAGGTATTGTTGATAATGTTTTAGAACTTAAAATTATTGATGAATTAGGTAATGATGTTTCATCAAATTTTAATATTAGTTATGAATATGGTAAATTAGAAATAACTAAATATAATATTGCTATTATGCCTAAACCAGCTGAAAAAGTTTATGATGGTATAGAACTTACTTCAAATGATGTTGTTGTTACTTATGGTGAAGATATTTTAGATAATCATCGAATTGAGATTATAACTGATGGAAGTATTGTTAATGTTGGTGATGTTATTAATTATATTACTTCTTATAAGATTTATGATGCAGATGATGTTGATGTTACTGAGAGTTTTGAAGTAGAAATTTTACCATCTACTTTAACTATTACTCCAAGAAGCATCACAATTAAGTCTAAGTCTTTAAGTCATGAATATGATGGTAATCCATATTTATATGATGGTAGTTTATATGATGTTATAGATGGTAATTTTATTGGTGATGATTATGTATTTGTTAGTGTAAAATATGATTTTGAAAACATTATTACACCAGGAGAATATAATTGTTATATTGATAGTTATAGTATTAGTGATGAATATGAAGCTAACTATAATGTTATTATATCAAGTGAGGCTAGTATTATTTCTATATATGAAAGAGAAATTATTGTTAAGGCTAAGTCTTTAAGTCATGAATATGATGGTAATATTTTTGAATCTAATATGGTAGATGATATTACTTTGGATAGATTAGTAAATGGTCATAAAATTGAAATTATTACTGATGGTAAGATTAAAGATGTTGGTAGTGTAGATAATAATATTATTTCATTTGTCATTTATGATGAAGAAGGTAATGATGTAAGTTTATACTATAATCCAATTTATGAGATAGGAACAATAACTATCGTTCCTAGGGTTGTTGAAATTAAACTTGATCCTACTAATATTGTTTATAATAGTGCTGTTTATGATTATTGTAGTTCTGATGGTGCTTATTATATAGTAGAAGGCGATATTGTTTTAGGTGAGATTTTAGTTATTACTGAAGTTAATTATTATGATTATGCTTATGAAATGATTGGTAATCCAAGTGATGCTGGAAGATACTTTATTGAGTTTGTTGATTATGATATTATTAATGGTTTACGTGATAATTATGAAATTATTTGTAAAGAAGCATCTTTATTTGTTATTGAACAATTAGATGTTTATATGAAACCTGTATCAGTTGATAGTATTTATGATGGTAAAGAATATGTATATGATGAATATTTATATACTTTAAGTACTAGTTTATATAATATGGATTATATTACTGTTAAGGTTTGTTATTTTGATTTAGATGGTAATAGATTAGAGACTGCTCCTAAAAATGTAGGTACGTATCATATTTATGTTTATGATTATGAATTTTATGGTCATAAAGAATCTAATTATTATTTTATTAATAGTTTTAATGAAAATGATGTTTTCTTAACTATTAATAAAAGATGTATAACTTTACAACCTATGTATGTTGAAAAAGTTTATGATGGTAATTTGTTTGGTCTAAATTCTTATGATGTTATTGATGTATATAATGAATTAGTTACTGGTCATGTAGTTAGTATTACATCAGATAGTTTTTATGTTGATTCTGGATATTATGATACTGTAATTAGTAGCCACTTAATACTAGATGAAGATGGTGTTGATGTTACTTATAATTATGAGCATACTTATTTAACAGGTGTTATGTATATTATGCCTAGAAGTATTTATGTTAAGCCTATTGATAAACAAACTATTTATGATGGACTAGAGTATGATGAATATAATTTAGATGATTATGAAGTTGTTATTAACGATAAGTGGACATATGATTTTATTGATGATGATGGTATTAATGTCAGTGTAAGTTATTATTTACTTGATGGTAGTTATATTAATCCAATTGATGCAGGAATGTATTTTATTAAGATAAATGGTATTACATTTAATGATGATACTATTCCTTCAAATTATGATGTTTATTATGATGAAGTTTCATATGAGGCTATTTTAACGATTAATAAACGTGTTTTAAATGTTAAAGCTTTAACTCCAGCTGATAAGTGTTATGATGGTATATATTATACATATGATGAATTTGAAATGAATGTTGATATTATCTCTGGTGATGGTTTTGCGTTAGATGAGTCTATTATTATTTACGATAGTCATATTAAATATACTAAAGAAGATGATGATACATTTAGTGGAAATCCATATAATGTTGGTCGTTATGGGCTTTATGTTATTGGTTATGAAATCATTGGTAGAAGTAATGATAATTATGCTTTATACTGTGAAGAAGAAGTTTATTTTAATATTAATAAAACTGATGTTTTTGTTAAAATAAAAGAACTAGATGATGTTTATTATAATGGATTTGAACATCGTTTCAGTGTTAGTAAAAATAACTGCGTTGATATTAATAATAGTGTTGTATTAGGTGAAAATATTATTATTACAGAAGTTAGATATGTAGTAGTTGTTGATGATATTGAAATGGATGTTGATGTTATTTTTGATGCTGGTGTATATAGAGTTTATCCGCTTGATTATAAGATTGAAAATGGGTTGAAAGAAAACTATAATGTTAGTTTTGTTGGATTTGCTGAATTTGAAATATTTAAGCGTGATGTTACTATTAAACCAATTAATTATGGCAGTGTAATATATGATGGTACTCCATTTATTTATGATTATAGTTTAGGTAATTATAAGGTTTCTTTTAATTCTATTCATGATGTTTGTGATAATGATATTTTTAAGATTAAGGTTAGTTATACTGATTATAATACTGGTTTAAGTTATGATAATCCTATTAATGCAGCTACATATCGTGTAGATATTGTTGATGTTATGGGTGTGAGTATGGTTTATAGTGATAAGGGTGATATTACTAGAAACTATAATATTAGTTTTGAAAGTGTTGACTTTATTATTAAACCTAGAACAATTAAGATTAGTCCTATATATTTAGATGATTATACTTATGATGGTAATGAAGTTATTTATCCTTCATCTTCATTTGTTTATCTATCTTTTGATGAACTAGTTGGAAATGATAGTATTGTTGTTGATGTGAGATTTGAAGATGAGTTTGGTAATGTTTTAACTTGTAAAAATGCTAGAACATATTATATGTATATTAATGGTCATAGTTTTATAAATGATGATGTTATAGAGTCTAATTATGAAATTATTTATAGTGATATTCCTGTTATTTTTAATATTATTCCAAGAGTTATAGATATTACTTTACAAGATATTGAAGATGTTATTTATGATGGTAATTATCATTATTATCCTAATTCATCTGATTCAGTTATCGCAAGAAATATGGTAGATGGTGAATATATTTATGCACAATCATTTACATATTATTATGATGATACTTATTTGATTGAGCCATTACATGTTGGTAGATATTATGTATATATTAATAGCGTTTCATATAGTGATAATACGTTAGATACAAACTATCAAATTAATAGTATTACTCCAATTGATTTTATAATAAATCAAAGAGAAATTACTGTTGAATTGTTACCTATGGTAGATGTGATATATGATGGTAAGGCTCATGGTTATGAATATTATGCAAATAATTTTACGGTAGTAAGTGAGACTTCTGTTGTTCCTGGTGAGGAAATAAGTTTATTTGCAAAATATTATAGTTATTATGATGATGCTTGGGATTTTGATGATCCTATTAATGCTTCTAAATATTTGGTGACAAAAGGTGGTTATTATAAACAAGGTGAATTAGAATTTGGTACGGTTCATATTAGTGATTATAAGATTAATTGTAATACAATTCAGTTTGAGATTAAACCTATAGATTTAGAGATTAGTTTATTTGATATTGATAGTTTTGTTTATGATAATTGTTATTATGAATATTTAATTGATTATGATAATTGTAATATTATTGGCGATGTTGTTGATGGTGAGATTGTCTATGTATCTAGTGTTAGATATGTTAAGGTTATAGCAGGTCAAGAACATGAGGTAGATGAGGTTATTGATCAAGGTTTATACCGAGTATATCCAAATAGTTATGAGACTGTTAATAGCCAAAATAGAAACTATAATGTAACTTTTGTAGGTTTTAGTGAATTTAGTATTAGAAGAAGAGAAATTGAGATTTCGCCAATAAAACCACAAGATAAAGAATACGATGGTATTAGTTATAGTTATTATAAATATCCTGGTAATTATGATATTGTTGGTAGTATGGCAAGTGGTGAAGAAATTACTATTGATGTATGGTATGGTAATAAAGATAATCAATTAATTAATGAGATTTGTGATGCTGGAACATATTATATTAATGTTAAAAATATTAATTTAGAAGGTAGAAGTTTAGATAATTATGATATTACAATTACTAATGTTAGTTATGTAATTTTTAAAAGAGTTATTAAGGTTTGGCTTGATGCACAAGATGATGTTGTTTATAATGGTTTATCTTATGATTATTTAAAAGCTTCATTTAATGTTAGTCAGGGTTTTATTGGTGAAGATAATATTGTTGTTAGTGTTAAATTTTATGATGAATATCAAAATGAGGTTTTAGATCCTATTGATGCTGGAACATATTATATTAAACTTGATGGATATGATTGGGTAAGTGGTTCTAAGGACTATAATTATGATGTTATATTAGGAACAAAAGAAGTAGAATTTAGAATTTTACCTAAGGTTGTTAATATTTCATTAAATGATATTTCTGATAAGGTATATGATGGAATTTCTTATGAATATTTAATTGGTATTGATAATTGTGTAAGTGATGGTTTAGTTTTAGATCATAAGGTATATGTAAGTAAGGTTGGATATGATGGCCCTTTAACTAATGGTTTACCTTTACATGTTGGTTATTATAGTGTTAATATTTTAGATTTTGAGGTTCTTGGCTGTCAAAAATCTAATTATTATGCTGCTTTTGAAAATAAAGAATTTAATATTATTCCAAAAGATATTAATATTGAATTATTTGATATGGATGATAAGGTATATGATGGAAAGACTTATTTATATGATATTTATCCTAATAACTTTATTGATGTATCAAGTGGTATTTTACCTGGTGAAGTATTAACTGTTTATGTTAATTATTATAGGATTATTAATAATAATGAAGAATATGTAGAATATCCTGTTGATGCTGGTACTTATATTGTTAGATACAGTTATTACTTAAAAGATGATGGTTATAATAGTGATTATAATGTGTATGCTAGTGATATTTATTTTACAATTAATAAAATGGATTTAACTATTAAGCTTCATGATTTTAGTGGCTTTGTTTATGGTGAGACTATTGAATTCTTAGTTGGTGAGGGTGTTTCTAACTGTGATGTTATTAGTGGTGATATGCCAGAAGATGAAAGTATTAGTGTTACGGCTGTTAGATATGTTTTAGATGTTGATGGCGTTTTATATGATTTAGATAAGGCCCCTGTTAATGTTGGAATATACCGTATTTACGCGGTTGATTATTGTATTAATAATGGTAATGATGATAATTATAATGTTACTTTTGATGGATATACTTCTTATGAAATAACAAGAAGAGAAGTAAGTATTTTACCTAGTGTTATTAAGAGTAGACCTTATAATGGTAATCCTATTTCATATCCTAATAAGAATAATAATTTTGAGTATCAAGATGATAATTTATATGAACTTGTTGGTAATGATATTATTAAAGTTTATGTTTATTATACTTTAAGTGGAAGTGATATTCGATTAGATAGTAATCCTATTGATGCTAATGAGTATACTACACATATTGATTATGTTGAGTTTGTTAGAGGAAATATTAATAATTATAGTTTCAATTTTGGAACTAGTAATTTTACAATTACTCCTTATGAAATAACTATTACTGCATCTTCTTTAGGTACAAATGTGGTATATGATGGTTTAGCTAAAGAGTACGGCAAAGATCAATTTACTTTAAATAAGCCTATGATTAATGGTGATTTGATTAAAGTTAAAACTTTAATGTATTTAAGTAGTGATAAGGATTTAGTTAATCCAATTATTGATGTTATAAATGCTGGTAGTTATAAACATATTATTACTGATATTATTTTTGAAAGTGGTTTAGAATCTAATTATAATTTTAATATTAAGAGTTCTAATTTTGTTGTTAAACAAAGAAAGGTTATTATTAATACTATTCCAATTTTAGATAAGGTATATGATGGTAATAGTGTTATTTATGATGGTAGTTTATGGACATATTCTAACAAGACTATGTATGAACTTGTAAAAGGTGATAAGCTTAATATTACAGTTAAGTTTAAAAATAATAAGGGTCAGACTGTTAATGATGTTAAAAATGCTGGTACATATTATGTTAATTTAGCTCTTTATATGGTTAATGATTCAGAGATTATGACTGATAATTATGAAATAGAATTAGAAACTATTGATTCATTTATTATTAGTCCTGTAGATATTGTTATTAGAGGTGCTAGTTCATTAAATAATATTTATGATGGATATGAAGTTAATGATGTTTTAAATCAGTTTGAAATAATTAGTGGTAGTTTTGTTGGTAGTGAGGGTATTAGTCTTACTACTAAGGTATATCAAAATGGTTATGCTGCTAAGGCTATTAAGGCTGGTTATTATGATAATGTTATTGATGAAGTTACTTATAATAAGGGGACTATTAAAGATAATTATAATTTAAGTTTTGAAAATGGTACTATTTGTATTTTAAGAAGAGATATTTATATTTCTCCTACTAACCAAACTCATTATTATAATAATGAAGTATTTAATAATTATCCTCTTGATGGATATGTTATGAAGAGTGGTTATAGTTTGGCAGATACTGATAGTATGAATGTTTATGTTAAGTATTATAATGAAGCTGGTAATGTATCTCCTATTGATATTGGAAGTTATGATATTTATTTTGATTATGTTTATATTTTTAATCAAAATAAGGAAGATGTTACTTCATCATATAATGTTATTTTTGATGGTAATAGTAAATTAGATATTAAGGTTTTATCTATTAGTGTTACACCAGATAGTTTGGTAACTCATACTTATAATGGTTATAATTATGATAGAAATAATATAGGTTATGAATATATTATTGATAATACTAAACCTATAGAAGATCAAATATTAGATGAGGCAACTCATAGATTAGTATTCCAAATTAAATTTATTAATCAAAATGGTGTTTTAGTTGATGAGGCTATAAATGTTGGTACTTATCAAATTGTTTATACTGGATTTGATATTTATAATAATGGTGTATTAATTGAAAATTCTAATTTAAAATATGATGTTAATATTATTGGTGATACGACTTTAGTTATTAATAAGTGTGATTTATATTTATCTAGTAAGATTAATGAAGTAGAGTATACTTATGATGGTAATATTGTTAATTATCCTAAGAATGAATTTACTGCCTATGGATTAGCAGATTGTGATGAGATTAGTTTAAATACTTATTTAACTAAAGATAATTATATTGATAGATATTATGATGATGTTATAAATGTTGGTACTTATTATCACTTTATTGATGAAGATAGTATTAGTTTTACAAAAGGTTTAGCTTCTAATTATAATATTATTATTGAAGGACCTAAATTATTTATTGTTAATCCAAGACCTATTACTATTACTCCTTATTCATTAGATGCCGAAAGTAAGGTATATGATGGAAGTTATATTAATTATTCTACATCATGGTCTAATGTTGTTGTTACTAAAGGTGAGTTAGTAGAAGGAGATTTAATTAAGGGTATTATTTCTTTAAAAACTTCTAATAGTGATCCTAGTGGTATTGTAAGTGTAAGGGATGCAGGAGTATATTCTATTTATATTGATGATTATGAAATAAGTGGTACTTTAAAAGAAAATTATCAAGTTAAGCTTGTTAATTTAAATAAGAATTTTACTATTGAAAAACGTAAAATAGTAATTGAAACAGCTTCTGTTGGACCTATTGAATATGATGGTAAAGCTCATTCTTATTTAGATTTATATAGTGAAGAAGAATTAAAGAATTTCCCTAATATTGATTATAGTAGAGTGTTTAATGTTATATCTGGGGATTTACTTAATAATGAATTTGGTGTGCATGAAATTAAAGTCAGTCAAACTGTAGAACCTGCCTCTCTAGTTAAGGTTGGAACAATCGCTAATAGTATTTCAATTGCGGTAATAGATACTTTAAGTGGGGACTATACTAAAGACTATGTTAATAATTATGATGTGACATATCTTGATGGCGTAATTACTGTTGTTCCTAGAAATATTACGGTTTTAGTTGGTAGTGCTGCTGGTAAGTACCAAGGTGAAGAAAAATTTGTATGTAAAGATTATGAAATTATTTCTGGTAGTATTGTAGATGGTGATAGTGTTACTGTTAAATATACTACTTATGATAATGAAGGTATTAAAGTATTATATGATGGTAATGATATAGAATTTACTTATGATGGAATTTTATATGATTATTATGTGTTATATGAAAATATTTTAGAATTAAAGATTAAGAATTCTAATGTTGGTGATGTTTCAAGTAGTTGTTATAATATTACTTATGTAAGTGGTAGTTTAAAGGTCTTCCCTATTATTATTGAATTTAGTTTAAATGATGTAACTAAAGAATATAATGGTAAGGATCATGTTTATAATGAAGATTATATTACGATTACTTCAGATGAAACTTTACAGGGTAATGATAAACTTACTTTTGACTGGGTTTATACAAATGAATATGGTCAAACATATGAAGTGTTAAGATATGCAGGTGTATATACTATTAAGGTAAATAAAGATGATGTTTATATTAATGGTGTTAAAAATCTATATAATTATATGATTAATATTATTGATGATGAAGCAACTTATACTATTACTAAAAAGGCATTAAAAGTTTACACATATGATTATGAATGGTTATATGATGGTATGCCTCATCAATATTTAGAATGGTATTATACTGATACACAATCACAAATTGCACATAAGGGTATGTTAATTACAGGACATAGTTTATTGCCAAATCCGGATTTAAGTATTCAACCTACTGTTACGGGTAGTTATGATTATGATAATAAAGTTTTATCTAATAATTTTGTTGAAAACAAAATAGAGTTTGTTATTGTAGATGAAAATGGATTATTTGTTGATGAATATGGTTATTACTATCATGAAAATTATGATATTGTTTATTCAAATATTGGTGTTATTAGTGTTACGGATAAGATGTGTTTAGATACTAGAGTTAATAATTATACTTATAATGGCAAATATCAAGAAGTTAATGTAGATAGCTTACATTTAGCTACCTTAGATGGCTTTTATACTATTGATAATTATGAGGTTAAGGTTTTAGATTATATTTTATATGATAAATATGGCAATAGCACTAAAGAAGTAAAAGATAGTGGTTCATACTTATTAGAAATATTAGATTATGAGATTTATCATAATGGTAAGCTAATATATGATAATGGTATTTTAGTAGTAGATAAAGATGATCCAAATTATAATTTATATTCAATTTATGAAATAGTTTCTGTAGAAAATTATGTATATGTTTTTGTAAGAGATATTTATCTAAAAGGTGCTGATGAAGTTTATACATATGATGGCATTATGCATGAAATTGGTAAATATGAATTGTTATATGATTCTACTTTAGCTTCAAATCATGTTTTAGTTGTTGAATCTGCCACAGACATCAACCAAAAGAAAGCATTTGAAGGTGTAACTGATGTATCTGTTAAGAATTATTTAATTAATGTTGTTACTATTTATGATGAATTTGGTAATGATGTTACCCAAAACTATGGAATTTATACTTACGCAATTAAATATCCTTGGGAAACTGATAAGGAATATAATAAGCGTAAGATGGAATACTATGGTAAGATTACAATTAAACCTAGATATTTATATGTTGAAACTAATTCTTTTGAAAAAGATTTTGATGGTTTAATAACTTGTATAGAAGGACATAATTTAGGTTTATATGGTAATGGATATTATGATGAGAATTTAGATTCAGGGTTACTTAGAAATCATAGTATATCTAGTGTTAAGTATGTTGAATGTATTTTACCTGGTACTTATATTAATAGGCCTACATTTGTTATAGTTGATGAGTTAGGGGATAAGGTAACTTCTAATTATCAAATATATGATGGTGGTTTAGGTGAAATTGTTATTAATAAATTAGATATAACTTTAGTTGCTGTTTCAAAAGAAAAATATATTGATGGTACACCTTTATATAGTGATGAGTGGACTATTGATACAGGCTTAAGTGATCCTATTATTGATTTAGAAAATAATATTTTACTAAAAGCTTACGATGAAGATAAGAATGGATTATATGTTGTTACATACTATATTGAATATATTGATATTAGTGTTATAGGTGGAATTTATCCTACATATGTTAATGAAAATAATCCAAATATTATTAGAATTAATGCTTCTAAATCAAAGATTAAAGAAGTAAAAGAATACTATACTTTAGATGAGTATGGAAATATTATTTATACTGGTAAGGTGAGTACATCTTCAAAGACTATTAAGTCAATTTATGATGTTACTACAGTTGATGGTACTTTAACAGTTAAAAATACTTATGGTGATGTTAGCCATTAAGTTAAAAATTCATAAGAGCCCTCAAATGGGCTCTTATGGAATAATTAAAATATTAATAGTTCATCAATATCAAAAGTATGAAATGCCAGATTTTATACTTTTGATACTTGGTGATAAATATAAAAATGGAGGTTTTGTTTATGAATAGAGGATTCAAAACATATTTTAAAGAAGGACTTATAAAATCTTATAAAACATTTAAGAAAAAAGGAAATTATTTAAGATACTATTTATATTGGATAGCGTCAATGGTCGGAAAAATAATACCATTTGTATCAGCGGCATTTTTACTTGCAGATGTTAGAATAGCTAGACTTGCTAAAAATCATGAACAAATTGCGGTAGCACGCTCTTTTGAGTCTATTGATAATCGTGAATCTATAAGAACTATGTTATGGACAAGTGTGATTGTTTGCTTATTGTTTATTTCAGGTGTATTATTTATAGGGCTTTTTGGATTACTATCATATTTACTTGCACAATCTATTATCACCGCAAGTAATTCTAGTGCTGCATCTATATTAATATTTCCTGCAGTTATATTATTATTAGTATTTATGATATTATATCCATTATTTATGGCGCCTACATCATATATTGTTGATACAAATAATGAGATTGGTGTGTCAAATGTTATTTTCAATAGTATTGACTCAATGAAAAGAACAGGTAAATGGACTTATACATTAATTAACATAGTTGGATTATTACCAGGGTTGTTAATTTTTACGTTTGGAATTATTTTATTTATTATTTTAGTTCAAACTAGCGATATTGGTTTTATAATTGGTTCACTGTTATTATTCTTATTTATGGCTTTAGTTTTAATTGTTGGGCCTGTTTTTGGTATGGCAGGAAGAATCGCAACAATCTTATTATTTGAAGATATTGTTTTAGATGATTTTAATAGAACTAAAAATATATCTGGCGTTAATATTCAAAAAGTTAAATATTCAAAATTAAATAAAAACGATAAATCTCAAATGTTAGCTAGTCAGTTAGTTGGATTGTTTGATGATGTTGAAGAACAAGCTGAAGTAGTTGAAGAACAAACCGAAGTAGTTGAAGAAGAAACTGAAGTAGTTGAAGAACAAACTGAAGAAGTTCAAGAAAAAGAAGATAATAACCAAATAAATGAAGAAGAATTAACTATGGAATATTTAGAAGAATTATTTGGTGAAAAGATAGAAGAGTAGGTGATTGCAAATGTATCAATTATGGAATATTTTATTTATTATATCTTGTGTATTATTTGTGATTACACTTGGTTTAATGATTGGTTTTAAGTTTTTAAAGAATGTTTATTTTCATGTTTATCAAGAAGATGAATTATTTAAGGCCGAATCTAATGAATTAAGAAAAGCTAAGAATTATATTTATTCAACTTCTACTCATACTAGAAACTATATTAGAAAATATGCATTATGTAAGAGTGGTAGAGATCGATATATTGTATGTAATTATAATGAACCATATCATTCTATTACTTATTATGTTATTGGATATACTAAGAATAAGCGTGTTACTGAGGTTTTAGAGATTCATGAAGTAAATACTACTTTATCTAGTAAGGTTATTACTTTAGATAAGAATACTAGCTATGTTAATGTTGTTGTTGCAACTGTAGAGGGTGTTGTTATTAATTCTAATGTTATTAAGCCTATTCCTAAATCAAAGATTCGTATTCATTCTTTATTGTTAAGTGTTTGTTCTGTTTGTGGATTGTTTTCAATAAGACATATTATTTTATTGATTTTTTCTTCATATCAAGTTAAGTATTATTATGAGAGTGTGCATAATCATATTGGATTAGGTATTATGGGTGTTTTATTTATTTTGATTTATTTGTTATCTTTTGAGATTACTAATAAGAAAAATATTAAAAATAGAGTTGGGGGGTCTTTGGAGTATGAGTTCTTTTAATTTAATTGAAAAAGTTAAGTACAATAAGCCTCAAAATGGTGTTGTTTTTGTTAAAGAATATATTATTTTTGAAGATGACCATAAAGATGATAAATTTGTTATTTTTAAATTATATAATCAATTAAATCAATCTTTAAATCATATTATTTATGAAGTGTTACAATACGATAGTGAAGAAAGATTAATTGAAAAGAAGATTATAGAATATAATAATTTTAAAGCTTCTGCTCAAGAGTGTTTTGTTCCTAAGGCTAAGCTTAGAGTTTTGGCTAATTGTAAGAGTATTGTTTGTAATTTAATTAAGGCTGATTTTGAGACTGTTATTTGGGATAATGGTAATTTTATTAAAATTGAAAAGAGTTTTGATGATTATCGTGAAATTAAAAAAGAGGTTAGCGGACCTAAAGTTAAACGTCCTAAAAAGGTTAATAATAAAGTAAAAGAAAGTAAGAAGTTCTATGTTAAAAACATTATAGGCAGAAATGTTCCTAAGTTTACTAATACTTTTATTGTTATTATGGCTTTATTATCTATTGCTTATTTTATTGTTTCAATGATTTTAGTTAATCAAGATGATAAGATTTATTATAATGGTGTTGATTATGAGTTTACTGAAGAAGGTTATTTAGAAGCTGTTTCTTGTGATTATGGAATTACTTATATTAATATTCCAGAAAGTATTAAAGACTATGAAGTTATTGGCATTAAAGATAATGCATTTTCTAGAAGTACTGTAGAGGTTGTAAATATTGAAGCTCTTGATATTTATATCGGTGATAATGCTTTTAGTGATTGTAAGAATTTAAATAGTGTTACTGTTAATAATGTTTCTAGTATTGGTAATAGAGCTTTTGCAAATTGTATTTCTTTACATGATTTTTATTCAAATTCATGTGATGAAGTTGGTTCATATGCTTTTGCTGATTGTATGGCTTTAAGCTTTGCAAATTTTAGTAATGCTTATATTGAAAGTAATGCTTTTATTGGTTGTACAAATATTATGGAATTATATTATGGAGATTGTGATTTAGTTTCTTTTGGAGAAATGTTTGGTGTTGAAAATGAAGGTATTAGTAATGTTTTAGAAAATGTTTATACTAATCAATCAACTATTGCTAGTTATTTCTTTTTAAATGCTTCTCATCCTTTTAATGTTTATGTTTGTAATTCTAATTGTGTTGTTGAAGAACCGATTGTTGATGTAAATATTATTCGTTAATTAGTGGAAAATACTTCTTTGTTTAAGAAGTATTTTCTTGTTAATTGATTTTATTTTTAAGGTGGTTTTATGAAGGTTTTGGTTAGTGCTTTTACTTGTTTTAATAATGCTTCAGTAAATTTTTCTAGTGAAGTTATTAAACATATTAATAATGTTGATAAAGTGATTGTAGATGTTTTATATGATAAAAGTTATGAATGTCTATTAGAATATGGATTAGATGATTATGATTTGATTGTTTCTTTAGGTGAAGCTAGAAGTAGAGACTGTTTAACTTTAGAATTAGAAGCTAAAAACATTAGTTCTTGTAGTATTCCTGATAATGCTTTAGTTTATAAAAAAGATTGCGTTATTATTGAAGGTGGAGATTGTGTTTTAAAAACAAAGGTTAATGTTAGTAAATTAAATAATATTGTAAAGTTTTCAAATGATGCTGGTAAATATGTTTGTAATAATTTATATTATCATTTACTGTATAATTATCCTCGTAAGTCTATTTTTATTCATGTTCCTCATTGTCATGATTTAGAAGAAGAATATATTAAATATGCTAAAATTATAGAAAAAATTATTGAGGTGATTTTATGCTAGGTGCTATTATTGGCGATATTATTGGATCATCATATGAATTTAATAATGTTAGAGATAAGGATGTTCCTTTATTTACTTCTTTATCTTATCCTACTGATGATAGTATTATGACTTTGGCTGTTGCAGATGTGATACAAAAAGGTTATGCTTATGATCCTGAAATGATTGTTGAAACTTTTAAAATGTGGGCAAAAGCTTATCCTGATTCTGGTTATGGTATTAAGTTTTCGAATTGGGTTTTTAGTGATGACAAAGAACCATATTATAGTATGGGCAACGGAGCTGCTATGAGAGTTTCTCCTGTTGGGTGGTATGCAAGAAGTGAAGAAAAAGTTAAAGAACTTGCTAAGTGTGTTACAGAGGTCACTCATAATCATCCGGATGGACTTAAGGCTGCAGAAGTTGTTGCTATGTGTGTTTATTATGCTAGACGTGGTAAGAGTAAGAAGTTTATCAAAGAGTATGTAGAGAGATATTATGATTTAGATTTTGATTATGAAGATTTAAAGATTAATAATGTTTTTGATGATACTTGTGAGGGATCAGTTCCACAGGCTATTTATTGTTTTTTGATTTCAAAAAGTTATGTAGATTGTATTAAAAATTGTATTTCAATTGGTGGTGATTGTGATACTACTTCAGCTATTGCTGGAAGTATTGCTGAGGCTTATTATAAGTTTATTCCTGGTAATGTTAAAGAGGAAGCCTTAGCATGTTTAAGAGATGAAGAACCTAGTCCATTTGATGTTATTAATACTTTTTTAGATGATTTTATGGATGATTATATTCTTAGTGAAGAAAAGACTTCTAAGACTGTTTTTTTGAAGGTTACAGAAGGTAGTAATGAATTTGTTGGTCATTGTAAAAAAATTGCTCCACTAAAAGAATATATTATAATTAGGTTAGAAGAAGCTTGTTTTAATAGAATGAATTATATTAAAAAGATTTTAGGAAAAGTTGTTGATTATGATGGACTAAAGATGGTTGTTGAAGAAATTAATGAGCTTTCTTTAGATTTTGATGTTAGTTTTAGTGTTTATAAAAGGAGTAAGTAAGAGTAGTTATATTATATAACTGCTTTTTTTCTAAAAAATACATTTTTTTCTTGACACTGGCTTTATGTTTTGTTATAATGTATAAGCATGTGTATGTGTGTACATATGGAGTGGGAGGATTTACCATAGGTAATCTGTTTAACCACATCATTGAAAGAAGGAGGAAACATATATGGCAAAGAAAATTGTAAAAGTTGTAAAATTACAAATTCCAGCCGGCAAAGCTAATCCAGCTCCACCAGTAGGTCCAGCACTAGGACAAGCAGGTGTAAATATTCCAGGCTTTTGTTCTCAATTCAATGACCAAACAAAGGATAAAATGGGATATGTTCTACCAGTAGTTATCTCAGTATATGAAGACCGTTCTTTTACATTTGTTGTAAAGACTCCACCAGCTTCTGATTTATTAAAGAAAGCTTGCGGAATTGATAAGGGTTCTGAAAATTCTAAGAAACATACTGTAGCCAAGATTTCTAGACAAAAGTTAAGAGAAATTGGTGAGATGAAGATGCCTGACTTAAATGCGTATGATGTTGAAGCAGCTGCTAACATTGTTGCAGGTACTGCAAGAAACATGGGTATCGTTGTCGAAGATTAATTTTTCGTAAGGTTGTTATTAACAGCCTAAATTTGTGGGAGGAATTCCCGCTTAGACCACATTTTAGGAGGAAAGAATATGAAGAGAGGAAAAAAATACGTTGAAGCAGCTAAGCTTGTAGATAAGTCAAAAGTTTATTCAGCTATCGAAGCTTTAGATTTAGCTTGTAAGACTTCTACAGCAAAGTTTGATGCGTCTGTTGATGTAGCTTTCCGTTTAGGAATCGATCCACGTAAGGCAGAACAAAACATCCGTGGTGCTATCGTTTTACCTAATGGTACTGGTAAGACTCGTAAAGTTTTAGTACTTTGCCGTGGTGCAAAGCAAAATGAAGCTAGAGATGCTGGTGCTGATTATGTAGGTGATTCAGATATGATCGCAAAAATCAACCAAGGTTGGTTTGAATTCGATGTTATCGTTGCTACACCTGACATGATGGGTGAACTTGGTCGTTTAGGTAGAGTATTAGGTCCTAAGGGATTAATGCCAAATCCAAAGACTGGTACAGTTACAATGAACGTAGCTCAAGCTATTAAGGAAATCAAAGCTGGTAAGGTTGAATACCGTCCAGACAAGATTGGTAACATTCAAATGACAATCGGTAAGGTTTCATTTGGTGCTGAAAAGTTAAAAGAAAACTTAAAAGCTGTTTATGACGCTTTAATGAAGGCTAAGCCTTCAACAGTTAAGGGTTTTTATATGAAGAATGTATCTGTTGCATCTACAATGGGCCCTGGCGTAAAGGTTGATCCTGAATCAATCAGTAAGTAAGATATTACTAAAAAATATAATAGCCTAAGACAGTAGGCGTGCTTAAGTGCACTTAATTTCTACCGAGGTAATGATTAGATAAACGTATTAGGATACGTATGGCTTCTCACTACTTTCGGTGAGAAGTTTTTAAATTTTTAAACGGAGGTTAACCGATGAAGGAAATTTTGTTACAAAAACAAAACGAAGTTGCTGAAGTTGCTGAAAAGTTCAGAAATTCAGTTGCTGTAGTTGCTTTTAAGTATCAAGGTTTAACAGTTGATGCTTTCCAACAACTACGTAGAGAAATGCGTAAAGATGGTTGTGAAATCGCAGTTTTAAAGAATAATATTTCTCGTCGTGCTGCAAAAGAATGTGGTTACGATTTAGATGCACAATTATCAGGACCAATCGCTATTGCGTTCTCTAAAGATGATTTAGTTGCTCCTGCAAAACACTTATTCAAGGCTGCAGAAACAACTAAGGTAGAAGTAGTAACTGGTGTTGTTGACGGTGATGTTTATTCATTTGATCAATTAAAGACATTATCACAATTACCATCTTACGAAACATTATTAACTCAATTAGCTGCTGGTATGTTAGGTACATTAAACCAATTAGCTATCGGCTTAAATATGTTAGTTGAAAATGCTCAAGAAGCTTAATTTAAATTACGGAGGAAAAATAAAATGGCTAAATTAACTAAAGAAGTATTTATTGAATCATTAAAGGAAATGACTATTCTTGAAATTAAAGAATTAGTTGACGCTATGAAGGAAGAATTCGGTATCGATCCATCTGCTGTAGCTGCTGCTCCTGCTGCAGGTGCTGCTCCAGCTGCTGCTGCTGAACAAACTGAATTCGATGTTATCTTAACTTCAGCAGGTTCTGCTAAGTTAGGTGTAATCAAGGTTGTTAAAGAAGTTACAGGTTTAGGTTTAAAAGAATCTAAGGACTTAGTTGACAATACACCAAAGCCAGTTAAGGAAAAGATTTCTAAGGCTGAAGCTGAAGAATTAAAGGCTAAATTAGAAGCTGCTGGTGCTTCAGTTGAAGTTAAGTAATTTTTAAAGATTACAATAAAGAATGTATAGACCTGAGTTTTCTCAGGTCTATTTAATTCTATAGGAGAAAGTTATGAGTAATTATCATTATTATTCTAAAGATCAAAGTGATTTACATTCTAATCCATCAAATTTTGATTTTTATTTTAAAGATAATCATTTTAAATTTAATACTGATGATGGTGTTTTTTCTAAGGACTATATCGATTATGGATCTTTTGCTTTGTTAAAGGCTTTTATTCCTAATGAATTAGAAGGACCTATTTTAGATATGGGTGCTGGATATGGACCAATTGGTATTGTAATTAATAAATTATATAATAAAGAAGTACACATGTGTGAAATTAATGAAAGAGCTTATAATTTATTAAGAAAGAATATTGAACTTAATAAATCAGTAAATGTATATCCTTATCATAGTGATTTATTTACTGAGCTTGATGAAAATATTAGTTTTGCAAGTATTGTTACTAATCCGCCTATTAGAGTAGGTAAAGCAGTAGTTTTTGCGATTTATAAGGGTGCTTATGAAAAATTAATAAGTGGTGGAGAACTATGGGTTGTTATTCAAAAAAAGCAAGGTGCTCCATCATCAAAAGATTATATTACATCACTTTTTGGTAATTGTGAAATCGTAACTAAAGATAAAGGCTATTATATTTTAAAAGCTGTTAAGTAAACAAATGTTTATGAAAACATTTTATTAATAATTTCTTATTATTTTTGTTGGTTTTCCTTGCTATAATTTTTCAATTATTTTATAATTGAAACACTTAAGTTTGAAAGAGGTAATATATTATGGGAAAAGAAATTTATGTTCCACTATTACTTGTTGTTTTTGCATCATTAGTTACATTATGTTATGTATATGTATTATTTCATAAAGTTTCTAAGATTAAAATCGACAATGAAAAGGTGGATGAGATTCACAAACATATTCATGACGGAGCGATGACGTTCTTAGTTAGTGAATATAAAATTATAGTTCCATTCATTTTGGTGTTTGGTCTATTATTAACTATTTTAGGTTTTATTCCAGCCTTACAAGGTGCTGAAGGTGTTGGATGGCAATCGGCTATTTGTTTTGTTATCGGAGCTTGTTTTTCAGCTTGTGCTGGTTGGATTGGTATGTTTATTGCAACTAAAGCAAATGCTAGAACTGCAATTAAGGCTAATAAAGAAGGTCTTCCTAGTGCTTTAAATGTAGCATTTAGTGGTGGTGCAGTTTTAGGTTTATCTGTTGTTGGATTTGGTTTATTAGGCTTAGCTACAATTTTTGTTATTACTTACTTAATTACAAAAAATGTTAATATGCCTATCCAAATTTTAACTGGTTATAGTTTGGGTTGTTCAATGATTGCTTTATTTGCTCGTGTTGGTGGTGGTATTTATACAAAGGCTGCCGATGTTGGTGCGGATTTAGTAGGTAAGTTAGAAGCTGGTATTCCTGAAGATGATCCACGTAACCCTGCAACTATTGCAGATAACGTTGGTGATAATGTTGGTGATATTGCTGGTATGGGTTCTGACTTAACTGAAAGTTATGTTGGTTCTATTATTTCATGTTTAACAATGGCATTATACACTTTTAATCCTGCAAGTGTTGATGGTATTAGAACTATTTTATTCCCAGTTTTAATTGCTGGAGTTGGATCTATTGCTTCAATTGTTTCATGTTTAATTATTCGTGCTAAAAATTGGAATAATCCACATAAAGCATTAAATATTGCAACATATATTGCTACTGGTGTTGTAGTTGTTGCTACTGTTGTTTTAGCTTTAGTTTATGTTAAGAACTATAAGTTAATCTTCTGTGTTGTTGCTGGTTTACTTGCTGGTATTGCTGTTGGATTTATTGCTGAATTATATACTTCAGGTGATTATAAAGCAGTAAAAGAATTAGCTAAAGAATCTCAAACTGGTCATGCTACTAACATTATTTCAGGTTTAGGTATTGGTATGAAATCAACTGCTTTAACTATTGCTTGTTTAGTTATAGCAATTGCAATTAGTTACTGGTTTGGTGGAGGATATGGTATTGCTTTAGCTGCTGTTGGTATGTTATCTACAGCTGGTATTACTGTGTCTGTTGATGGATATGGTCCTATTGCTGATAATGCTGGTGGTATTGCTCAAATGTCTGAATTACCAAGTGATGTTAGACATATTACTGACCACTTAGATGCTGTTGGTAATACAACTGCTGCTATTGGTAAGGGATTCTGTATTGGTTCAGCTACTTTAACTTCACTTGCTTTCATTGTTTCATTTATTGAAGCAGTTAAGAAGTTTGTTCCTACTTTTGAGATTTCTTTATCAGATCCAAGAGTATTAATTGGTATGTTAGTAGGGGCAATGTTACCATATTTATTTAGTTCATTAACTATTGCTTCAGTAGGTAGAGCTGCAAACAAGATGGTTGAAGAAGTACGCGAACAATTTAGTAATGATCCTGGTATTTTAGAGGGTAAATCAACTCCTAACTATAATCGTTGTATTGATATTTCTACTAAAGCTTCATTAAAAGAAATGATTTTACCTGGTGTTGTTGCTGTATTTTCACCAATCGTAGGTGGTTTAATTTTAGGTGCTGAAGGTTTAGGTGGATTGTTAATTGGTGGATTAGTTTCTGCTATTATGCTAGCTGTATTTATGGCTAATAGTGGTGGTGCTTGGGATAATGCTAAGAAGTATGTTGAAGAAGATCATTTTGGTGGTAAGGGCAGTGAAACTCATAAAGCTGCAATTACTGGTGATACTGTTGGAGATCCATTAAAAGATACTGCAGGTCCATCTATGGATATTTTAATTAAATTAATGAGTGTTATCGCATTAATTATTGTTCCTGTACTTGTTAATTTTACTTCATTATGGGACTTTGTATTAAGCTTATTTAAATAATGAGAAAACAAACCATCTTTAGATGGTTTTTTTCTTATATAGGGTTTTTATACTTGAATTTATCATATAAAAAGATTAAAATTAATATAAGATAGTATATTGGTGGTGTTACAAGTGAAAAAATATTATAACAATTTATTAAAATCATTTAATTTGGTTCACATATTAATGATTTGTATATTCTTTTTGTTATTAAATTTTATAGGAGATTATTTATATGGCAAAGTTGTAGATGGACAATTTATTGAAATGAAAATTCCTCTTTTGAGTGGAGCTTTTTATTTCGTAAGTGGTTTAATTACTTTATTAGGATTTAATAAAATTAAGGATGATAAAATCTCATTTTTGGATTTATTAAGAAATGGTATATTGATGTCAACACTAGGTAGTATCGGATTATTATTTATAGATGAACTTAATATTACTAATTTGATTATTTTGGCGGTATTTGGAGTTTGTTTGATTGTTCAAATTATTCTTAGAATGAAATATGTATCTGAAAATAGTGTTTTTGAATCTGGATTTAAAAAATATATCGCATCAATTTGTGCTAAATTTAACCCTTTAACGATTGTCTTACTTGGTACTGTTATTGGTGTTGTAATGATGAATTTTAAAGAGTTTGAGACTTTCTTAACTGAGTATTATTATGCTATTTTCTTAACTGTATTTATGGGGGCAGGTATTATATTGCCTTTAAGTAGTAAGGATGATTGTAATTTTATTGATGTTATTATGATGTCTTTAGGTGTTTCTTTTGTTATATTTGCTTCTTTTGGTGAGTTTTCAGAAAAAGCTAGGTTTTTAGAAATATTTATTGGATTAGTAATCTTTTTAGAAATTTATTTTAGAGGTGTTGGTTATTCTGGTAAAGTAAGTGATTCTAGTTTGAAACTTAATAATTATTATAAAGATTTATTTATTAAATATGACATTTGTTTACCTTTTGTTTTAGCTAATATTGTTATAGCAACAATGCTATCAAGCAATGTTATTTATCCGATAGTTTCTATAGCGGTTAGTACTATTATGTTTTTAGGAATGTTAATATTTAATAAATTTAAATCAAAAGAAATAACTTTATCTGATTATTTTTTGAGTTGCATTACAATGTCTTCTATTATGTTAATGCCTGTATTATTCAATATTAATTTCTTAAAAAGGAATGATGTATCTTTAATTGCTGCAATATTTAATGGTGGTTTATTAGTTTTATCTGTTGTTATGAATATTATTAGAGTTAAATCATATGGCGTTTTAGCTTTAGATGATAATAAACAAGAAGAACAAGAAATTGTAGTTGAAGAAACTAAGGTTGTTGAAGAAGTAAAACAAGAAGAAGTAAATGTTGTTGAAGAAAAAATAGAAGAAACTACTTTAGTAGAAGAAATAGAAGAAAACAAACAAGAATCAATCTATGAAGATGATCAAGATGAATTAGAAGAAGCATCTGAAGAAGATGAACAAGAAGATCAAGAAGAACAAGAAGAAAGTGATGAAGATGAAGGTTCTGTATTACTTTCAATTGATAATGTTAATGGTTTAGCTGGTAATAAAAATGTTAAACGTAAGTTTAATACTAAGTTGATGCTTGCTAGTGACGATGCTAAATACTATTATTCTGAAATTAAGAATTATCTTCAAATGTATAGAGCTAATGGTAGATATTCTTCAAGATGTGAAACATATCGTTATAAAGGTATAATTGCTAAGGTGGCGTTAGCTGGTAAATCTATTAAGGTATATTTAGCAATTGATCCTGCTAGTGTTGATGGAAAATATAATTTTAAGGATGCATCAGATAAGAAACAATATAAAGAAGTTCCTGTTATGATAAAGGTAAAATCAGCTAGGGGTTTAAAATATTTTAAAGAATTAGTTGATATGATGATGGCTAGTCGTGATGTTAAACCTAAGAGAAAATATGAACCAATTGATTATACTATATCATTAATTCCTAATGGTGAAGCTATATTTACTGAATTAGGTGTTGGTGATGACTATATTTATGATACTATTCATGTTAAGAATATTCCATCTGATTTACCTGATGAATTAGGAAAATTCTTACCTAATATTCAAGGTGAAAAGATTGAAGGAGATGTTGTTTACGCAACTATTCACTTAGATACATTATGTAATCATTTTAATGATGGTGATATTATTGATATGACTACATTAAAGAATTTAAATTTAATTAATCGTGGTAATGCTTTAAGAATTAAGGCTAGAGGTACATTAGATCGTAAGTTAGTAATATTTGCTGATGACTTTGATCCAGATGCAGTTAAGATGATTTTATGTACAAATGGTACTGCTGTTAAGGTAGAAAGATAAGTGAGGGAGTAATCCCAATGCTTTTAACTTAAGAGTTATTAATAACTCAATCACAAATAAAAACTCACCATACTAGAAGTTGTTTTTTCTTCTAAATTGGTGAGTTTTTTAGTTATAAGCATAATTAAAAAACATGAAAATAAGCATTTTCACACTACTAGTATGTATATCTATAAGACATTCTTGATTTATTTTTTGAATTCCCACGTTTGACTTTTCTATTATTTTTAACTGGAATTAGAGTTGTTTTAATAATCATATTAACAATATCAAGTTCTTTAAATCTTTCTGGAGACTCATAAAACATTAATGATCTTAAAAAATATGATTTAACTATGCCAATAGACTGATTGTTATTTCTTTTCATTTTATAA
>JBGVRA010000004.1:0-38158 GCA_045127955.1 Anaeroplasmataceae bacterium
TTTTGTTCCTGACCAATGTTATTTCCCAGGTTACACTAAGGAGGCAGGATAATATGACTTATTCTTTTGAACGCATATATGAAGATGATAATAATCTTAATGATGAATATAGACAACAATCCTTATTACAATTATAATATTAAATTAACTAGTTCAATTTATTGGGTACACTATATAATTCATCCATTTTAATATTACTGCCCTAGATTGAAACTTGTTTTCCACCTAGGGTTTTTGTGGTTATACTTCTTTATTACTATTAAATATACAATTTCCTAAGAAATAAAAAAAGGGGCAACGCCTCTTTTTATTTTTCAATAAACTTTTTTGTAATACTTCTTTTTAAATATGTCATAGCAAGAATACCACTAAACACACCTGTTACAACCGATAAAATAAGAATAAATGGTAAATAACCGATAACAGCTTTTGTACCTAAAATGATAACAGCAACTAATATTTGACCAACACAATGACTAATAGATCCTATAACAGATACACCAATAACTGAAAAGAATTTAAATCTAGAAAATAACCACATAAAGCCAAAAGCTAAAATACCGCCTGATAAACTCATAAAAAACGTAGGAGTAAAAATATTACCTCTCATAATACCCACTAAAAATATTCTTGCAATATTTACAGCTAATGCTTCACTTGATTTAAACTCATATAACATTATTAAGATAATAACATTAGCTAAACCCAGTTTAACCCCAGGAATAAACACAGGAATAAATGATTCTAAAATATTTAAAACAATTGCCATAGCAATAAGCATAGCAATAATTGCTAATCTTTTTATACTTTTCATATTTCAACATCTACTCCTTCCTTACCTTCTAACCTAATAACTATTCTATTAGGTAAACAAGTAATCGTTTGAGCAGAATTATTTATCATACCTTGGTTTACACAAACATTATCTTTACATCCAGCCTCACTTATTCTAATACCTTTATTACTAGCAACAATAACAACAGTATCAACATCACCTTCAACATAATATATTGTTTCTTCTTCTAATGTAGATAAATCAATCGTTAAAACAACTTCATTATTATGATAAACATAAGCTACTAAATTATCTTTTTTTCCACATGAATAAATACCAATTAATAATATTACAGCAATCAAAATAATACAGCCAATCAAAATGAGATCATTTCTAATTTTTTTCATAATTTAAAATCCCTTCTGATTGATATAAAACATTTCCTTCTTTATATGCAATCCATTCATAACCTTTATCATTTAAAAAAGCTTTAGCTTCATCTAAGTTCATAGCAAAACACGCCGTAGAATAAGCATCTAATAAGGCACTATCACTTCCAAATATTGATATAGAATCATAATATGTAGCTGGTTTTCCTGTAATAGGATTAAGTAAATGAGAATAATAAACATTATTAATTAAAGAATGCTGATGCTCCATTGAAGATGTACCAATACTTACATCCTTCAAATATAAAATTTTATAATATTCCCCTTTAAAAGGATGTTTAAGACCAACTGAAAATTTCTCATTAACCTTATTTCCTAAAATAATATTAGAATTACCTGCATTAAGTAAATACGTTTTAACATTTATACTATCTAAATATTCATGAACTTTTTGAGTAGCATATCCTTTAGCAATTCCACCTAAATCTAAATTAGCATCACCAATAATTGAAATCACATTATTTTCTATTTTTATACTAGAATTTTTAATAATCTCTAATTCTTTCTTAACAAACTCATCATCTAATAATTTATTATCTTCTAAAGATTTTTTCCATGCGTGAGATAATCTTCCTAACAAGGGCTCAAAATATCCTAAAGTTTCTTCTTTCATCTCTAACGCAAAATTAACCATTTCTAATAATTCATTTGCTGCTTCTATTGTTCTTCTTTGATTTAAATCATAAACATTTAATGTTCCATAATATGAATCAAAATCACCAGCATAACTATCATATTTTAAATATATCTTTTCAACATTTCTAGCAATATTTTTAGCATCTTTAACATCATAAAATGTTATCTTAATACTTGTGTTCATCGCAAACATTGAATATGTTTCTTTAATAGGGGTATGTGAACATGAAAAACAATATATACACATAATTAAAGAAATTAATAAAAATAATCTTTTCACACCCATCACCTCGGATCATTATCATTGTACCACAAAATTATTAATATTAAAATTTTATTAAAACATATTTTTATTTTTTCTCGACTATGATATAATATATTTATGATTTGGAAACGGTTTCAAGTAAAGGAGGCATTTAAACTATGAAATACGCAGCCCAAAATATACGTAATATAGCAATATTAGGTCATCAATCTAGTGGTAAAACAACATTATCTGAAGCACTAGCATTTACTTCTGGCTTAATTTCTGCTAAGGGAGAAGTTGAAAAGAAAAATACGATCAGTGATTACATTGATCAAGAAAAGGAAAAATTAACATCTATTTCTGCATCATTTATTCCAACATATTATAAGGATTATAAATTTAATTTTATTGATTTACCTGGTAATGATGACTTCGTTGGTGAAGCTTTATCTGTTACTAGATTAGTAAAGGGAGCTATCCTTGTTATCGATGCTGAAAAAGGGGTTCAAGTTGGAACTATTAAGCATTTCCAAATGCTACGTAAACGTGGTATTCCAACAATCATTTTCTTAAATAAAATGGATAAGGAAAATGCACATTTTGATTTATTATTAGAACAAATCCATGAAAAATTAGGTAAAACAGCTGTTCCATTCTCTTATCCAATCGGTCGCGTTGAACACTTCGATGGTTTTGTTAATGTGGTTGACTTAAAAGCACGTCGTTATAATGGTAAAGAATGTGTAGATGACGTTATTTATGACGACAAAAAATTAAAAGTTTTTGAATTACACAATATGATTTGTGAAGCAGTAGCTCAAACTTCAGATGAGTTATTAGAAAAATTCTTCATGGGTGAGGCTTTAACTCACGATGAAATCCACGAAGGATTAAGAAAAGGTGTTTTAGATGGTGAATTAACACCTGTATTAGTAGGTTGTGCTACTAAGAATATCGGTTTACATACTTTATTAGATATGTGTATCGACTATATGCCAAATCCATGTGATTTAAACCCAGTTATCGGTGTTGATCAAGATGGTAACGAAGTTGTTAGAAAGACTTTAGAAGAAGAACCATTCTCTGGATATGTATTTAAGACTATGGTTGACCCATATGCTGGTGTTATTTCAGTATTCAAAATCACTTCTGGTTCTATCAAAGTTGGTGACAACGTATTCTGTCCACAAACTGGTGAAACAGATAAAATTTCTACATTATTTAATTTATGTGGTAAAACTCAAAAACCTGTTACTGAAGCATATGCTGGTGATATCGTAGCAACTGCTAAATTAACAAACGTTAAAACTGCATTTACATTATGTGATCCTAAAAATGTAATCACATATAAAGAAATCAAATATCCTACTGCAGTATTATTTAAGGCTATCAGCCCTAAAAATAAATCAGACGAAGATAAATTATCAACAATTCTTCAAAGAATCATGACAGAAGATCCATGTATCGAAGTTAAACGTAACGTAGAAACTAAACAACTTCTATTAGGTGGTGTAGGTCTATCACATCTTGACTATGTTATCACTAAGATGAAGAATTTATACAAAGTTGAACTTACAACTGATGCACCTAAGGTGGTATACCGTGAAAGTATTAAGGGTTCTGCTGAAGCTGACGGTAAATACATTAAGCAATCTGGTGGTTCTGGTTACTATGGTGTAGTAAGAATGAAATTTGAACCAGGAGAAGGTAACACATTCCATGAATCAGTATTCGGTGGTGCAGTTCCTAAGAACTACTTCCCTGCAGTTGAAAAAGGTTTCCATGAAGCTTGTGAAAAAGGTTTACTTGCTGGATACCCTGTAATCAACATCAAAACAACATTATTAGATGGTAAATACCATGACGTAGATAGTAACGAATTAGCATTCAAGATGGCTGCTATCTTAGCATTTAAAGATGCTTACATGAAGTGTAAACCTATTCTTTTAGAACCAATTTATCGTGTTACTATTCGCGTAACTAACGACTTTATCGGTGATATTTTATCAGATATCAACACTCGTAGAGCTAAAGTATTATCAATGAGTGAAGTTGAATATCAAAACCAAGAAATTATCGTATTAGTACCAGAAGCTGAAATCCAAGATTATGCTATCGCTTTAAAAGCATTAACTCAAGGTTCAGGTTTCTTCAACCGTGAATATGAAGGTTATGAAGAAGTTCCAGGACATCTTCAAGCAAAGATTATCGCTGAAAATAAATTAAATTAATTATAAATAATAGTTAATATAATAAAAGGCATGAAAACTATTGCAGTTTAGTTTCATGCCTATTTTTTTTCTTAAAAATAAAGGCTGTAAAAATACAGCCTATCATTTCATTGACGCTTGACAAAATCATATTCTTCTATAACATCTTCAAAATTTTCTACTTCTTTTATAAAATTATAAATATTACCATTTCTCAATAAGAAATGATTAACATTAATTGGAACTAATACTACATATTCTCGATTTTCGTTTGAAACCATTACAGGAAGATATTGTTCAATCAAAACAAAAGACGAAACTTCTTTTTCAGGATTATCAAAATAATTTGAAACCGCATATTTGTTTCCTTGACGGTAAGCAGTAACATCCATTCCCAATAAACTTTCCAACGTATTTATTGTAAATGGACAATCAAAGTTGAAAAAAATACCAGTTAAAATATTATCAGATACATTACCATCTGTTAAATATTTACAATCATATATATATTGAATAGTCCAACGAGTAAAATTTGACTGATTATCATATACTTTATAGTGATAAACACAAGAAGATTTTCCATCAACCGGTACTAATAAATCATAGGTTTCTCCGTCCATTAATTCTCCTACTTTCAAATACGTAAGATCACTATATTTAGAATACAATGATTCTGTTTTCGAACAAGAACTTATTAAAATTAATAATGCAAAAGAAAAAATTAACAATATCTTTTTCATTTTGTTTGTTCCCTCACTTCCACCACTTGATATTCTACTTTTGCAGCTGATAACTGCACATAATCCACAATATGATAACCACTTAAACTAAATTCAACCAAAAAAGTATCATCCTCATCAAGAATTATTTCACGAGATTCTATAAAAATCATTTGACATAACGCATTATTAGAATCATAATAGTTGATTTCAACAATAATATCTAAAACTAAAATATATCCACTAATTTCTTTAAAATTTTTGATTTCTCCGTAAAAAGAGAAATCTTGCCCATAAATTTCAAAAGATACACAAGGATTTATATAATAATATTGATCAACGTTGTTGATTGTAAGTTTTTCTTTCTTTGGAATAAAAACCAATAATAAGAAAATATTTAATATAATTAATAAACAAATCATAAATATTAAAATTTTATTATTCTTATTATATTTAAAAGATTCTTTATTTTTTTGAATCAATAATTCATCAATTGATACATCTAATATATTAGCCAAACTTGGCAATAAATTAATATCTGGAATCTTTTGTCCTTCTTCCCATTCAGATACATCTTCATCTGTAACACCAAGCTTTTCCCCTAAATCTTCTTGTGTAATCTTTAAATATTCTCGTCTAGAATTTATAAATTCTCCAATTTTTAGCTTATCCAAATTTTCCACTGCTTCCACCTCTAAAACCTATTATTTTAAATTATGATGTCAGTAACTACATCATTTTGAAAAAAACATTATAAACTAACAGAAAAAGAATAATCTCCTTCTTCTACACAATATTTTCTACCATCAATTAATTCAATATTAGCCTTAACATTTTTAGGAATATTAATTTCATAGATTAAAGCATTATCATTAAAATACCATTTAACACTAATCTTACCTGTATCTAATAAATATGATCCATATACAAAACCTAATCTTTTATCTATTAACGGCTTAATTAATATTTCTTCATATTTAGGTTTTAACATCTTAATTCCAACCGCATTACTAAAAATCCAATCATACTCAGCACCATAAGCATAATGATTAAATGAATTCATATCCTTAGACCAAAATTCACCAACTTCATTAATTCCATCATAATGTTCCCACATTGTTGTAGCTCCCATATTAACCGAAAACAACCAAGATGGATTATTTTCTTGGAATAATAAATCATATGCTTCTTTTGATTTATTATTATTGCTTAACGCATGTAAAATATATGGAGTTCCTAAAAATCCAGTAGTCATTCTGCCGTCATTTTCATTAATCAAATCAACCAACGCATTAACCAATTTCTCTTTATCTTCTTCTAAACATAAATTAAAATATAAAGTTAACGCAATACCTGTTTGTGTATATGGTGTCTTTTCCAAATCTGAATTAAGTTTAGCTTTATGTCCTTTTGGTAAACCATTTTCTAAATACTCATCTTGATATGCCTTCTTAATGTTTTGATATAGCTTTTCATATCTTAAAACATCTTTACCTAACACTTTTCCAGCCTTAATTAATAATTCAACAGAATAAGCGTAAAACGCAGTTCCAACAAGCCCAAAACAAGTTGAACCAACATAACTACCATAACTAGCATCAAGTGCCAACCAATCACCATACTGAGGTTCTCTTTCAAAAATATAAGGTTTATCACATTGTGTACCAATATAATTAACCCACTTTTCCATCATAGGATAATTTTCTTTCAATAACTTTTCATCTTTATAGGCTAGATATATTTCCCACGGACAAATAACCGCCGCATCTGCCCAACCTGCTGAAACTTGAATCGGACAAGATGGAACAACAGGAATGACACCTTCAACTCCACCGTCTTCATGTTGATCTAGTGCCATATCATGTAACCACTTCTTAAAGAAATTATGAACATTATAATTAATAGCTGCAGTTCTAACAAATACTTGAGCATCACCAAGCCAGCCCAATCTTTCATCACGTTGTGGACAATCAGTAGGAATATCTAAATAATTACTTAATTGACCATATATTATATTATGATATAACTGATTAATCTTACTATTACCACAAATAAACTCACCAGTTCTTTTCATTTTAGAGTGAACTAATATCCCAATAAAATTATCCAAACTTACGTTTTTAGGATATTCTAATAACTTAATATATCTTAATCCTTGAAATGAGAATAACGGCTTAAAATCATCGTTTTTGCCACTTAAAACGTAACTAAATAAAGATTTAGCACTTCTATAATTTTCATTATAGAAATTCCCCTCCTTATCTAATACTTCTGCAGGAATAAAAGAAATCTTTTCTTCATAATCACCTTTTATCTTAATATTTATATAACCAGTAAAATTTTGACCAAAATCAATAACAAGTTCACCTTTAGGAGTTTTAAACATTTTCCTAGGATAAATATATTCTCCTTCTACTATATATTCTCCTTCTTGTTTTACAATCTTAGAACTAATCTTAGTTTCAATGGCTTTACCAACATATTTAATTTTTTTAGTTATATCTTGAACTTCACCATCATATATAGATGAACTAATAATATTAGATGTATAAACATCGATATCATCATTACTTATAATAATATCTTTTTTATTATCTTCATACGTTAATTCTAAAACAAATATTAAAGACGGATGAAAATAAGGATATGCTTTATTAGGCCAAGCAATTCTTTTAGCTCCCGCCCAACCTTCTCCAAGTAAAATATCCATAACTGATCCATTATTAATCATCTTAGTAACATCATATTTTTGATATTGAACTCTATTTAAATAACTAGTCCAACCTGGCATAAAAACATTATTTGTTATTAATTTACCATCAATAAAAACACGATAAAAACCCATAGATGTAATCTTTAATACAGCTTTTTTTAAATTATTTTTTAAATTGATTTGTTTTTTAAAACAAGGTATTGTTTCAATCTCGGGTGAAATAATCCATCTAGCTTTTTTCATCTATTTACCCACCAAAGACTTATTTATTTGTTCTACCATCACTTCATATCCTAAAGGATTTAAATGAACATTATCAACATCAAACACATTAATTTCTTTATTTTTATTATCAACAGCTAAAGAATTATTAATAATAGTAATACCTAATTTTTTAGCATATTTATCTAATAATTTATTAAATCTTACTTCTTTATTATTTAATTTGCAATATGAAGGACTATAACAAACATTTAAAACATAAATATTAGGATTATCAAACATATTATTAACTTTATCAATAACTTTAACCATCATATCAAAAACACGTTTTGGTGTATTATTTTTAGAATAATGTAAATCATTAAAACCTAAATTAATAACAACATTTTTAAATTTAGGAAAATACTTAATCTCATCTAATAAATCATACCAATCGCTATATTTAGTACCACCAACACCAATATTTAAATATTTAGTTGAATCATAAGTATTTTTAAAAACATTTCCTGCAAAATATTCATAATGCCAAAATTCAAAATATGAATCCCCAAAGAATAAAGTTTCAGGATTAATAATATTATTTAAATCATCAATTTCATTTTGAATAAGCATGAATTTTTTAACATAATCTGATTCCATTTCTTTATTATATCCATCAACTAATAAAGAATAATCAAATTCTCCCTTATACTCACCAATCTTATCCAAACAAGAATAAAAACCCTTAACAAACCTTGTAGGTTTACCGTCTAAACCGCGATAATATAAAACGCCATTGCCATAAATCCAATTAGTCTTTCGATAATCAAATTCACCTACAAATAAATATATTTTTTCATTAATAGCTAAGTCAACATCACCAAGTCCAGAATAAGTGAATTCTTGTTTACCATATCCTAATTTATGATAATCAACACCATCAAAATATACTTCTCCAGTATATACAGACCCTTCTGCATACTTTATTTGCCCAAAACCACTACATGGTTTTTTCTTTTTATATAATTCCATATTATTAGGAACAAAAAAATTAATACCATTATCATTTATTTTAAACGAATTAAACACCTTAATATTTTTATTTCTTTTCATATTTTACTCCTTAAAAAATTGGATAACCAGCATCTTCATGAGCTTTCTTCAAATCATCACATAAAGAAACAATCTCATCTGTAGATAATTGACTACCAGTATGTGGATCTAACATTGCCGCATGATAAACATGATCCATACTCATCTTGTGTGCAGCTTCAATAGTAAGAAGTTGAACATTAATATTCGTCATATTCATAGCTGCAAGTTGTAATGGAAGCGCCCCAACATAAGTTGGATGAATACCACTATTATCAACAACGCATTTAACTTCAACACAAGCCTCATCAGGTAAATTCGAAATAAGACCATTATTAATAACATTACCACCAATATTATATGGAACACCAGTTAATAATGCTTCCATAATATAAGATGCATATTCATGAGTTCTCACATGAGTAACTTCTCCACCAGCCATTATTTCATCTCTTAATTTTTTCCAACCAGCAATTTGTTCAATACAACGTCTTGGATATTCATCAAGAGGAATATTAAATTTTTCGATTAATTCAGGTCTATTTTCTTTTATATATAAATAATTATATTCAGCGTTATGCTCACTAGATTCTGTGCAATAATATCCTAATTTATCAATATAATCATATCGCACCATATCATTATGTTTTTCTTTATTCTTTTTTCTAGCTCTAATTCTAATCTCAGGATATAAATCAACACCTTGCTTATCCTTAATTTCTAAAAGCCAAGCCATATGATTAATACCAGCAATTAATTCTTTACGTCCTTCTAATTTGTCATCCATTCCAAGTCCAGTTAATAAAGATTCTGAACAACATTGCACACTATGGCATAAACCAACAGTCTTAATCTTTGTATATCTAAGCATATATCCAGTTAAAATAGCCATTGGATTAGTGTAATTTAAAAACCAAGCATCTGGACAAACTTCTTCCATATCAGCTGCAAATTCCTTTAAAACCTTAATAGTTCTTAAACCTCTAAAAATACCACCAATACCTAAAGTATCACCTATAGTTTGTCTTAAACCATACTTTTTAGGAATCTCAAAATCAATAATAGTACAAGGATCATATAACCCAACTTGAATAGCATTAACAACAAAAGTAGCATTTCTTAATGCTTCTTTTCTATTTTCAACTCCTAAATACTTTTTAACAGTTGATCTAGACTCATTAATATTTTTATTTAACGCTGTAATTAAAATATAAGATTCTTCTAATCTTTCTTCATCAATATCATATAAAGCAATTTCAGCATCTCTTAACACTGGTGTTAACATGCTATCTCCTAACACATTCTTACAAAAAATAGTACTACCAGCACCCATAAACGTAATCTTAACCATAATATCTTCTCCTTTATTCTTCTATTTTAAATAACGTTAGTTCCTTTTTACAAGTTATACCAACTTTATTACCACTAAGTGGTGTTTCATCATAATATTTGATATAAATATCTCCATCAACTAAACAAGTAATATTACCATCTTCAAAACACACTTCTAAACTATACCTATTTAGTCTTGAATAATCAGAAACCAAATCTGAATTCTTGTCAATTACAGTCCATTTTCCACTTTCCATCTTACCCAATAATAAATTACCATCATAATTCATTATTAATGCGTAATAATTATCTTTATCTACATATTTAAACATAATACCATAATTATTAATCTCTTTGTTTAACTGAGGTAAACTAATAAATTTAGCAATAAAATCAACAGAAATTTTCCCATTTTCTAATTCTTCATCTAAAATAACAACAGTCGAATCAGATGTAGCTTGATAAAAACCACTGCTTAAACCTTTAACACTTCCACTTATCACATCACAAGAATCATCAATCTCTACTTCTTTATCGTAATATGTACCAACATTTTCTACTTCTGATATTTTAGATGAAGCCATATAAACACCTGACATTGAAATTCCATATAATTCATTAGTCCCTCTAACACCAGAAACACAGTATAAAGTATCATTATGCATATACATACCATTCCATGATGCTAAATCACCAGGTCTTACTCCGAAAACATTTACAGCCTCACTAAAACTATCCTTGTTAATTTCTTCAATTGGCGTACCATCAGAAATAATAGTTTTCATAATAGAAACATTATCTCCTCGACCTTTACCATATTTATAACTATCTTCATCTGTTTGAAAAGAAATCACAATTCTATCATCTTTAGTCACACAAATATATGGGGCACTAGCTTTAGTCCCATCACCTTTTGGTACATAAACTTCTACAGGATTACTCCAAGTAATACCATCTTTAGAATATGATAACAAGATAATAAATGGATTATTACCTCCACTAGTTTTTCTTCTGTATGTTCCTTCAACAACTAATACATAAGTACCATCAGAAAGTCTATCAAATACAGGCATACCATCTCTAGAAAAATCAGTAATATTACCTACTGTCTTTTCTTTAGTTCCATCCAAAATAATACTTCTATTTTCCCATGCTTGACTTTCTTCGTTATATGTTCTAGAAACAATATATTGAGTTTCATAATTAAGTCCTACACTTCCTCTTGGATTAGTTAACATCGTAGTAAAATCATCAGCATACATCACTGTTAATTTATCATTAACAATTCCAAAATGTGGTTCAAAAAATCCAATTCTAGACTCAGATGCAATAGCTTTTTTCGCATCTTCTATACTATATCCTAACTCTATAGCTGTATTAAAATTATCTTCAATAGTGCTATGAAATTCCCATGTTAATCCACCGTCTTTACTAATAGTACACTGAATTTCTCTTTTGTCTTTTCCTATGGCGCGATAAGCACATAATATGTCATCATTTTCAAATTGATAAAAAGCTACATTCGCACAAGCATAATCATTATGTACACTAGCAACAATAGGGGTAGACCATGTTTGTCCTTCATCTGTACTTCTCATAACATAAATTTTTCCAGTGTCATACCCACACAACCAAGTTCCATCATTTAACACATATAACCTAGGATAACCACCATTAGATGAAATCTTAATAAAATCATCCGGATTATAATCTAAATTATTAATAACTTGGTCACATCCAATACAAAATCCACCATAACTATAATGCGGTTTCTTATCGGTTTGAATAACATATTTGCCATATTTAGCAGATGAATAAATCTCTTCTCCATTCTTATAACACGATGATTCTTTAACACTAACAGAATAATCATCATCACTTAATATTGGTGCCTCTTCTAAAATAACAGACGAACATTTTTTACATTTTAATTCAATAACACCAACCTCTGTTTTAGTTGGTTCTTTAACAACATTATAAAATTCAAATTCATGTTTACAACTACAGCCTTGTAAAAACAATAATACTCCCAAAACTAATAAAACCCATTTTTTATTTTTTTTCATTTTATCACCTCATTTAAACATTAAATGTTTCTTTTAATGCTTTATTATAGTTTAATAGTTGTTCATTTGTAGCTCTATAATTTTCATTTGAACAACATGCAATAGTTGGTTCATTTCCATTTGTACTATAAAAAGGTGATTTAAAATCATTTTCATATTTTCTTCTATCTTCTTCAATCTCAAAATTAGGAATATCAAAAGGTTGACCATTTTCTAAAACAGAGCGATGTGCTAAAATCGCAACACTAGACATAACAATTGCACTTTTTAAATCAAAAGGAAATTCTGGTTGTTTATTTTCTTTTAAACATTTAATAAAATACTTAATTGTTAAATAATCCGCACCACCATGACCACCATAATCTTTAAATATATTCTCATCTTTTTCATTCCATTTAGAATCATATAAATTAACTTCTTCAAACCCTTCAGGAATAGACCAGTTATTATATCTTAACATAACTTTATTTTCCATTCCTCTAACATTTTCAATTTGTCCTTCCATTCCACATACGCGATAAGAATTATTGTGAGCTCCAAAGTTAGCCGCACCAGTTACACGATAAATTGAACCATCATCATTTAATGTCGTAATAATTGCTGTTCTATCTGCTGTTTGTTTAGCAGTTGGAGCATCATTACCATACGGTTCGTAAATCGCAAAAGCTGAAACTCTTTTAGGAACTGCACCACAAAACCACATAATAGGCCCTAATGAATGAGTCAAATAATAAGTTGCTGGTAAATAATTTCGCCAATGCTTTTCAAAATAATTATAATTATGTAAAAATGAAATATCTGATATATGAGTAGGATGGTTATATTCTCCTTCAGCATATAAAATCTTACCTAATGTACCAGTTTGACATATTTTTTTTATTTCTCTATTATAAATAAGTTGAGGATAATTTTCTGCTAGCATAAAAATTGATTTACTCTTTTTAAATTCATCAAGCAACATTATTCCTTCACCCATTGTTCCATTAGAAATACATTCACAAAAAACATGAATATTTTTTCTAAAACATTTTATAACATATGGAGCATGTTCATGAAAATAATTTGCAATAATAACAGCATCCATCTTGCACTCAATAAATTCATCAAAATCTGTAAACGTACGTATTTTTTGCCCTAAAATTTCAAAACCCTCTTTTATTCTAATCGGATTTATATCACATAACGCAACTATATCACAACCTAAAGTTGCAAAATGCTTTGCCATATCCATCCCTCTACCAGCACCAAATACACCAATTTTAATATTATTCATAACTTACATATCTCCTTTCTTTAAAATTAAAAAAGTTCTTTTTTTAATACCAAACTATCTTCTTCAGTTATTTTCCTAATAACTCTACACGGATTACCAGCAGCAAAACAATTATCAGGTATGCTCCTTGTAACAACGCTACCAGCACCAATAACACAACCTTCTCCTATTGTTACACCACCACAAATAGTCACATTACCAGCAATCCAACAATTACTATTAATCGTGATAGGAGCACCATATTCATAATCTGTATAATATTTTTTATTTTCATCATAAAATAAATTTCTATCTTGATATCTTAATGGATGAATTGGTGTTAATATAGAAACATTAGGTCCCATAAAAACATTATCTTTAATTGTCACAGGACAAGTATCTAAAATAGTTAAATTAAAATTAGCATAACATAATTTACCCCAACTAGTAAAAACACCATAATCTATTTGAATAGGTCCTTGTAACCATAAATCTCCCTCTTTATTAGGAAATAACTCATCTATTATTTGTTTTCTTTTTCCTATTTCATCTTCAAATGTATCATTGTATAATTTAGATAACTTATGTGCTCTTATTCGCAAATTTAACAATTCTTCATCTTGTCCATCATATATTTTACCTAATAACATTTTTTCTTTTTCAGTCATAATATATCTCCTATTAAATTTAAAATTGTTTTTTACCTTTATTAATTATAACATATAAAAAAGAAAATTAACATCCTAACTTTACTAGTTAATTTGAAGATAGAATACTTATAAGTAGATATAAATTAATACATTTTATACTTATATAATAAATAAAATCCAGTAATTACTCAATAAATTACTGGATTTTATTCACTATTAATATATTATATAAAAAATCACTATATTAAAATTAATTATTAATTCCCTTAGGAACAGTAACTTTAGTTTTCCCAACATTACTAAATTCCATAGGCATATCTATTTCAACACTAACATATAAACCATTAATATAAGCTAATAAATCAACAGATATATCAATTTTAGAAATATTAAAACCATTCATCTCAATATTATATTTAGAAACATTAAAATGAGATACAGTACCAGAACCTAACGTATCTTCCATCATTTCTTTAAAATAATATTCTAATTCTTCTGTTAATATTTCTGTATCACCTTTCCATACATTATCTTCTAAAACGAAGTCATCTAAATCTATATCTAAAACAGCTAACTCACTTTCATCTTCATAATCTTCTAATGATATAGTTTCTTTTATCCATTTCCCGTCATAAACATAAAATTCTACTTCTTCATCATTTATTTTAGCATAAGTACGTTCTTCAATACCACTAACTTCTATTTCTGAATACATTTCTGTAGGACTAGTTTCAACAAACATCTCTACTTCTATATATTGAGTATTAATATATCTACTACTTAACTTAATTTCCATTTCACATTCCATAGTAAAACCACGGTCTAATCTTTTAAATGAATTAGCTAAAATAGCTTCATTACAAGATCCCAATAATGGTAATAAACAAAACATCATAATAGTAATAATAATTTTTCTCATACTACTCCTCTTTTCTTTACAAACATATTTTTAATATTTTGTAATGACTTATAAGCTTCATTAATATATTCAAATTTAGACATATTTCTATATTTTTGATATATTTTTGTATTTTCATTAGAAATCTTAAGTTCTAATGATAAATTCCCCTTATATTCATATTTTTTTAATCTTTGAACAAACCATTCAATATCCATTATTCCATCTCCAGGAATATAATGTAAGTCATCTGTCCACCAAATATCTTCACCAGTAACACCTATATTATCATTTATATGAAGACAAGCTAAATATTTGCCATACATAGCTAATTGATCTACACCTCTATTATAACAAAGTTCATGGCCTGTATCTAAACAAAATCTAGCATTATCATACTTTGAAAATAACTCTTTAAAAACACTAGCTAAATATTCTTCACCTTCTACATTTTCAAAACAAACTAAAATGTTATATTGTTTAGCATATTTTAATACTTCTTCAAAATATTTTATACCAACACTTGTTGGGTTATGTTCAGTAAAACCAATAAAAGAGTGAATCACCATTTTATTAACATTTATTTCATGACAAAAATCAATACACGATTTTAATGTAGACAATATGTTGTCCTTTTCAATACTATCTTCATACCAAAATTGATTAATATTATGAAATGGTGCATGAATATAATCTATTAATAAATTACGTTGTTTTATCTTTTCTGCTAATTTAAAATTATCATTTTTTTCTTCCCATGAAAAATTAATACCGTCAAAACCAACATTTTTTATAACATCAAACATATCATCAATATTATCATTATAATAATCAATAAAATTTATAAATAATTTAGGTTCCATATTTATCACCTTTCAATCTATTATACTAATTTAACACTTTGTGGAGATGTATATATAGTTTCATTTGGATCATATAATTTCTCACTCTTATATATATTTCTAACACCACAAGATTTTAAATTATGTATACCATCTTTACTATATCTATTAATAATAATTTCATCTTCATAAATATCAAAAACAGTCATAGTTAATGCTGTATCTGCACCTTCATTAACATTTCTATAATAACCAATATATCCAGCATTCATATAAGTAAAATTAAGACTGTAAGACAAAAATGAATGTTTATTATTTTCAGCAATTAAAATATTATCTCCTTTAGGTAAATATACACTAGACCCACCTAAATAATCATCCCAACCATTTGAATGGTTATGACCATATAGATAAACAATATTTAACCCATTTTTACCAGCTTCATTTAACACATCAAATATGTATTTAGCATACATACCATCACCATCAAAAAAAGTTCTCATACTATAATTTAATGCTAAATGCGATAAAATAAAGATAGGTTTAGTATATTCTTCTTTTATTTTATCATTTAAATATGATTGAAGATTATTCGCAAGATTTTTAATAACATCCTCATTATTGTTATACCACATATAATCATCTTCATTAATAACAAAAACACCAAACATACCATCTTCAGGATCGTTATTACCACTAAAATTCAATCCATCACTACCAGGAATCAACTCATCATGATTACCTTGAACAAAATACATATTTTCTTCATCAACATAATAAGACATAGCGGTTTTAAGTGTTTCAATCCCTGCCTTACTATCAGTATACTCATAATCATAGTCACCACAGGCAAAAAAAGCATCCGCGTAATCTTTGCCATCTTCTTCTATTTTAACTAAAACCTCTAGCAAATTTTCTTCTGAACTAAAATGCCCACGCTCTGCTTGATAATCAGAACAAGCAAATACTCTAGAAATTATTTCTTTATTTTCAGGTTCTTCTGGAATAGTAGGGTCGGGACTCCACGAATGTCTGGCATAATTTAGTGATGCACTAGTAAGAAACGATTAAATTACATAAAAATAATGAACTTAGTATAGATATATTAACGAAATTTAAGAGAATAAAAAATTAAATGGAAAATGCATCTGCTTTTAATTTTTAGTGAAATGTGATATAATTAATTAAAGAAAGCCAATCTATGTCATGTTAAATTATTAAAAAAATATTTTATTTTAATATATAAATTAGCTACATTTAAATCCAAAAAGGAATAAAATAAATTTGCATCATATAAATGTGAATGAAAGTTTCACATTAATTCACAACCAAATATAATTAAAAAGAAAAATGATTTGATATAATGTGTCCAGGAGGTGAATCATTTGGGATTTTCAGAAAAATTAAAAGAACTTAGAAAAAGCCATAATCTTACTCAAGATGCATTAGCACAAAAAATATTAGTATCTAGAACATTGATTTCAAAATATGAAAATGGGTCGGTTATACCAACAAAAGATAATTTAAATAGGATAGCTGATTATTTTGGGGTTTCTGTTAATGAGCTTATGACTAATGAAGAAGGTTTGGCATTGGCGTTGCAAACACATAATTCATATAGGAAATTTAAAATCTTAATTTCTATATTTTTTACATTATTATCAATAGTTTTTATTATGTTGATATGTTTGCCGGTTTTTGAATATGGTCATTATACTGATCCATCTGACAAAAATTCTGATTATGTATATGGAATGGCTAGTATTTTAAATGCTAGTTTAAAATATGGTAATTTTTTTGCTTTATTTTCATTGATATTCAATATCATTAATTTAATATGTTCTATGTTTTTATTGGTTGAGTTTAATGAAAAATATGATCTAGCAATTAAAATTATTACAATATTTGTGTTCGTCATAAATATTGCATTATTTATTATATCCTTCATATACGGAATAAATATAATTAATTCTGATAATTTTCAAATGAATAACCGCCTTTAACAAGGAGGAAATTATATGAAAATCTTTAGTTTGTTTATGACTGTGATGTATTTGATTATGGGAAATACTGCGGCTCCTATTCAAAAAGCCGAACCCATTGACGAGGTCATATCAAATGCTTCTATGTCAGAAGTAGCAGTATCAAATTTATTTGATTCCTTAATTGGAAATCAAAGTAGTATTGTTCTAGATGATTATTATTCTTCAGTGTATTTTTCAAATTTGAAAGATAATTTTTCTGTAAATAGTAATGGAACATGTTCTTATACCGCAATTGGTATGTTATTATCGTTTTACGATTCTTATTGGAACGATATATTTGTTCCTGAAGAATATGATGTCCAATCGAACTTTAGTTCAGTAACTACAAGTGTACAAGATTTTGAATTAATACCATTTGATGCACAAGCTCCTGGAATTCAATCCGAACCATTGGATTTGGTTAGTAATTTATCAAGTGAAGAGTATATGAATATTGTTGAAGAAAATGAAGAACAATATTTTCAATTTAAATTGATTGAATTGAGTAAAACATATTTTGGTAGTGCAAAGTTTGACGATGCTACTAATCCATATGGAATGACTTTTAATGAAATAAAAGGATTTATGAATTATTATTTATATACGTTTTTAGGTATGAATAGTTCTAATATTACTGTTGATAGTTTGACTAGTACTAATAATAATGTTAAAAGTTATGTTGTTAATAAAATAACAAATGGAATACCAGTTTTAATTAGAGCTACCTCTGATACGTTAGGTGGACATGCGATGATTGCATATGACTATAACCATACTACTGATGAAATTTATGTTCATACAGGATGGAAAGATGAAAACGGCAATGCTTTAAGACATGTATCTTTAGAAGAGATTGGTTTTACTAATTTGGTAGATGCAATTTCTTTAAATATAACATCTGACCATGTACATAGTTACAATTATAGTTGTGAATCATCAGATAGTGTCTGTTCATGTGCATATTCTTTTCCACAAGATATTAGACTTACTTCTGGAAATTATAGAGATATGACACCAACTTTTGAATGGAAATCTTTATATAGAGAAAAATGGTTTGAAGAATATGATCCTTATTTTAATTTTTCAGTATTGAATGGAAATAATTACCTATTTTTTGAAGTGCCAAATATAGAAGAAAAATATTATACTTTGACATCTGAACAATGGGAACAAATTTTATTTGATATGACAACTTCAAATTATTATGTGTATATGAATTTAGATTCTGATATATATCCATATTGGGATGATTACTATGATTTAAAGTTGTTTGCTAAACCTAGTGAGTATAATGATATTCCTTCAATTGCTCCTAGTGAATATGGATTTGAGGATGCTTATGCAACGGATGCTTATACTAAAGAAACTTTTATCGAACATACAGCATCAAATAATTTTAAGTTCAAGACTAGAAGATATAGAACTGGATATATTCATAATGAATATATAGTAATGTCACCAAAAAGTGCAGGATATAAAGAAGCTTATATTGAATATAAATTTGATAGAGCAATAAAAAGAATAGACGTTGCTTTATCACATTGGAGATCAACATCAGTTGAAGGGTTAACTTCATCAACAGGAACAGCGGTTGTTCAACAATTTTGGGGTGGAAACTATAGCACAAAATTAGATATGTTATCAGCTTCAACAAATCTATCTACAGACAGAAATAATCAAACTGTATATAAGATTTGTTTCGATCAACCTGTATATTGGTTAAGATTTTATACTAGTACATTTTCAGAAAATACAAACGACAATAATAGAGGTAGAATCTGTATTGGTAATATGGCGTTTTATGTAGATGAAAATTCTATGCCATTATCAGGAAGTGAATTAGATTATAATCCAAGTGAATGGAATAGTAATAGTAACATTTATTACTACTCAAATTGTTACTCATATGCATTTAATGCTCAAAGAAATCCTAATGGTTCAATGTCTTTTATGCAACCAGGGCAAAGCGGAAATGTGATTTCAAGCTATGATGATATTGTTAATACAGAAAGATTACTATCAGCCATTAGAGAGGATGCGACAAATTATGGATTTACATTTAGGGCAGTAGGTAAATACGAAAAATGTAATCCTGGAACCTATAAAGTTGCTCTTGTTGTTGATCCAAATGACCGTGGGTGGAGTATTCTTACAACCGACATCGATTATCACTGGTATAGACAAAATTCAGATGGTACATGGTCACATAAGCCTGGTAGTGGAACAGTTAGAAATACTGATTATTCTAATGAAATAATAACTGATCCAGAAACATGTGACAGGCAAATTAATAAAAATTATAATTATACAAGATTTATTGGTTTCTTCGAAGTAACACCACTAAATACAAAATATTAATAAATAGAAAGGTTTTTGCAGTGAAAAAAAAGATAGTTTTAATTTGTTTCGTTATTTTAATGTTATTTGTTAATGGATGTAAAATGAGAGGTACTGAATTATCAGAACTTACTAATGTTTATTACAATAGTTTAGTGTCAATTGACTATTCTTCACATTTTTGCCAAAGTTATTCTAATAAGATGGATAAAAAATTATTTGAAGAGTTCTTTGATATTATTAATGTCAAATATGAAGGTTGTAATCAAAAAGAAATTGAATGCGATGGATATGCTACTTACCGTATAACTCTATCTAATAATGGCTGTGCTATGTTAATAGTCCGTTTATCTAATGGAAAGTTGTATTGTGAATATTTTAATGGTAATGAAACAGAATGTTACTTATCCACATCCAAAGTGTATATACCCTTAAAATTTATTAATCTAAAATAGTATTTTATTATTATAAAATAGGTATTAACATCACTCATATGTTGATATCTATTTTTTTAATTAATATTGGTTATTTGATATACATTAAAAAAATAACCTTTATATATTAAGGTTATCTTTTTTTATTAAAATATATCTTAAGTTTTTGTAATCCATTTTTTATTACTTTTGAAACATATTGCTGTGAAAAGTTTGTTTCTTTAGAAATTTCTCTTTGCGTTTTATTTTCAATATAATATTTTTTTATGATAGTGGCTTCTATTTCGTTTAGAAGTACATCTATCATATTTAACACATTAGATTTAACATATTCATAAAAATACTCATCTTCTCCTTTATTTTCGTCTTTAATCATATCTACATAAGAATAACTTTCATTACTACTAAATTTATCTAAAGAATATATTTGCTTTTTGTAATTTAAATGAATTTTGTGTATTTCAATTGCTTTATTTTTTAAACATATGTATATATAGTTCTCATAATCATTTATTTTTTTGTTGTTAAGATTATTTGCTAGATTAAACAAAAAAAGATATAATTCTTGCTCTAAATCTTCACGATATGATTTGTCATAATTACTACATATATATTTTATTTTTGAACCGAATATATTTATTAATTTTTCATATTTATCCAATTTCTACCTCTACAGATAGGAAAAAGATGAAACTATGATTATTAATGTCTAATATAAAAATTATCCTATAGTGCCAAGATTATCTTTTTTTTGTAAATAATATATGTGATGTTATATAAGTATGTTATTTTTTTTGTATTAAATTTTATATCGTATTGACAGTCTGTTGTACCATAAAACAATGTGTTTTAAATAGGATTACTAATTCATTAATAGTATATGTCATATTCTAATGATGATTTTACAATATTATACATTATTGAAATTTAAAAAAATGTCGAAAAATGAAAATATCAAACAACATTAATTAACAACAAAGTATTTATTATCAAATTCGTATTTATTTTCTCGACAAATAATGATATAATAATACAAATGTAGGTGATTTTTATGGAAATGACTAGAATTTATATGAATAAAATATTCATGCGTTTAAAAAATAAGACACAATTATTCTCTGCACAAGCAGATGATCATTATCATACTAGATTAATTCATTCATTAGAAGTGGCATCGATTGCATTAAAAATTGCGGAAAAGATTAAAGATAAATATGAGTTGGATGTGATTGCAATTCAAAAGGGTTCACTATTACATGATATAGGTCACACCCCATTTGGACACGCTGGGGAAAGGACGCTCCACAAAATTTTATCTGGAAAAGATGATTGCTTTGGTTATGTTAAAGATATTAAATTGTTTAATATTAAACAAGGGTTTAAACATAATATTAATTCTGGATTGTTGTATAAAGAATCAACACCATATTTTAAAATTGAACCTAAAGTTATGGATGCAATTGTGAAACATACAGATATTTATTATAAAAAGGAAGATAAATTAGATTATGGATTAAATTATGTAACTAATGGTATTACAGAATTAGAAATAGATTATTATAATAATAATCCAAAATATATAGAGGGATATATAGTTTCAATAGCTGATGAAATTGCTCAAATATGTTCTGATTATTTAGATTTGATTAATTTTGTTGACTTTCAAGAAACAGTAAGAAAAACAAAATTATATAATTCAATATCTGATATTGAATCTTCTAAATATTATAGAAAACAAGCGGAATTGTTTTGTACATATTTAATTGATCTTTTTTCTAAAGAATTGATGGATAAAGAATTAAATTATATTTTAGAGGAAGATTCTGAATTTTTATCTGTTGTTAAAGATTTTAATGAGTTCAAAAAAAATTCTATTCAGAACAATATAGGAATTAAATTGTTTGACGCTAGTAAAGAAACTATTATTAAGACATTGTATGCTTTTTATTATACTTATCCATCTGAAATGGAAAAGGGAATATTTGATTCTCTTTGTGAATCTTTAAGTAATATTGATGGTTTATCTCAAAAACAATATGAAGAAATTAATGAAATTATCAATAGTAAAAACAAGAAAGATAGAATAGTTGAGTTCATTAAACAATGTAAAAATAATATAATTTTGGAAGGCTTATCGAAAAAAGAAGTACAACGCAATAGAACAATTGTTAAAATGTTCGCTAGATATATTGCGGTATATATATCAAAAATGACTGATAATTTTGCAAGTGAAAAATACAAAAAAATAGTAAGTGCAAAATATTTTTTAAAAAACAGTTGATTTTTTTAATAAAAGAGCATATAATAATAGTATCTTAAACAAAGGGAAGCTTAATTGTTTCAAAAAATAGAATTCTTATGAATTCTTTTTTTTATTTATTAATAAAAAAAAGAGAGGTATTTTGAACCTTCTCTATATTTGTTTATATCTAAAATTTTATTAATCTTTGTAGTCAATTAAAAATCCATATCTTCCTTCATCTTCATCGTGTGTAAAGTCATAGTATTTAATTTTAGGATTCTTTATGTTTATATTTGGCATATCTTTTTCGTTTTCAATAATTATCAATTGACTTTGATCAACTGAGTTAACGAAATAATTATATATACCTTGTGTTAAATTATTTTTTTCAATATGTGTATGACCAACATCTAATCCTAGCAATGGTGTGTCAATGATATAAAATGGAGGTTTTATTCTTGCAGTTTCATATAGATATTTTCTAAATGCTAGTACCAAAGTTGTATTATAAAAAGCAGTAAATCCTTTACCATTAGTAGATTTAGGATTGTTATTTATTTCAATATCAAAGTTTCTCATAGAGAAAGAAGCACTAGTTGATCTTGGATGTTCGCATACTTTTAATATTGTTTGAATTTCTCTAGTTATATCATTAACAAATCCAATATTAAATAATTCAAATGGATTGTATGATGTTTTCTTTTGCTGTTTTTTATTTAAATCTTCAAGGTCATCGTTCCATTGTCTATCAAACGACTCTAAAGTTTTAAGTTCTGATTGAACAGAAATATATTCTTTAAAAGTATTAATTTTATTTTCAATGTTTCTTTTTTCAGGTTTAAGTATTGTGTTTATAAGAATATCAACTTCATTTTTCTTTTGCTGTAAATCGTTAAGTGAATCATTAAGAGTGTTGATTTCTTCTAATAGTTCGTTTTTAATTTCCATTAACCCATCTAGCTGAGATGTTATTCTAAATATTTCAGCGTTAATTGTATCAGTATTAACATCAAATTCATTATTAGTACTAAGTGTTTGATTGCAGTAAGGACACTTATTATTTTTTGTTTCGTCTTTTAAAATAGAAGAACTTTCTGAGATAAAAGTTAATCTTTGAATATCAGATGTAAATTGGCTTTCTAATGAGATATATCTGTTTAATAATATATTACATTCATTTAATCTTTCATTTCTTTCAGTTATATCTTTTAGTAAAGATTGACCATTAATGAAAGTTTCGTTTAATTGAGTTTCGATATAATTCAATCGAACAGTTAATAATTGTAATTCTTTATCAATATCATAATTTGAATTAAATGAAGGAGTGCTTTTTAATGCTTCGCTTCTTTCTTTTAATGCAAATAGTTTATCATTAATATATTTTGAAATAGCTGCTTTTTTAATTCTTTTAGTTTTTTCACTATCTTCAGGATCATAAACTGAAAAATCAGTTTCATATAGTAAGTATAATAAGTGAGATAAAAAGTAGGTTTTATTAGTTGTTTCCTTAGGAAGCACAATAGACAAATCTCTTTCAATTTCTTTTTCATTTATCATAAGCATATGTAAAAACATTCTTAGGGTAAATCTTTTCATTTCACAGTTTCTATTATATGGTACTTTAAAGTCTTCATAGACCCCAAATAGTCGTAAATAAACTGAGTTAATATTATTTTCTTTTTCATAATCAGTTGAATAGATACCATTTTCAATATCTTTATAATTACTTATTATTTCAATATCGCTAGAGTTAATTTCTCTAGTAAAGGTAATATCGTTATTATTAACACACAGAACCATAGAAAATTTAGTATAACCAGAGTTTACTTTAATTTCCAACTTATCTGAACCAAATAAATATTTAATACATTTAAATATATAAGTTTTACCAGTATTAGAAGCGCCACATATAATTGTTAAATAAGGCGAAAAATCAATTGAAGATTCTTTTTTATTTTCACCATATGCAGTTAATTTTTTAATATAAAATTTACTCATGTGTTTCCTCCTTAATGCTGTTAGTAATATGATAATTTAATTCATCAATTATCTTTTTGCTTGATTTATTTTTAAGCTTAGATAAAACTTCTTTTACGATTTCTTTATATTTTTTTGAGTATGTGGAATTTAGCTTTTCACATACTTTTTTTTGTTGTTCAATGATTACATATTCAATACCATTTTTAGAATTAATTGCTTTAATATAATGTTTATCTAACAGTAGTGTTAAAGATTTTTGTATTAATGATCTTCTTGATGCAAAACCACTGAAATTGTAGTTGTTATCACCATGTAAGTTATAATCATTTATTTTAAAATCTTTACTATAGGTTGATATAAAATCAATTGCTGTTAATGTATCAATATCCTTACTTTTATTACTGATAGAAAGAATAATAAGTATTCTCATTGATACTTCAGCAGGAGAATTAAAAATACTATTCATAATCCACCTCCACCCAAGATTTGATACGACCTTCATTAACTAGAATATGACAAATACCTTTCTTTTCTTTGATTGTAACTAGACCTTTAATATTAAGAAGTATAGTGCTATTAAGAGTAGCTTTAGTTACTATTTCTAAAACATTCTTTAGTCTTTGATAACCATCATCTAAAGTTAAATCAACATATGTTTCATAAATAGAATCAAATATTTCATCTTTTAAAATATTAAAATGATCTTCACCATCAGTAAATAAATCTCTTACAGAACGTTTCATAGCTTCGGCACTATAATAACATCTACTTTGTTCATTAAAGTGTTTTTCATATTCTGGATATACTTTAAGTTCTTCAATGGTATTGATTGTAGAACCACTTAGTTTACTATAGACTTTTAAAAGTTCAACGACATATGGAAGATCACAATCTATACATAAATTTTCTAAAGTAAAGTGATGTGGTAATTCTATGACTTGACCATTAATGTGCAAGTAACCATCTTTAATATAAACATTCTTAAAAGCATCTTTATCAAGATTATGAATGTTAATTTTTCTAAGCGGAGGATACGTTTGAGAAATACCTTTAGAAATATCTTCAATAATTCTAGCAAGTAGGTCAGCTAGTGTCGAAGGTATATCTTCATCGTTTTCTTCATTTCTATCTATTTCAAAGCCAAATTTAAGTAAAGATTCTTTAAAATCTTCAAAGTTATCTGTTCTTTGGTAGAAGAAGTTCATCAATTTATCTTTATCATATAAATTATATATTTCACTAGCACATTGTCTCTTTAATGATTTATTGCCGTTACAAATTCCTCTTAAAGTCTCATTACTTTCGTATTTTAATAATGGATTTTCAAAATCTTCATTAGCATATGGATTTCTAATGAAAGCATCTATTAACGCTAAAAGGAAATCTCCTTTTTTAGATTCAGTTTTAAGTTTAATTATCATATTAATATAATCTTTTAAATTCATTTTACTACTCCTACTACTTATGGACCGAAATCCCGACCGATTGGGACCGGTCTTTTTTTATTATTGATATAAACTTTGAGCGTAGTTTTAATACGCTTAAATATTCTTTATTTTCTTTATATATATTTTATCAAAAAATATGTAATTTGACAAATTTTACCATTTATTTTTCGACTTTAAATAAAACTAAAAAATTTATGGTTGTAAGAAAGATAAAAATCACTCTTTACATATGAGAGTTCAAAGCTATTAAAACTAAAACTTTTTTAATCGTTTGGTTGTAAAAAGTTTAAAAATTACCGGTTTTGAATTATAAGAGGAGGATTTTTATATGAGTAAACAAGTAGAAGTAAAATTAGATTTTATTAATAAGAAAGGAGAACTAAAACATGTTAAGTTTTGGATGGACAAGCAAACATATGAAATGCTATTTGATGAATCTATTAATGAAGAAATAAGACATCAGTATCTAGTAGATGAATATCACGAATATGAACGTGAAAGATATCATAATAGAAAATTTGTGTCTTTTGATAGTGAAATGGCTGAGGCATTAGATCTAATTGAAGATAGCACCTCTATATCTAGTGAAGATAAATACGACATCGATTTAAATAATAATCTTATTAAAGAAGCACTAAAGAAGCTAACACCAAGACAACAAGAGATGGTTAGACTACTTTATTGGGAAGGTAAATCACAAAAAGATTTATGTGAAATTTATGGTGTTAGTAAACAAGCAATTAGCAACGCTTTAGATAGAATACATAATACATTAAAAAAAATTTTAAAGAAAAATTAATATAGACCGTGTACTTTTAACATTTTCGACTCCTTATTTGTGAAGAGGCAAGAAATTCATAGTAAAAGAAATGCAATTTCTAAATTTATATTAAAACCGGTTATTGATGAAATTGTAACTTTGCATGAAATAAGTTTCTTCAAAAATGACATTAAAAAATTATAAATAAGGAGGAAAGAAAAATATGTCAAGTGTAAATAATAAGTATAATACTTCAACCACAGCTCCTGAGGTTGTAAATATGTATGGAGCACCAACAAACGTTTTAAAAGGTAGTATTGTAATTTGTGTTCATGGATTATTTGGTAGTGCAACTCAATTAAACTCATTATTTGATAATTTAAAGACAAGTGCCTATAAAGATTATTTTGATGCAGTAATTCTTGATGGCTCAGTCTATGCTGAAATGATTGATGCAGATAGAACTAAGTTAAGTGATAAAGATGATATTAACAAAAAAGATATTACTGACGCACTATTAAACAATTTAAAATCTTGCGTTGATAATGATCAAACAAAAAACTATTTCTTTAAAGTAGAATTAAAAGATTCGAAAGATGGTAAAATTACAGACCAAGTGGATTCACTACATAAAGTAGTAACAAAAATTCAAGATTATAATTTACCAATTGTTTTATTAGGTTATAGTAAGGGTGGAGTAGTCAATATGAATTACGTATTTGCTCATAAAGATGATGTGAATATTTCAAAACTTATTTCAATTGGTACACCACATACGACAACTATAGGACAAGAAGTAGTTGATATTATTGTTGATAGATTGAAAGAAAAAGTGCCACAAATGATATTCAATCTTGATGAAAAAGTTGTAAAAGCATATGAAAAGTTAGGCGATTTAGCTTCTAGAGGCATTGAATTAATTTTAAATGGTAGAGTTACAGATGATGAATTAGCTGATAAATGGAATTCATTAGAATCTAGACCAAAAGTTACAACAATTAGAGGAGATGCAATTAAAATTAGAAATGAATTTATATCTGACTTTGTTGTGCCTGATAATTCTGCAGACGCCATTGGATTTAACGGTATTACTCATAGGTATGGATTAAAAGATGAGATGGCAACTTTTAGTTTAGAAGAATTTAAAGAAAAGTTAAATTCAGAAGAAGTGGTGGACTGTTTAAAAAATGTTGCAGAAGAAATTATTTCATTAGATGTAGAAGAAGTTTATGAAGCTGTTTTAGAATTAATTACTACTGTTATCAATAAGTTAGAAATTGAAGAATATAAAGAATGTTTAAAATTAGCACATTTAGAGTTGTTTAAATCAGGAGTTTCTTTATTAACTCACAAAACAACAGCAAAATATGTTTATTTCGGATTATATGCTTAATAAACTTCCATTAATTAAATAGAAATTAGGTGATTATTAATGGATAACAAATATATTTGTAGGGTTATAACAAATCTATATCAATCAATATTTATATTTGAAAATTCTAATGATATAATCGATGAAATTAGAAGTGGTGTAAAAACCACTTCTAATAATGATTTGAATTCTTTAATAAAATATTTTGATGAATTAGAATATGTAAAAGATGATTTGATTGAATTTACAATAAAATATTATAAAAAAAGCTTATTTCCAGGTTTAAGAAAAAACGATATTGATCCTTATTTTATCTTTAAAATTAAAAGTTATTATAATAATATTGATTACAGTGGTCTTATTAATTTAGTTATAAAAAACAAATTATTTGGTTGCTTAAATATTGTTATGATAGGAATATTAGTTAATTTATTAAGAAAAAAAGAAAATAAACACTTTATTATATTTAGATATTATCATGAGAATTGGTTAATGGATAATTTAGATAAGATTGATAAAATCATTGAAAAAATCGAACTTGAATCACAAAAATATTTATTAAGTCATACAATTTATGAAGTGGATGATGTTATAAATTATATCACTCAAATTGATAAAAAACTATGGGTGGATTTTAATGTGAGAAATGTTTATTTATTTGGTTCATATGGTAAGCGTAAACAAGATGAACATAGTGATATAGATGTTTTATTAGTATTGGAGAAAAGTAGTGATTCAAGAGGTGTGGTTGAGGGGATAGTTTCTACAATCCTATTTAATGAGTTTAAAATTCCAAATGATATCATTTCAATTTATGAAAATGAACAAATTGACAGCTTTACAAGAGGAATTTTAAAAAATAGTATAAAAATATTTTAAAATGAACTATTTAAATCGTTTTAATCACAATTGTATTAATTGAAAAAATTAATATAATATGGTATAATAATCCTATCGAAAGAGAGGGTTTATAATAATGAAAAAATTAATTACAATAGTAGCTCTTGTTGTAACATTATTTACAATATCTGGTTGTTCTGATGCGGGAGATAAGTTTGAAAAAGAATTACCTCAAAAAATTATGGAAATGATTGATGCTGGTTGGACAGTTCAAGAAGATTATAGCATAGAACCTAGAAAGGAAGAATTAAATGCTATATGGGCAAAAGATTCTGGTATTGAAGATTTTCATTGGGAATATTCTATTCTTTTTAGTAAAGAAATAGATGGTAAAGAAAAATATTGTATTGTTAGTAAATTTGGAAGTTATGAACAAGCAAAATTTTATGATGATGAAACAAAAAATATATATGGTGATGCAACTTTCACTTTTGTTATAGATGAATTTTATTTAACCTACAATAATGGTGTTACAGATTTTAAGGAAATCTTTAATTTAGATTAATAACATATAATAGATAATAATTTAAGAGTCATTTGGAAACTAGTGTTTCTGGGTGGCTTTTTTTATTGCTTTTTAATGGGTTAATTAAATAATCAAACAGTTATTTCTAATATTTTAAATTAAATAATATAAAAATTTTAAGAAAATTAATATTAGACCGTGTACTTTTGCTGTTTTCGACTCCTTATTTATGAAGAGATAAATTTCTTCAAATTAAAAATTAAGGAGGTGAAGGTTATGAACTTTGAATTGACGGTTGCTTTAGTAGGGTTCTTTGCTTCTATATCAAGTATTGTATTTGCATATTTAGCTTTTAGAAGAAGCGATAAGCAAGAACAAAAGACCGATGGAAAAACAGAGGGTGTGATGTTTTCAGATATTGGTTATATCAAGGCTTGTGTAGACCGAGTTGAGAAGAACTTAAATAAAGTAGATGAGCGTGATCGTAATATTGCAGAGCGTTTAGCTAAGGTAGAAGAATCAGTTGTTAATGTTACGAAACGAGTTGATGAAATGTACAAACTGGACAGTACTTAACTAGGAATTAAAATTCCTAAAATAAATCCATTTAAGAAGGAGGTTGATCGATGATGGATTTTACATGTGTACCTATTATAGTTGTATGTTGCTATATCGTAGGCGAAATTTACAAAGTCTTATTTAAAAACAAGCAAGAAGCATACAAATTAATTCCAATATTAGTTGCCATCTTAGGTGGATTATTAGGTGTATTAATTTATTTCACTAATCCAGAAATGGTATTAAATGCAGATAATGTTTGGGTTGCATTAGGTGTTGGAATTGTAAGTGGTGCAAGTTCTACAGGAACAAATCAGATTATTAAACAATTATTTAAGAAAGGTAGTACTAGTGATGAACAAATTTAAAGATAGTTATAATCCTAAAATTGATTTTAGATTTTTAGCGTTTGCAAACATGAATATAGACCAATTTGAAAGTACTTATAATTTAGGAAAAGTATTTAAAGGGGAATTAGAAGCTACTACTAATAATCAAATTGATATGGTTAAAACAAAGAAATCATTTGAACTTTTTAAAGAAAAAGGAATTAATAAAGAAACAATTATGGAATGTGTTAAAACATTTAATATAGTTGTTACTAATACAAAGCTTCAAATGCTAATTGATTATATTAATGAATTAGATAAAAGTGATTATTATGAGTATGCTTGTAAACTATTTATGTTTATTGTAAAAAAATCATTATTTGGATCAATAAATAATAAAATGGCTATTTTAATTTTTAACACAATTATGTATCAAAATAATACTTTGCCAATTATCTTTTATCCACATAATATGAGAAGTTTAAATGAATTGATTAATTCCGGATTAAGTTTTGAAAGTTTAAAAGAAATTATAAAAAAACATTTCCATATTAGTATAGTTTATAACACTCCTCATAAGTTGATAACAAGAGATGAAATCATTGAAATTTTATTAAAAAGTAAAAGTGAATTAGAAAATGTATATGGTGTGGAACATGTAACTTTAACAGGTTCATATGTTAATGGATTATATACAGAATATAGTGATGTTGATTTAATTGTTGCAATGAAAGATAAGGATAAAAAGAAAGAAGTAGAGGACTATTTTGTTAAAAAGTTTGAAACACCAGTTGATATAGTTTTAAGTGATGAAGAATTTACGATGACTGCTGATCTACAAAAATTTAGGTTAGGAGTATTCTAATGAATACTAATAGATATAATTTGCCTTTTTATATTTATAAAATTAATAATCGAAGAGTTCAAAAAGTAAGATTCAAAGATATTGTTTTAGATAAAGAAATACCAAATTCTTATGAAGAAGCTCATTATAAAGAAATTATAGATACATACACATATTTAATGAATAACGTAAAAAGTATTATAGATATCTCATTATTTGTAAAATCATATTTTCTATTAACTAATAAAAGGATAAGTAAGAAAAATGCTAACAAACTAGTAGCAATTTATTACATGTATAAAGATTGTAATATTGTTGAATTACTTACATTTTTATTAGAAGAAATTGATAAGTTAATTCGTTTTAGAAAGTTAGAATTTGGCTTATTAATAATAAATTATATCTTTAAAAGATATGAAGATATCGAAATTGAAATATATCAATCTATGTTTAATTCATTAAGAGTTATGTTTAGTAATAATGAAAATATATTAGCTTCATTATTGATGTTGAAAAGAAGTTTAAATTATAAAAAAGAACAAGGGTTCATTAATATTAAAAAGGAAGATATTTTAGACTTCTTTCACATTAATAAGCCAATCATAAAAGATAGATTCTTAATAAAACGATTATTCTTATTTGGTTCTTTTTCAGAAAACATGCACCACAATCATAGTGATTTAGATCTATTAGTTATATTTAACGACAGTATTACTAATGGCGAAAAAATCATTTTAATCAAAAAATTAGAAAAATATATAGAAGAAAAATTAAAAATTCCAACAGATGTAATAAATTTTGAATATGCAATAACATCTATGGATTTTATGTCGTTAAACAGAATATTAACAATATACTAAGGAGGAAAAGAAAGATGATAAAAAATGTTAATAATTTAGGTCCATCTGAGCCTAAAATTCAGTTAGCTGGGAAATATTTAAATACTAGCGGAAGTGCCGCTTATAATAGTGAAGATAAAAATTATTATTTATTATCTAGTAGCGTCACTTTATTAAAATTAGATATAACTTCATTTGATACAAATATGTTAGTATCAAGTGCAAAATTAAAATTAAAAATTAAAAATATTCAAGAAGGTGGAGCAACATTTAAATTATATGAAGCAGACTCTACCGATTACAAAAAATCTAAATCTAGTGATGTTACGTTAGGAACATTACTTGATGTAATTAATTATGATGGTAAAGCATCAAAGTATCAAAGTAAAGTTGAAGATATAATTGAATTTGATTTATCTAAATATTTATATAATAAAGTAAAATCATCATCAATTACTTTATACTTTGCAGTAACATGTAATTCTTCTACATATAGAATTTCTTCTATTGAAGATTTTATTGAAAGTGAAGTGTTTGTTAGCTTACAATTAAACGCTTTAAAAGGATTAGATACTAATTATGAATATGATCAAGAAGAAATTGGTTTTGCTGGTGTAAGTAGCATTAACTTAGCAAATGGTAAAATGATTCATAAAGTTGAAGCTATTCAAACACCAAGTGAAGATAATCCCGCAGTATTCCATATGTTTTTTAACAAGGATCAAAGTTCAAGAATTAACATTTTAGGTACTAACTGGACATATAGTGGAGATTATGATTGTAATTTAGACGATGAAAAAGGAACATTAGAGTTAATTGATCCTTCACAAAAAACTATTATGTTACAAAAATGTGATGAAGAAACAATTAAAGAAGCTTATGGTTTAGAAAAATTAATTGATGATATTGATGAAGCAGATTATTATATTTGTTTAAGCGAACCAATGTATGCTGTAGTGAACACTAAGAAAACTAGTAATTGTATTTTTGTTGATAAAACAGAAAACAAAATGATTTTTGATAATCCATCTGGGATTCAAAGAATTACAAAGATTGAATTAAGTAATGGTAAATATATTGAATATACTTATAATTCTAGTGGCAAACCTACTAAAATTAAAAATAGTGATGGTGAATATTTATCAATTAGTTATAGTGGTTCATATGTATCTTATGTTTATATGTATAAGAAAAATGGAACAATGCTTGGAAAAATTAATATTAGTTATAATAATTATAGAATTTCATCAATTAAATCATACTTTGGTACAAGTAGTACTGTAATTAATGAAGCAACATTTACTTATGATGATTCAGGAAGATTAAGTTTAGTAAAAGATCTTACTGCAGGGATAGGAAGTTCTTTCCAATATAGTACTTCAAATCAAGTTGTAAAAGTTGAACATATGTTTTTAGGAGATCCAGATGACCAAAAATTTACTGAATATGATTATTTTACATTCCAAACTAGAGTAACTGATTATACAGGAATGTATAGTGACTATTACTTTGATTATTTTGGAAGATGTAAAAACATTATTGATTGTGAAGCAAAATCTATTACTAGAAATTATGATGAAGTTATTGATGGTAATCCAGGAAATTTAAATAGTGAATCAAATCTTCAAATTAATGAGAGAAATGTAATTGATAATAATTCATTTGATAGTGCAGATGGCTTATTTGATAATGGATCAAGTTGGGAATTAGTAAGTGGGGATTCGTCAAAAATCAAAATTGTTGATGGTGGCGTTTTTGGACAAAGATGTTTAAGAATTGAAAAGAATTCGTCATCAACAATTAAATTAAAACAAGTTCTAAATAATGTAGCAAAGGGAACATATACATTTAAAGGATTTTTAAAAGCAATTGCTGGTTTAAATAGTACATTATCTGCAGGTTCAATTAATGCAAAATTAACAGTTTCATATAAAGAAACTGTAACTACAACTTCAACTGATAAGTATTATAATAAAACAACTGAAACAAATGTATATTCAAGAAACAACATTTATGAATTGAAAAACACATTAAATGGTACATTTGATTGGAATGAATTTACCGCTAATTCAGTAGTTATTCCAGGTGGTTCAACAATCTCTAATTTAAGTGTTGTATTAACAATTGAACTTTCAGGAAATGATTATGTTGCATATATTGATGACTTATCATTATCTTATGGTGACCATGTTGTAAGACATAATTTTGTTAATAATGGATATTTTGAAAATGGAACAAGTGGATGGACTTTAACAAATACAACTTCATCAGATGGTATTGTTGCAATTGGTTCAAGTACAGGACATCATGTGGTTTTAGGTGATAAAGTTTTAAAAATCACAAGTGATTTAACTAAAATTAAATCAGTTTCTAGACAACTTAATATGCGAGGTGGAGCCGGTGATGAATTATTATTAAATTTATTTGGTAAGGGTAATGTAACTACAAATGAAATCTTTAGATCATTTATTAAGATTCATTATATTGATACAGACACAACTGAAAAATTTGAATTTGATTTTGATCCTAATTTTGAATACTGGCAAGTTCTTACTAGAAAAATAATTGCAGATAGAGCCTATGATCGTGTTGAAGTTGGAGTAGAAGTTAGATCTAAATCAGCAGTATATATTGATGCAATTCAATTATATAAAGATTCATTTGGTAAAGAATATACTTATACCGAAAAGAAAAATATGTCTGAAATGGTAAATGCTGATGGAACATGTGCAAATATTACATATGATGATAAATCTAATGTAACAGAGGCTACTGACGAATCTGGAGATACTTATCGTTATGTATATAATAGTGATAAGAAGGTTACACAAATTACAAACAATCAAAACACAAAAGTGTTATTCAAATATGATGAATCATGTGGAAAGAAAAAAGAAACTAAACTAGTTTCTAGTGAGGGGGAGATTTTAAAAACTAACCAAACATATGATAGTCAAGGAAGAGTAATAAGTCAAACTGATGATTTTGGAGTAGTAACAACATTTACTTATGATACATATGATAGACAAAAAAGTGAAACATCTGCTAATGGATTAGTAACTTCATTTAAATATGATGCAAATAATATGCTAGAAGAACAATTATCAGTATTAGGAACGGATAAATCAAAGTGTACATATGATTATGATTCTCATGGTAATATTAAAACAATCACTTGTGATAATGGTGCTGTATATGAGTTTGAATATACTATTAATCAACAAGTAGCTTCAGTAAAAGTAGATGGACAAGTATTTGTTAAAAACAATTACACAAAATTAATTAATGGTGTCAACACAAACTTATTAACCAAACAAATGTTAGGTGAAGATAATTCACACGGTTATTATACATTTACATATGATAACAAACAAAGATTAACACATATTTACTTTAACGGAACATTACAAGTTCAATATGAATATGATGAACATAATAGAGTGTGTAAGTTAATTGATAAGTGTGCAGATACTACTGAATTCTTTACATATGATGGTAAAGGACAACTAATTGCGGTTACTAATGAAGAAGGTAATTCGATTGTTTATGATTATGATAATTTACAAAATATTCAAAAAACAACTTTAAATATTGATGGTGTTTTAAGAAGTTTTGATTATGAATATAAGTGTGAATATAATGATTATACACCTTCTGGTTACTTTGCGAGACTTCAAAGAGCTTTCCCTGATGAAATTATTAAAGGTGGAAGTGGTATGAACGGTGTTTATGGAGCAAGAACATCATTAAATAACGTTCAATGTGATATAATTGATACAGATGATGATTCGGCTCTAAGTGACAAAGTTGCATCTCTTCCATTTAAGAAAATTAACTCAATCGTTTCATATAAACTATCAACATTTAATAAGGAAAGAAAAGCTGAGTCAACTACTGATAAAGCATTTACTTATGATTGGTGGAATAGTCAATTTAGAAATAGAAAAACTGTTTATGGATGGATTAAACCATCAAAAGTTCCATCTGATGCTCAAAGAATATTTGCGTTTGCTACAGGCAATGATAGCGGATATAGATTTACATTAACAGTTAATCAAAATAGAACGCTTACTTTAAAAGATATTGTCGCAAATGTTGAAGTTTCTACTTCAATTGAGAATGATGAAATTCTTACTTATAATGAATGGAATTTAGTTGGATTTAAAGTTGATTATAATTACTATAGTACAACAAAAACTAAGACAATTAGTATTATTTTAAATGGTAAAGTTATTGGTAATAAAACATATGTTGATGAAATATCAATGGATCCATTAAAATACTTTGTTATTGGTGCAGACTATTCAGATTCATCAACTTCATATACGAAAGCAGGATATACAACAAATGAAGTAAAAGAAAGCAATATGCCATTTAGATTAGCGTTTGTTTCTGTTGGTGGAACTGATATTACTGATGAAGAATTTAGTGGTATTTATGAAGAAGGTCAAAAATATTTATTTGATGATCCAAATTATGGAGCTAGTGGTGTTACTTTCTTTGATGAAAGTACTTATGCAGGATTTGATGTTGTCACATTAAATGGTTCATTAAGTTCATTAAAGAGAATGAAACCTAAAGTTCACTCATATACTGAGGCTTCATTTAAAGTGGAAAAATCAAGAATGTTTAAATTTGATAATACTGGTCAAAACCCATTACATCGTCATGTATATGCAAGTTATAATGATATTATTGGTTTAAATAAAGGAAATCCTTCTAAATTAGCATATGATTTATTATTAAGAAATTCTGGAACAATTACATTAAGATTCAAACTTGATGATATTGTTGAAACTGGTGAAGAAAGAGTAATCTTATATTCAGCAGATGGTAATACTCAAAAGATGAAATTGTATGTTGATGTATTTAATAAACTATGTTTACAAGATGCTACAGGAGCTATTAATAAAATTGGAACTGTTTCATTAGAAAAATGGCATTTCTTATCTTTAAGATTTAATGCATCAGGCATAACAGTTAATATGGATACCTTATCATACTCATCATCAACTGTTATTAATTTAGATAATACATTTACATATATTGGTTGTTCAGTAGATTCTAAGGAAAAACCAGTAGAACATTTAAATGGATGTATCGAAATGCTTGCATTTAAAGATAGTTGGGCAACTAATGATGAAATTTATAGTATTAGAGATAATGGAGAATCATTCTCCGTTAGAACATATTATGATGAACTAGGAAGAACTTCTATTAAAAAAATTCATTCTAAAGATAATACATTAAGCAAAAAATTAACATATGCAAAGAAAAATGGTTTAACTTCTACAAAAATTGCTTTGGAAGAATCATATATTGGAGAAGAAATTTGCTACGAATATGATGAAGTAGGAAACATCAAAAATGTAGAAGTAGAGGATCAATATGGCAATGTTGTCAATAAAGATTATACATATGATGGATTATCAAGATTAAAAACTTCAACTATTAATGGAGTAACTAATACATATGAGTATGATTCTAACAATAATATTAAAAAGAAAAATGGTGTTGAATACAAGTATGAAGGTTTATTAAAA
>JBGVRA010000005.1:0-1705 GCA_045127955.1 Anaeroplasmataceae bacterium
AGAGGTGACTAACTATCAAAAGTCAAGTCATTTTTCTAAAAATTTTAAAATGTTTATTAAGGCATGACAAAGGAGCTCACCTTGATTAACTAATTGTTAATGCAGTGAACTTGTTAATTAAAGATATAAAACACATAGTACACCACTCTATATGTTAGTTTGTGTGTCTTGCCAGACGGGCTTTACTTCTTTTGCGAAAAAGAAGTAAAACAAGAAACCGGCACCTGTTTATAAAAATCTTTGTTGCGAATTCGTGCCTATATACATTTTGAAGAATCAAATTTAATATTTTCAGTTTCTAATTTATAAATTATCCTGATAAGTTTTTTGGCAATATGACTTAAAGCTACTCTATGACATTTGCCTTCAGCACGTTTTTTATAATAGTATTCTGTAAATATAGTTTCGTGGAGAAAGACATATTCTGCAACATTCATTAAATAATATCTTAAATGTCCTGATCCGTGTTTAACCATTTTTCCTGTGTGAGTTTCAGTTCCTGATTGATAAATGCTAGGTTCTAATCCAGCGAATGCAACCATTGCATCAGCATTTTTGAACCTTATTATATCCCCAAATTCAGCAATTATTCCAGCACAAGAAATTGTACCAATTCCTTTTATGGACAATGTTGGTGGATCTAGTTCTTTGATAATTTTTTCGATTTCAATTTCTAATTCTTTAATTTCTTTTTGTATAGAAGAATGTAAGGTTAGTAAACTTGTTAATTCAACCTCGAATATTCTATTACATTCTCCAACAGTATTTTTTGCTAGTTCCTTAATTTGAAGAAATTTGGCATAAGAGAATCTTCCTCGAGAAACGTTTTTTATTGAGTCGTAATCCCGCATATTTGCTATCTTTTCAGCAGTTTTATACTTATTTAATATGAAGAATAAAGTTGCGGAAAACTTATTATCAAAAGCGGGTTTTAGCTCTGGGAATATAATATCAAGAGTATTAGTTATTTGAACTTCATAATAAGAACGTTGTTTAATTAATCTTTCTCTTAATCTTGTTAGAGACTTTAAAGAATATTTGTGGTAAAATTGAGTTGGATGGGATTTGTAATCCACTGATATAAGATATTTTGTAATTAACATTGCATCTTTTTTATCAGTTTTTGTTCTTCTTAAAGTTTGTCCGGCAATAAATTTTTTGACTAGAGCGGGGTTAAATTCCATGAAAGAATAATTATTCTTTTCTAGGAATAGCTTAAGGTTCATACCGTAATGGCCTGTTGCTTCAAATCCTATCTTTATTTGTTTAGAATTATCTAAAGATTTTAATAGATTAAGTAATTGATTAAATCCTTCGTTGGTGTTTGCGAAAGATAAATTTTCTTCAATTACTTCTCCTGTTTCAGTACATATGAAACAGTCATGCTTATATTTGGAAATATCTATTCCAATATAGTACATAAAAACACCTCCAATTAGTTTTTTAATGTTTGGCACTGTATGTTTTACACAAGACTTTTATTTATGTATTCACGTAGGATATAAAACGTCAAAGCGTTAACTAACTAATTACCAATTAAAATAAAAGCCTGTGGTAAGTGTCACCTCAAACCGGTCGAGCCGTAAAAAAATAGATACAAATCCACAGTGCACAAGATATTATAACTCATTTCAGTTATAATATGAATTATAAAGAAAGGAGTTTCTAATATATGTGAAAAATCACATAATTAGATTATACGTGA
>JBGVRA010000006.1:0-1501 GCA_045127955.1 Anaeroplasmataceae bacterium
GGTTCTCTTCAAACAAACGGGGTTAAACGGGGTTGAAGAGGAAAAATAACAAAAAACAAGAAAAATCTATTCAAACAAACGGGGATAGTAGAGTGGTATTGAATTACCACTCTTTTTTTACTTTATTTTTGCTAAAAATAAGTAATGCTCTTTTCCTAAATCTTTCGAAATTTTCAAACCCATAAGAATATTTAATAGTTGTTTTTATGTGGTTATTAATGGATTCAGCAATACCATTTGTTAATCTCTTTTGTTTTGATTTTTTAGTGAAAGCATTTGTAATTCCATACATCCATTTTAGATATGTTCTACCAACTTTTCTTATTTCTTCATCATCTGATGACAGTAATCTATCAGATATCCAAGTCATATATCTTGCAATTTCATCCTCAGATTTATAATATGCATATTTATATATATCTTGTAGAACATTATGAGCATTTAGCAAATCTGGATTAGATCTAGTGCACATATAAACCAATTCTTCAAAAGTAAAAGTTTGTTTAGTAGCTTTGTAAGTGTATGTTTTATTTGGTATTCTTTCTTTCCTACACAAGAAATATCTCCAGTTTTTCTTCATGAAATTATATTGAAGAGAATTCTTAACAACCATTTTGTTCATAGTTCTTGTTCTAACAATATTTATAGCATTTGTTAGTTGACAAATTATATGAAACATATCAATAACATGAATAGAGTTTGGAAAGAATTTTCTTTGAATAATACCATATTCATCATACATATCACTTACAAAGTAAGTGACTTGTTCTCTTTCTTCTAAACTAATATTAGTAAAATATTCTTCTAAATAAGCTTTTTGTCTATTCTTAATGATGTCTATCACTTCGCCAGTTTCAAAATCAGTTAGTACACAACAGTATTTTTGATCATAAATTTTAGAAAAATGGAATTCATCTATACACAATATTTTAGGTAACTTTTTTCTTGGAATATACGGAAAGGTTTCATCAAATAAATGTATTACATAACCTACAGATACATCATATTTTTCAGCTATTTGAGTATAACTTAGTTTCTTATAAAAGTCCCATGTGATATAGTTTTTGCTAAGATTTGAAATATGATTATATGGTTTGATACCTTCTATTTCTGGCGTATAAGTTTTATTACATCGTTTACATTTAAATCTTACTTTTTTAATCATCAAAAAATCTTTACTATTATCATTAATTGATATATTAGTTTTAATCATATCATAATCTTTTATAATTATGGATTTTGAATCACAAAATGGGCACTGCCTATTAATATCAGTTCTTTGTTCTAGACAATACATATATCCTGTGCTTGTTTTAATTGGTTCTGCTACTACAGCTTTAAAATTATCAGGTGAGATTCCATACCTGATAAGAAATGTGTTATAATTCATATGTTAGTTCCTTTCTTTATTTGCCTAAATTAATTATAAAGGAACTAACCTTTTTTATTAAATAGAACGGGGAGGGCTTATTTCACCCTCCCCGTTTGTTTGAAGAGAACC
>JBGVRA010000007.1:0-45706 GCA_045127955.1 Anaeroplasmataceae bacterium
TATTATATTCCACCCATGACACATCCATGGAAGAAAAAATCATTCGATGCATTCTTAGCTAAACAAAAACACCGCCCTGAATATGATCAAAGTGGTGCTTATGTTTAATTATTTTTAGGAACTTTTCAAAAGTTATTGACATACAAAAAAATATAGGAGAATTTTCTCCTATATTAAAAACTACATTTTTTGTTTTCTTATTCTTATATATATAATAAAACATAATAGCATTACTAAAGATAGCATTGAAATACCAATTGAACCAAAACATCCTTTTTCAGGAACTTTTTCTAAAATTTCTGTATATTTCTTATCACAACCAGTACAACTATATTCTTTTTGACCTTGTTCTTTTGATGTAGGTTTTATAACTATTTTACCTTCATCATAAGTATGTTCATGACGACTATCTTCTAATTCTTTACCACATTCACATTCTTGATAATGAGTTTCATCATCATATTTTGTAACATAATCATGTTCCTTACAACTATCTAACTTTTCTTTGCCACATTCACACTCAAACCAGTGGTATTGATCATTTGTAAATAATTTATAATCATGAGCTACACTTCCAGTATTAGAAATATCAATCATATATTGATTTGATTCTTTAAAGAACTGATTATGAACAGTAGAATAGAATTCAACTTCCATCTTACTTCCATCAGCTTTAAAATAAAGCATAGCAACCATACCTGTTGCTCCCATGGCTGCATCCATACCCTGAGGGTCTATTAACATTTGAGTAACAGTATTTCCATGAATTCCTTCAGATTGTCTTGTTACTACATTTTCACATGGATCATGACCGGATAATACTAAGAAAATATTACCATATTGTGAAATAAGTTTATCCCACATTTGATCACCATTATTATATACTTTATTAGGTGAATAGTTTGTATCATTTGAATCTGCAGGTGGACAAACATCATTAGCACCTAAAGTTGTACCATCACGATACATATAACAGTGAGTAGTTATAATAACACGATGATTAGGATGTTCTTCTATTATACTTCCTGCCCACTCTAATTCTTCATCTGATGCACCGTAGTCTAATGTAATTAATAAATAATCAGTATCACCTACAACAAATGCTTTGTAAGAATTATCAATATATTGATCATCATAAAAGCCATCAAACTGATTTACATATTCCTCAGTATAAAAAGTTTTATTAAACCATAAACTAGAATCATGATTACCTCTTACTAACGAATAAGGAACCACTCCATTTAATTTTGAAATATCACGTTTAGCAACTGTCCATTCAGTAGGAGTGTTTGCATCAGTGATATCTCCTAACCCAAAGACATATTCAATTTTCTTACTTTCTTTATTATCTACAATCCAATCATATATGTTATGTAATTCGCTAGGATATTTTCTTGCGATAATTTGAGTATCACCAACTAACGCAAAAGAATAATCATAATCCGTTACTTCTTCTTTATTAGTAAACCAAGTAGTTTGATAATGTAATTTATATTTATTGTTCGCTAAATTATCAATATCTTTACCTTCTTTTGATTTATCAATTTGATATGATGCAATTAACTTATCATCAGTTAAATCAACACCACTTTCATAATCTTGTTTAATTTCATCAGCACTTCTAACATCAGAAAAAACTGCTACTGATTTAATAAAACCTTTAAAATTTTGTTCATTACCAGAACGATGATCTCCACCTAAAACAAATGGATAATCTAAAGATTCATCAATATAATTATAACATTCTAAAGATTCACCAACTTTTATACTATTAATATAACAGTATACTTTTTTGCTTACCATATCATGAGTAATAGCTAAATGTGCCCAATCACCTGTTCTTACATCAGCATCAAAAATAATACTCTTATCTTTTCCATCAGTTGCAGTATAAAATAATCTAGGTTTACCAGCCGTATTAATTTCAAAACTTAAACTTGAACCCATACCCCAGTTACCTAAAATAACACCAGCTCTTGCCGCAAAAGATTGAGGAAGTAAAATTTCTGCTTCAAAAGTATTTGGATGTTTATCATAATTTTCAACTGTAACATATCTACTTTCTGTATCATAACTAATAGAATCAACATCTAAGTAATCATCACCAGAAAAATCAATTGTATATCCATTTCCAGATAAATCATTTAAATAAGCATTACCACTTTGAGTAAAATTATATGCACAAATCAAGTCATTATCACTAGGGACACTACTTAATAATCTTTCATAATCAGCTTTTATTTCATCAGCAGTTCTTACATCTTTATAAAATTCTAACGCTTTAATAGCACCCTTAAAATATTGACCATTATCTGAACGATAATCCCCACCCACTCTACTTTGTTTACTTAAATTATAATCAAAATTATTATAATGTGTTGTTGAAGAAACTGAAACTGTTTGTCTTAACTCTCCATTTAAATAACAATGAGCTTGATTACTAACATTATCATGAGTTATAACTAAATGAACATATTCATTAGATCGAACATCAACTTGTTGAAAGTTAACATTAATTGGTGAAGGATTAGTAGTTCCTACATTATCAATATCATAATACACTTTTGGATAACCATTAGAATAAATTTCAAAACTAAAACATGCTGAAGTTGCATCAGGACCATAATTTCCAAATAAAATTCCACCTCTTGATGTATGAGAAGTTGGAAGATGGAAATAAGCTTCAAAAGTTTTAGGTACATACTCTAAACTTTTAACTGTATCATATGACTCGTTTGCATCAGGAAAAGTTAAACCTTTTTCAATTCTTTCTTCTTCACTTAAAGCATAAGCAATATTAAAATCATTACCAGCTAAAAACAAAAATGTAAGCATTGATATTAAAATAAAAGTAAAAAATCTTTTCATCATATTATCACCCTTTATTAAAATTTTTATAGTAATTAACTAATTCTATTATAAAATTAAAAGGGTGATTTTTCAATAAAAAAAATACTACTATTAAATAACAGTAGTATTTTTTAATATAAATTTAATTACTTAACGCAGTATAAAGACTTCTTACCAGCAAATACTGAAGTACCAACGAATTCACCACGACCATTTAAATCGTCTTCAATTCTAATTAATTGGTTGTACTTAGCAATTCTATCTGTACGGCTTGCAGAACCAGTCTTGATTTGACCAGCATTTAAACCTACAACGATATCAGCAATTGTAGTATCTTCAGTTTCACCTGATCTATGGCTTACTACAGCTGTATAACCAGCACGCTTAGCCATTTCGATAGCGTCAAATGTTTCTGTTAAAGTACCGATTTGGTTAACTTTAATTAAGATTGAGTTAGCAACACCCATTTCGATACCCTTAGCTAAACGCTTAGTATTAGTAACGAATAAGTCATCACCTACTAATTGGATCTTATGACCTAACTTTTCAGTTAAATACTTCCAACCTTCCCAGTCATCTTCAGCAAGACCATCTTCGATAGTAATGATTGGGAATTTTTCAGTTAATGGTAAGTAGTAGTTATCTACCATACCCTTAGAGTCTAATTCAACACCCTTATCTGCCTTTAATGTATAAAGACCTGTTTCCTTATCATAGAATTCAGAAGCAGCAACGTCGATACCTAAGCAGATATCTTTACCTGGTTCAAAACCAGCAGCCTTAATAGCTTCTACAACTCTTTCGAAAGCTTCTGTGTTAGAAGATAACTTAGGTGCATATCCACCTTCATCACCAACACTTGTTACATAACCGTTAGCTTTTAAGATTTTCTTTAATGCATGGAATACTTCAGCACCCATTCTAACAGCTTCTCTTACAGATGGAGCACCAACTGGTAAGATCATAATTTCTTGGAAATCGATACAGAAATCAGCATGAGCACCACCATTTAAGATGTTCATCATAGGTAATGGTAATTGCTTAGCGTTTGAACCACCGAAGTAGTTATATAAAGGCATTCCATAGTAGTCAGCTGCTGCACGAGCACAAGCCATAGATACACCTAAAGTTGCGTTAGCACCTAGGTTACCCTTATTTTCAGTACCATCTAAAGCAATCATCTTGTTATCAATAATAACTTGATTTCTAACGTCAAAACCTAATAATGCAGGTGCAATAATTTCGTTAACGTTTTTAACAGCTTTTAATGTACCCTTTCCTAAATAACGTGACTTATCACCATCACGTAATTCTAATGCTTCGTGTTCACCTGTAGAAGCTCCTGATGGTACTAATGCACGACCGAATGCGCCGCTTTCAGTACAAACTTCAACTTCAACTGTAGGATTACCACGTGAATCTAAAACTTCTCTAGCATAAATGCTTTGAATAAATGGCATATTTACATCTCCTTCATATTAATTGTTTTTTTACCGTATAATATTATACTATACTTTATAACATATTTCAAATATTTTTTTATCAGTTGCTTATTTAATAATTTGAAAATGTTTTCAAATCATCTTTATTATTATTTATTTTCAAAAAAATATACCCTAACCATTACGATTAGGGTAAAAAATTATCTTATTTCACAATAATTGATTTAGAAGTCATCTCAGCTGGCACTTCAACATCTAATAATTCTAATAATGTTGGAGCAATATCAGATAAGATACCATCTCTAATTTTAATATTTTTATCAGTTATAACAACAGGTACTAAATTAGTAGTATGAGCTGTAAATGGTTTACCGTCACAATCAGCTAATTTTTCAGCATTACCATGGTCAGCAGTAATTAAAGCAACGCCACCTACTTCATCTAATGCTTCAACAACTCTACCAACACAAGTATCTACTGCTTCAACAGCTTTAACAGTAGCATCAACAACACCAGTATGACCTACCATATCACAGTTAGCAAAGTTTAAAATAATACAATCATATTTATTTGAATGAATTGCATCAACAACTTTATCACAAACTTCATAAGCACTCATTTCAGGTTGTAAATCATATGTAGCAACTTTTGGTGAGTTAACTAAAATACGATCAGCACCTTCGATTTGTCTATCAGCACCACCATCAAAGAAGAAAGTAACATGGGCATACTTTTCTGTTTCAGCAATACGTAATTGTTTTAAACCTGCCTTAGATACTACATCACCAAATAAGTTATCAAATTTTTGTAAACCAAATGCTAAAGGTCCATTTACGCTATCAGCATATTTCATCATAGACACAAAGAAAATATCTTTAGGAGCATTTTCTAAATTCATACGATATGGTTTTTCAGCGTTATATACAATTCCTTCTGGATTAGAGAAAGCTGTAGCAATTTGAATAGCTCTATCTGGTCTAAAGTTTGCAAATACAATAGAATCACCAGATTCAATCATACCATTCTTATCACATACAAATGGTACCATAAATTCATCTGTAATACCCTTTTCATAAGATGCTTCAATACCAGCAAAAGGACAATCGAATACTTCTGCTTTACAAATAGTCATTGCATCATATGCAACTTGAATACGATCATAGTTTTTATCACGGTCCATACCATAATAACGACCACCAACAGTAGCAACCTTAACATTACCACCATCAACAATTTTCTTTAAATAAATGCTAGCAGACTTAGGTGCAACATCGCGTCCATCTAAGAATGCATGATAATATACATCTTCAATACCCATTTCATGTGCTAAATTTGCAACTGCAATAATATGAGATGTATGAGCATGAACACCACCATCACTACATAAACCAAAAATATGGAATTTCTTACCTGTATTCTTAGCTCTAGTAATAGCTTCTACAATTGCTTCATTTTTCTTAATTTCACCTGTTTTAATAGAATTATTAATTCTTGATAATGATTGCCAAACAATACGTCCAGCACCTAAATTCATATGACCAACTTCAGAATTTCCCATTTGACCTTCAGGTAAACCTACTGCTTCACCACTAGCATCTAAAGTTTTAGTATCATATTCAGCAAATATACGATCTAAATTTGGCTTGTTTGCTAAACACACTGCATTTGTACAACAAGGATCAGCAAGTCCATAGCCATCCATAATAATTAATGTAACTGGTCTTTTATTCATAATAATCACGACTCCTTATTTTTTTAATCTAACCTTATATATTATATATCAAAATATTATAATCTTCTACTATTTTTTTAAAAAAACATATTCTTCATATCTTTTATTTATCATTTCTTCAGTTCCACCAGGATAATCAGTTAAAGTTCTAGCCCAATCATGACCATCACATGCAGCAGCCCACATCCACTTTCTTGCTTCTAATTCATCTTTTTCAACACCAATTCCTGAAGAATAAAAATTTGATAATTGATATTCTGCTTCTTCATCACCATTTAAAGCTGCCATTAAGCAATAATGAAATGCTAAAAATTCCTCTTCTTTATTTGATTTTTCATAATTATAATATTTGTTTGCCAAATATAAGCAAGCTTTAACATGACCACTATTAGCTGATTTTTTTAACCATTTCATTCCTTCTTCATAATCTTCTTCTACGCCTATTCCATTAAGATAACACTTTGCGAGATTAAACATAGCATCTTTTGAATTAAAATGAGCTCCTCTTTTATACCATTTATAAGCTTCATGATAATCTATAACAGTAAACTTACCATATTCATAAGACTCACCCAATATATTATAAGCTTCAATTTTACCATTCATAGCTAAATTCATATATGATTTTAGTGCTTCATCATATTTACTATTGCTTGAATATCCCCACGCAAGATTTTTCGCATATTCCATTGCTGCATCAACTGAACCTAGTTTTTTTGCTGTTTTTCTTAAGTTATTTGCTTTATCATAATCTGTAATATCAAAATAACTATAAGTATAACACCAACTCAATAAATTAATAGCTTGTCCATTATTTAAATCTTTAGCTTTATTAAGATAAAATAAAGCATTTTCTATACTTCTATCAATATAATAATCTAATCCTTTAAAATATAAACCTATAGAATCATTATCATCTATTTCATAAAAATCATTTTTATAAACTTTCTCTTTTTCAAATTGTTCGCTAGATAAATAGTCTTTCAATTCAATTTTTTTACCATATTTTACTAATTCAAATAATTCTATTTTAGTAAGAATATTATATAAAGAAAAACAATTTTCATAATTAAATAAATACTTATAATTGTATTTAATACTAATATTTTCTTCTAAAGCAATAACTATAATATCTTTATTATATTTATCAGCAGATTCAAAACAATTAAAAATATTTTTATAATCAAAATAATTTCCATCAACAAATACCAATATAAAAACAGAATTTTTAACTATATTGTCTACATCTTCTTTTTTAATATTTTTACTACCATCATCATAGTAAAATAAATATTTATTTTCTCTTAATAAATTCAAAATATATATAGCTTTTTTAGTATTATTACATGACCAACATGTGTAAAAATACTTATCCATAACATCACCTACAAAATATCTAATATTTTAAGTAATTCTTTTGAAGAAATACTATATTTTTTATATAATAGTTCATTAAAATCATAATGTAAAATGCCATTATAATCCAAATGAATAAGCTTATAATTTACTAATAATCTATCTTTAAAATTAATAATATTAGTTCTTATTTTTTCATTTTTAATTGAATCTAAATTTTCTAAAATACAATCAATAGAATTATACTCTAATAATAATTTACTTGCAGTTTTAACACCAATTAAAGGAATACCTTTAATACAATCAGCACTATCTCCAACCAGTGATTTAAAATCAGCATATTGATATGGATAAACACCAAATCTAGCAAAGATATCTTCTTCTTTTAAAATAACACTATTTTTCCCTTTATATTTTAAAATACTAACATTCTCATCAATAAGTTGATAAAAGTCAGTGTCATTAGAAGCTATAATAATTTCTATATCTTTATATTTGTTAACATATCCTGTGATAATATCATCTGTTTCGACATTAGTTGTTTCATAATACTTAATATTTAAATAATCAAGACATTTATAAATATCTGCAAGTTGTATAAAAGGATTTTCATCAATTGATACATTATTAAAATCTTTACGATTAGACTTATATTCTTCTAATAATAAAGTTCTTTCGTTAAAAATCTCACCATCAAAAACAATAAATAAATGAGATGGATTAACTAGATTAATCATTTTATTTAAAGCACCAACAAAACCAAATGTAGCCCAAATAGGTTTATCATTTTTACCATAAAAATGATTAGGCATTCCATAAAACATCTGAAATAGTAAATTATGTCCATCTATTATAAGTAATTTATCCATTATTTAACAAAACACTTTCTTAAAGCTTTATTCCATCCTTCAAGACATTTATTTCTATAATTTTGACTATATGTAGAATTAAATGTTTTATCAACTATAGATTTACTAGCTATTTCTTCTAATGACTTAAAAATATTCAATTCCAAACAAGCTAAATAATAAGCCCCCAAAGCAGTAACCTCAACATTTTCAGGTCTAATAATATGAACATCACTAATATTTGCTTGAAACTCCATCAAGAAATTATTAACAACTGCACCACCATCAACCTTAACATTATTAATTTTATAACCTAAATCCTTGTTCATAGCTAATATTAAATCATTAACTTGATAACAAATTGCTTCTAATGATGCCCTAACAATATGAGCACGATTTGTACCTCTAGTAATACCAGTAATTAATCCCTCTGCATCATTATGCCAATAAGGTGCTCCCATACCAACAAAGGCAGGAACAATATAAACACCATTAGTATCTTTGACACTTCTTGCTAAGTTTTCAGTTTCCTTTGCACTATCAATTAATTTTAGTTCATCTCTTAACCACTGAATAACAGCACCACCAACAAATACACTACCTTCAAGTGCATACATTGGTTTATCTTTTGTTTGACATGATAATGTAGTTATCAATCCATTATTTGAATTAATAGCTTCTTCTTTTGAATTAACAAGCAAGAAACAACCTGTTCCATAAGTAACCTTCAAATCACCTTTTTCAAAACAACTTTGGCCAAATAAAGCACTTTGTTGATCTCCTGCAACACCACAAATAGGAATCTTAACCCCTAAAATATCACCACTTGTCAAACCATAATTATAACTAGAAGGACATACTTCAGGTAATATATCAATAGGAATTTTAAACAAATCACATAAATCTTTATCCCATTTTAATGTGTTTATATTAAAAAGCATTGTACGAGATGCATTAGTATAATCTGTTTTATAAATTTTACCACCTGATAATTGCCACATTAAATAAGTATCAATAGTACCTACTAATAATCTTTTTTCATTTAACGCTTCTTTTACACTACTAACATTTTCAATTAACCATTCAATTTTAGTAGCTGAAAAGTATGAATCAATTTTAAGACCCGTTTTATGTTTAATAACATCTTCATAGCCTTCTTTTTTTAATTCATCACATCTATCTTTAGTTCTTCTACATTGCCAAACTATTGCATTATATAAAGGCTCTCCTGTTATTTTATCCCATACAACAACAGTTTCTCTTTGATTTGTAATACCTATACTTAAAATCTCAGAATATTTAACTCTAGCACGTGTTAAAGCAGTTGAAATAACACTTCTTACACTAGATAAAATATCAATAGGATCATGTTCAACATAACTTGGTTTTGGATAAATTTGTCTAAATTCTTCTTGAGCACTATTTACAATCTTACCATCCTCATCGAAAATAATAGCTCTAGATGAAGTTGTACCTTGATCAATAACTAAAATATAACCCATATTAAAACCTCCATACATATATATTTAGTTTATTATACTACAAAATGAAAAAGAAAAAAAGGTGCATAGCACCTTCAAATCTATAACAAAATTATAACACTTGCAAAAATAGCAAATTGTATCACTAAAGCAATAAAATTATTTAATACAAAATACCAATGATTTGTTTTATGCCTTATTACATAAATACCTATAAAACCACCAATACCACCCATTAACCACGGTAATAAAAGTAAAGTTTTTTCCTTAGTACGCCATTTACCTTTTTTGGCTTTTGACTTATCTATTTTATAAAATATTGCAGTTATAAATGACATAAAAATTTCAAGAACAATTAATATAAGAATAATATTTTCTTTAGTCATTAGTCAATAAACTCAAATTCAAAATCAAAAATTCTTACTGAATCTCCATTTTGAACTCCTAACTTTCTAAGTTGATCATCTAAACCATAAGTTCTTAATTGTCTTGCGAAACGATATCTACCTGTATCTGAATTAAAATCTGTCATTTCAAACAAACGACGAAGTTTTTCACCAGTAACATTAAATACACCATCATCTTGTCTTTCAATAACAAAGAATGGTTCATCTTCCTTAAATCCATATTCAACTTCAACTTCTGTCTCATCTTCTTCAAATAAAGAAAACTCATCAGTTACATCTAATGTATCAGCAATCTTATATAAAAGTTCATTTAAGTTATCTTTTGTATAAGCAGAAATAGGAATAACAGGAACATCAACTTTACTCTTAAACTCTTCTAAATAAAATGAAGCATCTTCTTGATCCATCTTATTTGCAACAACAATCATTGGACGTTTAGATAAATTCATTTTATAACTTTCTAATTCTTTATTAATAGTAACATAATCTTCATATGGATCTCTACCATCAGTAGCAGCCATATCAATCACATGTACAATAACACGACATCTTTCGATATGTCTTAAAAATTGTAAACCTAAACCAGCACCTTGATGAGCACCCTCAATAATACCAGGTAAATCTGCCATAACAAAACTTCTACCATCACCAACACTTACCATACCTAAATTAGGAACAATAGTTGTGAAATGATAAGCAGCAATTTTAGGACGAGCAGCTGAAACAGCAGATATTAATGTCGATTTACCAACACTTGGGAAACCTACCAAACCACAATCAGCTAAAATTTTTAATTCACATCTAATATATCTTTTTTCACCAGGTTCGCCCTTTTCACAAAAGTCTGGACATTTCATAATCCCTGTAGCAAAAGCCATATTACCACGACCACCACGGCCACCTTTAGCAATAACTACTTCTTGTTTATGAGCAACAATATCAGCAATAACTCTATCTGTATCATCATCATAGACAACAGTACCTACAGGAACTCTAATATATGTATGTTCGGCATTAGCACCAGTCATACCTTTATTACGTCCTTTTTCACCTTCGTTACCTTTAAGAACCTTTTGATATTTTAAATCAAGTAATGTCGATAACCCTTCGTCACCTACAAAAATGATAGAACCACCGTTTCCACCACTTCCACCGAAAGGTCCACCTCTTTCAACTTTAAGCTCTCTACGATAAGCAACAATACCGTCGCCACCCTTACCAGCTTGAAGTTCCATTTTCACTAAATCAACAAACATTTTTATTTCCTCCTTTTTTGAGAAAAAAAGCGCCTAACTTAAGGCGCTTAAATCTTTATAATTACTCAGCAACTGGATAAACTGAAACTTGCTTCTTGTCGCGACCTTTACGCTCAAACTTAACAATACCTGAAATTGTTGAGAATAAAGTATCATCGCCACCACGTCCAACATTTGTACCTGGGAAGATTTTAGTACCTCTTTGACGATATAAAATTGAACCAGCAGTTACATATTGTCCATCTGCAGCCTTAGCACCTAAACGCTTAGCTTCTGAATCACGGCCGTTCTTAGTAGAACCAACACCTTTTTTAGATGCGAATAATTGTAAATTTAAATTTAACATGCTAGAAACCTCCTACTTTTTCATTTTTAAATACTTAGGATATTGCTTAGAAATGTCATCCAAAGTATACTTCAAATTTTCTAAAATAGCATTCGAAGTAAAATCAGAACTTTTCACCTGTAAGCGAAAGTATCCTTCATCACAAACTAAATCGATAATGTTGTAACCTAATTCTAATTTCTCGATTAAATTCGCTGTTACAATACAAGCTGTTGAAATACTAGCACATACAATATCATAACCATAATCAGCATAACCTGCATGTCCTTTTACTTCAATAGTTGTTGTATATTTATCTTTTACTACATTATATGTTGTCATTGTTTATTAAGCATTGATAGCTTCAACAACTAACTTAGTATATGATTGACGATGACCTTTCTTAGTAGCTGAATGCTTCTTAGGACGATACTTGAAGATTACAATCTTCTTTCCTCTTCCTTGTTTTTCACATTTAGCAGTTACAGTTGCACCTTCAACATATGGTGTACCAACCTTAGTTTCTTCACCAGAAACTAATAATACCTTGTCAAAAGTATAAGTTTCACCTTCAGCAACTTCTAATTTTTCAACAAAAATTGCTTGACCAACTTCTACTTGAACTTGCTTTCCGCCTGTTTCTACAATTGCATACATGTCATATTACCTCCTTGATATTTTTAAGACACACTATTAGGGTAGATTTCACATCATTTAAGACCCTTTCTAAGTGGTGCATGTTACAACATTGTAATTATAGAATAAAAAAAAGAAATAGTCAAGAACTATTCCAATTTTTTTAATAAATTATAAATATTTTATATTTATTGTTTGATATAATCATTAAATTTATTCTTTAAATGTCTGTACACAAATATATAAGATATAAGTTGAATTAAAGCTGTAGCAATCCAACTTATCGGATACGACATATATAAAGTCTCTAAAGTATGATTACTTTCAAAAACAGTAAAGATCCAGACCAACCTAAATCCACATACTCCCATTATTGAAACAATCATAGGAACAATCGAATATCCAAGTCCTCTCAATCCACCAACTAAAACATCCATAATACCACATAAGAAATAAGTTAAACATATAATAGTCATCCTTCTTATTCCAATTTCAATAACATCAGGATTTTTATCATAAATTTGCAGTAATTGATTTCCAAAAACCAAAGCAAGAATACCAAATAATACACCAGTAACAACTACATAAAATAAAGAAATAACTAAACTCTTTTTACAATTTTTAAGCTTACCTGCACCATAGTTTTGACTTGTAAAAGTAATACAAGCTTGATGAAATGCATTCATTGCAACATAAATAAAACTTTCTATATTATTAGCTGCTGTATTACCAGCAACAATAACACTTGATTCAAATGAATTAACAGCAGACTGTATAAATACATTACTTATAGAAAATAATGATCCTTGAATACCTGCAGGTAGTCCAATAAGTATCATTTCACCTAAAGCTTTACCATCTATTTTTAATTTTTTTAAATCTAAATGAACCATGCCACTTCTTCTAATCAAACAAACAACAACCATTATAGATGAAATTGCTTGAGATACAATAGTACCAATAGCAACACCTGCAACATCCATATTAAAAACTAGAACAAGCAATAAATTAAGACCTACATTGGCAAGTCCTGAAATTCCTAAAAAATACAATGGCTTTTTCGTTTCACCACATGCCCTTAAAATAGCGGCACCAAAATTATATAACATATTAAAAATCATACCACCAAAATATATTTGTAAATATAAAGTGGCAAGATCAATAACATCACTAGTAGTTCCCATCAAAGTTAGCCAATATCTAGCTGTAAATATTCCAAAAATCATTAAAAATAAACCAGCAATTAAAGAAAATAAAATTGACGTATGAACTAACTTTGCAACTTTCTTTTCATCGTTTTGACCAATAGCTCTTGCTACAGAAACATTAGCACCTATCGAAACTCCCATGAAAATATTAATAATTAACGAAGTAAGTGCACCCGTTGAACCAACAGCTGCAATAGACTTACTTCCACAAAACTGTCCAACAACAGCTAAATCAACAGCATTATACAAAAGCTGTAAAAAACTACTTAAAATAACGGGAATTGTAAAAATAAGAATCTTCTTAATTAAATTTCCCGATGTCATATCCATTTCTTTTCTCATAACTCTCACCAAGAAATCATCTTAAATATTTTTCAAATTCACATTCATTAACATAATAAGTTAACACTTTATCCAACTTTCCACAAGAATCTTTAATTATACATAATCCTTTATGTTCTAAACTTTCTCCACCAGAACAACCTAACATAATTTTAGAATCTTCTAAAGTAACAACTCTTAAACAAATTCTAGTTGGAATATTTGCTTTAAAACTTGCTGAAAATTTTAACATACTAGGTCTTTGAGTACCTAAAATAAAATGAATTCCTGCAGCTCTAGATTTTTGAACAATTTTAGATATTTTTTCTTCAAATTCATATTTTTTAGCTCCATAAAATGCAAGCTCATCAAAAACAACAAAAAGATATGGCAAAGGTTCTTTTGCAACTTTATTATATTCTTTTAAATTTCTCACCTTTAAATCACTTAATAATCTATATCTTTCTTCCATTAAATCGTATACTTGATTTAACATTTCTAAAGATTTATTTTCATGATTAATAATAGGCATATATAAATATTTGCTATCATTCATGCAAGAAAACTCAACCATTTTATAATCAACTAAAATAAACTTAGCAAGAGATGGACTACAATTATTCATAATTGATAAAAGAATACTATTAATCAAAACACTTTTACCTGAACCTGTACATCCAGCAAGCAAAATATGTGGTGCATCACATAAATTTATACTATATTTAGTTCCATCTTCTTTTTCGCCTAAAACAATACTAAATGGATTATCACTATTAATATTTTTCTCATATTCTATATATCTCATAAATTTACTCCCTTTAAAACTCATCATTATGCCAAAAGGCTAACCTACAATCATCACATACTTTATAAGCATCAAAATTAACTTTTCTAAAATCTTTTCCACATTTTGGACAAACCAAAACATTCTTATTATTTTTTTCGTATTGATACCATCCACCAATTGGATTTCTAATAAACATATATGTAGGAATACCAGTCTTTTTTTCCAATTCTTGACACAAATTCATTCCATCTTTATTTAATTTAGAATTATAGTTTGTTAACTGATTTTTAGTAAAACGATCTGAAAGACCTTCATACCATAACTTAATAACAGCTTGATATGTTTCTTGATAATTTAAAATTGAATAGTGTGATTCATCTTTATATAAATATGGTAAATGAATTAAAGATATTTCCTTCTGACAATCACCACAATATATAGGACTAGAATCTTCTTCAATATCAGGCATCATAATTAAATAGCTATGTTTTTTACAACAACATGAATCAGTAGAAAAAAGTTCATCATTTAAAATTTCAAAAGAAATATTAAAGTCTACTGAATTATCTTTAAAAAAATTATTATAATACTTATCTTCTAATGCATCATCATCAGTTATACAAACTCTAACCACATAACAATCATTACATTCTTCTATAACATATCCACCCAATATTTGACCATTATTTCTTAAAGAATTTAATAATAAATCTAAAGAATTAATACTTTCATCTTTATTATTAATTAAAGGTTTAAATGTTATTTTAGCAATCTTATACATCAAAATCTTCTCCTTCATATATATAATAATCCAGATCATCAATAGTTTTAGACTTATATAAAAATTCAATAATATCAGCATCTAAAGATAAAATAGGATGAACACTATCACAATATATACCTAGTACACGTTCTAAATAATATTCTAGGTTATATTTTTCTTTTAACATAACCAAAACATCTTCTTTTCCAAATAAATCTTTTAAAGTAATTCTAACCATTTTATTAATATCTACATCATATATTTCATTTCTACCTATTTCCATACTTACATCAGTTCCGTAATTTTTATAATATTCATAATCTATCCCTAAACACTTACAAAAATCTATCATATCAAATTTTTCATCATATAATACTCTAAAATAAGTTAAACAATAATTCATAAAAAAAACTCCCTATAACAAATCTTTCTTTTATTATAACAAAAAAAAATAAAGGTATAAACCTTTATTTTAACAAATCACTATATTCTTTATGTTTTTCAAACCAATTAGCAGCATAAGAACAACTCGGTCTTACTTTCAAATTATATTCTTGTAAATATTTGACAACTTCTTCTAATAATTTTGAAGCAATCCCTTGTCCTCTTAATGATGGATCAACAACAGTATGATTGATAATAACTGTATTATCATTTAATTTAGGAAAAGTAACATAAGCTAATGTTTTACCATCAACTACATATATAATTCTATTATTTTCTCTAATAAATTCCATTTAATTCACCTACTTTTTCTTAATAGAATAACCAAACTTACCAACATAATCACCTAAAGTATAATACTTACCATGGGAATATGCAATTAAATTAGCATCATTTAAATTAAATCTTCCCGTTTCATCTAAATACTCTTTACTTACAGTAACACCAACTACATCAGCGATAAACATATGATGAGACCCAAGTTCTAATATTTCTTTAACTTTACATTCAATACTTACAGGACATTCTAAAATAGATGGACATTTAACATATCTAGACGGCATAGGAGTTAATCCTAATTTCTTAAATTTATCAACATCTTTACCAGATTTAACCCCACAATAATCAGTTTCAAAAGCTAAATCTTTTGTAGTAAGATTAATAACAAATTCTTTTGTCTCCTTAATAATATTATAAGAATATCTTTCTGGTCTAACTGAAATGTATGCCATAGGAGGATTTGTACAACAAGTACCTGTCCAAGCTATTGTAATAATATTAGGTGTTTCATATTCTTTACCACATGATACCATAACCGCAGGTACAGGATAAATCATATTTCCACCTTTCCAATATTCTTTCATCATAAACATCACCAAATAAATAATACCAAATATTTATAAAATTTCAACATTTTAATAATTATTAATATATTCTTTTGCAAATTTATATATAGGTAATTCTCTTCTTTTAACAAGTAAAGGAATCATTTTATCATCCATATTTTCTAAAAGTCTGATTGCCTCATCAATATCAACCCATATAATTTCACTAAAAATATCTTTTTCATATTCTTCTAATTCTTTTTCACCATAAGAAATAACTTTTAATAAATAATAATAGTTCAAGTTATGACGATATATTTTATTATAATAATCAGAAACAATACCAACTTCTTTTAAAACTTGACAAACACATCCAGTTTCTTCTTTTACTTCGCGTAATACAGCAGCTGAAATATCTTCTTTATCTTTAACTCCACCACCAGGAGTTTCGTAATAATCATAAGAACCAAAATCATCATTTCGATTTAAATGCATTAAACAAACTTTATTAAATTCATTAATAACAACCGCTCTAGCAATCTTCCTTGTATGAGTAATCTTTATATATTCATACTGATCATCTTTAAGATTTAAAATAACATCCATACTTATCACCAAAATAATTATAAATACTATCTTAAATATTTTCAAGAAAATTATTCATTAATAAATAAATCATATGCTTCTTTATTAAATTCTATACCAATTAAATCTAAATACTTTTTTGTATATTCATTAGTACCTAAATTATACTCTAAAGACCAAATACTCCAAGCATAATCTTGCCATTTCTCTCCAATACCACCGTTAGCTAAATCAATAAAACCACTAATTTTATTGTCCTTAATAATAATATTTGGTAAACATAAATCACCGTGAATAAAAGTATTACCAATTGACTCACTTGACTCTAATTTACAATCACTTATATCTAAACTATGAAACATATTTATAGCTTCAGCAAGTAATTTAATAACTAAATCAGGATTATCTAAATACTTTTTAGAACATAATGGTTCACCTTCAATTTTAGTTTTTAAATAATATGCATAATTATCCACAACAATAAAAAAACATGATTTCGCAACAGGAAGTGTATCGATCAAGTAATCATTAATCTTCTTTTCTTTTAATAATCTATGTGGTTCACTAGAAATTTTTAAAATATACTTATCATCAACTTCATATAATGAATCACCACTTCTACCAAGTCCTTTTAATTCTTTATATTTTTTATTAGCTAAAAATTCTTTAATAACATCTGGAAACATTAAATACCCTCCTAACTTATACTAAATTCTACATCAAATTTTGCAGATTCACCAACAATTTTAATAGTTAAATAACCATCAACATTCATTGAAAAAGATGAAGATTTGTTTGCAGAAATTGTTTTATAAATCATATTATCATAAATGACAACAACCATAAAATTACCTGAAGTAACATTACATTTAATGTCAATATTCACTTTAGAATTGTATTTAGATTTTTTAATATTTTTTATCCCTGAAAACTTATTACATTTAATTTCACCGGAAGTTTTACCACCAAATGATTTAATACTTTCTGAATAACCAACCATAATATGAGAACTGTTCTTATTTAGAATATCATCATTTGAATATGTAACAATAGAATAATCATCACTACCATTAGTATCTTCAATATGCGAACAACCAAATAACATAAAACACATTAATATAACCAAAAATATTTTCCTCATAATTACCACCCCTATGATAATTATACAAATTTACTAAAAAAGTGTCAATATGTTTGTGAAACATTTTTGATACTCGACAAAATTCGACAAATTATTTATTTAGCATCTTATTCGTTCGTTTCATTTTTATAGTTTCTACAAGATAAATAATGATTCATATAAATAAATATAATACTAAAAATTAAAATATTATCTGATAATAACCATCCATTTACAAAATACATTAATATATAAATATTTAATATCCGGTATTTATTGTTAAATAAAAAAAATAGATGAAATTAATCACCTATTCTAATAACATCCTCTTTAATTTTTCTTGTTTAGATTTATCAATGCCTAAAACATCTTCTAAATAATTTATAATAGAACCAAACTTATCTTCTATAGCTTTAATAGTTTCTTCCATATAATATTTCTTAGAATAAAGCATAACAGATAAAAGTTTTCTATAATTTCTAACCCATAAAAATAAATTCATTAGGGTTTGTAAAATAAAATTATGACGCTTATTAAAAATATCAGATGCAGTATAATCATTTAATATATCTTCTTTTGAAACACCTAAGATAGATAAAATAAACATACTAGCCATCCCTGTTCTATCCTTACCACCTGTACAATGATATAAAACAGGTCCGTTACTATTAAGTATAACATCAAAAAACTCTTTGAATTTTTCCTGAGAATACTCTGAAAATACAATATCTTTATACATATTAACCATATAATTTCTAATATATAAAGGATCTTTATTTTCTTTACTTTGTTTGTAGGTGGCTTTACTCATTTTCTTTTCATGACTAATTCCAAAAAAAGCCTTAGATAATATCGGAATATGTAAATGATTTATTTTATTATCTAAAATAACTTCATTACCTTCCTTAATCTCAATATCATTTCTAAAATCAATAACGGTGTTAATATTATAACTTTCTAAGAACTTATTTCTATTCTTAGGCTTCATCTTATCAAGTCTAGCACTTCTAATAAGAACACCTTTTTTCATTTTTTTACCATCAGTTGTAATATACTGACCTAAATCCCTAATATTTCTTCCACCAGGAACCTTAATTTCTTGTATTTCCATAAAACACCTATTCTTCAATAAACTCTAAATTAATTAATTTTTTAATAGAATCATATTCATATTCAGGAATTATAATTTCATATTCACCAAAACTCGAATTGATAACAACTTGATAACAAGCTACAGTAAAAATATTACCATTTTGAACAACTACTTTATAATTATTATATTTATTATTTTTAGGTTGTTCTTCTTTTGTCCAGTTAATAAAAGATTTTCTTTTCTTTAGTTTAACAACTTTAGTAATCTCATTCATAGGAATCTTAATAACTGTTTCTAAATCAGCTAAGCATAAACAATTATCTTCAATAAAAGCATTAGTTTGAAGTGCTATATATGATAATCCCATTGCTTTTTTAGTCTTTACTTGACCATCTTTTTCCTCATAAAATGAAGTGAAAACATCAACATTATAGTGTTCGGTTGGAATCTTTAAATCTTCTAAACATCTATTATATAAATCTTCTGCTTTACTTACTACCTGTTTTGTTTCATTACTTTCAACGATCTTATTTGTTTTATTCTTAATATAAAAATGCATTAAAATTAATACAATAATATCAACACCACCAATGATAATTAAAATAAGATTACTTTTAATAATATCGATAAAAGCTACATCTGATTCTAACCCACTACTAATAAACAATAAAACAATTAACAAATAAAAAAAACTAATATAATAAATAAGTTTATAATAAAAAGGTAATGATGCCTTTTTTTGAACAGAATCTAATTCATTTCTTGATTTTTCAACTTCTTCTACTAACTCTTTTGATAATTCTCTATCTAAATAAAAAATACCATCAATTTCTTCTTTATCTTTATTTAAGCCAAACAAATTCTTCATAAAAAATCACTCCAACTATATTTTTATAATATAATATATTATATATTTTTTCCAAATTTTATTCAATAAAATAATGATAGCATTTTCATAATAATAAAAGTTAAAAAAATATTTGACTATATTATATATTTATTGTATAAATATAAATCGTGCAAAAAAGGAGCTGATTATTATGTTATGGGGTACATTTGGACTAACTCATATTATCACACTAATTATATCAATTATTATAATCATTGGATTATACTTTATCTTAAAAAATAAATCAGAAAAAACTAAGCTTATAACATTATTCACATTATCATTAAGTGGAATATGTGCAATTATATATAACTTATTAAGATGGGATTCACCTCTTGAATATTTACCACTTCATATGTGTTCAATAAATGCAATACTATTACCAATAGCAATACTTTCAAGAAATAAGAAAATAGGTAATCTTCTTATTTTATGGTCACCAGGAGCACTAATTGCCTTAATCATGAATTTCCAAGGAACTAACTATGAATTATTAAGTTGGACATTTGTAATGTATTATTTACCACACACATTAGAATTTGGTATTCCAATTCTTTTATTTGTATTTAAAATAATTAGATTAGATTATAAAACCATACCATATACACTACTTACAACATTTGTAATCTACACTGTAATTCACTTCATAAACGTATTATTAAATAATTATTTTATTGCAAATAATATCGTAGATTGGGCTGGAAATGTAATTCAAGTAAACTATATGTTTTCTTTTATTCCAGATAATCCAGTATTACAATTATTCTATAAAATAATTCCACATAAATATTTTTATATGTTACTTGCTTTCCCAATCATCATCTTCTATTTAGGATGTATCTATATTCCTAATCAAGCAAGACGTCATTATAAAATGAAAAGAGCTACTGCCTAGTAGCTCTTTATTATATATATAATCTAAAACTATAACCATTTATAAGAATAAATGATACATTAAAAATAATATCAATTACAAATATAGAGATTAATATAAAGCTTATAATTTTTGATACCTTAATAGGTATTTTTTTTATCAAATAATAGATTGAATCAAAAAATATAAACATAATAATAGGAATCAAAACAATCCATAAAAGACTTGTTGGTAACGAAATAAACCCCTCATAATTATATGGCATAACAGAATAATCCCATAATCTAACACTAAAATTAGAATACAGCAGTTTAGCAGAAACAAATTCAACACTTATAACACATAACCCTGAAATTAACATATAAATAATAGTTGTAAAAATAATTCCTGTTATTTGATGCTTAGTCATTATTTTAATGATACCTTTTTTTTCTTTTTTACTGCCTAGTAAAATAAATACAATAATAATTGTTCCACCATAAACCGCAAGATATGGGCCAGTTAAAAACCCTGGATCACATAAACTTCCAACACATATCGACAAAATAATTTCGTATATCCAGCCGATAAAAGAAAATACAAAAAAAACAATAACTAAATCAAAGAACTCACTTCTTTTTGATTCCATAATAAAACTCCAATCAATATTTTATAATCACACTAAAATACATTACTAAAGAATGTATAATTAAAATAACATACAACAAAAACATTATACCATAAATTGTTAAAAATGTTTGATAAATTTTATTCTTTTTTCAATTAATTCATTAATTAAACTACTTCCATAGGCAATATCATAACCATGCATTGCCTTTTTTACTTCAGTAAGTTCAACTTCAATATCATTATCCTTTAATTTATTATAAAATAACACACCATCATCATGAAGACAATCATACTCAGCTACTTCTATGTAAGTTTTAGGAAAACCATTAAACATATCAGCCTCATATGGTGCCATGTATCTTCTTTCATCATTTATATTAGATGTATAATAAAGCTTATTATACTTAGCCCCATCTTTACTATTACACATTGGTGTATCAGTATATTTCAGCATAGAATCAGTAACTAAATCTTTTGTTAGTACAGGATATAACAACACTAACTTATGAGGTAGTTTTATATTGTTATCCTGTGCCATCAATGTAGTAACAACAGATAAATTACCTCCAGCACTATCACCTACAAGAATAACATTATCAATATTTAATTCATTTTTGTTATCAATAATCCATTTATAAACACTAAAACAATCATTAGGTGCATAAGGGAACTTGTATTTAGGAGCAAGCCTATAATCAACAAAAACAAACTTACATTTAAGTTCATAAGCTAAATGCTTTGCAAGTTTATAGTGATGTGGCGCACCATTAAATACAAATCCACCACCATGAATAAAATATATACAATTATTATTTAAATCATTAATTTTAGGTGTTCCCACCATAAATTTAATATATTTATCATCAAAAGACTTAATCTTCTTTTTTTCAATAATAAATTTTTTATTGCTTCTTTGAAAAATATAAATTAAATTTAAACAAAAATGAAAAAAAGGTATTAAAATCTTATAAATAGGAATATAAAAATTTCGATATTTTTTCAAATCCTCATGATAATCGTACTTGTTCTTCAATATAATCACCTTTTTTATATCATAATCTTTTTTTAATAAATTATTCTAAACAATTACTAGTAATCATATCAACACCCATATTAATAAGTTCACTAGCCTTACTTTCAATATCAACTGTCCAACAATTAACCTTAATATTATAACTATGTAATTTATCAATATATTCTTTAGTTAATGAATCAAAATGAATATCTAAATCTATATTATATCGTAATAAATAATCTAACGTTTCAGTTGTTGCATCACCTGTTAAAAACTGAATATCAGCATCATTAAAGTTATTTCTTAGATTAATAAGATTATCTTTATCAAATGAAATAAAAGTTGTCTTATGATACCAATCCAATTCTTTAACAATATTAACAAGCTCAATAATCTTTGAGACATCCATATTATTCTTAATTTCTAATATAGCTTGTTTATCATATCTTGAACAAATTCTAATATAATCTTCTAAACTAGGAAATACCAAATCACTTCTAGTTGAACCATCAAAATCTAAAATATTATTTTTTTTCAAATCATCATAATTTGATTGTTCAATTATCATATTAACACCAGTAACACGTACTATATCATCATCATGACAAATAATAAACTTGCCATCTTTAGTTACATGAACATCAGTTTCAATACCATAGTAAGACTTAGCACCCGCAACAACAAATGCAGGATTTGTGTTTTCTCTTTCAATTGATGATGCGCCTCTATGAGCAATCATCAACACACCTTTATTATCAATTTTAATACTATTCATCTTCTTTATCCTCCCTAAAAGCATGTGCTTTATTTAATAAATTATAAGCAAAGTTATAATCATCTTTTAAATTTTGACTAACATTATCTAAATCAACAATATTTAAGTAACCAAAATCTAAATGGGTATGGTTAATTAAATAATCTTTAGGATAATCTAATCTATCTTTAATAATATCACAATCCAAATAATTAACACAAGAATCACCATTTAAATCATTAAAACAATTAATACCATATCTTAGTCTATTATTTTCATAAAATGATACTAATTCTTTACCATTAAATAAATGTGGATAATCAATCGCAATTTCCTCTAAACTATATCCGCTAATCCTAACTGGCTTATTATTTGAATATATTCTTAATAATTTCATTTTGTAATTATATGTTGAGGTTACAATATCATCATCAATATCTTTAGACTTAATTCTATCTCGTATTCTTCTTTTTTGAATTTTAAATTCACTATTTTCATTTATCTTACAAAAATCTTTATAAGCTTTAAAAAAACTAAAAATAGTATTAAAACAAGCTTCATATGTAGGACACAAATATCTTTCTTCATATGAATTAACATCAGATTTTATAAATACTTCATATACTTCATCTTCATTCTTATTAATTAATAAATTATATTCATTAATCTCATCATTAATTAATTTATCAATAAATCTAAGTATTTTTTTATCTTTAAATACTAATTTAGCTTGCTTAAATAAATATATTCTTTTATTAAAATCTTCTTCAAATCTAAAAATAATTGCTAATAACTCTAAATCAGTAAAACTAGATTTTAATCTTTTAATCTCACTTTTTAAAGAATGAGATGGTATCAAATTAATTATTTTCTTTTCAAAATATCTTCTTTCCATCATTTATCACCATACTTCTTAAACTTAATTTTATCTTTATGACATTTAATGATTTCTTCTTCTAAATTATTTAACAAATAATCTAGTCCGTTAATCTTAATATTATTTTGTTTAATTTCATAATAATTATATTGATCTAATCTCATGATAAAAGGTTCATCATAAACTAAGTAATCACTACAAATATATATTACAACTGAATGAAAGTCATTAGTAAAATAACAATAAGTATAAAAATTTAAATCTTCATATTTTATTATCTTACTAACTTCAATCTTTCCATTTAAAGATTCTTCCCAATTAACATAATAAATATAAAATCCATCACTTCTAAATTGTTCATATTCATCATTTTCTATTTTTTGGTTAAGATCATTTAAATACTTTTCAACAAATAATTTAACATCTTTTTCTTTATACCATTTATATCCATATAATCTAACAAGAATATAAGTATTAACAACTAATATCAAGACTGCAGGAGGAATGATAAGATGTGGGTAATCAGGAAAATTACTACCTAATACCGCAATCAATGTACAATCAATAACAATGACAACCAAATATACACTTACAGCAATTATACGTTTCTTGTTAGTTTTCTTATCGCTAGTATAATAATCTATTCTATTAAATCCCATCTTAGCATAATACTCAAAATAATCTACTTCTACTAGTTTTTTAAAATGTGAACGCATACCTAATGTAATAATACTTACTATAGTAAATATAACCATAAGTATTAAAGATATATTTTTAGATTCAAGTTCGCTATTTGTTTTATCTATTAATAAACTATCACCTAAATATAATTTTAGAACTAATACTTCAGCAAAAGAAGTTGTATTATTAAAATATAAAAGACAAACTTTATCATCTTTTTTTAAATCATTCGATAAATCGTTATTTGTTATTTTAAAAGTATATTCATATTCATTTAAAACAATTAATGAATGTTGGTCTTCTTCATCATAATCAACACTTAAAATCGTTCCTTCACATCTAATGATATTATCAGGTTTATTTCGATTAGTTATTAAAAATGCTGAAACACCTAAAGTAATAGCACAAGTTAAACTTGTGAAAAAAATAATAATAAGGATAGATCTTAATCCAAGATACTTATCAACTTTAATTTTCATAACATCACCCACTTAAATATAAATAATATCTAACATTAACTACTACTTCATATAATAATAATACTGTTATATAATATATCTTATATTATACTATAAAAATTAAAAAATTACATAAAAAAAGCTATACAAAATGTATAGCTAAAATATTATAAATTACCAGCACCAGCATTCTTTATATGGTCACGTAGTTCTTTTTCTTTTTTAGAAAAAACCATTGTTTCTTTTCGATTTATTTCAATTCTTTGATTTCTAAATTCAATTATCTTAGTCTTAGCATCTTCTAAATCTTTACCTATTTGAGCTTCTTGAGCTAAAACTTTTGCACAATTATTAGCAAACTCAAAAATAGCAGCACACAAAGAAACATATTTTTCTTCATTGTCATGATTATATTTAATATAACCTTCATTAATCACTGTAACAAGTGGAATATGATTATTTAAAATACCAAAATTATGTTCATCACTAACCACTTGAATAAAATCAGTTTGATCCTTAGCAACTAAACCTTGATGAGTCAAAATTATTATTTCCATTATAGAGTTTTCGCCTTTTCTATAACATCATCAATAGTACCAACTAAACGGAATGCTTCTTCTGGAAGATTATCATGTAATCCTTGTAAAATTTCTTTAAAACCTCTTATAGTCTCCTTAACTGGAACATATGAACCAGGGATACCTGTAAATTGTCCACCAATAAACATGTTTTGAGATAAGAATAATTTAATACGACGAGCTCTGAGTACAACTAATTTATCTTCTTCAGATAATTCATCCATACCTAAAATTGCAATAATATCTAACAATTCATTATATCTTTGTAAAATATTTTGAACACCTCTTGCAACCTCGTAATGTTCTTTTCCAACAATTGATGGTTGTAAAGCTCTAGATGTAGATGCAAGTGGATCTACAGCCGGATAAATACCTTCTTCTGTTAATTTACGTGAAAGGTTAGTTGTAGCATCTAGATGGGTAAATGTTGTTGCAGGAGCAGGGTCAGTATAGTCATCTGCAGGAACATAAATTGCTTGAATAGAAGTAATTGAACCTTCTTTTGTTGAAGTAATTCTTTCTTGTAATTTACCCATTTCAGTAGCAAGAGTTGGTTGGTAACCAACAGCTGAAGGCATACGACCTAATAAAGCAGATACTTCAGAACCAGCTTGTGTAAATCTAAAGATATTATCAATAAATAATAAAACATCTTGATGTTGTTCATCTCTAAAATGTTCTGCCATAGTTAAACCAGTTAATGCAACTCTCATACGAGCTCCTGGTGGTTCATTCATTTGACCAAACACCATCGCTGTTTTATTTATTACACCACTTTCTTTCATTTCGTGGTATAAATCATTACCCTCTCTTGTTCTTTCACCAACACCAGCAAACACTGAAATACCACCGTGTTCTTGGGCAACATTATGAATTAGTTCTTGAATTAATACGGTTTTACCAACACCAGCACCACCAAATAAACCAATTTTACCACCTTTAATATATGGAGCAAGTAAATCGACAACCTTAATACCTGTTTCTAAGATTTCTACTTCTGTTGATAACTCAGAAAGTTTAGGTGCATCTCTATGAATAGGCATATATTTAGTTGTGTTAACACTACCAGCACCATCAATTGCTTCTCCTAATACATTAAAAATTCTTCCTAATGTTGCCTCTCCAACAGGAACTTGAATAGGTTTTTTTGTATTAACAACTTGCATTCCTCTTACTAATCCATCTGTTGAATCCATAGCTATACAGCGTACAATATTATTTCCAACATGTAAAACTGTTTCTAATGTTAAATTAATTTTAACACCATTATTTTCTATAGCAGATACATTAATAGTTAATGCATCATTAATATTTGGAAGATTATTAGCACTAAATTTAACGTCAACAACTGGACCTTTTACTTCAATAACTCTACCAAACATTAATCTTCACCTCCTATTGCGTTAGCTCCACCAATAATGTCTATTAATTCATTTGTAATAACATTTTGGCGAGCTCTATTATATAATAATTGAAGTTTTTCGATAACTTCATTTGCATTATCTGTAGCACTTTTCATCGCATTCATACGTGCAGAATGTTCAGCACATTTAGCGTCTAAGATAATACCATATACGATGTCTTTGACATACATTGGCAATACAACATCCAATGTAGATTCAATACCACCTTCATAAATATAATCACTTTGTTCACTTACTACATCAAGTCCTGTTATTGGTAACAACACTTCTTGTCTTACCTCTTGAACTAAATTATTGACAAAATGATTATATATAATAACTAATTTGTCTATTTTTCCACTAATATAGATATCAATCAAATTTTGAACCAAATCATTCATATCTAAAAACATTACATCATCTCTAACAGCAATATGAGAATCGCCAATAGTCGGATAACCTCTTCTTTGTAAGAAAGAAAAACCTTTTTTCCCAATTGCTGCACAAATATATTCACTAGAATCTTTATGATTTATTATTATGTTATCTAATTCTTTAAAGATTGAAGAATTATAAGTTCCAGCAAGACCACGATCAGATGTAACAATCAAATATGCTGTTTTCTTAATTTCTTTATGCGCCATCAATTGATGTTCATAATCTTCAGGTGCATTTTTTAAAACATCATTTACAACATTTTTTATTTGTAACATAAAATCTTTATATCCACTATATGTTTTTTCAGCTCTTTTAATTTTAGAAGAACTTACCATATACATTGCTTTAGTAATTTGAGCAGTAGATTTAGTAGAGGATAATCTTTTTTTAACTTCACCAAGTGAATTTCCCATAAATTATCACCTACAATTTTGTATTTTTAAAATTATTTAAATAATTATTTAATTGTTCATCACTAGGAAGAACTTTATTTTCTCTAATGAAATTACAAATTTCTTTACCATCATTATTTGTTGTTAAATCACTATATAATAAACTTTCAAAACTTGCAATCTTATCTACATCAATATCATCTAAGAATCCTTTAGTTAAACAATATAAAATAATTGCTTCAAATTCGAATGGTAATGTTTTATGTAAATCTTGTTTTAAAACTTCAACAGTTCTTTTTCCTCTTTCAAGACGAGCTTTAGTTGATGCATCTAAATCAGAACCAAATTGAGCAAATGACTCTAATTCTCTATATGAAGCTAAATCTAAACGTAGAGTTCCCGATACCTTTTTAATTGCTTTTGTTTGAGCAGCACCACCAACACGTGAAACAGATAAACCAGCATTAATTGCGGGTCTAATTCCCTTATAAAAGTAATCAGCTTGTAAATAAATTTGACCATCAGTTATAGAAATAACATTAGTTGGAATATATGCAGAAATATCACCAGCTTGAGTCTCAATAATAGGTAGTGCAGTAATACTTCCTCCACCTAAAGATTTGTTTAATTTAGCAGCACGTTCAAGTAGTCTTGAATGAAGATAGAAAACATCACCAGGATATGCTTCACGTCCAGGTGGACGATGTAATAATAATGATAATTCACGGTATGCAACAGCATGTTTTGATAAATCATCATAGATAATTAAAACATCTTTACCTTCAAACATAAAATATTCAGCCATAGAAACTCCAGCATATGGTGCAATATATAATAATGGAGCTGGCATTGATGCAGACGCAGAAACAATAATAGAATAATCCATTGCCCCTGCCTCTTTTAATGTTTCATAAACACTAGAAACAGTAGATTCTTTTTGACCAATAGCTACATAAATACAAATAACATTTTGATTTTTTTGATTAATAATTGTATCAACAGCTATACTAGTCTTACCTGTTTGTCTATCACCGATAATAAGTTCACGTTGACCGCGTCCAATTGGAACAAGAGCATCTAATACTTTAATACCAGTTTGAAGAGGCGTATTAACTGATTCTCTATCCATTACACCAGTAGCTTTTACTTCCATAGGTCTTGTCTTGTTAGAATTAATTTTTCCTAGTCCATCAAGTGGATTACCTAAAGGTCCAACAACTCTACCTATAAATTCATCACCCACAGGCACTTCTAAGATTTTACCAGTACATTTAACAATGTCTCCTTCTTTAACTAAAGCAGAATCACCTAATAAAATAACACCTACACATGATTCTTCTAAATTTTGAACCATACCATAAACGCCATTTGGAAAAATAAGTAATTCACTTGACATCGCCTTATCTAAACCATGTACTAAAGCAATACCATCACCAACTTCAATAACACGACCGATACTATCTGTTCTTATTTCTTCTTTATAAGCTTTAATCTGTTCTTTAATTCGTAATGAAATTTCAGATAAATTTATATTAGCCATCATTTATCCTTTCCTATAGCGATGCTTTTAATTTTTCTAAACTATTCTTTGTGCTAAGATCAATTTTTTCATCATTAGCATAAATAACAATTCCACCAATTAAAGATTCATCAACTATATTTTCTATAATTATATTTTTATTATTAAGTCTATTTATAATTGAAGGTTTTAGCCTTTCAATTTGTAAATCAGATAATGCTTTAGTAGAATATAATTTAACTTTAATATTATTAGATTTTTCTAATAAAATTTTATTAAATTCTTTATTAATATCAACAAATAAATTAAATCTTCTATTATCTAATAAAACACATATAAAATCAATTGTTAATTCACTAAAATCATTTAACGATTTTTGTATAACTTTTTTCTTATCTTCTATTTTAATACTTAAAGAATTCATAAACCTATTAAAATCATTATCATTTAATAATTCATTAATAGCATCTAATTCTTTTTTAACTTCCAAAGTTAATCCTTGTTCAATAGCTAACTCAAAAATAGCTTTTGCATATTCATGTTCTAACACTATTTATTCTCCTTTAAAATCTCATCAATAACATCAATATATTTGTCTTGATCAATTTCTTTATTAACTATTTTTTCAGCAGCAGCAAAAGCAATCTCAACAATTTCTTGTTTGATTTGATTAGCCATATTTAGTTTTTCTGTTTCAAGTTCTTCTTCTAACATTTCATGTCTTCTTTTAGCTTCTTCTTTAGCTTCTTTAATAATATCCTCACGCTTTTGATTACCTTCACGTTCAGCATCATCTAATAATTTCTTTATTTTTTCTTTAGCTAAAGTCATCTCTAAATTTAAGTCAGCTTCTAATTTTAAAGCATTTTCTTTAGCTTGACTTGCCTTTTCTAAATCTTCATCAATAGCTTGGCGTTTAGCTTCTAAAAAAGCAGTTACTTTATTCCAAAATAAGAACTTAACAACTAAAAAAAGGATTATAGTAGCACAAAGTTGTATTAAAATATCGCGAACATACATTCCCAATTGGGTAGGATTAGAAATGGGACCTAAAGCCTCATTAATTGCATCCATAATAGCTTGTATAGCTTCACCTATACCTAAAAACATACTATATACCTTTTATGCAAAATAATTGCATCCTTTCTATTACATGAAAATTAATAAAATAGCTGTAATAAATCCGTAGATACCTGTTGTTTCTGAAATTGCTTGTCCAATAATCATAGTTGTAGTAAGTTTTCCTGCCATTTCAGGTTGACGTGCCATAGCATCTAAAGCATGAGCAGCAACATTACCTTCAGCAAATGCAGCAGCAAAACCTGTGAATACTGCTAAACCAGCACCAATATATTTAAGACCTTCACCAACACTCATTCCTTGATTAGCAGCCTCAGTTAAAAAATTTAAAACAGTAGTTAAAAATTGCATATTTTTCTTTCTCCTTATAATTAATATATTTTTTCTTCATCATTTATTTTCATCGACGTGAAGATAATCGATAAAATTACAAATACCGTAACTTGAATCACTCCAAAAGCAATATCAAATATAGCATTTATAAACGGCATAACTATAATACTATAATATCCTAAAACATTTTTGATTAATAAAGATATTGCAGTACCACTAATGATATTACCGAACAAACGAATTCCTAGTGATACTGGTAAAGCAAGTTCACTAACAATATTCATAGGTAACATCACAAAAAATGGATCTAAAAATGATTTTAAATAATTTTTAAGTCCCATCGATTTAATCCCTGTAATTTGAATTACAAAAAAGGAAATAAACCCAAATGTTAATGTGACAACAAGGTAGCTTGTAGGTGTTGACAATAAAAATACAGAAGCAATATTAGAGAAAAATAACAAAAATGTTATAGTAACAAACCAAGGAGCATAACTTCTCCATCTTTTTCCAATATTATTTTTAATAAATCCATTCAATAAATCAACAATCCATATAAAAGGCACCATCCATAATTTAGTTTTACTTTTAGGATCACTTTTCTCAAAACACTTTCCTACAATAGGTAATATGATACATAGCGCTAGTGTAATAATGATAGTCGCAAGTATCGAACCACCTAGTGGTGAAAAGAAATCTTCAAAGAATTTAGTCACTAACTTGCCACCTCCTTATCCTTAAAAATTAAGATACAAATTAAGAATATGATTCTATATGTTAAATATCCTAACCCTGCAAGTAAGCAATCAAATAATCCATTACTATTATTTTTAATATCAGCTTTAAACACTAAACATAAAAAAATAACAACAAATAAAGACATACGAATAACATAACCTTTAATCGTTTCTTTTTGAGGATTAAATGTCTTTCCTTCTGGGTCTAATTTAATCATATTAGTTATCCTATTAGATTGTTTAATAAACAAACCATGACATAATAATCCAACCATTATCATTATTAAATAATATGTCCATGCTTGTTTAGCTAAATACAAAACTAATGTCACAATGCCGCCAACTAAAATAGTAATAGGGGTAACATATAAATTAGCTTTCAGATTTTTCATCTTCTTTTTTCACATCCTCTCTTTGGAGTTTTAATAACCATATAATCATTGATAATAAACCGCAAAGCATCCCAACAAAACCAAATATTGCAGGTAAAATTGGTCCTTCCATTAATATATGACCTAAAAACATACCTAACAAAGTCAAAATAACAATCATTAAAATACCTTGTGTAGCAACTGCATAATATTTCGCAAATCTTCCAAATCTCATACTAGAGATTAAACCTCCTATTTTTTAAAAATCGTACTTGTATATTATACCATATTGTTGGTGTTATTTTATATATTTTTTTAAAAATATTTAAAATTCAAATTGATATATGATATAATCATATTAAAGGGGGAAATCTTTATGGAAAATAATGGAAAACGTTTATGGAAAGTATCATTAATCCTAACAATAATTGCTTCTTTTATTATGGTATTATATTTGATTATAAGTATTGAATCATTAAAACTAATATATATACCTCAAGAAGACTTCGAAGCTCTTGTTTTAATAATTTTATTACCTTTATTATTAATACTAGGTCTAGCTAACATAGTTATATCCATAATAAGTGTGGTAACAACAATAAAATGTATTAAATCAAAATATAAGAAAAAAACTTCTATTCTATTTTTAGTTATAAATATTTTATTTATACTATTAGTATTAGCAATTATAGGTTTTATATATCTAGATAATATATAATAAGCTTCTATAAAAGAAGCTTTTTTTTATGCATATGATAATGCTGCCATAGTAAGTAAAATTAAAATAATAACAACAACAAACGATGGCAAAATATATATTGTATAAATAAAGATATCTAATAGTTCAAAAACATTTTTAAATAATAAACAACTAATACCAAAAAATATAGCAGTTAAAACAACAATAACAAATATACTTGTAAATATTCTAAACTTAATTGAAAATTCATTTATATATAATACAACCAGTTGAATAACAGCATAAATAAAACAAACAACACAGGAAATAATAATTAAAGCTATATTGTTAAAATAATTCTTTAAAAGAATAGCTATGACACTAATAATAACTCCAACAAGAGCACAAATAATTCTATATCTATGTTCAATAATATTTTCTTTTAATTCATTTACCCAATTTGTAAAAGATTCTTTTATAGTTACAATATTCTTATTTTTTAAATAAATTAATCTTTTTTTACTTAATCTAGCTATTTTTCTTATTACACCTTTAGTTAAATTAATACTTTTACTACTTCCACTAATTAAATTAATAGATAAATCATAAAATCCATTAACACTTTTCATATATGATAAATACTCTATTTTATCTAATGATATTTTAAAACAATCATTTTTATTAATAAATTCAAAGCTAGACTCACTAATAATTATTATTCTACTTATTTTTCTAATAAATAAAAATGAAATGACAGGTATAAATATTACATTTGATAAAATATTTATAATACTCAATAATAATATATGTTCACTTTGATAACATAATCCAAAATATATCATATCAAAAATTATAAAGCACATAATAACAAAAGTATATACTAATATTTTATTACAATATATCTTTTTCATTATTATTACCGCCTTTTCTAGTTAAAATATATATACAACCTAAAATTAAACCAATAACTAAAACACATAATATTGTTATAAAAACACTATTCCACCCAAAATTATCAGCAATAATACCTAAACCATAGGCACTTAAAGTACTTCCTAAATAACAAAAACCATTTAATATTCCAGCTAGTTTTCCAGAATTTACTCTATCTTTTAGTTTAAGCGGAATCATACTTGTAATAACATTATTTACACTTGCCATAAGACAAGATGTTAATGCAAAACAAGATAAAGTAACAATAAGCATATTCTTATAAATCAAAACAACAACTAAAATAATTAATACCAAGGCAACACTATATAACACTTCACATAATGTTACAAAATTTTTGATTTTCTTATTTAAATTAACAGCAACTATAGTTCCCATTACAGCAAGCATAGGCAAAAATAAAGTAAGCAAAATAGATAACCAGTCCTCAGTATCATATAATGAATCTAAAATATCTGGTGTCCAAACAGTTAAACCATCTTTTATAAAATTATTAATAACTGCAAAAACTGCTAAAACAACTATGAAAAAGCCTAAACTACTAATCTTATCATTATTTGTATTTGTTTTCTTTTCTTCTATTTCTATATTTAAATAAGCAAGTTTATTAAAACTTACAATCCAAACAATAGCCACAACAATAAGCAGGATACTTGCTAAATAAAAAGTATAACGATAATTTAATAGACCTGTAAAAATAGAACTAATTCCATAAATCAAAAAAGTCCCAATAGCTACAGTTGTCCCCATCACAACAATAGCTTGACCTATTCTTTCTTTTGATATATTTTCCGATAATAATCTAATAAGAGATGTCCATAAAAATGACATAGAAATACCATTTATCATCCATATGTATTTAAAATATTCTGGATTATTAATATTAACTAATAATATATTAGCAATACTAGATACTATTAAACTAGAAAAAATAATATATTTTATATTATATTTCTTACAAAAAATACCATTAACAACTTGACCAATTCCATACGCAAAAAAGAAAAAAGTTGTTACTAATCCAGTTTGACTATAACTTAAATTAAATTCATTACCTATTTGATTAATATTTGAATTGTAACTTAATCTACCAATATATGAACATGTATATACAAGCCAACATAAGCCAATTAAATATTTTTCCTTATTAATTTTCTTCATTATATACTTCCTTATTTAAACAAACAATTACTACATTTCTTTTTATTACAATAACTATATGCTAATATATCTTTATTTTTAAATAATTTATCAAGTGGTGTATTAATAATAGGTTCAATTATCTCTTTTCTTATTAAATCCATTAATATATCACATTCAATTTTAGATAGTATTTGCCAATCAACAATAATATCTGTTCTTCTACTATAACAGATACTATTTAAATAATAAATTTTAAAATTAAAATAATAAACATCGTTCCACTCGGATTTTTCAGCATAAAATTCTAAATAATAACCTTCTTCTAATTTCTTTTGCCATTTAACATTATTTTTAATAAATCCTAATGGTTTTAATTTCTCATTAATATTTTTTAAAAATATTTTTTGACGATTTCTTTTTAAATATAATAACTCATCTTTATTAATATTAAAGTATTCATCATAAATATTTTTAATTATCTTCTTTAATCTTAATTCATCATTATAATCTCTTAAAATATATTGAAACCTAAATTCAATATTTTCAAAATCTTCACCATATTTTTTAAAATATTCATCATCAACATACGAAGCAAAACCAAATAAAACTTTAATATAATCGCCATAATCTTTTAAATTAATAATAAAAGCAACATTATCATTTAATTTCTTATAAAAATTAAATTGTCTACAATCATATAAAGCCTCACTAAAACCAACTCTTAATAATTCATCTCTAAAAAGTAACATTTTATCAGTATTTTGCAAAAATCTTTTTATTTTATTATCATTAAAATGATTATTTATAAATCTTTTTTTCATTCTTATTTAAAAACTGAAATGTTTTTAAATTTGTAATCATTATTTTAAAACCATCATTTCTTTTAGATTCTAAAACATAATTCTTATCATGATCAAATGCTTCTTTAATTATAGCTTTACCATCATTTATTTTCACAACATAATAATATCCGCTATTACAATTTTTAATCCAATCTTTTTCTTTTACTTTAGTCATTTCAGTTTCATTAAAACAAATATCAGTTAATTTATGATATACTTCTTTTTCTTCATTACTAATAAAATACTCTTTTATACTTTTTAATTCTTTATATGCACTATTTAATTCCTTTTTTATTATGTAATCTAAAACCTTAGATAACATTATTCTTTTTTCAAAATCATTAATAAAAATATTTTTTAAAAAATATCCTATTTTCTTTAAGTAAATTTCCCATTTAATCTTCAATATAAAAGAGGTATTATTAATATTTTTTTCTCTCATATTAAAATACCTCCTTTTTATATTATTTACCTAAAACTTTAATTTCGTTGATATTTGCTGGAGATGAAGTCTTAAAGCAAATAACAACTCGACTAGCAGTAAATGATTTATTAAATTCTACTGTAATAGCACTTCCAGGTTGAATAAATTCTAAATCATAATCAACATATTTTTCAACACAATATTGTGGATATATTACAGCGTTGCCATTATCAAAATCAATATAAGCAACTTCTTCTATCATCTTTTCATAAAAAGCACTATTATAAATGGCAATTCCACCAATTTCATATTCTTTATCAAATATTAATTCAATATAAGAATATCCACTTCCTAAACTTACTTCTTTAGGAGTTCCTTCAACTAAATTATAACAATCTTCAATATAATTATCATTAACATACTCTACATCTGTTACATTTTGTGACTTAATAGTAGCATTTAATGCTATATTTTTATATCCACTAATTCCTTCAGGAAGTGGTTGAACTGACCATGTTGGACCATTTACAAATGGTACACCATCTTTATCAAAATGTAAATAATCAATAGCGACATATCTTCTAGTGTATGCTGAATCACTATTCCAATCTCTATTTTGGTGAGCATGATAACCAATCATAATTTCATTACCAACATTAAAGAAACAATGATGTCCAGTACCAGATGCAAAACCACTCCATTGAAGATAAATTAATGACATATCATCTTTATCTCCTGGATACCCAAGTAATAAATTAGTCCATGTTTTGCCTTCCTCATATGGTTTAGTAAAATTTCCAAGTGGAGTATCACTTACCGCATAGCAAACATTATAGTACTTATTCCAACATCCATTAACAGAATAAGTCAAATAATACTTATCCTCAGATTTAATCATATAAGGAGCTTCTACAATACTATTTTTTTCTCTATATTCTTCCCATTCTAAACCTTTATTTGTAAATGTAGAGTCTAAATAGCCAGGTTTAACAAGTTCTGTATAAGTTTCAAAATCTGCAATATATGGATTAATAAGTTTTACACCTACTACATGTTGTCCATTCCTATCGGCAACACTATAATACATATACATTGTGTTATCATCATCAACAAAAATAGTAGAGTCAAGCACTGCATTTCTATCATTTTTATCTAAGAATAATGGATTGTTTAATCCATCTACTTCATCATTAACAATAGGTTTATATGGACCTAGTGGTGAAGTAGCATAAACAACACTATTTTCTCTTACTGAAGCTTTTGTTAAAGCACTATAGTATAAATAATAAACACCATCAAAACAATACATTTCAGGAGCATAAATTTGAGGTCTAGAATTTTCCCAACCACCATATTTTTTCGGATTATAAATTTCTCCTGCATATTCAAAAGTATTAAAATCTAATGTAGTATAACATGCAATTATATCCGTTGACATATCACATGTTCCGACAATATAAAATACACCATCTTCATAATAAATATGAGGATCAGGTAGAGGAACTTTATCCAAATTATTCATATACCACTTACTTTGATCATAACTAAATTTATTACCATCAAAAGTAGCAGCATGAGAAATAAAATCAACATTTTCTTCTAAGTTTGATTCTGCGTTTTTACTATATGAAACTTCAGGCGTAGGTGTTTTTTCAGGTGTTGGTTCTTTAGTAGAATTATTATTACAACTAAATAAGCTAACAACTCCAAAACAAATAAATAAGTAATAAAATATTTTATTCATAAGCTACCTCCTATTTTTACTTATCAAATATAAATGGATTACCTTGTAAAGGTGAAAATTTATTTTTACCACTAATCATTATATTACTAATTCCTTCAGGTATTTCAATAGCATCATAACAATAATCTTTAGAAACAACATCAAATATCGCAAATAAAATATGTCTTTCTTCATCAATACTAATAGTAAGTGAGGAATTATTTTTTATTTCTCCTAATTTCCTACATGGATATCCTTTAATATTAATTTCGTTACTATTAGGATCGTGAATATAAATCTTCACTTTCATTAAACTTCCTACAAAAGTTTTTCTTCTATTAATAGTTAACTCTCTCATTTTCTTTTCCTCCCGTCTTCTATTAATTTATTAAATTAAACATTATGTCATATAATAATATTATTATACCACTTTTTTATTATAATTACATTAATATTTTGCTAAAATAAAAAGTAAAACAAAAAATGTCTTACTTTTTACAAACTACTTATTAACATAATGTAATTTTTTTAAAATTCTATCCTTCTTTTTAAAAACAAAAAATATATCTTTAACACATTTTTGAGGAAGATTAATAGCCTTAGGTAGTTTTTCATTTGATGTTACACAACAAAACAAATAATTATACGTGTATGTTCTTTTTTTGGCATCACCTTCAAAATACATACCATAATAACCTGCAATAGTATTAAGTAAATTCCAATTAGTTAAAACATCATCATAATTAATAGGATTAACATATTCATCACAAGTAAAATCATGAATGTATAATGAATCATCTATTTCATAATTATTTTTTTCTTTATCTAATAATTCTTGAAGACTTTTATAACAAATAATTTCATTATTCATAAGTAACAATTCAGTATCTTCAAACATCAAAGTAAAATAACTTTGATTCTTTTGTTTTATCTCAATAGGATAGGCTCTCATAATATCACCTCATTAACCACAATAATACTATAATCAATATTTATTATAAGCATTAAGTAAAACAAATTCTATGAATTATCTAATTTTATAAGTTAGCTTTGTTTTACTAATTCAATAAACGCTCCATTGATGTTATTAATATAAAATATATAAATACCACTAGGTAAATTATAAATATTACTTTCTTCTATTAAATTTAAATTCTCATCATATATTTTATATTCAAAATCATCTTTATCAGAAACTAATGCGTAACTACCTGACTCCAAAAACATCTTAAATGGACCAGAATTATAAATACCATAAAATTTATTATGTCCAGATAAATAATATATATCTCTTTTTGTTTGATCTATCGATATAGCAATTTATGACAACCAAAAATCATCTTCAAAAGATTCATCTTTATCTATCTTAATATCAGTTGTAATATCAAATTTTACATTTTTTAAAACATTATTATTCATATAATTGATATCAATAATACTTTTTAATTTCAATGAATTATCATTTAGAAAATAATCTATTTTCACACTTCCACTGTCAAAACTTCTTATTCCTAGCAAATAAATCTTCAAAAATATATGGAAAACCATTATCATCAAAAAATCTATAAAATCGTATGATATATTAAAACCATTCTTAATTTTGGTAATTATTTTACTATCAATATCTTTTATTTTCATTATTTCGTCATAATCAATAATGAATACTTTTTCTCTATTTGATGATACACGACCATAATAAGACATAACTTCTTTATTATCTTTTTCTGATAACTTATAATAAAAATCATACATAATTAGATACTTATTATTTTTACCATTTTTTTCTAATTTCTAAAGTAGCATAATTTTTAAATAGATCTTATATGTTTTATGGGAATCTTTCTAAATTAGGCACTAAAAAAGAATTGAAAGATAGAATTGTTCTATATTGCCCAATATGTGGAAAAGCATTTCTTAAAACTGGTAAATCAAGACGTCTATATTGTGATGATCCAAATTGTCAAAGGCAACGAAAGAACAACAATAAAAAGGCATGTATCAAAAGAAAGAAAATTGCAACAAAGAAAGCAAATGAAAACATAACTAATGTTAACCAGGACTAGAGGTGTTATTTTTTTATGCTTTGTTTGGTTTATCTAAAAAGATAAAATTATATTGTTCTAATTTTGATGATTTTGCCATTTTACTAGGATGAATACCCTGTCTATTTTTTTCATCGACAAAAGTATATACTTTTTCAGAAAATTCTTTCAAAATATTCTCTGCTGCTTCCTTTTGATCTGAATACTTTTTCTTCTCGCACCCCCAACCAATTAATATTAGATCTGTATTTTCAAAAATTTCTCTATGTTGTTCAAAATCTGTCGCATACTTTTCATCATTTGATTTTGTGTCAACATCAATTATTGAGAATAAATTAAGTACAGTTAAAGAACCAAAACCATCATCTATCAAATAATTAATAACTGTCATTGTTGTTTTATCACACTTTATTCCATTTGCATAACTCGGGTTTATACCTATAAACACAGCTTTTTTTCCATCTTCGTTCCAGATTTTGTCCATTAAATATCTTTGAGTCTTACTACTATTAAATTGGCACTTTGTAATCATTTGTCCTTCTTCATCATTTGATAAAATAGAAGTCTCTTTTTTTGAAAGTAACATTTGTACAAAAATAATAAAAAAATAAATGTTTATACATGTAGTACAAATAACTATTATTTTAGCAAGGACACTTTTAGCTTCATTTCCACCTATTGCAATAAAATTTTTAAAAGTAAAATAAAATGTATCTAATAAAGCCTCAATTGCATTATTCGAAAGAGCAAAATCGGTAAATGCGTTTTTATCAAAATATAACAAATATAAATTCACTGTTGCAATATTTATTGTAACCAGCAAATACGTACAAATAGTAATGAATATTTTTTCTTTATAACCATCCATTTTTTTCGGGCTCTTTATTAATTTATACATTAAATAAAATAAATAAATTAAACACACAATCATTATGATTGCTACAATTAAAATAAAAAATGATGTGACGAAAACCTTAGCATTATATCCCAAAAATGTTTTCCCATTTAACCATTCAAACATATCATTTAGCCCCATAACCAGTGATGGAAAATAAAGTGGTGTACTCATTGCTAAATCTTCATCATATAAATCAATAATTAAGTCTTTATTATATAGTGTAAATATTATAAACATAAAAACTAATGGAATAATTAAAACAGGAAAAATTGATCCATAAGTGTATTTTTTTACAATTCTCTCATATTTTTTGATTACCAATTCATAGATCAGTATACCCATCCCAAATATTAAATACGGTGATAAATCTATAGCCATTGCTTCAATAATATTATGAGTGTTAGGATATAAAATATCACTAAACAATACTGAAAGTAGAACTCGTCCCGTTAATATAAATTTAATTATCCATAATGTTTTTTCTTTATTCATTACTAATACCTTTTTTCTTTTTTAATATATTATATTATATCATTTTTTTTTATTATATTCAATTCTATGTACTCTTTATATATAGTCTCAAACGACAAAAGGCATTATAGTCTTTCATCTAGATCAGTAGTTTTCAATTTCTCTATTAATGTATTTCCATACTTGTCTTTCCATTTCACTTAATAATTCTTGTCCTTCTATATACACATCATGATCTTTGATGTCTTCTGATAGCCCAAGTAATATCCATCTTAATTCGTGAATAGTTCTTAGTCTTAACTCTGAATCCATAAGCCTATTCATCTTCTCTTTTTCTTTTCTTCTTTCTTCTTCAATTATAAAATTATTTTCCATCATCTGCTCCTTTCTTAAGTAGTTCAAGTAATTATGTACTAAAACTTGATTTAAGTCCAGACAAATGAGAAAGTAAAAAGCCAGCTAACCCTTTTGTTTGGTTAACTGGCCTTCATTTTATTTGATAATTTCAAGTTCAATTAATTTAGCTTTTGCATATTCATAATCTTCTATTATTTTAGAATGAATTTCATTTAAATTAACTTTTTCTATGTATCCAAAATCTATATGACTATGGCAATCCAAATAATTTACATACTGTAATTCATTTAATCCTATTGATTTAAAATAGACATATTGATTTGATAAATTTAGAAAATAACAAACATCAACATCACCATCTTCATAAACTTCATTCTGATTAATTCCTACAATACCGAAAATTTTATCTTTTGAAATTGAATAATAATAATCCGTATAATTTCCTACTTGCAATTCATGTTTGTTTTTATCTATATATACTAAGTCTCCTGCCTTAAATATTGTTGGATATTTAATAGCATTCATATTCAAATTATAGTCTTCTGGATCAATATAATTATCATCATAAATATAATGTATTTCCATATTTTCATTAAGATAAACATCTATATTGCCAACCTCATCTATTTCTTGCGGAGTATCCCAAGTTGAAATTTTTCTTTTTGTTATTTTAATATGTTTAAAATCATCTTCATTAATAACTTCTTTAAAATTTTCTCTATAGCTATCTATTATTTTCATTATTGAATCAAATGAAATACATAAGTATCTTTCTTCATCATGATTTGATAAACAATCCATAATAACATCATAGACATAATTTTCTTCTTTTTTAATGAATTTATCATATGCATTATGTTCTGATTTAACATATGCTTCTATGTAAGAAATAATATCCTTATTATTTATATTTTCTTTTATTTCGTTTAGTAAATCAAGTTTACTATGCCATGATTTAGCAAACTGCTCTACCAGTTGAACATACTCTAAATCAGTAAATCTATGATTGTATTCTTTTATCACATTTTTCATTGTTTGAGACGGAATTAATTCAATAATTTGTGTTTCTAAATTTATATTATTCATAAACAATACCTCACATAAATATTATACTATTAAAATATTATCATTTCCACAATAATCTCTTATAGGTTCAAATCCCATTAACAGACTATTTTTCCAACAAATTAAAAATACCTATATTCAAATCCCATTAGTTGAAGTAAACTAATAAGTTCTCCTTAAAATTTAAAATTGCTCCATATGGAACAAAATCTTTTAAATAGGTAAAACTAAAAGGTTTTAACCTCTATATTTGAACTACAAGTCAAATGACTTATAGACACATTCTAATGGAATGCATTACCCATTTTAATACAATTACGCCCCCCTAGTTTGTAATAGTGTAAAATTCAACTAAATCGTGTAAAACTAGGGGTAATCGTGTAAATCGTGTAATAAAATTGATTATTTTCCGTTAAAATTATACTCTTCTAACATTTTAAATTCAAGTGAGCAATCGCAATTAGCTAAAGATTGAATCTCTGTACGATATCTAGAGATAACATAACTCTTTATAGTTTTGAATTCATTTTTGCTAACTTTTTTACCTTCTATCACATTATCAAATGATTTATAAAATGCTAATTCTTCTTCATCCAACTTTTTATTATTTTTCACTCTATTTAAAAGCAAATTCAAATAAGCTTTCATACCATATTGCAGTACAAGATTTTCTTCAAGCATACCTTTCATTTCTGCTTTTTTCTTAAGTTGCATCACTTTTAAACCTTTATATTGTAATAGCAAATTATCAAATGAAGTTTGATAGCCAACCATCTTATCTTGCAAAGAGGAAAGCTGTTTTTGAAGAGTTTCAATTTGTTTTTTTAATTTATTAATCTTAGGTTGTCTAACTAGAAAACCTGTAAAAAAACCTATAAGCAATGTTAATGGCAATAATAACCATCCTATAACTTTTTTCATTTATTATCTCCCTTCAAAAAATCAATAAGTTCATCCATATTGTCTTCGCTTCTTTCTAAATCATCAATAATCTCTTCCACTGAATTATTAGTATTTAAAAGTTCATTATGCAATTCATACTTCATAATTATCTCATCGTTTATTTCAACAAGCTCATTAGTTCTTTTAATCAATTTATCTATTTCTTTATGATCTAGATAGCAAAATTTTGCAAAAGCAACCAACATAGCACTTCCAACAGGTATATTTATATAAGGGATTCCTTTTTGTCTAACCATACCGATAATAGCCTCAGTGAAAAAATTTACTGCATAAGACATAAATGCGATTTGAGTTTTTCTTAATTTATCATCAATTTTTCTAATTTTAAAATATACTTCTGTTAAGGTTTTAACTAAAAAACCGCCTGTAATGTCCTGAGCTCTAATAGTAAATAAATGTTCATATATTTTCTGAGCAGATTGATGCCCATATGCTTCTTCAGATAAATTTTCACATATATCGACAATATAATTTCTCATTTTACCGTTTTCATTTGTATAATCAAAAAATGAAGATCCTGGCATAGGTAACCCTTGCTTTGACATTGTATCACCTAATAAATGTCTAAAAGCTTGAAGTACACCTTTAATTAAAGAACCTTTTTGATTAACCATTAATACAAATGGATTATCAGGTCCTGTGCTAAATATATCATGTCCCCAAAATAATCTATGAAATCTTCTATCAACATTAGTAAAATCTCTAAATACCATTTTATCGATATTATCTTTTTTATGGTGAACCAAGTTTCCAATCATAACTTGAATTTTATTATAATCTCCTGGAACTTCACTTGCTGATTTATGTATACCAGCTAAAAACTTTTCAAATTTTTTACTAGTAGATAAAAATGCACCTAATAACCCAAATAAAAAGGTAAAGCAATAATCAACCGCATCTAAAGATGACTCACTTTTTTCAAAATCCCATTCTTCAAATGAAAAACCTAAATCAGTTTTTATTTGCTTTGTTATTACTTCCATTTCCTGAATAGAATTATTATAAGTTAACATTAAATCTTCCATTTTACACCTCTAAAAATAAAAGTGACACCCATAAAAGTTTTTCTACTAATTTATCATCAACATTTTTAAATAATGCTTTTATGTATTTGATATTATCATTTGAAATTTCTACTGCTGAAGTTGAATCACTAATTTCAATTTTTTTTACCATGTTAAAATATTTTATACAATTATCCGGATCAACTGATCTTAATAAATAGTCTAACATATAATTAATATTTTTATCAGTCTTAGCATACATTTTCAACAATTCAGAACTTACATTAAATTTCATATTATATACCATCCTTTAACTAATAATACCGAGATTTTCTAATATTCCCATTGTTATTAAAATAGCAAATAAGCCAAATAAAACTAAAAGATAAACCCACAAGTACCTTTTTATAGCTTCTTCAGCTTTCTTTTGTTCTTCCTCTTTTTTCTTTTCTTTTTCTCTTTTATCAGCTCTATGTAGATTTTGTCTTCTTTCTACATAATCAACAACCACAACAAAGTGAACTGGCTCTAAAAAAGTAGACATTTCAAAAAAAAGACCCCTAATCCTTCATTAAATTGAACTTAATGAAGGATTTTTGTGTTATCATAATATAAAATATATTATATTAAGGTGATACAATGTCGAATAAAATTTTTA
>JBGVRA010000008.1:0-11605 GCA_045127955.1 Anaeroplasmataceae bacterium
TGTGTGCCGGGCATGGCACTAATCTTACTGGTGAAAGTCCAGTCACGGGTAGTTTACCGCCAAGTGTAGCGAACCACAAACCGAAGGCAGTAATGCTGGGGTGGAGGAAGTGGTGTAGCAAAGTTTTCGAGCCTACGTACAGAAACTAGATAAGGCTAAATGGTGGATAAGGTTGCATGGTAAACTGAAGTCCAAAGGGTAAAACGTAAATACCAAGACAGTAAATCTAGAGGTTGTGAAACGAAAGATTAGTATCTTACCCCGGGAGGTCCTATTCACACGAAAGTGGTCGAAAAAAGGTTTAGAATAGGAAGTCAGAGATGGTCATAGTAGGTGGAAACACTAAAGGACCTGAGGAGCAAATATAGTGCAAATCACTATATTATTAATATTACGATAGTTAGAAATCAAATTAATCTAAAGTAAAGGTCGTAACCTTGAGGATAGGTTTATAAGTTTGATGAACGTTTCGTAGTAATGTTAAATATAAGAGGAGGAGCAGCAAATGAGTTTAATTGATGATATCTTATCAAGAGAAAATCTCAACCGAGCATTTAAGAGGGTAAAAGCGAATAAAGGATGTGCCGGTATTGATAATATGCCGGTTAGTGAACTAAAAGAGTACATTATGGAAAATAGGGAAATTATCATTACATCCATAAGAGAAAAGAAATACAAACCTCAGCCGGTTAAACGAGTATACATTCCAAAGGATAATGGTAAACAAAGACCATTAGGTATACCTACAGCAATAGATAGGGTAATACAACAAGCAATAGCACAACAATTTTCTATTATCTACGAACCGATATTCAGTGAATATAGCTACGGTTTTAGACCAAATAGAGATTGTCATAAAGCAATGGTTAAAGTATTAGAATATCTAAATGAAGGCTATGACTGGATAGTAGACTTTGATATAGAGAAATTCTTTGATACAGTTAACCAAGACAAATTAATCTCAATACTTAGAGAACAAGTAAAAGAAGATACTACACTCAACTTAGTTCGCAAATTCCTTAAGGCTGGAGTTATGGAGAATGGTCTTACAAAATCTACTGAAGAAGGTATGCCACAAGGTGGTCCACTTAGTCCTATATTAAGTAATATTTATCTAGATAAATTAGATAAAGAACTTGAAAGTAGGGGACTTAGATTTGTAAGATACGCAGATGACTTTATAATTTTAGTTAAGAGTGAGAAAGCGGCTGAAAGAGTAATGGCTTCAATTACAAGTTGGATAGAACGAAAATTATTCCTTAAAGTTAGTGCAACTAAAACTAAAGTAACAAGACCTACAAATAGTAGATTCTTAGGTTTTACTTTTGTGAAGTATACTAGCAAATGGGAATGTAAACCAGCAAAAGATAGAATTGTTAAATTTGAAAAGAAAATTAAGGATTATCTTTGTAGAAGAAAGGCTATCGCAAGAACATTAGCTGAAACATTCACAAAGTTAAATCAAATTATTCGAGGATGGATAAATTATTTCAAGATAGGTAAAATGAAACGCTACATAGAAAGAAGTTTCGGTCCTTGGTTAAGACATAAGATTAGAGTCGTGATTTTAAAACAGTGGAAGAGACCTAAGACGATTTATACTAATCTAATGAAGATTAACTTGAAGAATAATAATGGTTTTGATGAAGAGGAAATCTTTAAAGTAGCAAACTCTAGACTTGGTTGGTACAAAAGAGCGGGAATGAATATTATCAATTTTATTCTTTCACCCAAGGTTCTAGAAACAGCAAAAGGGGACCGACCAGCATTAGTCAATCCCCTTGCATATTATTCTAAGTAATTTGAAATATATTTGGAGAGCCGTATACGAGGCCCGTACGTACGGTTCGGTGAGAGGGGCGAAAATAAATAAAATTATTTTCCCTCTACTCTATTACATTGTTTTAAGTTCTTTTTTATATTTATAATAAGAAGGTCTGCTGCAACCACATAAAGTTATCACATCAGGATCCTCTAATGAACCGTTAAAATCCTTGGAGTGTTTTAAGATAATTTCTTTACATTGAGTTTCTTTTTTAGTAGTTAACTTAGTTCCTTTAGGTAAACCAATATTAGTGCCATTTCTTTTACTTTCTCTAATACCTTCACTAATTCTGGTGTGAAGATCACTAACTTCTTTCTCTGATTGAACAAAGGAAGCTTTAATTTGTTCTTCAGCTAAACTCATCAATAAATCATTTATAAGTTTAATATTTCCATTAAAATATTCATCAACGGCAGTATTACCTGTAGAAATAGCAACTTTAAGCAAATTGGTTTTACTAGATTCAAATACTTTAGTATTAATTAGAGGTTCGTTTAAGAAGATTAACTCCACACCCAAATCATATAAATATTTATAATCTTTAAATCCTTCTTCAGCATTTCTACTCATTCTTGAGACACTATCAAATATGATGGTGTCGTTTTCTCTTATTGTTTTTATTAGTTTTTCCCACTGAGGTCGACTTTGAGTTGTACCAGTATAAAATTCTTTAATAATCTGTGCTTTAGGATACTCACTTAAAATATTATTAACCTGTCTAGTGATTCTTTGTTTTGTTGTACTTACTCTGCAATAACCATATATCATATAATTTCCTCCAATTTCAGTTAAGAAACTAACTTTAGTTTCTTTCTTACCTATATTATGTCGTGTTTTTGTTGGTTTGCGAGCCCCCTTTTTATACTATTTTTCAAAGGTTTCTTTTTTAACTGAAAAAGGTGCACAATTGTACAATTCGGTTTAAAATAATTCGCTAAATTAAATGTAAGAGCAGAACTGATAAAGGAGATTATTATGAGAAAAAAGAAATTAGAGTTCGAAGATGGTAATAAGCTGGCAAGTTCTTTATGTGGCTTAAAGTATAAAGATCTGTTCAGATATTTTAGCGTAGTAGGAAAGTTTCATTTTTTAGAAAAGAAAATATTTAAAGATGGAGTTTGAAATGAATTTTCTAAAAAAGGTAAAGAACTAGCTAAACAGTTAGAAGTGGAAAAAAGCATTAAGTATAAAGAATATCGTGAAGAATTTGGTAAGTTGATTGAAGAATATACTAAAGAAGAATTACATGAAAAATTAATGTTGTTGGTAAGAGAAACTTACGGAGTTAAAGACGAAGATACTTTATATGAATGTGCGAAAAGAATATTTTTAGATTAAGGAGATGAGCAATGGCAAGAGTTAACAGAAAAGACAGATTTTATGGTTCAGTAGTAGAAGTACTAAGTAATTTTAGATATAAAGAGTTAGCAAATTATTTTTATGTGATTGGTTTATGTAATCATTATGGGGCAGATTTATTTGAAAGAGTAAATATAAAACCATATATGAAAGAAATTAGAACACTTATTGATAATTTTGAGATTGAAAGAAAAATCAATTATAAAAAGTTTAGAACAGGTGTTATCGAAGCAATCGAAAAATATACTAAAAAAGAATCACATTTAAAATTAATTCAATTAGGAGTTGAATTGTTTAATATTAAAGATTCAGATGAAGCTTTAGAAATAGGAAATAGAATATTTCAAGTAGAAGCTATTAGAGTAGGAGATTAATAATATGGATAAAACAAGTATAAAAAGAGAATACGAAGTTAAAGAATGAAAAATAGTTAGTGGAAATCCAATTGAATGTTTTGATGTAGAAGAACTAAATGCACATAATGTAAGCTTGATCAAACATAGGAATTATGATGATAAAGGTGTTCCTTATAGAACGCTAGTAAATTTTAATTTTAAAAATGGTGATTATAAAAGATTATATAGAATTACTGAAGTATTAACTTATGTACCAACTTTGTGAGCAGATAAGACAAAGTCAAAGTTTGGTGAAGGTGAATTTGAACCTTATTATGAGACATGAATTGAAATAATAGATGATGAAACAGGTAGATCAGAAGTATTTAAACTAGCAGATGGTGTTAGACTGCATAATGATATTGTAAGTAGTGAGATGAGTAAAGTTTTAGAAAGACAAAATGCATTAGATGATTTTAAATTTCAATTTTAAATAAGGAGAAGAAAAATGAAAACAAAAGAAGGTTTACAAAATGATTTTGGAATTAGACTAGTTCCTGTTCAATGAAGAACAATGCTAGAAAATGGTATAGAAATTGATGTACAAAATAATAATTTATTTGATTTAAGTGTTTTAGACTTATGTAAGGGTAGAGGTGGAAATGATCCTAAAAGTTTTATCTTTAGTTTTAAAGTTGGTGATGAGGAGATAGCTTTTGGTGTGAAACAAAGAACTGAGATAGTTGAAAAGATAATTGATGGACATATAGGTACTGAAATAGTACCTGTACCAATGAATGATCATTTTCTAGAAATTATTGATTCTAAAAACGGCACTTTAAGAACTTATAGTTTGGAGCTGATTGAAGAAGTAGTTCCTGATGAACTTAAAGAAATAAATGATGATAGAGATACATATGTAGCAGGTCATATCAATATTAAAGAATATAATGTAGATGTAGTGGATAAAGAGCCTGAATATGTAGATCCATTTAGCCTGGAATACTAAAAAAAAAAATAGATCATAAGAAGTTGAAACTTATGATCTTTTTCTTTACTCAGATTCTTCGTTGAGTTTTAGTTTTTTAATTTCATCTTGAGCAGCTAATGAAAAAGTTATTGTTAAGCATTTTTAGAATAGTTAACAAAAGACTTCTTTTTGAAGTCTTTTTATTTTATCTTCTATGGCGTTAATGACTTTAATAAGTCATTTTGGTATAATATACTCAATAAGGAAGTGATTTTTATGAATATCTGGAAATATCTAGAAAATAATAATTTAGCTGGTTTAGCAATAATTTCTCTAGAAGATATTTTAAATGCTTTTAAATATTATAAACATTTTATAGCAGACTGTAATTTAAAGGCGTTTGAAGAGAAAAAGAAAAATTTTGATGATAAATATAATGAAGACATAAATAAAAAAGTGAGTATAGCAATAGAAAACTATGAAGCAGCTTTAAGAAACAATGATATACCTGATGAAGATCCTGAAATAGTGAAAGCAAAAATAAATACAGAATATAGAAGTAATCTAATCTCACGAATTAGGGAATATTTTGATTTAGGAGTATTCCATAGAAATAAATTATATATTCCAGGATTTAAGATAGATAGAGAAGATAACCATGCAGACACTAGAGAATTAGCTATAGCGTTAGTACCAATAAGAAGAAACTTATATACTTTTTTATCAGTAGTGGGCTATTACCAAAGAACTAAGCACTATTTTTTAAGTGTGCAAGATTGGAAAAATGTCTGCTATTTATACTCAAAAGAAGTTGCTTTTATTAATCAGCCTTTGGGTTATAGATTTGAGTTGCTGAATATATTTATTAAAGATAAAAGATTAGATAAAAAATATATTGATGTAGATAAGATTTCATTGGAAAGTTTGATTTTGACATGTTTAAAAACTAACGTTAAACAGTTAATTCAAATAGCTAAAATAATCAGAAACTGTTTTGATAATGCAAGTGGTGATACTTGGAAAGAAATACAACAACAAACTGATGAATATATTAGAAAGTGTGAAAATAAACACTTAATGGTGAGGTTATAATATGACGAGCAATGATTTTTTATATCTGTTATTAACAGGTGATTATGAAAAAATGCCATTAGAATACTATAAGATTCTAGATAAATATGACAATATCTTTAAATTAGGGAAAAAATTTTCTCAAATGGTGATTAGTTTCCAAAAGAAAGAAACTGAAGAAAAGAGACAAAAGATAGCAGCATATATAGAGGAAAAAATTCCTTTAAGATTTTTTATTTTAAATAGATTAGATAACTATGCAATCTATGAAGATGATGTAGTCATAGATTTCAAAACAAGGTTTCACTATTATTTGAACCAAATGGACACTTTAAGAATCTTCTATCTTATAGATAGAATTAGTAGATTAAGTGAAAAGTATAAAATAAATTTCTTCGGACATAGAAGCAATGAAGCAATTGGTTATCATAAAATAAACGAGGTTATAAGTAAATCATTTGGACTACAATTAGTATTTGACTTCTTTGGTAGAGGTAATAAAAAGAATTTTCTGCACTTACCAATGTATAAAATAGATAGAAACTTGCTAATAGAAACTTTAAAGGAGCAATATAAGTTATATTTCCCAATTCTAGAAGGTGTTAGTGAGTTTATTTTAGACACTAAAGAAGAAGATTTAGAAAGTAGAAAAGAAGTACTAGCGTTAAATAAGAAAATGAAAGTCTACTTTGATATTATCAAAAGAGAACACAAAGTTTTAAGTGGAGAAGTGAAAAGTAATACAAAAACTTGGAAATACCTAGTAGATGGAATAGAAGTTGAAGATGCAGACTTCGGAGAGGATTTTGATTATTATTATGAGTAATACTGATTTAGAAAAAATCCTACAAGATATAAAAAATGAAGTAAACGAAGTTCTTAAAAAGCATAAAGATAATGTTCAAATTATAAGAAGTAAAGAAGAATTATCTGAGTATATAGATAAAGCAATAAAGAATAATGTAATATCTATAGATACTGAAACTAATAATAGTTTAGATCCTTTAACTTGTAAACTAATGGGACTTTGTCTGTATACACCTAATGAAAAACAAGTATATGTACCTGTTAATCACAGAGATCCATTGTCAAGAAGAAGACTTCCACAGCAACTTGATGTTGAAATATTAAAAGAAGAGCTAAGTAGAATTAAGAATGCTCAAACTAAAGTTATTATGCACAATGGAAAGTTTGACTATGAAGTAATCAAATGCACATGTGATATAGAGATTGTTCCGGATTGGGACACAATGATAGCAGCAGTAATACTTAATGAAAATGAGTCTAAATCCTTAAAATGGCAATATAAAAACAAGATAGATCCAACACAAGAAGAGTATAAAATAGAGAAATTATTTAAAAAAGTTCCATATGCAGATGTAGATATAGAATCATTTGCGCTATATTCAGCTACAGATGCTTATATAACTTTCAAATTATTTGAATATCAACTAAATGAATTTAAGAAAAAAGATAATAAAAAGCTCTTTGAATTATTTAAAGATATAGAAATGCCAATGATTAAAATAGCTGCTGATATGGAACTAATTGGGGTTAGAGCTGACCTAGGTTATGTTCAAAAACTAAAGAAAAAATACTCTAAAAAATTAGATGAAGTTAATGAAAAAATACAAGAACTTTATCAAGAGTTTAAAGAACTAGTAGATGAGTGGAGGAAATCAGCTTCTGCCCAAAGAAATGAACTTATTGATCCAACAAATGCAGATTATAAAAAAGCAAACTTTGATAAGAAGTTTGATATCACTAATGATATTAAAGGGATTCAAAATAAACTTGGAAAAAAGAAATTAGAGCATATTAAGGAAGAAATTACAGTTACTTCTCCAAAACAACTATCAATATTTTTCTATGATATTTTAGAAGCAGCAAACTTAAAAAATAAGAAACCTAGAGGAACAGGAAAACATCAACTTGAGCAACTTATAGAAAACTTTAAAATGGTTCAAGACCATCTAAAACTATTTATTAAAGTAAATAAAGAAGAAAAAGAAAATCCTATTAATGAAGAAGAAGTTGATGAAGATACAATAACAGTTAAAAAAGTTCTAAAAAACATTAAAAAATACATAAAAGTAAAAATAAATCCTGAGATTGTAACTGATGAAGAAATCTATAAATTAATTGATAGATATAAAAAAGCAACTTATTTCTGCGAACTGTTATTAGAACAAAGACAATATAATAAATTGATTACAACTTACTTAAATAGCATACCAAAACTAAGCAAACACTGGAGTGATGGTAAAGTTAGATTTCATTTAAATACTTATGGAGCAGCAACAGGTAGATTTAGTTCAGGAGGTGGCTGGAAGTTTTTAAATGAACATGATGAACAAATAACATTACAAGGAATGAACCAACAAAATTTACCTAGTAAAAATCATGAAATTAGATTAAGTTTTGTTGCAGATGAAGGTAGAGTGTTCGTTTCAGGTGATTTTAGTAGTCAGGAACCTAAAATCACTGCTTTCGTGTCGCAAGATGAAGAGATGATTAAAGCTTTTGTAGAAAAGAAAGACATATATGCCATCATAGCTCAAAGCGCTTATGGTAATAGATATGAAGATAATTTAGAGTGGTATCCAGCAGGTACAGTTTTAAAAGATGAAAATGGAAATGAATATATTTGTGGTGAAAAAACAAAGATTAATGAAAAAGGTAAGAAAAACAGAAAAGTTGGAAAGACAATTTTCTTAGCAATTACATATGGAATGGGAGCTTCTTCTCTAGCTGAAATCATTAAACAAGATAATGAAAGTAGAGATGAGGCACTTTATAGAGCAAATCAAATGCTAGCAAAAGTATTTGAAAAGTTTAAAGGGGCATATAAAGCTATACAAGACTCAATTATAATGTGTAAAAAATATGGTTATGTTGAAGGTTTATATGGTCGAAGAAGAAGACTTCCCGATTTAATGTTGTCACACTATAGTGCAATTATTGTTAATAAGCATAAACTAACGGGTAAAGAAAATGAATTTGCAAAAGAGTATCTAAGAAGGATATCTGAAACTGGAAAAGATTTTCTTACTCTAGATGAATTAGAAAAACTTAATGAAGAAGCATTAAAAAACAATATTCAAATTATATCTAATGAAGGTCTAATTAGAAGAGCTGAAAGACAATGCTTCAATTCAATTATTCAAGGTTCAGCAGCAACTATGACCAAGAGAACAATGATTATGATTGAAAATGATAGGTTTCTAAAACAACTAGATGCACATTTAATTTTTCAAATCCATGATGAATTACTTTTAGACTGTCCAAAAGAAAATGAAGATAAGGTAGCTAAAAGACTTCAATATTTAATGGAGCACTCTGTAGATGATTTAGGAATAAATATACCTATGTCTTGTGATATGGTAAGAGAAGAGCGTTGGGGAGAAGATGTAATGTCCGAAGAAATCAGAGGCGAATATCTAGCACTTGTAGACAAGAACAGTGGGAACCCAATTGAAGGAATACATGAAGAATACTGCAATTTTCCACCAGAAGCTATTAATAACGTTCTTAATGGAATAAGTACTAAAATCTTGTTTCCAGTAACTGATGAAATTATTGAAGAAATAGTAGATGAAGATAATCAAGACTCAAACTTAGAATCTGAAAAAGATATAGGAAATGTAGAGATTTCGGGGAAAAACAAGAAGAATAAAAAGAAAGCCATAAAAGCACCTAAAACAAACAAAAAACCAGATAGAGATATTTCGTTTAATGGAATAGTTAAGGACCTCCTACGAGCTCCAAATGAGCCAATAACTATAAACCTAAATGAAGAAACACATAACTTTATTATAGAAGAAGATTACTTAGTTATTACTTCTATAAGAAGTAAAAGTAAAAGTTTCTATAAAATAAAACTTCATTTAAATAAAGATGGAAGTATTTCAACAGATGAAGATGATAAGAAAGAATCAAACCTTATCAAAGCACTTTTAGGTTTAGTAAAAGTGCCTACAATTGATGAAGAGGAAGAAGCTAACTTTAAAAGAAAAACAACGCTTAGATTAAAGAAAGCTATTAAAAATAAAGAAATTGAAGTTTTAGAAGAAGGAGATGAAGAATAATGAAATTAGAGGATCTATATAAGTTATTATTAGAAGCCGAAGCAAATCATAAAATTATCTCTGAAAGAAAAGAAAAAGAAAAAAGAAATAGAAGTTCTGAAGAGACTCAAAATGAAGAAAAAGAAGTAGAGTTTATACCAATAGATCTTTTTTCTGAAACAGAAATTACTGAAACACCTGAAACCATAGAAATAGAGGAAGTTGATGATAAGACAGACACTAGTAGATTAGAAATTGAAGTTATTAAAGATTATGAACTTCCTCCACTAAATCTACAATTTAGTACTGCAAAAGGAGCTAAAGCAAAAAGGTTTAGAAAATTTGCACAAATTCTAAGATTTATTGATGTAGTAAATAAAAAAGGTAAAGTAGCGCCAGAAGGTTGTACAGTATTACCTATACCAATTGATGCAACTGCCTATAAAGCAATCTGGGGAAGCAGGGAAAACGTTCAAAATGGTAATAAATTAATGGAGGAAATTAATTTAATTTCTCTCCATAAACAACATGACCACAAAAACCATATTGCTAAAACCTTTAAATATTATAAGGAAAATGAAGCACTATTTATTAAATTCTGTGAAGAAAATGGAATTACAAAATCTGGTCTAATAGAAGAGGAAATAAAACCTTTAGAGAACTGGGAAAAACAACTTTTGACATTTGATCCTAAAGAAGTTATTTTCAGTTATGATAGACATATTGTGAAACCTGAAGGAATCTCTAAAAGTGTCTTTATTGTAGAACAAATACTTCCATGTCTATATGAAAATTACCCATGGTTTAATCTTTGGAGAAGAAAAATTAAAGATGAAATTAACCCTTTTTTAAGACAATTTGATACTGATTTAGAGTTGAAATTAGAACCTAAAATAACATGGACAACAGTTAAATATAAGAAAACAGGTATAAAGAAAGTATATATAAGAAAAATTGGAATAAGAATTGCTAATACTCTTGTTCGTTTATCTGATAAAAAAGATAATGAGAAGACAAAATATCTTAATAAAATGGGATTTAACTTAGATAAAGATGTTAAGAGTTCTATTCCTAGAATAACTAAGTCATTACACAATCTAAGATGGATTGATGAATCTGAAGATATTTATAAATTAATCAATGATTACTTTGAGCCGGGTTCTGAATTCAATGAAGAAAGAAGAGATGCTATTAAAAACCTCCATATGAGGATATATTTTGATAACAAAAGTGATCAAAATATAGTAAAAAATATAATGAAATATCTAAGAGATAATGAAGTTGATATTAGTGGTATAAATAAAAAAGAATTAACTGATCTAGTATCTAGATATAGACAAGCAATGATTAAAGCAGAAGATGGGGAGCCTTTAGGAAATGAAGCTTTTTATGTTGAATCAATGGTTTATTTATTAACTATTTATGATTTAATTAAATCTGGCAAGCCAGTATTCTTTGTTTTTGACTGCTTCTATAGTAAAGGACCGGAGTCAAAGGAAGACTTTGGGGAGGCAATTAAATCTTCAATTAAAGTAAATTTTGAATACTTTTTAAGTGATTTTTTGGGGGTTAAAAAAGAAGAAGTAAATTCAAATAAAAAGGTTATAGATGTTATAAATAGATTAAAGGAAAAATATAATATAGAGTAGATTGGGTTATATAAAAAATTAAGTATTAGTAGTAGTGTTATAAGTATCATTAAGTGAGAGTTGCAAAATGATAAAGATATTAAAAAAGTGCTTGGGGTGTGGAGTTTTGCTTTTATAAAAAAATTAAATATATTAAATAAATTATTAATTCTATTAAGTGAAAGTTCCAAAATTATTAAAATTCAATATGTAATATTACAAATTTACTTTGAACAAAAATTACAAAACCAATTTGAAAATATTACAATAATCAATTAAATAACAAATAAAATCAGAACATTAATTCAAACCTAATGTTCTTTTTTTATCCCCAAAACACCTATACCACC
>JBGVRA010000009.1:0-24667 GCA_045127955.1 Anaeroplasmataceae bacterium
ATTAAATATATTTTTCATGTTAACACCTCCTCGTATGTATATAATTATACTCACAAAATATACATAACCGATGTATGTTGCGAAAAAAATTTTAAAAATCGTTCGACATGTTTTCGACAAAAAAAGACTATGCTTTTTCACATAGCCTTCTAAATTATAAAATTATGATTATTTAGACCAAAAAATCCTTGGATCTTCTTTACCTAATTCTAATGAGTCAAGCCTTATTTTTTCAGCATAATATCCATCATTAATCCAAACATAAATATGTGGTAAATCTTTATCTTTTAAATTATAATTTCTATAAAATGTACCAATATTAACATCTTTTAAATTAAGTAGTGGTTTTAAATCTCCATCTAAAATTCTAAAACTAGTTCTAAAATATTTTAGAGAATGTAGACCAGTAATGAAATTTATACTCTTTAAATTGGCATTTAAATCTGAATATGAAGTAATTGTTATTTCATATAAACTTTTACAAGTACTTAAAAAAGTTTCAATATTAGATACCTTTTTAGAATCATATATGTAAAATGATTCTAAATTAGGACAAACCAAGTTAATGCTTTCTAATTTAGTTAAATTTTCTAATTTTAATTTAGTTAAATTCTTAGTGTTAACACCTGTTAAGTTAACTAGTTTAAAAGCACGATTTATCTCAAATCCTAATAATTCATTACTGATATTAATAGCATCAAATGGATAGTCTAATAATCTTAAATACTTTAAAGATGTAAATTTAGAAAAATCAACATGCTTTTTATCGATATAATCAATTTGTAAATATTCTATTTTTTCTAATATTTCATCATCTATATATTTAAGTTGATTGTTAGAAAGTGAAATACCATTTAAATTAGTTAACTTATTTACTTCTTCAAGATGAACTGCATCAGGATGTAGATAAATATATTTAACATTAGAAAAATGTCTCAAATAAACATCTAAATCAGTATCAGCTGCTTCTATACAAGAAATATTATTTTTTATATAATATCTTTTCATTTCCATTAAATAATATGGAATATAGGAATTATATATTTGTATTCTTTTTGCATTAAAAAAATCATCATGATATTCTTTTATTTCCATATGTATTCTCCTAAGTAATATAACTTATTTTATCATAATCATAAATTTCTTTAAAGCGAGTTCTTCTATTTTATATCTTCTAATAGGTTCTTTATAGGTTGCACCACCTTAAACGGATATTCATACATTAAAAAATGAGTACAACCTAAAATGATATTATTATACTTAGTATTAGATAAATAATTTATCATATTATTTATACCTTTATTATATTGAATATCTTCTATCCATCTACTTCCATCTAAAACATCAATATCATAATTATCTTTTACATATTCTATTGTTTTTTTAGTTCCTATAAATAAATTATCTTTTGTTAAATATTCTTTTACATATTCAAATACTCCAAATATCTTTATATTTAGAATATTTCTTACAAAATCTAGAGCGTATATTGATAAAGTATTACATCCTAATATAATTATATCTACACCTTTATTTATTAAATAATCACATAAATATAGACACCTTTTGCATAAAAATTCTTTACTTTTGTTTCCATATGGAAAATATGATATATCCATTAAAACAATAACTTCTTCTTTTAAATATCTACTAATTGCTAATGCACCTTTTCCACTATCAATTATTCCAATTTTCATGTTATCACCAATTTAATATATGAAAAAAAAGAGCTATTAATCTAGCTCTTTACGTATTTTCTCATAATTATTTGTTATATGATTTACATCATCTTTAAATGCTTTAAATACAGCCTTTGTTACTTCTGAATCATTAAATGCATCATGGATTTGTAAATTTTCTTGATTATAATAGATTTGATATAATTTAAATAATCCAGCATCATTTCTTAAATTATAAAAATTCTTAATTAATTTACATAAATTAACAAATCTTGTTTTATTTTGTAATGAAGGTAAATGATTAATCTTATATGAATTTTTTAAAATAATACTATCATTTTTTCCATATACAACTATAGTAGGACGATATAAAGTTAATATTTCTTCAAATTCTTCATAAAAATCTTTATAATTAATTGCTTTAGACTCAAAAGTAGGTAAATCAATTTGTAAAAATTTTTGAACTCTTCTACTTAATGTTTTATGAATAACAGGTCTAATATAATTAGAATAACGACATATTTCATCACCATTAGCATCAACAAGTAAAAATCCAGCTTGAATAATTTCCGCTTGAAATTCTTTGCCAGAATATCCATATGATGGCATAGTCATTTCTAAATCCAAAAACATAATATTTCCCATCGAAGATAAAAATTTAGAAAGTGATGTATTTATGGTATTTTCATCATAAAAATATGTTCTTTTATATTTAGATACAGCATATACTTGGTGAACAAAATCAACTATATTAGCTTCTATTCCTTTTTTCTTAAAAACTTTAGTTTCATCATATTCTAAATCAATATATACACCTTCGTATAAATATCTTTTAAAAATATTCATTTGACTTGATTGAAAATAGAAATATTTAAGTCTATTAAATCCTTTTATAGCAATCAATTTAGCTTGAGGATTAACTTTTACAATACTTCCTCTAATACGCATAAACACCCTCCTTTCTTAGAAAAAGACTACTTATTTGTAGTCTTCTTAACTGAAACAGACATACCATCACCTATATTAAATATAGATGTATCGTAGTCTTTATTATTTAATAAATCACTATGGAAAGCAGCAAGCTTTCTTATTAATCCTCTAACAGATCTAGTTTGTTTTTCATAAGATGCTTCATCATTTACAAGTCCATGAAACATCATATTATCACAAACAACAATTCCACCTTCATTTAAAAGTGGAGTATAAAGATTAAAAAACTTAGTATATTGAGCTTTAGCAGCATCAATAAATATCATATCAAACTTATGATGTTTAACATCATCAAAAGCTTCTAACGCATCTTTAAATATAATTTCAATAGAATCTTCTAAACCTGCTTTAGCTACATTTTTCAAAGCTTCTTCATACATTTTAGGATTTCTTTCAATAGTCGTTACTAAAGATGAACATACTCTATTCATACGCATAGCTGAATAGCCTATAGCTGTCCCAATTTCTAAAATTCTTTTAGGTTTATATAATCTAATTACTGTTTCTAAAAACGCTAATCCTTCATCAAAAATAATAGGAACATTATTTTCTTTTGCATAATTTTTAAGTTCTAAATCAAAATCACTAAAACTTAAATTAAGCAATTCACTATTATTCGCAATCACAGTTTCCGTCACAGTCTTCACTTCCGCAGCCAGCACATCCACCACAGTTTCCACCGCAGCCAGCACCCATACGTTCAGCATATTCACTTAATAAATCTTCTAGTAATTGCCATTCTTCATCTGTTTCGATTTTACCTAATCTACCTTCTTTTCCATCTTCAGGATCATATGTTGCAGCTGAAACTTCACCAGTTTTTCTAACTTGGAAAACTACATAATTTTTATTAAATTCTTCTGCATAATAAGTAAATAAAATATCACAAACAATTTCTTGACCATCTTCTTGAATAAGTGTAATTGTACGATCTTGCATAATATTATTCTCCTTTTCTTAAAATGATTTTCTATCTAAATAATTTTGTAAGATAACAACCGCAGCCATTTCATCTTTCTTTTGTTTACGGTCTTTTCTTTTAACATTACCACTAATCATAGCTCTATCTACTATAACAGTAGTTAATCTTTCATCTTGTAATACAACTTTAATATCAGATAATTCTTCAACCTTAGCTTTAAATTCTTCTGATATATGAGCGCGAATACCAGCATCACCATTCATATGCTTAGGATAACCTAACACAACAGTTTTAACACGCTCTTTATTACAAAAATCAATAGTATATTTAACAGCACTATCATAATCATCGTCATTAAAACGATAAGTTTCTACTGCTCTTGCTAAAAAGCCTAATTCATCAGAAATAGCAATACCTAAAGTTCTACTTCCTAAATCTAAACCAACAACTTTCATTAGCAAAGCCCCTTAACTTTTAAAATAGCATCATTAACTTTAGATGGATCTTTACCACCAGCTTGAGCAAGGTCTTTTTTACCTCCGCCTCCACCGCCACATACTTTAGCAGCTTCTTTTACTAACATAGAAGCATCAAATCCTTCTTTTGTAGCACAAACAAATGTAACTTTATTTTCACTTATACCAGCTAAGAATACAACATTTAAGTTTTTATTATTCTTTAAAGCAGTAGCCATGTCTTTAAGTAAATTAGAATCAACAGTTTGAACTTCAGTAAATAACATATTATTTTCAATTAAGTTATCAAATTGAGAAAGATTAGATAATGCACTTTGACTCTTTTTAGCATTATATTCTTTTTCTAAGTTCTTCATAGCATTTTGAGCAGAAGCTAAAGCTTTTCTTAAAGCTAAGATATATCTATATCCAAATACTTGTGGTTCTAAGAAATCAAAACCATAAACAAGTTCAATACCATTATCCTTAGCTTCCTTAACTAAATCGAAAGCCTTATTACATACAGCTTCAATATTACCAACTAAATTAGCACATGATTCTTTAACATAATACATAGCATCACTACCAGTAGATGCAGTAATACGGAATACACCTGAACCAATAGATTCACAAGAGTACACAGCAAACTTTTCAATTACTTCTGTATTAACAACGTGAGTACCAGCACAGAATTCCTTAGAAATACCCATATCAACAACTCTAACATGTGAACCATACTTTTCACCAAATAATGCCATAGCTCCTAAGCTCTTAGCTTCTTCAATAGGTAGAACTTTTGTAACAACAGGGTGAGCTTCATTAATATATTCATTAACTAAATCTTCAACTTTTAAGATTTCTTCATCAGTTAATGAACTATAATTATTAAAGTCGAAACGACAATATTCAGGACCAACTTGAGAACCTTGTTGATGAACATGACTACCTAAAACACTTTGTAATGAAGCTTGTAAAAGGTGAGCTGAAGAGTGATTTTTTCTTGTTGCTTCTCTATAATCTACATCAACACTAGCAAAAACAATATCATCAACATTAAATGGATTATCTTCTAATACATGTAAGTGTTGACCATTAGGCATTTTAATAACATCTAAAACACGAATACCATCTAATGTACCCTTATCACATAATTGACCACCGCTAAATGCATAAAATGGAGTTTCATCTAAAACAACACCATTACCAAACACAGCAATAACTCTTGAACTTTGACTAGTTACAATATAACCAGAGAACTTAGATTCATCTTTGAATTTTAAGAAATCTTCATTTTGGCCACCGAAAGAATTTTCATCCTTACGAGCATTACGTGCTCTTTGTTTTTGTTCTTCTAAGTATTGTTTAAATCCATCAATATCAACAGTCTTGCCTAATTCTAAAGCATATTCTAAAGTTAATTCAATAGGGAAACCATAAGTATCATATAAAGTAAACGCATCAGCAGCACTAATAACATCACCAGATTTACTAGCAATAGTTTCAAATCTCTTTTCACCTGATGCTAAAGTAGATAAGAACTTTTCTTCTTCTGCTGAAATAATAGTTTTAACAATTTCAGCCTTATCATGTAGATATGGATAGAATGAATCCATAATATCAATTACAACATCAACTAAACTAGCCATAAAAGGTTTATTAATACCTAAAGATTTAGCATATTTAGATGCTCTACGTAAAACTCTACGTAATACATATCCTCTACCTTCATTAGAAAGAACAGCACCATCAGCTACCGCAAATGTAACAGTACGAACATGGTCAGCAATAACCTTAAATGCCATTTGACCATCATACTTAACACCAGAAATTTCTTCAGTCTTACGAATAATAGGCATAAATAAATCAGTATCGTAGTTAGTATCTACGCCTTGCATAACACAGCATAATCTTTCTAAACCACAACCTGTATCAATATTTTTAGAAGGTAATTCTTTATAATCTTTACGTAGAACACCTTCTTTAGAATTAAATTGAGAGAAAACAATATTCCAAATTTCAATGAATCTATCGTTTTCAATATCATTAACAATTAATTCCTTACCACGTTTATCGTATGCTTCGCCACGGTCATAAAACATTTCTGTATCAGGTCCACAAGGTCCTTCTCCAATTTCCCAGAAATTCCCTTCCATAGGAATTAAATGATCTTCTTTAATACCATGTTTCAACCATTCATTTTTAGCAGCAATATCTGTTGTATAATAAGTAATATAAAGTTTATCTTTTTCAAAACCAAACCATTTTTCATCAAATAATAGTTCACAAGCAAAATCAATTGCTTCATTTTTAAAATAATCGCCAATAGAGAAATTACCTAACATTTCAAAGAATGTATGGTGACGTGCAGTCTTACCAACATTTTCGATATCATTAGTACGAATACATTTTTGAGCATTAGTAATTCTAGGATTTTGAGGAACTGTAGATCCATCGAAATATTTCTTTAATGGCGTAACACCAGCATTAGTCCAAAGTAATGTAGGATCATCATGAGGAACTAAAGATGCAGATGGTTCAACCTTATGCCCCTTACTAGCAAAAAAATCTAACCACATTTGACGAATTTGACTTGAAGTCATTTTTTTCATATTTCCACCTCCAGATTTAATAAATTAAATCTCAATTATTTATTTTAACAAATTTAGCCTGTAATTACAAGAAATAAATACTAAAACCAATAATTTACTATTATTTTTTCCTAAAAACAATAAAATAAGCCTAAAAAGGCCGTTTTTTAAAAAATAAAACCAAAATAAAGTATAATATTATTGGTGATAAAATATGGAAGAAAAAGAATTTATAGCATTAATAACATTAAAAAGAGAAAGCAGATTAATAAACCAAAAAGATATCGCAAAATTAATCCCAATGTCTGCTTCTTCTTATTCAAAACTAGAAAAAGGAAAACTTAAATTAAACTATTTTTTAATAAGAAGATTATCAGAAATATTTGATATTGATTTAAATATAATTAAAGTTAAAAACTATAATAAATATCCAAAAATGGATTAATAAAAGTAATTAATTTAATATTCTTAACTCCACACAAGAAAAAAGTGCCATCAGGCACTTTTTAAACTACATATTAATCTTCTTTTTTCTTTTTAAATAAACGTTGAATACATTCAACCTTGATATTACCATATAGGACATATATGGTCATATATCATCATTTGATTATTTCTCATCATAGGTTATTGATACATAAGAATTACTTGAATATATTCATTAGTCATTACAATTTCACTTCTTAATCCATTTCTTTGTGTATAATAATTCATATATAAATCAACCATTTACATTTGTTTTTTATTAGATTTCTTATTTTTCTTTTGTTGATACGACTCTTTTAATCTATCTATTGCCATTTCAGGGCTCATAGTGTGATAGGCTAAATAAAGTGCATTCATGAGTTCTGCATTAGCTTGTTTATAAATTTCTTTACTAGATTCACCAGTATAGAAATGCCAGTAGCGATAAATGTATCCCATCCAAAATAGTGTCTCAGAAGCATATATTAATCCACCTTTTTCAAGTGTATCTTCTTCAGATACTCTATCAATGATATATCCTTCTCCTGCCCATTGCATATGATTAAAAGGCTTATCTAAGTCAAAAGCAGTTTTAGATAACATAAATGATTTGATAAATTCTAAACTTCCAAATCCTTCGTTAGCCGAAAGTTCAAACAACTTACCTTGCATATCACACAAATTTAATTCTATAGAGTTTAACATTATTATTCACCTCTTAATATTTCATCAAAATATTTACCAATTCTTCTGTATTTTTTCTCTATTTCTTTAGCCAACGAATTTCCTTCAAGTCTTCTAATTTTAGACTTTTCTATAAGGAGTGCAAGTTCCAAATTAGGAATTTCATTCTCTTTTAATATCTTAACATTCTTGCAAGCTTTTTCAGTTAATGCAACATATTGTTTACCAAGTTCAAGCGCTGATAAACATCTCATTAACACCTCATCTGTAATATCACCATTAAAGAATCGGTTTAACTCTGTATACAAACGGTCATCCGCAATATATCCTACAACCACATCATATCCGTCTAGATAGTGGGAATATTTTTCGTACATCGCAGTACCTTTTATTATATCCATATATCCTCGATGATATGCAATAACCATCGCCCATTCTAATCCTAATTCAACATCTAAAACTTTTAAATCATCTAACGAAAAATCTACAACATAAAATACAGGCTTTTCTTCACCGCATATTAAAGTTAATGGTTGTAGAATTTCTGTTCCCATATAAAAACCAGAACCAAAGTCACAATCAGGTCTACTGATTGGTACTATATCTCCTTTGATACCTTGCTTAGAACCATGATATAATACTAATCTGTTATCGACAATATATTTATATTTTTCTATAATAGCATCAGCGATATCTATATTATTTTTTTTACAAAATTCTAACAATTGATTTTGCGCCATAAGATTAGGATTTGTTTTACCATTTTCCCAACGATTAATAGAAACAGGAGTTGTTGATAGTTCTTTTGCGAATTGTTCTTGACTCATTCCTGCTAATTCTCTCATCTTTTTAATTAATGCTTTCATTAATATCCCACCTATCATTTGTTTACAATATTATTATATACTATGATAGGTAAAAAGTCGAGTGCATTTATAAAATTAATATTAATTAAGATACTATCAAACATAAATTTATACCTATTATGATTTCCAAAAATAACGACATTGAATACTTTTTTTTTATTTTGACAAAATTTAATTGTCTTTTCAACCTAAGATACAAGAAAAAAAGTGCCATCAGGCACTTTTTAAACTACATATTAATCTTCTTTTTTTCTTTTTAAATAAATAATAGCTAAACAAGTTACACCAACACTAACAAAAGATGAAACAATTGCTCCCTTACATCCTTTTTTACCATTATCTTTATTAGCGTCCTTATTCATTAGTAAAGTATTAACTAATTCTAAATCAACTTGTTTTTGTTCTTCTAAAGTTAGCAATTCATAAGCTTCTTCTACACGTTCTAATAACTCATAATCTTCATTAGTTAAATCTTTTTCTTCTTTATTTAAAACTTCTAAAATATCATGAAGCATAATATATTTTGCCTCATCAATAAGCATTATTTTATCAGAGAAAATATTATATGATGTATTACCAAAAGTATAAGTTCCACAATAAACAGCATAAGCATAATTATCATGATATTCAATTGAAACCACATTGCCTGAAACTACACCATCATATTCACCACAGTAAAGACTCGCACCAAATTCAACACTATTTTCAAAATCATCTTTACTCATAATAATTCTATTATCTTCTAAAGTTAATCTAGTAGCATACATACCAATAGAATCAGCTGAATTATTAGTAATACCTAAAACACCATTAATCATAGCTTGTTTAATATTACCTTCCATTTCATAAGTCCAATACCATGAAGAATATCCTCTTAATGCAGCCATTCTTGTAAAATCACGGTTAGTATTACCATGGTTTGTATCAATACCAGCATGCATATTATTAAGTGACGCTATACCTGAGGCAAAACCTGCAGAATTAATAGTATTTAAATTTGCAGTAGGAATTTCAGGAATAACATCTTTCATCATTACTAATTGATTGGTATTAAAAGTAATAACAACAGTTTGATCCATAATATCATATTCTTCAAGTAAAGCTCTAAATACATCAGCAAAACCTAAATCACCAGTCTTAATTTCAACAACAAATATAATATCTTTATCTTTAAACTCTTCAAAAATTTCTCTAAGTAATGGTATTTTTACACCATCACCTAAAACAGCACCATTTTTATTTTTAATAATTTGATATTGTTCTAATTGACTTACAGTCATGCTACTAACACTACCAGTACCATTAGTTGTTCTATTAATAGTTTCATCATGCATAACAACAATTTCTTTATCTTTTGATAAATGAACATCAATTTCAAGGTGAGTTGCACCTGATTCATAAGCTTCAATAAAACCTTCTAATGAATTTTCATATGAAGATATACATAGCCCTCTATGAGCCACATTATAGCTCATTCTATTAAAATTAACACCTTCTGTAAAAACATATAAAGCATCATATACATCTACAAATGAAGGACAAACAATACCGTATGCTCCGCCTGCAATACTATTTATAACATCAACTTCACAATACTTTGTATATTCAACCCATACAGTTTTAAATCTAGATTGAATATATCTTATATCTTCATAAGAAGTTTTTTCATAAGATAAAATAATAGTATTTGCGCCATTAATATTAGCAGTATGAACTAACTCAGCTAAATCAGAAACATCTTTAGATTTGTAATCTAAAATACCTCTAATATTCGTAATATTTTTTCTTAAGTATCCTAAAACAAGAGGATCATTTGAACAAACAAAGATATCTAAATATTTAAAATCCGTATTATAGTAACTTACAAAACTTTCTGCAACTTCCATATCATTAATACTTACTGCAGGCATAGTATAAGGTAAATACTCTTTATAAACAGTATTTAAATCAAGTTCAATACTATTTCCTTCTTTGTCTAAAACAAACATATCTTTATTAACACTTAATATTGCAGTATGTGGTTTAGTATCAGAATTCTTAATTTCTTCTAAATGGTCTTTGTCTTCAACTCTAGTAATAACACCGACATCACCAATTAAATACTCCTCAGGATCATATAAATCAGTAATAGTTTTATCTAATTTAGCTTGAGGCTTAACTTTAGTTCCAGTAATATTTAACGACTTTACCTCAACACAAGACTTGTTTACTATTAACGCAAAACCACCTTCACTTTGAACTTCAGATAAAGATGAAGAATAATCTAAATAATCATAACTTACTATTTCTTTATTATCAATATAATGAGTAACATTAGATCCACTACAAGTAATCTTAACAGTATGATAAGATTTATCACTCATAGCTACACCAGTTTGTTCAACGACCAAACTATCTTGGAAAGTTGAAGATGACGATACAGTAGACTGAGCAGACTTTCCAATAACACGATAATTCATCATATAACCAGATAATCTATTATTATCATCAATTTGGGTATGATACATAACACCAAACCATCTTTGATTATCCATGTATGATGTAAATCTAATTTCTAAAGTTAAAGTAAAATCAGATAAATGACTTACCTCTTCTCCAAAATTAATTAATGAACCATAATATAAAGGCTGAGCATTACCAGTATTACTATGATTAACACTAAATCCATCATTAGATTTTGTAATAGCCGTATAATTTACATCAGATTTATTGTATAAACTCCAATCACTAGGAAGTCCATTACTGAAATCAGCAGTATAATTAACTTCATTAGAAGCATTTACTTTAATACCTAAAATACATACTAAAGTAAGTAAAAAAATAAACAAAAATCTTTTCTTCATATGTTTTTCTCCTAAATGTAATATCTATATAATTATTATACTACAAAAATAAAAAATAAAAAAGCCGAAAAATCGGCTAATCTATTTAAGCTCTAGATACATATGAACCATCTTCAGTTGAAACGATGATATCGTCACCTTGTTCAATGAATAATGGAACCTTAACTAAAAGACCTGTTTCCATAAAAGCATCTTTTAATGCAGTCTTAGAAGTATCACCACGTACAGCTGGAGCACTTTCAGTAATATTTAATTTAACTTTTGCTGGTAATGTAATACCTAAAATTTCACCTTGGTAAGTCATAATTTCTACTTCTACACCAGAAACTAAGAAATTCATTTCCCATTGTAATAATTCCTTATTAACACTAATTTGGTCATAAGTTTCATTATCCATGAAGCAGATTGCATCTCCTTCATCATATAAGAATCCCATTTTACGTTTTTCAACGTATACTAATTCTACTTTATCTCCACCAATTAAAGAAACTTCAGTAATAGAACCAGTTCTAACATTCTTTGATTTTAATTTTACCTTCATCTTAGCCATAGCAGTTTTATTTAAATCAATTTGTTGACATAAATATAATTGATTATCCCAAATATAAATATTGCCAGGTCTAACTTCAGTACAGTTTACCATATTTGCCATATATTTTCACCTCATCTAATTTTTTGCCATTAATATATTACCACAAAAGAAACATTATTGAAAGTTTTTTTTACATTTTCTATTTTTATTATCTATAAAAATATATAATTTTCATTCTAAGTTGAAAAAAAATTCAAAAAATAGTATCATAGAATAAAATATGAGGTGATTTTATGGTAGTAGCAATCGTATTAGGATATAAATTAAATAATGATGCAACAATGCACAACACACTAATTAAAAGATTAGACTTATGTCTAAATTTATTAAAACAAGAAAAAATAGATAGAATAATTTTATCAGGTGGAAAACCAATACCACCAGGATTAGAAATATCAGAAGCTATGGCAATGGAACAATATCTAATTGAAAAAGGTGTAGATAAAAATATCTTAATCAAAGAAGATAAATCACTAACAACTGTTGAAAATGCCAAATATTCTATTCCAATAGCTAAATCATTAAACGCTAAAAAAATAATAGTGATAACAACCTTAGAACATATGGGAAGATCATTTTTAAATCCAGTTAATATTTTTGCAGAATATTTAAATGATAATAACATTACTTTAATGTTTCACACCAACAGTAATTAACAAAATAGAGTAACCAAGCAGGTTACTCTATTTTTATTTATTCAATGCTTTTATCAATAAAAGAAATAATCTTATTTTCTAAATCAGGATATCCTTCATAATAACATAATGCGTGTTCAACACCGTGTAAAAACATAAAATCTTTACTACTATTACAAGCATTATAATTAGCTTTACCATGTGACAAAGGAACAGTCATATCATTTGTTCCATGAATGAAAAAACAAGGAATTTTTGCATTTTTCAAAGCTTTTTCACTACTAGCATCAAACATAGAAAAACCACCTAATAACTTACAATAAATATTCATAAATAAAACTGAAATGGTAGCCCCAAATTTGATTCTTTTTTTAGTTTGATAAACCATTAAACTAAATACACTTTTAAAACCACAATCTAAAATAGCACATCTAACATTATCAGGTAAATCTAATTCTAATGCCATTTCACTACTAGCACATCCCATACTTAATCCATATAAAATAATATGTTTAGGGTTATATTTTTCATTAATAAAATGACTCCAACTAACAACATCAAATCTTTCTTTAATACCAAATGTTGTGTACTTTCCTTCACTCTCTCCATGAGCTCTTTGGTCAATAAAAAATAAATTATAACCTTCATCATACATTTTTCTTGCCACCCATGAAAAGTTATTTAAAGGTGTGGCACGATATCCATGAACAAAAAATACAGTTTTATCACTATGATTATCAATGTAAAAACCTCTAAGTTTCAATCCATCATGACTTGTAATATATACATTTTCAGAAATCAAGTTTTCTAAAAAGATAAATTCTTCTTTAATTCTTTTTTCATGATTTTTATATAAAGTGTTAGATAAATCTAAATCTTTAAAACTCCCCTCACCAGGTTTTCTACCAAAAAGAGCTTTAAATGCAAAAAATGCAACAATAAGTTCACTTATCAATAAAAACCCAACAACAATTAAAACAATAAAATACCAATCCATTAAATCATCTCCTAAATTAAATCACTTCTAGGAATATAAACTCCTTTTAAAGAAGGATTATTAATCTTATATAATGTTCTTTCGACAAACTCACTACATTCTAAATTACTATCTATATAATCACTTAAATATCTATTAGCTAAATTAATCTTTAGACTAGTATTAAAACCTAGAAAAACACTAAAATCACACATAACATCATTAACTAAATTATTATCAAATAACAATATTTCTTCAACAATATTATCTCTATGATTATAAATTAAATATCCTAATTCTTTATCATTTTCTAATATAACATAAGGCTTATATTCCCACATATATAAATTATCAATAATATTTTCTCTATAAACTTTATATTCCTTTTTTTCATGAAGTAATTTACATAAGATAACATTTTCATCAGTTATCAATTTAAAATTATATCTTCTTAATCTATTTTTAAATTCAAATAAATAACTGTATATTTTTTCACTTGGATAAAAGCCAAATCTCTTATATCTATCAAATTTGCCAGATAATCCTAAAAAATCACAATAAGAATACTTATTTAAAATAAAATCAAAAAGCATTCCCATAATACCTTTATTACGATAATTAAAATCAACTGCTAAAGAACCAAGCAAACAAAATCTATATTCTTCTTTGCCAATATAAACCACATTTTCTTTAACCGCAATCATACCTACAATCTCATTATCACACTTAACAACAATATGATTTTCATGGGTATTCTTGCCCTTTTTATATAATACAGGTACTAAACTCTCAAAATATCCAGGAAACTTATCAAAATATAAATCTAATTTATTAACAATTTCCCTAAATTCATTTTCTTTAGCAAAAGAAATTTCAAATTTATCCATATAATCAACTCCCAAAAGAAACGGAATAGAAAACTATTCCGTTTTTAAATTTAAGCTTTATAAATTTTATTTAACTTAGATTGTAAAATAGCAAGTGGTACAAAATTTAAGAATAAGAATCCGAAAATGCCACATAAAACACTATAATCTTTACAACTAATACCTAATCTATCACATTCAGTTTTAATCTTCTTAGCTAAACAAATATACAAATACGCACCATATGGAGGAATTAAAATTGATAAAATCCAGTGAATAATACCAATCTTTTTATCACTAAATTCATTAACACGTTTACGCATACCATAAGACCAAATAAATCCAAAAATTGATCCACTTAATACCCATAAACCAATATTAACACCAACATTTTCACTCTTTTCTTCTTGTTTATTAACAACAGGGAATAATTCCTTTTTTTGTTCATAAATATCAGACATACCTAATTGTTCAGCGATTTCTTGTGGTTCATAGTTCTTACATAATAACTTACCTAAAAAGAACCCTAGTAAACAACAAATTGATACGATAATAGGAACAAGCATAGTACCTAAACAAAACACCTCAGTAACAGGTAATCCCAAAGCAGCTGCCGCTGCTTCTCTAGCAGTATCAATACCAACACTTTCCATTAAGGCAGCATCAGCCATAATAATCTTAGAAAAATCTCTTGGAACAAATAAATTCTTTATAGCGTCATAAACTCCAGTAGCAATAGCACCAATTACACAAGTAAATAATGCTTGGCCAGCAAAATACATTGCTGACTGATTAACACCAGTTAATTTTTCTTCTGTAGCTGAAATAGATGAAGGAATAAGAAGCGGCATCATAAAGAATGCTCCTAAAGCCCAAGAACCAACAACACCACCAACAGCACCTATTATAACTTTAATAGTATAATTTTCAGGTCCCCATACATATTCACTAGCAAATAAGAAACATAAAATACATACTGCAAAACATAAAACACAAGATTGATAAGTCCATCTCATTCCTTTTTTATTTTTACACTTATTAAACAAATAAAGCATAATAGGAATAGGAGCAAATGCGAATGTATTTAAAATAGTCATATGAATAGTCTTTAATCCCATTAAACCAACAATTAAAGCATTCATTGAAACCAAAAACATTTGTAACCCAAAATAAACAGTAGAATTAACGATATTCCATCTTAGTGCAGGTTTGTTAAGCATAGTTTGTTTAATACTTTTTAAAATAGGAACAGATTCTTCTTTTTCGTGTTCTGGAACATCATAACCTAAAGCTTTTAATTTAGCTTCATTCTTATCCCCTTCTTTAATCATAAAGACAGGAATTAAAACTGTACACATTAAAGGAAGCAACATGAACACTAGATTTTCAATACTTAATCCAGAACCTTTAAACATACTTAAAAATACAGGAACAAGAGCATAAACTAAAACATAATAAATAGTATCAAAGAATGACTTATATGAAGAAACACGTAATCTTTGAGCATCATCATAAGCAACTTGACCAATACTACCATAAAAACAAATTAAATTCATTGTATAAGTTCCAAAGAAAATAAAACTCATTCCAACAAACCAAATTGTATTAATTAATTGAGTAGTTTCATTTAATTGACTTCCTGCAATAGGAATCCACAAGCAAACATACGATATAACCATTGGAATAAAACAATAAATAATCGGAGCTCTTCTCTTACCAAGTTTAGACTTTAAATTATCTGTCAAATGCCCAAGTGGAACATCGATAATACCATCAAATATTTTAGCAATTGTAGCTAAAATAGAATAAAGTAACGGTGTAACTAAACATACACCAGCAATAGATTGAACAGCAGCCTCTTCAATCCCTAAGGCAGCAGGGTTAACAGCATCACTATAATATGCTCCCATTATCCCCATAAGTAGATTAGGACCAAAGGCGCTCATCGCAAAAACAATTTCCTTCCAGCCCTTATCAAGCGTTTTAAATTTTTTCATAATATACCCCATTTCTCATCGAAACACTTAACTTAATTATAACATTAGAAACTTCATGTTTCAACAAAAGAAAAAAGTATAGAAAAACTATACTTCATATCCTACTAAAACATTATTATTAATTGTAACAATCCACTTAAAATTATCTACACACTCAAAAACTATTTCTTGGAATAAAGGAGTATTATGATTCTTCATAATAACTCTTATTTTTTTTCCATCATAGACATAACAACAAGATACAATGCTTTCCTCATAAAAAGCAGGCATAATATCTAATTTTTTCTTAATACCAAAAGCCTTAAATTTATTTTTAAGATAATATCCTAATCCTACATTAATACTAAAACTATTATTACCAGTAAAATCAATCTTTAAATAATCATCACAACTTGCAATATTAATACCATCTAATCCTAAGTCATTCTTATCAAGTTTAATAAAGTGATCATTTAAATAACATTTTCCCTTTTCTATTTTATATAAATCATTAATCTTATCTTCTAAATCACTAACTTCATCAACACCAAATAAATCATCAATTAAATCATAAACTAAATCTATTTCATCTTGCATACTATCTACACAAGCAAAAACACAAACACTCATATTACGCTTAGGGAAAACTAAAACAAATTGCCCACAAGCACCATCAGCTCTATAACCTTCTTTACTTTGCCAAAAATGATATCCGTATCCACAATTCCAATCTTTAGTCGAATTATCTGTTAAAACTTGATAACTTGTAGCTTCTTTTAAATATTTGCTAGAAATAATTTGCTTGCCATCTACCATTCCATCATTTAATAAAAACTTACCAAAGGAAAGTAATCCATCAATATTTAAATGAAGCCCTGCCCCACCTAAACTAACTCCATTAATACTTTCATAATAATGATCTTTAATATTTAAAGCTTCATAAAAATCTTTTAAATATTCATCAACACTCATTCCAGTAACAATATTAATAATTAATGATAATATTAAAGATGCACCACTATTATAAACAAACTTACTACCAACCTCATAAGGAATATCAAGCTCTAGAAAAGCTTTAACTAAATCACTAGCTGTACAAATATCTTTTAAGATACACCTATCATGACCAGTAGTCATAGTAAGTAAATGATATACTTCCATCTCTTTAAGCCTTGGATTAGGATTAGAAACAGGAAAAAACTTAATCACTTTATCATGAATATCTAATAATCCATTATCTATAGCTTTACCAATAGCCATTGAAGTAAAAGACTTACTACATGAAAAAAGCTGTTTAACATCACTTACCTCATATGGTTTTATAGAAAACTTGACCTTAACTTCATTATCTTTAATAATACCAAATTGCTGTAAATATCCAATTTTTTTAAATTTTTCAACAAATTCATAAATCTTTTTTTGATTAACATCAGCACTAATATACATACATATCACCTAGATTAATAATATCAAAAAAATAACAAAAAGAAAAGAAAAAGCCAGCAAAAATTTGCTGACTTTTTCCTATCCATAGGAAAGTATAATACTGATCATTTTCTTTTGCAAATAGAAGTAAGTATTAATAAGCCTACAAATATCGGAAAAGTTGTAGACTAATAATCAACTTAAAATTTACTGTCTTAGAAGTAAGTCTACATAAGCCGATTTATAACCAATCCCTAGCAATTTTATCTAAGGAATATGGACTAAGATCACTATTTATATCTAAATCAATAATAAAATCAGCATCCTTTTTAGAAACAAGTTCAAATCTATTCTTATGAAACATAACCAAATCATAAATAGACATAAACTTTTGATTTACCTTTCTTAAAGCATAACTAATTTCATTACATCCCTTAGCAGCCACAAAAAAACAATTACTATTTTTAGGAATATCTAACCAAATAAGCTCCAAAGATTTCAAATCAACCGCAAGTGCGATATTCATATTAGATTCCTTTTGAGTCAAATTAAACTTAGAAACAACACTTCTAGGATCAAACACTTCTCCTTTCTTTCCTAGGTTTTTCCTAAACATAACACCACTAAAACAATTAGGAATATCACAAAATCTATCACCAGTATAAACCGAATTACAAACCACCACATACCTAGCAATTTTTTTAGCTTCTTCATAGTTTAAGTCAACAAACTCAGAAGCCCCCATAGGTGCGGTAGTTATATCACCAGAATGATAACAACTAATCATTTTACCGCCTGCCATATTATGCCAACCAACAGTAGTAACATATTTGTAGTTATCATCATATAATTCAAGCGACAAATCCACATCAACACGATGATCATTATTTTGCCAGTGTGTGAAAAATCTTAAGATATTACCACCTGGTTCTAATTTAATTTTAGAACCATAACTAATAGTTTTATACCCTAAAGAAGCATTTCTATTATTGTTAGGAATACGATAATTTTCTAATTCCTTAGCTAAATAAACCTTACCTAAGTTTTCATAACAAGAAAATTTATTAATTAACGCTTCTTCAATAATAAAAATAACACGGTTTATCAAAGCTTCATCTAAGATATTTCTATTTTCACAAGCTTCATAAAACTTAGTTGTAAGCCCATGTCTAAACATAAAAATCCTAAAATCAGCTAAGTCATTTCTATTTTTATAAAATTCCCAAAGACCAATTAGCACCTTAGTTGATAAAGAACAAGCTATTTCTTTAAATCCATCTAAAATATCATTATTAGAAACTTTATCATTTCTTAATAACATATCAAGATTTCTTGCGAAAATACCAGGTTTAGCTTTAAGTAAACTTAATAACTTCTTTGTATCAAAGTTATTAATAGCTTCACATACCAAAGAATTATAAGTTTGATACTTGCCACTTCTTATCAAAACAGCCGCATTATAAGCATAAGGATAAACATTCTTATATTCACCAATATGTAAATATTCAAAAGCTTTTTTCCATAAGAATTCATACATATCTAAATCATCAATAATATAACGATTATTCTTACAAATACTATCAAGAATACTTAAAAATATCCTCCTTGCCTTTCTATCTAGACTTATAAAATATACACCCTTATCAAGTTGAGGATCACAATCAGAAATAATAGCATATAATCTTAATAAATCTGTTAAAGTTTTAATAAAAGATAAATCTATCTTTTCTAATTTATCTCCTATCTTATCCTTAGATAAATCTAAATACGCATTAATATACATAACTAAATTCATTCTAATAGGAATAATACTAGGAGCCAATAAATTAGGATAATCCTTCATAAATAACTTCATAATAGTATAATTAGCACCACTAATAATAACATTTCCTTCAATTAAATTAGTAAAATACTTTGTTAATACCCTTAAAGCTTCATCCTCACTAATAATACTTAAAGTATCAAATTTTTCAAAGACCTCTTCTTCTAATTTATTAGAACGTATTTCATCTCCTAAATAACCATAAGAAGAAAAACTAACTGTATAATAATGAAGTAATGCCCTTAAAAGATAATCACCTTCATCATATTTTTCCATATTAGGAAAATCCTTATAAAAAATAATATGATTAACATCACCTTTTAATTCTTTTAAAACATCAATACTAGAAAAATAAAACTTTCTTAAATCATCTTTATTTAGTTTGTTAAGCATAGTAAAAGAGTCTTTAGATAATAAATATCCTAAAGAAGATAATGACTTTGAAAAAAACAAACTTAAATCTAAATTATCAAAATCACCACAATCATATTCATTTACCAAATAGCCCATATTAGCTAAAACAAGTTTAAATTCTTTTCTCATCATATCCACCTCACATCTACACACATATTATACGACTAATATTTATAAAGTGTGAGGACACGAAATGTCCTAAAAAGAAAAATCTCCAAAACGGAGATTAATTCAACAAAAAAAACAAAAGCCATAAAATTCTATGGCTTTACTTTTATAAAATTGAAATAATGGTTAATTTTTCTAATTAAATAATACATCAAATATACCAAACAAACACCAAAATAAATAACAAATACCATAACAAAAGGCATAATCATTTGAGCAATATCCTTTGGTAAAATATTAAATGGATCAGCTACAACAAAAAACCAATTAAATACTTTCGCATCGCTATTATATAAGGTATTACCAAGTAATGCCCATACAACTAACCACAAAATAATAATAAGTTCTTTATAACTTTTCTTAAATTCAAGTTCAAATTCATACCTTAACGCAAGAATCCCATAACAACTCATAACACCGTGGTACACCAAAGTTTGAATAACACGATATGAATACGGAGCAATTTGATACCAACCAACACCAGCAGGATAAAACACGTAAATAATATTCCCAACAAGTCCTAAAACAGCTAGTTCTTTTTTATATTTTGCTAGATACTTATTATGTCTTGTCATAAAGCATAAAATACAAGTAACAGTACAAATATGAAATGGTAACTTCTCTAAATCTATTTGTCCATAAGCAAAAGGCATTAAGAAAAAATCTAACATATATAAAATAAAAGCTAAATTAATAAAAATTTTAATCACCTTTATTTGTTGTTCTTTTGTTTTATTTTTTAAATAAACAATAAAAAATACCACTACTATAAAAGTTAAAACAATAAATAATATATGCCAAATACCAAAACAATTAAAAACTACATCTGATTTCTTATCAGATAATAAATTTCTTAAAAAATTATACAAACCAATCAACTCCAAAATGAATAATTAATAGTATTTTCATCACCCAAATATTTTTTAAAATCAAAAGTAGATAAACTACTATTAATAAGTAAATTATGTGGATATATATCTAATACAATCTCTTTATTATCTATATATAAAATAATACTATTATTATTTATCTCATAACTGCCAGTAAAACTTACTACTTCATTTTTTAAATCATAATAATATAATGATTCAAAAACATAAGTATTATCTTCATTAATAAATAATTTAGCATTACCTACATTAAAAATATTATAATGATATTCTCCATAATTTATTTTATCATCTTTACAAAAAGTATTAAAGGTATATTCAACAAAATCTTTATCTTTATATGATAAAGTATAAACATATATTCTATTAAGTTCCAACATAAATTTAATTTGTTTACACCATCCACCTTCATAAACAACAACTTCATCATTTAGACTTTCATCATATGAACACACTTTAATCTTATTAAATCTTTTATCTAAATGATAATTTGAAGTATATAAAGTCATCCCATATGAAAATCCAAAAATAAATGTATTTTCTATTTCTTCATTTATCTTAACGATATTAGAATCTTTAACTTCTTTTTTATTCCACTTATAATTTGCTTTCAAAACTTTAACAAAGTTATTAGTTGAACCAGTACCAACGCCAGTATCATATTTAAATGAATAAGAAACATTAGGTGGTGTAGCATAAAACTCAGGAACATTAGCTACCACCTCTTCACCACATATATCATAAAAGTATGTAGCAAGATTTGTAAAACATCTAACTGGCCAAGCATTACTTCCAAAAGACTTTTTAATACTACCATCCTCATAATAAATAACTAAACTCCAAGCACCACCATCCATAATCACTTCATTAGTTGTATATTTTGGAGCTAAGTTAAATAAACCATAAGTATAACAAGCATCAATAAAAATCTTTTCTTCTTCATCATTAAATTTATTAAACACTTCTAATTCTGGTATTTCCTCATCAGGTAAATAACCATTTTTTAAATATTCATTATTAATAAAATCCAAAACATAATTATCAGTATATCCTCCCATATAATCAATAGTTTGATATATTAATTTATCAACTTTAACACCATTATATTCTTTCATACTTTGACAACTGGTTAATACTATTAACAACAATATAAAGCTTATGTATTTTTTCATGTTACCACCTCTATTAATAAAACAATTTCAATTTAAAATAAGTGACTAAAATTTTTTATAGATATAACCTCATAATAATAATTACCAATAGAAAATAGAATTTCACTATATATTTTTATGTCTCCATAAATAGATTCAAAACTATAAATATAATCATCATATATCAGATTAGATTTAATGTAAGAAATATCTTTTAAACAAATACTTCCACAAACATTATATTTTCTATAAACATCATATACAGATTCATCTAAAAAAGTATAAGTAAAAATATCATTAGTTTTAAAAGTATCATAGATTATTCCATCTTCACTTACATAATACTTCTCATTAAAATATAAATATCCATCTACAATACTTATTTTATAAACATCATCACCTATTTCATAATAAAAATCATAAAATTCATCAGTGTTAATATCACCATTAAATTCTTTAACTAAACAAGATGGATTAATAAAATTATTAATATTTTCTTTATTAATATCAATCACAGTGTTAATTTTATTACTAATAGTTTCGCAAGAAAGACTATCAATACTCTTTTCTAACCAAGGAAAAAAGCTTCCAACCGTATACAATCTTTCTTCTTTTAATCTATAACTAGTTAAAACAGTCTTACTATAATCTAGCTCCATACTACAAATACCATCATTATATTTAATAGATAAACTAACATCATCTAACAATAAATTAGCTTCATTTATTTTTTTGGCCCAAACAAAAACATAACAATTTTCATCTTTAAAACCACTATAATTAATACTCACATGATCATCTAATGAATCACTATAATAAAAAGCATATTCAGGCATAGCACCAAATAAAGATGATAAAACTTCACCTTCAATTCCAAAATATTTAAAATCTTTATTCTTTAAATATTTATAAACATTTAAAACATTAATATAAAAACCATCACTAGTCGTCTCAAAACAAATACAATTATTAGATGTGGCATCTATATTTTTAGCATCTATTGGCCTTGGCATATCGATGACATTACACTCATTTAATACTTTATTAGAAAAGAAATTATTAAACTTATATGTAGGTATACAAGAACATAACAAGAAAACAATAATAAAATTTACACATATAATAATCTTTTTCATAATATCACCTAGCCTAATTATAAAAGATAATTATAATTTTGTTACTAGAATGTTATCTCTTATTAAGAGAAAAACAAAAGCATCCTAATTTAATAGGATGCTAGCGGCAGAAACATCAAAAGTAGTAGCTATTAAATTAATCACACCAATATCATAAGTCCCGTTAGTTTCAAGTCTGCGGATAGTTCGCTCGCTATAACCAAGAAGTTCACCCATTTCAATTTGTGTAAGATTATTAATAAGTCTAATCTCTTTAATATTTTCTGCGATTCTTAAAGAATCAATTGTCCTATTCATAGTAATACCCCCTTCTACAATCGCTTCTTGCTAATTGCTAATAGCCTTTAGGCTAACTAAACATCAGAACTAATCTGATCTAACTTAAAATATCATTTTCATCATTATTTGGTATTACTCCATATGAATGGACAAAATTATTATATAATAATTTAATATAATTTTCAATATATAGGACAATAGATGTCCTATTTGTAGAAATGAATATAAATAGAGTAAATAACAAAACCACCTTATTGGTGTTACCGAACAAAGTGGTTTATGTCTAAATTCTATGTTTTATTTATTTTTTTCAATAATTCTTATTAGAAATATTCATTAAATCTTGTTTTAAATCATTTAATTTATTTTTAATTTTTACGTTTGGTTTTCTTTTTAGATATCTTGCATAAGGTATTTTTTTAGTAAACTTTTTAGTAGTAACAACAAATTCAAAAGCCACTTCACTATATGGAATTATTTGGATAGATATAATATCTTCGAATTTAATTTTTTTTATAAAATAAGGTTGTCTAACATATAAATATTTATTTTCATAATCAATTTGTATGTACATTGAAAGACTAAAACCAAACCAAAATAATACTGCTACTACACTTACTAAAAGAACCGTTAAAACAAATATAACTCCTGCATGAAGCTCATCTATATAAAAACACAAAACTATAAGGGCTATCAAAAACAATGCTATGAATAAATAAATTAAACTTCTAAAAACTGATTCAAAATGATATTTCTTCATATTAATTTTCCTTTCTTTTATTCTATAATAGTGTCAATATCAACTGAAATTCCAAAATCACCCATACAAATCATGAATCAATTTT
>JBGVRA010000010.1:0-18103 GCA_045127955.1 Anaeroplasmataceae bacterium
TTACTTTTTACCGTTTTTAAAAACCTATAAAACTCTATAACACTTATTGATAAAGTCAAGATTTTTGTACCAGTTTGGTCAAGAAATTATGTACCACTATTCTATTAGATATTCACTAATATCTTTTAATCTATATGATGGTCCATTTATAGTTACTAAATTAGAGTGATGTAATAATCTATCTAAAGTAGCGTCTAATGATGTTTTAGAATTTTTGAATATAGTATTCCATTGAGATATATTATAATTCGTAGTAATTATCGTAGAATGTTTCTCATATCTCATTTGTAATAATTGAAATAGATCATTTGCTTCATCTTCCTCTAGCACATCATGACCCAATTCGTCTATAATAAGAAGTGAGTAAGAATAAAAATGTTTTAGTCTGCGTTCTAAGGTATTTTCATTTCTTGCTCTTTTTAATTGCCATATAAGTTCCTTACAAGTAATGAAATAAGTAGATTTACTATTCCTTGTTGCTTCAAGTCCTATTGAAGTTGCTAAATGCGTTTTACCTGTACCAGGAGTACCAATAAACAATATATTCTCATTATTAGTCATAAATCTAAGCGTACAAAAGTCTTTTATTTGTGCTTTATTAATTGATGGTTGAAACGAAAAATCAAAATCATTTAATGTCTTAATAAAAGGAAAGTGTGATACCTTAATACCTGCTGCATAAACTTTATCCTTTTTAACCTTTATTTGATTATCAACCATTATATTTAAAGCTTCATAGAAGTTAATATCTTTATTATTTATTTGTTCGATAATATTTGGCAAGATAGCTGAAAAGCCATCTAAAGATATACTATTTAATTTTTCAATTAATAAATTATAATTGTCCATTCACTATATCTCCTGTCTTTATATTTCCTACACCAGATAATAGTGATAGATTATTTGCTATTCTCTTTTTAAATTCATCTTCAGATTCACCTTTAAATGAACAAATACTATATAATCCTTCACTATAATGAATACCACTATTATAGATTGGATAATTAGCTAATTTATTTAATTTCTTGTCATAGAATGTTAATACATTATTTGAATTATCTAATAATACTGTTGAATTTATATATTCTTTAGGCATTCCATATTTTGCTCCCCCATATTGAACTAAACATGCGTTATTCACCTTTACCTCAATAAAATCACTATGATATTTAATTAAAATATCTCTATTTGGTAGTGGATTCAATTGTTTCTTTTCTAATTCAAATAAAACCATTGGTGCTAGCTTAGTTTCACTATTCTTTTGATAATTAGACTGATTTAAGATTTCTTCAACACCTTTAAATAAATCCTCAGTATTATTGAATTTATAATCATATGCGTTAAGCCAATTTTGATATTTATTAGATACCTCAACCTTGCCTTTAGTATAAGGATGTCTTACCTTACATAATTCAAGCTTAACTCCTAAATCTTTCATAAACTGTATTACAGTTGGATGTATTGTTTTCTTATTGCCATTTACGTTTACTATTGCACTCATATTATCAGTTAATACCCTATTAACTGTACCACAAATTATTATAAATGTTTCAATTAAACATTTTCTAAAAGTTGCTTCTGTAAGTGATAAAACAACTTTGAAGATATGCCTTCTTGAATATCCTAATGTTGCACTCCATAGACTAAATTGAATAAGTGTTCCATCAGCTAAATGTAGTTTTAAACCTTCAACCCAATCAAATTGTAATTGATCTCCTGCAGGCGTCTCAAATCTGTATTTAGCTATTTTTTCTTTTGATTCTTTTCTGATATTTGAAAAATGCTTTTCAACGTATTGCTTAAAATTAGAATATGAACCGATTTCATCATATGATGAAATGTTTAACAAATACATATAGGTTCCTTTAATAGAAGGATCTACCTTTAACTGATTTTCTATTATTTCATAGTATTTTAATAAACCACATTCTCTAAGTTTTCTTTCTGTTGGTGCTTTAATAGCTTTAATATGTCTATCTATAGTATGTCTATCAACACCATACTTTAAAGCTAAAGCACTCTTATTTATTTCTTTATGCTTCAAAATTAATCCTCCAAGTTCATTGTCAAGTTTTGTTAGAATCACTACAATCACCTCAAGTAGTGATTATACCATGTGGTACATTTTATCTTGACTTAATTGGTACAATTTATTTTGACACATTCACTAAGATATTTAATGTTTATAATTCAAAAAAATATTGGGAAAATATCTATTATGTTTGTAAATTATATAACAAATTGAACCCTAATATACTTGAAGAGGTGTTATTAAAATTGATTGAAACGAATGATGAAAGAATAATCAATATATCAATTATGCATTTGCTACTCAATAAGATTAATGAAAATAAAACATTAAGTTTATGTAAGCAATTAAATGAAACATATAAAAAAAATGATTGGGATTATTCGGCTATTAAATTTCATTTAGAAGAAAATAATGCATTTATTGATGAAGAACAATATAATGTTGGTTTTTGTCAAAAGGATGTGTATGATGCATATTGTATATTACGAAAGTCTAATGTATTGAATCATAATGAAGTATATACAAGATATCCATTAGAATTTCGAAAAATATTATGTCAACTGATATTTGTTTATGATTTGAACAATCATGGAATGAGTATGTTTTTTCAGGTGAGAACTAAAAGAATAATTGATGATTTTCTTAAATACAATAAATATATCCCTAATGATTTGTTAGATTGTAAAAGCATTATGAATAAAATTGATTGTTATTATGATGATTTAGTTAGAAATTATATTGCTACTGAAAATGTCGAAAATAAGTTATTAAAAGATGTTAAAAACTTATTTGATAGTATACAAACTCAAAATTAATTAGATTAAAGATAAGGGTAAAATTTTTAACACAAATGACTTGATTTATAATGTGGGAGTTATTCACATTGTTTAATACATAATTTTTGCTGGAATAATTTATAAAAATTATTCCAGTTTTTTTGTGTGGAGGATATGGCATATATCGGGTGAAAGTAGGATTGTAACGGTAATGAACATTTCTATGATAGAACAGTAACAGGAGAAATAAGACATATTGTAGATAAAACGGGTAAAGTATATGTATCATATGAATATGATGATTGGGGTATGCCAACATATAAATCAGATGGTACAACTATTGGTAATGAATTATTAGAATTAAATCCATTTATGTATAAAGGCTACTTCTACGATAGAGAAATCAAGATGTACTACTTAAAATCTAGATATTATGATCCTGATCTAGGAAGATTTATTAATGCAGATGCTGAAGTTGGCTCTGTAGGAGAAACAATGGGAATGAACTTATATGCGTACTGTAAATGTAATCCAATAAATTTAGTAGATGAAGATGGAAATTGGCCAAGCTGGGCAACAAAAGTATGTATTGGATTAGGAGTAATAGCAGTATGTGCATTATTGACAGTAGCATGTATAGCATCAGGAGGAGCAGCATGTGTAGCAACATCTATGTTAGTTGGTGCGATTAAAGGTGCTTTAATAGGAGCAGTAACCGGAGCCATTTCAGGTGCAATAGTAGGAGCAATAACAGAAGGTATAAGAACAGGAACATGGGAAGGAGCATGGAAAGGCGCAGTCGAAGGAGCTGTTGAAGGTGCTGCTGATGGATTTATGTGGGGTGCAATTGGTGGAGCTATTTCTGGAGCAATGAATCCTAAATTCTGTTTTGTTGCTGGTACACTTGTAATGACAAAACAAGGTTTAAAAGCTATTGAAGATATTCATGTTTGAGATCAAGTATTATCATACAATGATAATTTAGAAATATTTGAATATAAAGATGTTGTAGAAGTATATAATAACAAAACTATTGAGTTATGTCATATCCATACTGAAAATGAAGAAATTGTATGTACTCCAAATCATAGTATTTTAACTAGTGAAGGATGGAAGTTAGCTAGTGAATTAACAGTTAATGATTTAATTAGGACATCAAAAGGATTCATAGAAGTATTATCTGTAGATATTGTCGAATTAAAAGAACAAATAAATGTTTACAATTTAAATGTTTTAGGTTATCATACTTATGTAGTTGGTAATGGTTTATTAGTTGTTCATAATAGCTGTAAAAAGGCAGATATTGAATTTGATTCAATGGATGATGCTATTAAATATGCTGATGATGCTTTGGGACCAAATTCAACAATTGTAAAAAAAGGTAACGTTGAATTTCGTGTTTCAGCTGATAGAAAAAGAACATGGAGGTTTGACCAACACGTGAAAGGAAATCCGAAATATCAAAAGCTGCACATTAATTTGGAAAGATGGAAAAACCCTTTTTCAGAAGGTGTAAGAAATAAACGTTTAGAAGATATACATTTATTATGGTAGGAGGAATATTGAATGCTAATTGAAGAGGAAAAATGGGAAAATTGTCAAGAATTTGATGATTTAAAATGGGTAAATAATCAATTTATTCAATTTGTAAAAAAAGATAACAAAATTGAATTACAAATTAATTTAGAAGGTATAGAATCTTTTACTCAAACATTATTCAAACTAAGTAAAACACGAAAAAATCGAATTTTATATTTAGGAAATGTCAACTGGGGGAACGGAAAATTTGTTAATTATACTCCTTTATGGTATTTGGATCAAGATTCTATTAAAGTTACAATTCTTAAATTAATGGGTAAAGATGAAGTTCTTAGGGCAGAATATGTAGAATCCGAAGATGGTGAGCAAAAAGAAATTTATTTTGAAGGAACAAGAAGAGGGCTAGAAAAATTAGTAAAAGTTTTATTTAATACTAGGGAAAGTAATCAACAAATTATAATTGATGGTGATTGTGATAATAATTATCCATTCCTTTTAAAGACTTTTCTTGTAAATTCCAAAGGTAGAGTACATTAATTCAGTTTAATATACTAGGACTATTAAAAAAATATTTTAATGGTCCTTTTTATTTTTAAGTTAAAACAAAAAACACAAATAATTCATAATAAATTATTATAAATACTGCTTATTTGGTAGAGCCATTTCAGGAGCAATGAATCCTAAATTCCGTTTTGTTGCTGGAACACTTGTAATGACTAAACAAGGTCTTAAAGCAATTGAAGAAATTCAAGTAGGAGATCAAGTATTATCATACAATGATAATTTAGAAATATTTGAATATAAAGATGTTATAGAAGTTTATAATAACGAAGCAACTGAATTATGTCATATCCATACTGAAAATGAAGAAATTGTATGTACACCAAATCATAGTATTTTAACTACTGATGGATGGAAGTTAGCTAGTTAATTAACTGCTAATGACATGATTAAAAAATCAACAGGATTTGTACAAGTAAGATCTATTGAAATAGAACATTTAAAAGAAGAATTACATGTTTACAATTTATTGTAACTGTGTAATTAAACTACTTCACAGTTATCTCATGATCCATGTCGAAAATATATTATTTAATTGGGCTATAGCAAAAACTCCAAAAGCCTAACTAGAGATATCTAGAAAGACTTTTAGGGCTCAAATCACATTTTTTTAAAAAGTACAATGGTTAGATGTTTTGATTTCTTAAGTTAAGAAACATAATCTATCAGTAATTCAAAATCTGCTTTGTGTATATGTTCCCATTCCTAACAAGAATGCTCTTTTAAAATAACAACTTCATTTTTATCGTTTAATCTTAAATCATATCCATCATATAATGAATATTTACCAGCATATTCAATCAACGCAGAAGTAAAATATAGATAATTAATATATATACCTTTTGAACAGTCAAGATTTGTTCTTGTAATTATAATATTATGGTAAATCTTTATATTATGATTGTAAAGAGTGTTATTATCTTAATGGATTTTATACTTTTTTAATAAAAAAATCTCCAAAATAGAGTTTTCTACTTTGGAGATTTATATTAAATAATTATTTCTTCTTTAGGTGTTACTTTTTCAACTTCAACAGGCATAAATATAGGAATTACTATAGGTTTTCTATCTGTTTTAGTATAGATTGTTTTATTTAAGTATTCTGTTAAATTATATTTTAATGTATTAAAATTTAATATTTTCATTTTTTGCATTTCGGCTTCTAAAAAGTTTTTAGCTTCTTCAACTATTGATTTTGTTAATTCTTCACTATCTTTCATATAGATAAATCCTCTTGATACTACTTGTGGTTCAATTGGGATTTTTTTGTTAGTAACATCGACTGTAATAACTAATGAAAACATTCCATCTTCAGATAAGTATTTTCTTTCTCTAATAATAGAAGAAGAAATATCACCAACACCTGTACCATCAATAAATACTTCACCAGAATGAACTTTTCCAGCTATTCTAGCGCCTTTTTCAGAGAATGTAACAACTTCCCCATTTTCAATTATAAAGACATTTTCTTCCTTAACTCCACATTCTACAGCTGTTGCTCCATGGACACGTTGCATACGATATTCACCATGGATTGGAATAAAGTATTTTGGTTTAATAAGTGATAACATTAGTTTTTGTTCACCTTTTGCAGCATGACCTGATGTGTGAGTATCTGTAATAGGTGAATGAGTTATTACATTAGCACCGTTTTTAAATAATAAGTTAATTGTCTTGTTAACACCTTCTTGGTTTCCAGGGATAGGAGAAGAAGAGAAGATAATAGTATCACCAGGTATTAACTTGATTTGACGGTGTGTACCACCAGCAACTCTTGATAATGCAGCTAATGGTTCACCTTGAGAACCTGTACATAAACAACATAATTCTTCTGGTTTATATTTATTCATTTCACTTGCATCAATAATAGTTCCTTTTGGAGCTTTGATGTAACCTATTTGTTGGCCAACTTCTATAGTTTTTTCCATTGATCTACCAAACACTGCAATTTTTCTATTGCTTTCAATACAAGCTTCAACAATTTGTTGGACACGATAAATGTTAGATGCAAATGTGGCTACTATAATACGGCTATCTACTCTAGTAAATAAATCTTTAATTGAATAACCTATTTTTCTTTCTGATTCTGTAAATCCTTCTTTAAGTGAATTTGTTGAATCAGCTAGTAAGCATAATACTCCTTTTGAACCAAGTGCTGCTAGTTTTTCAAATTCAGCTGTAGGTCCTACTGGTGTAAAGTCTACTTTAAAGTCACCAGTATGAACAATTATTCCTAAATCAGTTGTAAATATAATCGCAAAAGAATCAGGAATTGAATGGTTAAGACGTAAGAAAGATACTTCAACGCCTTTAAAATCAAATTTGAAGTGAGACTTAAATTCTACGATCTGAGTTTTAGACAAAAGGTCAGGATACTCTTCTAATTTATTCTCAATTAAATCTACTGCCACCCCGGCTGCGTAAATTTTTGGAATACTTACTTTTTTTAATAAGAAGGGAATACCACCTATATGATCCTCATGACCGTGAGTAATAAAAAGACCCACAATTCTTTCTTGATTTTGTTCTAAATATGTGTAATCAGGAATGACATAGTCAACTCCTAAAAGGTGTTCATCGGGAAATAGGATACCTGCATCAATAATAAAGATTTGATCTAGGTATTCGATACAATACATATTTTTTCCTACTTCACCAAGGCCACCTAAGGCATAGATGCCTAGTTCGTTTTTGGCAATAATTTTTTCCATATTAATCTCCTTTAGCGAAATAATTCATCATTATAATTATATCAAAAAAATCTTTTAATGACAATTATAAAGTTTGATATTTTTTAAATAAAGTTTGTTGAAAATACAAATAAAACAATAGATTTTATATTACTATTATGATATAATTCTAAATGGTTTATTTATGAAATGAGGGATTTTTTTATGAAAGCTAGTAAAATGTTAATTTCAACATTAAAAGAAGCACCACAAGAAGCTAAGATTGCATCACATGTTTTATTACTTCGTGCTGGTATGATGAAAAATTTAGTTGGTGGTGTTTATAATTTCTTACCACTAGGATTACGTGTTTTACATAAAATTGAAGATATTATTAGAGAAGAAATGGATAATGCTGGATGTTTAGAAATTTTATGTTCAGCTATTCAACCTAAAGAATTATGGGAAGAATCAGGTCGTTGGTTTAAGTATGGTCCTGAATTAATGCGTTTTAAGGATCGTCATGAACGTGAATTTTGTTTAGGCCCTACTCATGAAGAAGTATTTACTTCTATGGTAAAAGAACTTGTTAAGTCTCCTAAAAACCTTCCTATTAATTTATACCAAATTCAAACTAAATATCGTGACGAATTACGTCCTAGATTTGGATTAATGAGAGGTAGAGAATTTTTAATGAAAGATGCATATTCTTTTGATAAGGATGAAGCTGGTTTAGAAGTATCATATCAAAAGATGTATGATGTTTATACAAAGATTTTTACAAGACTTGGCCTACACTTCCAACCAGTTTTAGCTGATACAGGAAATATTGGTGGTAATGGGTCTCACCAATTTATGGCATTATCTGAAATTGGTGAATCAGAAATTGTATATTGTGATGCATGTGGATATGCAGCTGACGTTGAAAAGGCTACAACTAAATTAGTTGAAGTTCTAAAAGAAGAAATGAAAGAATTAGAAGAAGTATCTACTCCTCGTATGCGTACTATTGAAGAAGTATCTACTTTCTTAAATGTAGACCCTAAGATGACTGCTAAAACATTAATTTATCATGATTATGTAAATGAAAAATTAGTAGCTGTAATGGTAAGAGGCGATAGAGAAGTTAATGAAATTAAGGTTGTTAATGCCTTAAATTCTAATGAAAACTATTTACAGCTTGCAACTGATGAAGAAATTAGAAGCTTAGGAAGTTTCCATGGTTTTGTTGGTCCTGTTGGACTTCCTTGCCAAATTTATATTGACGAAGAATTAGCAGGAATGAGTAATTATATTGTTGGTGCTAACAAATTAGATACTCACCTTTTAAATGTTAATTTAGGTAGAGATTTTAATGCTACTATTTGTGATTTAAAGAAAGCATGTGCTGGTGATTTATGTCCAGTATGTGGTAAACCAATGAATCAAGAACGAGGTATTGAAGTTGGTCAAATCTTTAAACTTCAAACTAAATATTCAGAAGCTATGAACTGTGTATATACTAATGAAGTTGGTAAGAATGTACCTATGGTTATGGGCTGTTATGGTATTGGTGTATCAAGAACTTTACAATCAATTGTTGAACAATACCATGATGATTTTGGTATTAAGTGGCCTTTAAATGTTGCTCCATATCATGCTGTAATTGTACCTATTAATTATAATGATGAAGCTCAAAGTACTTTAGCTAATCAAATATATGCTAAGTTATTAAAAGCTGGTGTTGAAGTTATTTTAGATGATAGAAATGCTAAGCCTGGGTTCAAGTTTAAAGACTGGGAACTTGTAGGTATTCCATTTATGGTTGTTTGTGGTAAAAGAAGCAGTGAAGGAATTGTGGAATTTAAAGATAGAGCTACTTTAGAAAAGACTGAACTTACAATTGATGAAGCTGTTGAAAAAATTATTTTAGCAGTTAATAATATTTAATTTAAACTGATTAACTAAATAATATATTTAAGAATTGTTATCTATGTTAGTGGATGCAATTCTTTTTTTTATTTTTCTCTTGGCAAGAGATATAGTTCTAATGACAAAATATGACATATTAGTTTATAATTTAATTATAATAAAATATTTATAATTAATATTATGTCGAATTATGTTATAATTTTTAATGAAGTGTTGGTGATATTTATGATTAAACTTAAAAATATTATCTTTGATTTGGATGGTACTTTATGGCAAACTAAAAAATCATATATTTATGCTTATCATAAGCTATGTGATTTTTATCATGTTGAAAATAAAGTAAGTGATGATACTGTATTGAAATATATGGGTGTTAGGTTAGATATTTTGTTAAATGATTTATTTCCTGATGTTTTAGATAAATATAGTTTAGCTTATCAGGCTATGAATTATTCAATTGAATATTTGATTATCAATAAAGATGATTGTTGTTATACAGGTGTATATGATACTTTAAAGAATTTAAGTAAGAATTATAATATTTATATTGTTTCTAATTGTTTAGATGAATATGTTAAGACTTTTTTAAATATTTCTAATACTTTTGATTTTGTTAATAATTTTTATACTATTGAAAGTGGAACTAAAGAAGAACATATTAGAAGAATTACAAATGATTATACAGATTATTCTTTATTTGTTGGTGATAGTGATGATGATTATTTAGCTATTAAGAATGTAAATAAGGATTTTACTAGGATTTTCTTTTGTTATGCTAGTTATGGATATATGAAGTCTTTATATTATGATTATAAGATTGATAGATTAGATTTGGATGATGTTGTAAATGATATTGAGTTAAAACTTAATATTTTAGATGATGTTAAGTTTAAAGTTATTAGTTATAATGGAAGTAGTGTTACATTAATTAAAAAACAAGATTGTTATTATTTTGGTTTTGTTAATAATATTAATAAAGAAATATTTCCTTTTATTGATGAATATGCTAAATCTAATAATATTAAAAGATTATTAGGTCCTATTAATAATAATACTTGGTATTCTTATCGTTTTAGTTTAGATAATTTTGATTTTAATTTATATCCAGATTGTAATAATGATGAAAATACTGTTAAATTATTTTATGAAAATGGTTATAATATTGTTCAATATTATTCATCTTCTTTAGCAACTATTAATTATAAAGTATGGGATAGATGTAAAAGAAGTGATATTAAATATGATGTTATTATTAAATCTGGAAATGATGCTTATTTATATTTAGATGATTTATATAAGGTTGCTAGAAAAGCTTTTAGGTTAGCTGATTATTATGAAGAGATTAGTCTAGATAAATTTAAAGATATTTATATTAAAAATATTAGTTTGTGTAATCCTGATTTAATTATGATTTATGATAATAAAGAGTTAGTTGCTTTTAATTTTTGTTATGAAGATTTGTTGAAAAGATTTTATGTTTGTAAAACTATAGCTATTGATCCTATATATCAAAAAAATCGTAATATTTTTATGAAGCTTGTTGATTATTCTTATCAAATGATGGAAAAAAGAGGATATGATAAGGTGTTGTATCATTTTCAAAATGAAAGAACTAAGGTTTTAAATAGAATTGTTGATGGTTATTTAGTAAAGAAAAAAATGTATGGATTATTGGAGAAGAAATATGAATAAATGTTGTGTAAAATGTGTTAATGATAAGACTGTTAAGCATATTTCTTTTGATAATAATGGAGTATGTAGTTTTTGTAAAAGTTATGATAATTACTTAAATAAAACTAAAAGTATGGACTTAAAGGCTTTGTTTTTAGATAAACTTGGCGAGGGTAGTTATGATTATGATTGTGCTGTTGGTTTTAGTGGAGGTAAGGATTCTACATATGTATTATATAAATTAGTAAAAGAGTATAAGTTAAATGTTATAGCTTATACATTAGATAATGGATTTTTATCTAGTGAAGCTAAGGATAAAATTGATAGGATTGTTAAAGAATTAGGTGTAAAACATGAATATGTTATTTGTGATATGGATTTATTAAAGAAAACATATAAACATATTGTTTCTAAGTTTTTATCACCTTGTATTGCATGTAGTTTTTTAGGATATGCTGTTATGATTAATTATGCATCTAAGGTTAATGCTAGAATTGGTGTTCATGGTAGAAGTCCATATCAAATGTTTAGAAATTATAATGAGGATTTTGATGATGTTTTTAAACCTTTTATTGATGCTGGGTTAAAAAAAGATGTTAATTTAGATGAATTATATAATAATGTTATTAAGATGATTGATAAGTTGGTTGATAAAAAATTAGCTTATAGAATTAAAAATGAATTACTTGGCGATGCTTATAAATATGGTTTTAGGGATTTTATTTCTTATTTTTTATACCATGATTATAACAAGGATGAAATTATTGATTTTTTAGAGGCTAATACATCTTGGAAGTTAGAAAGTGAAGAAGAACATTTTGATTGTTTGATTCATAATGGGGCTTTATATTTAAAAGATTTAACTGCTAGAAGAAGTCATTTAATGCCAGAATATAGTGTTATGATAAGAGATAAGATTATTACTAAAGAGATGGCATATAAACTTATGGAAAAAAGAATTGATAAAGATGTTGCTAAAAAAGAGATTAAGATGTTATGTAAGTATTCTAAAATAAATTATTATTTATTGATGATTAAGGCTAAAATTTATTCTTTAAGATGGTGGTAATGTGTATAAATTGGTAATAAAAAGATATTTTATGCCAGTTGTTTTGGTATTTATTATTTATAGTTTGATATATTTTATTTTTAATGGGAATAGATTTTTTAATATTGGTCTTATTCTTACTTCTTTATTTTTTTATTTGGTTAGAGTTTTAGATGATATTTTGGATTATGAAAAAGATTTAAGTAATAATAAAGTCTTATTTTCTAAAAATTTATTAAAGATATTAGGATGTATTTTAGGTTTATTATTTATTTGTTTTAGTATAGTGTTTGAATATTATTATTTTTTGATTTTATTAATATTAATCTTTATTTCTTATTATTTTAAATATATAAAGGTGTTATTTATTCCTAGTGTTATTTTTTTAATTATTTTTTATGAGATGCAGTTTAGTTATATTTTTTTTATTATTAGTTTAGTGTTTATTATTGTTGATTTTATACTGGTTAGAAAGGAGTAAAATATGATATTTGTTAAGAATGGTGCTGTTTCTTTAATTGGCGGAAAAGCCTATAATTTAATTAATTTGAATATTAAAAATACTCCTAAAGTTATGGTGTGCCCTTCATCTTTTTTTGATAATCCAAATTATGAGTTATTAAGGGATGAAATAAATAGGTTATTTTCTAAAAATAAGATGTATGCAGTAAGATCTTCAGCTATTGATGAAGATAGTAAAAGTCATAGTTTTGCAGGAATTCATAAGTCTTTTTTAAATGTTAAAAAAGAAGATATTTTAGATTCAATAAAAAAAGTTAGAGATAGTGCTTTTAGTGATACGGCAATTAATTACCGTAAAAATAATAATCTTAATACTTGTGATATTAAGATAGCTGTTATTGTTCAAGAGATGGTTTCATCTAGTTATGCTGGAGTTATTAATACGATTAATCCTATTACTAATAATCCTGATGAGGTTGTTATTAGTGTTACTAAGGGGTTAGGTGAGGCTTTAGTTGATGGTAGTGTAAGTGGTTCAACTTATACGCTTAATGGTGGTAATGTAGTAGTTAAAGGTGAAGATATTTTAAGTAAAAAAATGATTGATAAAATCATGGTTATGGTAAAAGAAGTAATTAGTAAATGTGATTATTTTGTCGATATTGAATTTGCGTGTAAAGGTAATAAGGTGTATTTTTTACAGGCTAGACCTATTACTGTGTATAATGATTTTAATCCTCATAAGAGAAGTTTAGTTATTGATAATGCTAATATTAGAGAATCTTATTATGGTTTTACTTCTTATTTAACTTATACTTTTGCAAAAGATGTGTATAAAGATGTTTATTCATGTACTTTAAAGGCAGGGCATGTAAGATATAAGATTATGGATGGTTTAAGTGATTCACTGGCTAATATGTTATATTATTATGAAGGTAAAATATATTATAATTTAAATAGTTGGTATCATCTTACTAGTATATTTTCATTTAAAAAATCTTCAAATTATATGGAAAATATGATGGGTGTAAATAGTAGTTCATCATTACAAAAGAAAGTAAAGATGAATATTTTTGATATTATTAAACTTGGGTATTTATTTATTAAAAAAGTAAAAAATATTGATAAATTAAGTAATGATTTTATTGATAAGTTTAATAGGGTGGTTTTACCTTATTATGGTAAAACTATTAATTTAAGTAATGAAGAATTACTAAAATTATATAGACAAATTGAAAATGATATTGTAGCTGATTTTTCAACACCTATTATTAATGATTGTGCTGTTATGATTTATTATGGTTTATTAAAAGATAAATCAAATAAATTAGGCTATGATTTTGTTGATATTAATAGATGTTTATCTAATCATGGTGATGTGTTAAGCGTTGGCAGTGCTAATAATTTAGAATTGATTAGTTCTTTTATTAAAAAAGATGAAGGTTTATGTAATGATTTTATGAATTTATCGGTAGAAGAATTATATGATAAATATCATGATAAGAATTTAGAAATTACAGCTTTAATAAGCGATTATGTCCTAAATTATGGTTCTAGAGTTATGGATGAATTAAAACTTGAAACTATTACTATGATTGAAGATCCTTTAATGGTTTATAGGTGCTTAAAAGAGTTGGTTAATGCCCCTAAAATAAAAAGAATTGATGATGCTTATAAGGTTGATAAGCGTTTAGAAAAGTTAGTTAATAAGTGTAAGAAGTTTATTAAAAATAGAGAACGATTAAGAATTAAAAGAACTTATATTTATTCTGTTGTTAGAAATATATTTCTTAATTTTGGTAAAAATTATTATAATATGGGTTTATTAGATGATCCAAGAGATGTTTTTTATTTAGCTAAGAATGAAGTATTATCAGGGTGTGGTAATTTTAAAGAATTAGTTAAAATAAGAAAAAAATATGAACAAGAAAATCGTGATAAAAAGATTTATGATCGTGTTGTTTTTTACGGTGATAAAGCTTTACCTGTTTTAAATTATGAGGCAAGTGGGGCTTTGTGTGGAATACCTAGTGGAGCTGGAGTTGTAAAAGCTAGGGTAAGTTATATGGAATCTACTAAAGACAAGCTTATTGATTCTAATATTATCTTAACTAAAAGAACTGACCCTGGGTGGATTATGTTATTTCCTAGGGCTAGTGGGCTTATTGTTGAGCATGGTTCAATGTTATCTCATAGTTTTGTAGTAGCTAGGGAGATGGGGCTTCCGGCAGTTGTTAATGTGTGTGATGTTTGTAGTATTATTAAGGATAATGATTTGGTTACGTTAGATGGTTTAAAAGGAGAGATTAGACTTGAAGATTAAGGATTATTATAAAAGTAAATATTATATTCATTATAGTAATTGTCATGAAGATGTTAACATGGTTTTAAGATATGCTAATAATCCTAAGATTGTTTTATCTATTGCTTCTGGATTAGATAATAGTTTAGCAATGCTTAATTTAAATTCAGATAGAGTTGTTTGTGTTGATAATAATCCTGCTCAAATTTATTTGTGTAATTTAAAAAAGATGGGGATTAAATATTTATCTTATGATGAATTTAGGGTGTTAATTGGGATAGATGATGGTGATTCATATGGTATGTATTTAAAGATTAGAGATTATCTAGATAGAGATACTAGATCCTATTTTGATGAGTTTTCTTTTTTGATTAGTGATATTAAAATTGTTAATGCTGGTAGGTTTGAATATTATTTCCAAGTGTTTAGGAATAAGGTTTTAAAACTTATTCATAGTAAGAAAACAATTGATGGTTTTATGAATTGTAGTGATATTTTAAAACAAAGATATTTTTATGAAAATAAATTTAATAATCTAAGGTTTAAACTTTTATTTAAGTTATTCTTTTCTAAGTTTGTTATGAAAAGAGTAGGAAGAGATAAAGATTATTTTAAATATAATAAAGGTGATTTATCTTTACTTCTTAAGAAAAGATTTGAACTAGGAATTTATCATAATTTAAATAAAGATAATCCTTATTTACAATATGTTATTTATAATGAATATAAGAAATTACCTTATTACTTAGAAGAAGATAATTTTAATAAGATTAAAACTAATATTGATAAATTAGAAATTAGATTATGTGAGTTTGAAGATGCGTTAGATATTAAATATGATTATATGAATTTATCTGATATTTTTGAATATATGAGTGTTGATAAGACTAATGAGTTAAGTCTTAAAATATATGATTGTTTAAATGATAATGGTAGAGTAATATTTTGGAATATGCAAAATGATAGAAAATTTAATTATAAGTTTAATAAAATTAATGTCGAATTAAAAGAAGATTTATGTTTTTATTATAAGGATATTTTAGTTTATGAAAAATAATATAGTTAATAAGTTTATAGAAAATTCTCAAAATAATAATAAAATAGCTTTAATATATAAAAATAAAAAGATAAGTTATGATAATTTATTAAAAGATATATTTAAGATGATTAATTTATTTAAATCTCATAATTTAAAGCCTAATGATAAGGTTTTGTTGTTTATAATTCCTTCTTATAATTTTTATTTATGCATGTTAGCTAGTATTTATTATGGATTAAATATTATTGTTATTGATTCATTTAGTGATAAGAAAAAAGTATCTAATTTAGTTAATATGGTTGATGTTAAGTTGTGTTTTATTGACAATAAATCAAGATTTTTAAAGTTTATTTTACCTAAATTAAAATTTATTAATATTTCTAGATATTCTAAAAATGATAACAAATATATTGAATATGAAAATAATAATAATAATATTGTTTTAACTACATTTACATCTGGGACTACTGGTAATCATAAAATTATTAATAGGAAGATTAGTGATTTAGAAAAACAAATAAATTTACTTAATGATAATATAAATTTTAATGAGTCTAATACTATTTTATGTGGTCTTCCTATCTACATGTTACTTTTACTTGTTTTAGGTAAAACTGCTATAATTGATAATAAAATTAATAAAAAATTAGATTATGATACTATATTGATGCCTATTGTTAAAGTTTTAAAGAATAAAAAAAGGATGAATAATGTAAAATATATGTTTTTAGGTGGAGCTATATTATATCAAAATGAAGTAAATAAAATAAAGGATTTATATCCTAATGCTTATATTAATTATGTCTATGGTGCTAGTGAGGGTGTATTGATAGCTAAAACATCTTTAGATGATTATCATGATTTATCTTTTGATAATAATATTTTAGGTGTTGATGTTAAGATAATTGATGAAGAGATTGTTATTAGCGGTGATGCGATACTTACGGCTAGTCGACATTATACTGGGGATTTAGGATGTATAGAAGGTTCTAAATTAAAGGTGTTAGGTCGTAAGAAGTATTCTAAGGGTGAGTTTTATAATTATGTTTTTGATGAAGTTTTATTAAATGAAAATCCTGGTATTAAAAAAGGTTTTAGTTTTTGGTATAATAATAATATCTATTTTGTTTATGAGGGAAGCTTGAGTAAAAAAAGAGATAATGTTATTTATTATAAGTTTAAAAAATTACCTATGGATAGCAAACATAAGACAAAATTAGACTATAATATGGTTATGAAGGTGATAAAATGATTAATGTTCATCTAAAGAAATATCCTTTAATGCAATTAGAAGATAAGTTAAAACTTATTTTTCAAGGACAATTAGGACCTCGACATCTTAAAATGGATGAAGAACTTATTATGAATAATCTAATGAAAGAATATAATATAGCTAAAGATATTGATTATAAGTATGATATGATTGAAGAAATAAGTGATAAATATGTAAGAGTATATTTAAAGCCATATTATGAGAAATATCATGATTTTTCTAAGTTGGCTAAGGCTTTTAATTTATCTTTAGATATTGTTAATGATGAAGAAGTGTTTATTAATAAAGTTAAAGAATTGATTAATTTAGATAATAAAGAATATATTAATAAATATTTAAGTAGTAATTATTTAATCAGTCATTCTAAAATATATAAAGATAATTATCATCCGTTTTATTTAGTTATTCATAAAAATTTTATTAGTGTTATAGGAGAAAAAAATGAAATCTAAAGTGTATTTTACAAAAGAAATTACAGGTGAAGCTGTTTTAAAATTATATAAACATATTAATTATAAATTAGAAGGAAATGTGTGCGTGAAGGTACATTCTGGTGAACCTGGAAACCAAAATTTTTTACGTCCTTCATTTTGGAAGAGTATAATAAATGAAGTTGGTGGTACAGTAGTTGAATGAAACACAGCATATGAAGGTTTTAAAACAGTATAGTTAATACTATAAAACTCTATAAAACTATGATATAATGAAAATATATTATAGTTTAAGGAGTTTTTTTATTATGAAATATTATTCATCTAAAACAGTAACTCAAATATTAGGAGTTACTGCTCAAACTTTAAGAAATTGGGATAAAGAAGGC
>JBGVRA010000011.1:0-1715 GCA_045127955.1 Anaeroplasmataceae bacterium
ATATATTATAATATATGTAGTGTGAAAGTTGGTGTTTATATGTATCTAAGAGTATGGAATAAAAATAATAAATTTTATGCTTCTTTGGTTGAGTCTAAAAGGGAAAGTGGAAAGGTTATTCAAAAAACAATTGCTTATCTCGGAATTGTTGAGGAAAATCAAATCCCATATTTGAAAGCTGCTTTTTCTAAAGAAAAACCTAAACTTTTATATAAGGATGGTAGTATATATGAAGGTTAATACAATTTCAGAAGTTAGTGATTTCTTACACTCTAATTTTGAATCCTATCTTGATAACATTAGAGGTGATAATCCTACCGCGTTTACTAGAAATAGGAAAGTGGGTCCTTATCCTTTATTACTTCAAATGTTTGCCCAAAAAGGTAAAACACAATTTGCTGAGTTAGTTGATTATTATAGAGATATAGATAAACCTTTAGATATATCTATTGTTGGTTTTTATAAAGCCCGTATGAATTTTAATCCTGAAGCTATAAAATTGATGTCTAATGATTTTATATATCAACATTATGACAAATATAAAGAGACCTTGGTTAAATTAAATGGATATTATGTTACGGCAATTGATGGGTCTGATTTTATATTACCATCTACGAAAGAAAATAAGGAATTATATGGTGTAGGGCCTATTAAGAAGGAACGTAACGTTGATAATTATCCTGCAATAGGAAGCTTATCAACCTTATATGATTGTATCAATAAATTAATATTGGACGTTGATATAGAAAAATACAAGTTTAGTGAAAGAGAAATGGCTACAAAACATATATCTGAGTTAAATAAAAGAAATATCGGTAAAACAATTACTATATTTGATAGAGCTTATTATTCTATCGAATTAGTTGATTTTATGATAGAAAATAATAAGAAATTTCTTTTCAGATTACGTAATGATCATTTAAGAAGATATCATGACGAATTAAAATGCGGAGAAAATAAATTTTTTGAGATTAAAATTTCAAAAGAAAATCTTAGATATTATAGGGATAATATAGAATTATATAAAAAATTATCATCTACAACATATCATCTAAGAATAGCTAAAATTTTAATCAATGATAACGAAACTAGTTCTGAAGAGATATTACTTACAAACTTAACAGATGACGAATTTGATATTGAGGCCCTTAAGGAATTGTACCATTTAAGATGGAATGTTGAAACTGCGTATAATGTGTTAAAGAATAGAATGAAAATAGAAGAATTTAGTGGTTATAGAAATAGATTGGTTAGACAAGATATTTATTCTTGTGTGTGGTTATATAACATTATTAATCTTTTAATTATTGAGACAAACTTAAAACATGAAATTCCTCAGGAAAGATATACATATAAAATGAAAAGAAACGTTAATCAGTCCATTGGAATTGTAAAATCACATTTTTTAAGATCGTTGATGTTTTATGAATCACCAGAAAGATTTAAAGAATTAGATATTGTTAATATGCTTATAAAAACAACATTAATACCTATAAAAGAAAATAGAAAAGCTAAACGTGGAAATGTAAAAAATAAATCGCGAATGTCTTATAAATATACATATTAGTAGTGTGAAATATATTAATTTCATTTTTTTAATAATGCATAAAAATAAAAAAAATCACTATTTTAGAAGTTTAGTTCCTCTATTATAGTGAGTTTTTATTCCTTTTTTTGTATATTTACAATATTAAACGCTTAAGTTAAAAATATTG
>JBGVRA010000012.1:0-7731 GCA_045127955.1 Anaeroplasmataceae bacterium
CTTGCATGTTCGATATCAATTGTGATTTTGATGATGGTATTGTTGTTAAATATCATAGTTAAAATAATAGGAAAGAAGTTAAATAAATTTTCGGAGGCTTAAAATGAACGAATTAAAAAATATTAAAGAAAATAGAAATAAAAATATATTATATGCAATTGGAATTTTAGTTTTATTTATTATAGCTCCATTTTGTTTATCAATACTTTACCCAAATAATATTGTATTAATAATAAGTATATTATTACTTGGTTTTGGACTTATAACAGAAGTTTCAACTTTATATAAAATAGATGAATACAATAAAGAATTAAAAAATCAGGAGTAGAACATGGAAACTGTATTTAAAATAGAAAATGTTGATTTATTTTATGGAGAAAAACAAGCTCTAAAGAAAATAAATTTAGAATTATATAAAAATAAAGTTACTGCATTTATAGGACCATCTGGCTGTGGTAAATCAACATTACTTAGATGTTTAAATAGAATGAATGATTTATTTGAAGGATGTAGGGTCGATGGAACCATTTTATATGAAGGACAAGATATAAGTAAAATGAATACTTTAGATTTAAGAACTAAAGTAGGAATGGTATTTCAAAATCCTAATCCATTTCCGATGTCTATTTATGATAACATCGCTTATGGTCCAAGATGTCAAGGTATTAAAAATAAAGAAGTTTTAAATAAAATAGTTGAAGAATCATTAAAAAAAGCTGCTTTATATGAAGAAGTAAAAGATAGATTAAAAGATTCAGCTTTAGGATTATCTGGAGGTCAGCAACAAAGATTATGTATTGCTAGATGTATTGCGATGGAACCTGAAGTAATATTAATGGATGAACCAACAAGTGCACTTGATCCAATCGCAACCTTAAAAATTGAAGAATTAATAAATGAACTAAAAAAAGAATACACAATTATTATTGTCACACATAATATGCAACAAGCTACTCGTGTATCTGACTATACAGCTTTCTTTATGTTAGGAGAAGTAATTGAATGCGCTCCAACAATTGAATTATTCTCAGCTCCTAAAAACAAGAAAACAGAAGATTATATTACAGGAAGGTTTGGATAAAATGAACTTATTAAGAGGAATTGAATATTTAGAAAGCTCTATGATGCATATGGCAGACTCAGTAGTGAAAAACCTAGAATTAGCCTTTGATGCATATCTAAATTATGAAGAAAAAGAATATCCTGTAAATGATGATATTGTTGATAATTTAGAAAGAATGATTGAAGGTGAATGCATGCATTTACTTTTAACTGAAAGACCTTTTGCTAGTGATTTAAGAAAAGTATCAGGTATATTAAAATTAATATCAGATTTAGAAAGATTAGGGGATCACGCAGAAGACGTTTTAGAATTTTCTTTAAAACTAAAAAATACTGAAAAACACTCTAACGAAGAGATAAATAAAGTTGTCAAATTAACATTAAGCATGGTAAAAGATTCTATTGAATCATATTTAAAACAGGATTACAATTTAGCACAAACAGTAATTGATAGAGATGATATTGTAGATGAAATGTATTCAAGATTAATTGAATCAATAATTCAAATGTCAAATGAAGAAAGATGTTCATCTTCCTTTGCAGTTTATACCACTCTTGTGGTAAAATATATAGAGAGAATCGCTGACCATGCAGTTAATATTGCTGAATGGGTCATTTACATAATTAGTGGTTTTCATAAAGATAAAAAAATTATCTAGGAGGTTACTCATGAACTATTTAATATATTCTGTAGAAGATGATAAAAACATCGCACACTTATTAAAAGTTGCATTATCTAAACAAGGTTATATAGTTGAATCTTTTAATGATGGTGAATCATTTATTGATAGATTTAAAGAACAAAAACCTAATTTAATTTTATTAGATATGATGCTTCCTAATATTCAAGGTGATGAAATTCTAAAAATGATAAGAGAAGATGATGAAAATGATGATATTCAAATTATTATTGTGTCAGCTAATAAAATGGTAATGGATAAAGTTGATGGACTTGATTTAGGGGCAGATGACTATATTGAAAAACCATTTGATATTATGGAATTAATATCTAGAGTAAATTCTAAGGCTAGAAGATTCTATAAAAAACAAAGACTAATAAGAGGTAATTTCATATTAGACTCTAAAAAACATGAGTTTTATAAAGATAATGAACTTATCGAATTAACTAATAAAGAATTCCAAATTATGGAACTTTTAATGAAAAGAAATGGTGAAGTTGTATCACGTGAAGATATCTTCAATCACATTTGGGGTAATAATGGTGTATTAGAATCTAGAACCATTGATATGCATGTTAAATCATTAAGAAGTAAAATCAACGATGAAGATGGTTCAATTATTAAGTCTGTCTATGGAATAGGATATAAAGTAGAACTATGAAACGTAAAATAATTTTTATAGAAATAATAAGCACAATATTAACAGTTTTAGTATTATTTGCAGTTTCATGTATTTATATTAATAATCAAAATCATAAAACTGCTGAAGATGAATTATTAACTTATTCAAACATAGCCTGCGAAATATTTGATGGATCAAATTTTGAAGAAGCAAAAAATGTAATTGCATCTTCAAATAAAGAAGTAAGAATTACAATTATAGATACTAAAGGAGAAGTAATTATCGATTCTACACTTGTAGAAGCTGAAAATCATCTAGATAGAGAAGAATTAAAAAAATTAGAACAATATGTTACTAGATATTCAAAATCATTGAATGTTAATATGATGTATTTTGCAACGTTAGATAATGGCTACTTTATTCGTTTAGCAATTCCAGTGGAATCATTAAATTCATTTATTAGTAATTATTTAATATTTGGTCTTATATCGTTATTAATAATATTATCTATATCAACGTTTATTACGGTGTTATTCTATAATAAGACTCTTCATCCAATAAAAAAAGAAATAAATAAATTAGAAGAAGTTTTAGGTAATGATTTATCTAATGAAACAGAATTTGAACATCTTTCTTCTAAGATAAATGAATTAACATTACTTTTAGATGAAAAAGTAACTTCATTATCTAATGAAAAAGAAAAATCTAAATATATCTTAGATAATATGAATCAAGGATTAGTATTATTAGATAATGATGGTAAAGTTTCTTTAATAAATAAATATGCATTATCTTTATTTGGTTTTGAACTTGAACATATTTTATATAAAAAATTTATCTATTTATTTAGAGACTTAGAAATACAAGAAAAAATAAAAAATACAATAAAAACAAAAAAAGAAAATCAAACTATTTTAGACTTGAATGGTAAAAAATATTTATTATATATTAATACTTTAGAAAGTACATGGTCAAATTCAACTGCACTTTTAATGACTGATATTACATTGCAAGAAAACATGAATTCATTAAAAAGAGAATTCTTCGCAAATGCATCTCATGAATTAAAGAGTCCATTAACTTCAATTATTGGATATCAACAATTAATTCAACAAGGTATTCTTACTACAAATGAAGAAATCCAAGATGCAACCTTAAGAACAATCAAAGAAGCTCAAAGAATGAATAAATTGATAAAAGAAATCCTAGATTTATCAAGATTAGAAAACAATGTTCAAACTTTACTTGAAAATGTAAGCATTAATAAATTAATTGGTGATTGTTTAGGAGAATTAAAACCATTAATTGAATCTAAAAATATTGAAGTTATCACTAACTTAGAAGAGATTTCAATAGAAGCAAGTCAAAGTGATTTATACAAATTAATAAAAAATATTATTGATAATTCTGTTGCTTATAATAATCAAAATGGTAAATTAATAATCGAATTATCAAAAAATAAACTTACAATTTCTGATACTGGTGTTGGAATCTCAAAAGAAGATTTAGAACACATCTTTGAAAGATTCTATCGTGTTGATAAGGCTAGATCTAGAGAATCATCAGGTACTGGATTAGGTTTATCAATTGTTAAGCACATTTGTATTCTTTATGGATATAAAATAAATGTAGAAAGTCAACTTGGTAAAGGTACTACATTTACTATTAAATTTAAATAATATGTTACTGCGTGTGGATATACTACGATAATTGGCGGTGCTTTTGAATTTGAATATGTTGCCACTGAAGAGGGTCATTGTGAGCATAAGGTTGGCACTACCTGCGATTGAATTTGCACCAAAACTCCTCGTGAAAATTTAATGAAGAAAAAAGACGGTTTATATTATAAATTATTTATGACACAGGCTAAAAATTATAGTAATTAAAAGAATAAATTATTAATCCTATGGTTAAACTAACAATAACCATAGGATTTTTTAAATTTATTTTTCAAAATTAGCACTCCATACTTGAAAGTGCCAAAAATAGTGGTATAATATAATTAGCACTTAGAAGTAAAGAGTGCTAAAAAGGGGTGAATAATATGCAAATGCAAGATTATAATAATGATGAAAATATTTTAGAAAAATTTGGTAGAAACTTGAATGAGGAAGTTAAAAACGGAAAAATGGATCCTGTTATAGGACGAGATGATGAAATTAGAAACATCATAATGATTTTGTCTAGAAAGACAAAAAATAACCCGGTATTAATTGGTGAGCCTGGTGTTGGTAAGACTGCAATTGTAGAAGGATTGGCTCAAAGAATTGTAAAAGAAGATGTTCCTAATGGATTAAAAAATAAAACAATTTATGAACTAGATATGGGTGCTTTAGTTGCAGGTGCTAAATATCGTGGTGAATTTGAAGAAAGATTAAAAGCTGTTTTAACTAAAGTGAAGGAATCAAATGGCAATATTATTATGTTTATCGATGAAATTCACTTAATTGTTGGAGCTGGTAAATCGGATGGTGCATTAGATGCATCAAATATGTTAAAACCAATGTTAGCTCGTGGCGAACTACATTGCATTGGTGCAACTACATTAAATGAATATAGAACTTATATTGAAAAAGATGCTGCTTTAGAAAGAAGATTTCAAAAAGTTTTAGTAACTGAACCAACTGTTGAAGACACTATTTCTATTCTTAGAGGATTAAAAGAAAGATTTGAATCTTTTCATGGAGTGAAAATTACCGATGCAGCCTTGGTAAGTGCTGCGACATTGTCAAATAGATATATTACAGACAGATTTTTACCTGATAAAGCTATTGATTTAATAGACGAAGCTTGTGCCTCAATAAGAATGCAACTTGAAAGTAATCCTATAGAAATTGATGAATTAAATAGGAAAATATTACAATTAGAAATTGAAAGAGTTGCACTTTCTAGAGAAAAAGATCAATTAAGTAAAGAAAGACTTTTAAAAATCGAAAATGAATTAAAAGAATTTAAGAAAAGATTAGATGAACTAAAGACAAAATGGGAACAAGAAAAGAAGGAAATTAATAGAATAAATGAATTAAAGAAAGAATTAGAAAAAGCTAGATTCCAATTAGATAATTATTTACAAGAAGGTAATTATAATAAGGCTGCCGAATATCAATATTCTATAATTCCAAATATTGAAAAGCAAATTAATACTATCAATGAAGAAAAAGATAAAATCTTAAGCGAAGTAGTTGATGAAGATAAAGTTACTGAAATTATCGCTAGATGGACTAATATTCCTGTTTCTAAATTAATGCAAGGAGATAGAGAAAAACTACTTGGTTTGAAAGAAACATTAAAGAAACGTGTTATTGGTCAAGATGAAGCATTAGAATTAGTAAGTAATGCTATTATTAGACAAAGAGCTGGAATCAAAGATCAAAATAGGCCTATTGGCTCATTCTTATGTCTTGGTCCTACAGGTGTTGGTAAGACAGAAGTAGCAAGAAGTTTAGCAGAAGCTTTATTTGATTCTGAAAGTCATATAATTAGAATTGATATGTCTGAATATATGGAACGTTATTCAGTTTCTAGATTAATTGGTGCAGCGCCAGGATATATCGGATATGAAGAAGGAGGACAATTAACAGAAGCAGTTAGAAGAAATCCTTATTCAATAGTTTTATTTGATGAAATCGAAAAAGCTCATCCGGATGTATTTAATTTATTACTTCAAATTTTAGATGATGGTAGAATCACAGACTCTCAAGGAAGAACAGTTGATTTCAAAAATACAATTATAATTATGACTAGTAATTTAGGTAGCGATATTTTATTGGAAAATAATAATGATTGCTTTAATCAAATTGATGCATTATTACATCATACATTTAAGCCTGAATTCTTAAATAGAATTGATGAAATAATCACTTTTAACCCGCTATCAAAAGATGTATGTATAAAAATTGTTGATAAAATGTTACTTGAATTAGTAAAAAGATTAGAAGAAAACAAAATTAAAATTGAATTTACTCATTCATTAAAACAATATATTATAGATAGTGCTTTTTCATATGAATATGGGGCAAGACCAATAAAAAGATTTATTTCTAAAAATATTGAAACATTATTAGCTAGTAAAATTATTTCTGAAGAGATTAAACCTTTACATAAATATATTATTGATTTTGAAAATAATAATATAATAATCAAAGAATAAAGTATATAAATAAAAAAACTCAACCAAAAGTAAATGGTTGAGTTTTTTGTATTATTATTCATTTTTCATATGGAATTTATGTCTATATTCTTTAGGTGACATTCCGGTATATTTACTAAATAATCTACTGAAATATAAAGGATTATCATATCCAACAGCATCTGAAATTTCAGTAATATTTTTATTAGAAGATTCTAGATAATTTTTAGCAACTGATATTCTTAATTGAACTATATATTGCATAGGAGTAACTTTCATAATATTTTTAAAACATTGAATAAACCAATTTTTACTTATTATATGTTCTTCAGCATATTGTTCAATACTTATAGGTTTATTATAGTTTTCATTAAAATAATTAACTGCCCTTTCAACTTCATTCATAACATCATTACCAGATTGATGTCCTTCTTTTAAGTATCTATTAATCATTAATAAAACGTGAAGCAGTAAAATTCTTAATAATTCTTCATGGTTAGCTCTTTTTAATTGTAATTCTTGAATCATTTGATTATACAGCCATTGATAATCGGGAGAAGCGCCAGTATAAAAAACATTTTCATCACGAGGTATATCATAATGAGCAAGATATTCTTCAATTTGTGATCCGGTAAAGTGGACCCAATAAACCTCAGTTTTATCTTGAGCATAGTAATAATATACTTGTGGTTCACCTGGACGGAATAAAACCATATTACCTTTTGTTACGATAGTTTCTTTTCCATTAAGGAAGAAATGACCTTTTCCGTGAGCGATATATAAAAGTTGATAATCATTTCTACCTTCTGGATGTTCTGTTTTAATGATTGGGCCAGTATGAACCCTATAATATCCACAATTATTGATTCGAATTGGAACAGATAAATCCATTATATTAGGATTATATATCCCGGCTAATCTAAATGATAAGATTATTTATATTGAAAATGATTGTAAAGATATATGGGATTGGTCTGAAAAAGTATATAGGATTATAGAAGATAGTCTTAATAGATAAATTCCTATTGTGCGAGCAGTTACATATATTAAAAATTAAACATCTATTTATATTACGCTTAGAGTGGTGCTTGCAAATAGATGAAATACTCATCTGTTAATTATGCAACCACCAAGGTGTTATTTTAGGTAATAGATGAAATAAAAATTGGTCATATGTTAATTATAATATAGCGACCAGCTTTTTTGAGGTTAATTATTAAAGTATCCCACATGTTGAA
>JBGVRA010000013.1:0-11830 GCA_045127955.1 Anaeroplasmataceae bacterium
TTCTAATGTTTTTTGGCAATCTCATTATACAACAATTAATGTGACTTTTTTATTTTTTTTGCAGCGACACCCCTAGGGGTGTTCTTTCTTTATGCATAATTCTAATAAAATAAGTGTCAATTTATATTTTACAACTTATATTATTTTTATAATTATGCAGAAATACTTTATTTTTTTTTTTTTTTTGATATAATAAAAAAAAAGGTGGTATTTTTATGAAAAAAAAATTTTATCTATATTTATTATTTATATCTATATCTTTACTAGCATGTAACAAAGAACAATATATAATATCAGAGCATTCTGATACTTTAAATGATCAAATAAAAGAATATTTTGAAATTGAAACAATGAAGAAAAATAATCCTTATATTGAAAGTTTAATTACATTTAAAGATAAGACAAAACTAATTTCTATAGAAGAAAACGATAATTATATATGTGGATATTTAGAAAATAACATTAAAACAATTCTAGATGATATAGAAATTTGCATTGAAAATAACTATTACGCATGGAGTGGTGTAAACTATTATTTAAAAAAATATGAATATGCAATTGAAAATAAATTAATTAATCAAGAAGAATATAAACTTATTTGGTATGATTTTAATGATAAAAATGAAATCAAAGATTTATCGGATAAATTCTTAGTTTGTATTGTAAAATCTTTTGATTTAAAAATTAATAATAATGAAACAAAAAAAGTATTTTTAGAAATAGATGATACCTCATTCTATAATGAAATTAAACAATATGATTGTTATTTATATTTAGGTGATTTAATAGTTGATAAATATATAACAGCTATTGATTTTTATGAAGTTATATTTGATTCTTTTATGTGCAAATATATAAATAATGAACTATATATAAATTCAAATATTTTAATTAAACCATGTGAATATGAAATTATTAATGAAAATTACTTTTATAAATTAGCTGATATATATAATATATATTCAAGTGACTATAAATCAATCAATCTATCAGATAATTTAATTAACAAATTGATTATTTATTTAAAAAATAAATTCGTTGAATATGAAATTGGACCTACATCATTTGAAATAAAAATAGATAGAATAAAAAATGGTGAAGATTTGATGTATGTTGAGTATGATAATAATAACTATTATTATGCCTGTGCATATTTAAATCCAGCACACGATTTTGAATATATTGATTATTGTTGTTGCGATAAATATATTTGGGTTGGTTATGAAAATGAAAATGATATTCAAAAATATTACAAAGGAAATGAGTTGATTGTAGCTTTTCAAATTAATAAAGCAAGTCAAAAGATTGATTTATTGACCAATAATAACGTAGATAATAATGTCGAATATTATCAAATTTATAAACCACTATTTACGAATAACAATTATAATGTGTCGTCTAAAATAGAATTTAACAAAGAATTTATTACTATTACTGATTTTGATAATGATTTATATTTTTCAAATAATATTAAAGAAAGTCTAGAATATTTTGACATTATTAAATTAAATGACAAAATATATTTTATGGTATTTATTAATAAAATTATTGAAAATGAAATAATTAGTGAAAATAATCTGAATTATGAATTTGGTAAATATTATAACGAATTGATGAATATAATGATAAACGTTTCAATTTCTCCTGAAAATGGTTATAATTATGGACTATTTGAAATAGAAGATATCGTAAATTTAATTAAAAAATAAATAAAATGATTATAAAGTATGCATGAGCATACTTTATTTTTTTTATAAAAAGTTGTATAATAGATATATATATGAAACATTTTGGAGGAATTAGATATGAAAAAAGAAGGTTGTCCATATTGTAATTATGGTGAAAGTTTAGCTAAATTTGGTTATTTAGCTTTTGAAACAGAAGTTTCTGAGGTAATTGTTTTTAAAGATCAATCACATAAAGGACGCATGATAGTAGCGTATAAAAAAGATCATGTTGCTGAAATTAAAGATCTATCTGCAAAAGATAGAGAAGCTTTCATGAAGGATGTTTGTGATGTTGCAAATGCTATCCAAAAAGCATTTAATCCTGATCGTATTAATTATGGTGCATATGGAGATACACTTGGTCATCTTCACTTTCATTTAGTTCCAAAATATAAAGATGAATTCGAATGGAATGGAACATTTGTAATGAATACAGGTAATTTAGTGTCTGAAGAAGAATGTAAAGAAATTGCAAAAAAAATTATAACTGTATATGAAGCATAAAACTCTTGAAGAAAAATTAATTAAAAGTTATAACAAATTAGAGATATTACTAATCATTGTTATCGAAATTTCTATTATTATTCTTTCAATTTCTTCATCATACGAAACAACTCATGGTGTATTTAATGATTTTAAATCCTTAGATACAATCTTATGTTGTGTTAAAATTATAGTATTTTCTATTATATTTATATGTCCATTGTATTTTTTATTTGAATATTTAAAAGCTAAAGCTAAAAACTAAAAAAATTTAAAATATACTGTATTGACTTTTATTTTAATAAAAGATATAATTCTAATGTGTTTTATAGATAAAAAGCTATGAAGAGAAGAGTAGGTTTTTATGTTAGGTACAAGAGAGTTCTCGTTTTGGTGAAAGAGAAACCTAAACAATTAACTGAAGATGGTCTTGGAGCTGCTTAATCGAATATTTTAGATTAAGACGTGTTCGCTCGTTAAAGCGATAGAGTATGATTGTACTCGAAAAGGCAAATATCGTGAGGTATTTGTGAACAAAGGTGGTACCACGAAATTTAATTCGTCCTTTATCTAATAGATAAGGACGATTTTTTTATTGTCAAGAGGTGATAATTTTGAAAAAGGTTAAAATTGAATTTAAAAATGTTAGAAAACAATATGGCGAACTTACTGCATTAAATGATATTAATTTATCAATTTATCAAGGAGAAATTTTTGGTATTGTTGGTCAAAGTGGAGCTGGTAAATCAACATTACTTAGAACAATTAATAGGCTTGAAGAAATTGAGTCAGGTGAAGTATTAGTTGATGGGGTTAATGTTATTAATTTAAATCATAAAGATTTAAGAGATTATAGAAAAAACTGTGGAATGATTTTTCAACATTTTTCATTAATGGAAACTAAAAACGTCTATAAAAATATTGCACTACCACTTGAATGTAATAAATATAAGAAAGATGATATAGAAAAAAGAGTAAAAGAACTTGCTGAAATCGTAGGATTATCTGATAAATTAAAATCAAAACCTAGACAATTATCAGGTGGTCAAAAACAAAGGGTTGCGATTGCAAGAGCTTTAGCACTAAATCCTCAAATTTTACTTTGTGATGAAGCAACAAGTGCTTTAGATCCAATTACTACTAAATCTATATTAAAACTTTTAAGAGAAATTAATGAAAAAATGGGTATTACTATTGTTATTGTAACTCATCAAATGGAAGTTGTTAAAGAAGCTTGTGAAAGAATTGCAGTTTTAAATGAAGGTAAGGTATTACAAGTTGGTAATACTGATCAAGTTTTCTTAAGTAGTAATAATGCCTTACAAACATTAATTAATGAAGAAGAAATCCTTCCTAAGGGTGGAATTAATATTAAATTATATTTTCCTAAGAGTTGTTCTGTAGATTATTTTATTACTAAAATGGCTAGAGAATTAAATATTGATTTTTCAATTTGCTGGGGTAAATTAGAAAGATTTAGAGATGATGTTTTAGGTTCTTTAATAATAAATGTTAAAGAAGAAGATAAATATAATGTAATAGATTATATTCAAAAAGCTCAAGTTGGATGCGAGGTGATGAATAATGAAGCTTAGTGAGTATTTAACTAAATATTTACCTGTATTCTTAACTGATACATTATACGTAGTATTAATTAGTGCTATACTAGCAATAATCATGGGAATGATTGTTGGTGCTTGTTTATTCTTACTTAGAAAAGGAAAAAGAAAATTTATTAAAGTTTTATATAAAATACTTGATGTTATAGTTAATATTTTTAGAAGTTTCCCTTTCTATATTTTAATATTTTGGTTAATACCTTTTACTAGAACAGTGATGAAGTTATTGACTGGAATTGGTGCTTCAATGAGTACTGATGCATTTATTGTTCCTTTAACTGTTGCTGCTATACCATTTTTTGCAAAATTAATTGAAAATGCATTAATTGAAGTTAATAGTGGAATTATTGAAGCTGCAACAAGTTTAGGTTTATCAACTTTCCAAATTATAAGAAAAGTTGTATTAAGGGAAGCACTACCTGCAATTGTATCAGGAATTACGTTAGGAATCGTTACATTAATAGGTTTTAGCGCAATGATTGGTTCTGTTGGTGGTACAGGTTTAGGTCAGTTTGCGATTGATTATGGTCTAAATAATTATGATTCACTTGCCATGACATATGCAGTTATCACATTAATTATTTTAGTGCTTTCTGTTCAATTACTTGGAAATTTAATTTATAAATTAGTTAAATAAAAGGAGATTATTATGAAAAAAATTATTAGTTTATTAGTAGTATTATTAAGTATTTTTACTTGTGTTAATTTAACAAGTTGCGGTACAAATAGTGAAAACACTATTGTTGTAGGTACTATGTCTCAACCTGGTGAACCTATTTTAAATAGTGTAAAAGAAGCCTTAAAAGAAAAAGGTTATGAACTTAAAATTAAATTATTTTCAGATTTCAATACACCTAATATAGCACTTGCTGAAGGTTCAATCGATGCAAATTTATTCCAACATGAACCTTTCTTAAATACATATAATGAAAAAAATAACACAGACTTATTCTGTGCAGCTAAATTATATGATTGTGTATACGGTGGATATTCAAAAAAGAATATCGCTACAGTAGATGAAATTCCAAGTAGAGCAAAGATTACTATTGCAAATGATTCATCTAATATGATTAGATGTTTAAAAATTTTAGAAGCATCTGGTTTAATTGAATTAAATGAATTACCTGCTACAGTTAATGCTACAGATATTAATTCTTATATTAAAACAAACGAAAAACAATTAAAAATTACTCCAATCGCAACAAATATGATTGCTGCATCATTAAATGATGAAGATGTATATTTAGGTTTAGTTAATGCTACATTTGCCATTGCGGCTGGTTTAACAGCTAATGAATTAAAATGTCAAGAAGCAGATCCACAACATGTTAATGCTAATATTTTAGCATGTAGAGCATCTGATAAATCATCTGATAAAATTAAAGCATTAGTTGAAGTATTAACTTCTGATAACACTGCAACTTATATTAATGATACTTTTAATGGTACAATTGTTCCATATTTTGTGAGTTTAATTTAATATGATAGATTTAGTTAAAAATGAAGTTGATGAATTATTAGATCATATTATCGATCTAAGAAGATATTTTCATCAACATCCTGAAATTTCAAAAAATGAATATAATACAGCTTCTAAAATAGAAGAAGAACTAAAAAATATTGGCTTGACTCCAATTAGAGTAGGTGAAACTGGGGTATATGCTGAAATTGTAGGTAAGAATACTGGAAAAATCTTAGCTTTAAGAGCTGATATTGATGCACTACCAATCAATGAAGAAACAGATTTAGAATTCAAAAGTGTAAATCCAGGTGTTATGCATGCATGTGGTCATGACATTCATACTGCTTCATTATTAGGTGCTGCAAGAATTTTATATAAAAATAAAGATAAGATTAATGGTTCTATTAAACTTATCTTCCAACAAGCAGAAGAAATAGGTTTTGGTGCAAAAGTTTTTATTGAACAAGGTTATATGAATAATGTCAATAATGTGTTTGGTGTTCATATTGCATCTAATTTAAAAGTAGGAACTGTTGCATGTGTTAATGGAGCTAATAATGCATCTGTTGATTACTTTAAGATTCATATTAAAGGTAAATCAAGTCATATCGCAACTCCTGAAGAAGGAGTAGATGCATTATATATTGCTAGTTTATTTGTTGCATCTATGAAAAAATTTTCTAAAACCAAAGATAAAGGATATTTAGTAGGTATTGGAAAAATGAAAGCTGGAACAGCTTATAATATTATTGCAAGTGATGCTTATATAGAAGGAACACTTAGATGTTTTTCAAAAGAAATAAGAGAATATTTTAAAGAAAGCATTACTTTAATGATTGACCAAACAGTTAAAGAATTTAATGCAACAGGTGATATAGTGTGGAAAGATTTTACTTCACCTCTTATCAATGAACAATTCTCAACTTTTGATGCCCAAAGAGTTGCAGTTGATTTATTTGGTCATGATAATGTAATTACAGAAAGAGAACCATCATTAAGTGGTGATGATTTTGCAGAATTATTATTACAAGCACCTGGTACTTATACTTATATTGGAACTCATAATGATAATGAAAATACAAAATTACCTCATCATAATGAGAAATTAATAGTTGATGAAGATTCATTAAGAACTGCAACTTCAATGTATGTAGGATATACATTAAAATATTTAGGAAATTAAGACCATTTGGTCTTTTTTTTATTAATATAATAATATAATTTACAAAAATGATATTTACAATTGAAAATATAAAATATATAATCAAAATATAGAAGAACCATTTATAAATTAATAAGATGGAGGTGAATTTTCTTGATTAAAAGAATAATATTGATTATACATTTTGTTTTTATTGTCTTAGTATTAAGTGGATGTAAGTCAGATTATTATTACTATGATTCTAATGATTATCGGGGTGAAGTTATAGCCATACAAGTAATTGAAGTTATTAATAGTAATAGAGGAAATATTTTATATAAATTTGATAAATCTCTTTTTAATGATTTTTTAAATGATTTATCGAAAATAAGATGGTCAATACCATTTGGATCTCCACCTTCATATATTGGAATATCTTTTTGTATATATTATAATGATTTGAGTTACGATATCATATCACGTGGCTGTATTAAAGTAGATGGACACAATTGCTGGTGCCATGATAATGATTTGTTTTTTAAATTATTAGCGAATTATTATTATAATAGAATATAAAAAATTAAAATTAAAATGTTATATCATGTAAAAATTTAAGTAACTTAAACTGCTATTTATTATTTAGAGATATATCTAATTTATAATTATATAAAGAAAAGACAATAGTTAAATCTTTCTTTAATAAATTAATAATTATTCAGTGTGGAAATTTAGATAGATGAAATATATTACTGCTAAGTACAATTTTAAAATATTACATAAATGTTATGTTGTACTCATAACTATAAAAAATCTTAAGGAAGGAGAAAGTATAATTTTAAGTACAATTTAATTATACTTGAAATTATTAATTTAATTAATAATATAATTGCATATGATTTTAGATTTAATTTTTATTATTTTTATTATATATCTATTACTAATAATTCCTGCTCTACCCGATAATAGAGAATATTTTTACTATAATTATGACGAAATAATAAATAATGTCATAAGTGTTGAAATCACTTGTCAAGATGATGATTCTCATGGAAATACATATAAAAGAATTATTTATACATTACCTGAAGAAAATATCGATGATTTTTTAATGGATGTATGTACAATTAAATTTTATGTTAATGATGAAGAAACTGATTATTTATTAAATGGTATGTACATATGTATTAATTATGAAAATGATGAAGTTTTAATTATCGATAATATGAATACTAAGTATAATAATATATATTGTTCATTCTCAGATTTAGATTCTTTGTTAACTAAATATTATTATTTGGCTGATGAATTAGCTAATAGTTAGAATCATTATAATTTAAAGATTGGAAGACTTTTTTAATTGTATCTACAGATAAAAAAGTCTTTTTTTATTTATTCAATACTTAACTATCTTGATTTAGTTATCATCTAATGATATAATATATTTGTCATCTTAAGGGGAGCCAATGCTGGCTGAGAGGATACATGCGTATCGACCCATAACCTGATCTAGGTAATGCTAGCGTAGGGAATAGGAGAATATTTATATATATTTCTTATATTCTTTTTTCTTGCATGTCCTAGCGGACATATTTTTTATTTTAAGGAGAAGGAAAATGAAACAAATTTTATCTGTGAGAGCAATTACTGAAATTGCAATCTTCGCTGCCTTAGGTTTTGTCCTTGATTTAGTTCAAGGCTTCATTACAGGTGGTATGTTTCCAAATGGAGGATCTATCGGTATAGCAATGGTAGCTATCTTTGTTATGTGCTATCGTAGAGGCTTCGTATGTGGATTAGTAACAGGTCTTATTTTAGGCTTAACTCAAATGATAGGAGGAGTATATGCAATATCTGATGCTTGGTATAAAGTGTTTGCTCAAGTAGCATTAGATTATTGGCTTGCATATCCACTTTGTGCATTTGCTGGTTTATTTGCTGCAATGTATAAGAAAAATAATAAGATTAAATGGATTATTATTGGCTGTTTAATTGGTGGATTTGCTAAATATTTATGTCATTTCTTATCTGGAGTAATATTCTGGCCAAGTGATGCATGGAATGTAGGTAGTTCTTTCTTGTATTCTGTTTTATATAATGGTGCATATATGATTCCAAGTATTATTTTATGTATCATAATAATGGTAATAATAGGATATAAATATTCAAAATTTTTCATAATTGATGAAAATAATTAGACGTTTTTAAACGTCTTTTTATTTTCATGTTGACATTATATTTTTATCATGTTATGATTGATACAGATAATACAGTTAGTACAGTTAATACAAGGGAGTGATAGTATGAATATTGTTCTTAAAGGCAATGGTAATGTATATGAACAGATTGTTGAACAATATAAAAAATATATCGATTTAAAAATATTTTTAGAAAATGATAAACTTCCATCTTGTCGACTTTTAGCTAAGGAACTAGGTATTAATCCTAATACTGTTGAAAGAGCGTATAAAGTTTTAGAAGAAGAAGGTTATATCAAAGTAATACCTAAAAAAGGTGTTTATGTTTCTAAAAATGTAGAACAAAAAGATAATCAGTTTATAATTGATTATATTCTAGATATTAAATCTAAGGGTATTAGTTGTGATGAACTAATAGAAATTGTTAATGAAGTTTATAGGAGGTAAGTAATATGATTGAAATTAAGAATCTATCTAAATCTTTCAAAGATAAAAAAGTATTATCTAATTTAAATTTAACTATTGATGATGGTTCTATTTTTGGTTTAGTTGGTATAAATGGAGCTGGTAAATCTACTTTATTAAGATTAATTAGTGGAATATATGAAGCTGATCAAGGACAGTTATTAATTGATGGTGAAGATGTATTTGAAAATGAAAATATTAAAAATAATATATTTTTCTTACCTGATGAACCTTTTTATGGTGCTAACACTACTCCACTATCATTAATAGATTTATATTTAACTTTCTATAATTTTGATAAACAGGAATATTTAAATTATTTAAATAACTTTAAAATACCTTTAAAAAAACAAATGAATAATTTCTCTAAGGGGATGAAAAGACAAGTATTTATATCTTTAGCTTTAGCTATAAAACCTAAATATTTATTGTTAGATGAAGCATTTGATGGATTAGATCCTTTAGCTAGATTAACTTTTAAAAGAGCTATTATAGATTTAGTTGAAGATAACCAAACTACTATTATTATATCTTCACACTCTTTAAGAGAATTAGAAGATATTTGTGATTCATATGGTTTACTTGATAATATGGAAATATCATCATCTGGATATATCCAAGATAAAATTAGTACTTATCATAAATATCAAGTAGCTTTTGAAAGAAATATTGATAAAGATTTATTTGATATCAATTTTGTTAATTATCTAGAAGAGGGTAGAGTTATTAAATTTGTTTGTGATTTAAGTATTGAAGATTTAAAGAAGAAAATTGAAAGTTTTAATCCTCTAATTATTGATGAGATTCCTATTGATTTTGAAGAATTATTCATAATAGAAGTAGAAAGTAGAGGTTATTTAAAATGAAAAATTATTTAATTTATTTTCTAAAGAAAAGATTACATGTAGTATTAATTATCTCTGTAATTATGGTAACTATTATTTCTGTTGCGTTATCTAATACAAATTTTATATATGAAAAACCTATTTGGGATGCAAAATATAACCATATTGTAAGATTTGAAAAAGTTGCTGATAATGTTCCTATAGGTTATTTAACAGTTTTTGCATGTTTATTAGTAAGCATAGTTCCTATTTTTGAATTTTCTTTTAAAATGAAAAAAATAAGTGTTGATCAACAATATTCATTACCAATTAAAAGAGAAAAACTATATTTGACTAAATATTTAGTAGGATTATATGAAATATTAATTCCATTAACAATTGCATATTTATGGATGATTTTAATGATTATTACAAAAGAAAATCTATTTAATATGGGGTATATATATTTATATTATCCAATACTTTTATTCTTAAGTATTGTTATATATACAATTATATGTTTTGTATATACTAGAGGAAACACAGTTGCAGATGGAATAATGAATATTATATTTTATATATTCTTAGGCTTTGTATTTTTAATGATATTTTATATATGGCATTTACCAATCGGTGATTATAATAGTTATTTTTTCTTATACTCACCTCATACTTGTGCAAATAGAATATTTATCCGTCTAATTCAAAATCAAACATCAACATATAAAACAATCGATTTAATATCAATGTTATTTTATACTATTGTTGCTACTCTTTTCTTTATATTATTTCTTATTCTTAACAAAAAAGAAAAAAGTGAAAATTCAATGCAAATTAGCGAATCTTACTTTTCATATAAAACTATGATTCCATATTATGCAATTGTATGTAGTGGATTTTCAACTGATTCAGCTTTGGTCTTAGCATTTGTATTTACAGGGGCATATATTTTATACGCAACATATAAAAGAAGTTTTAAATTAGCTAAAAAAGATCTTATAAAACTAGTTATTATTTATATAACTTGTATAATATTTGCGATTATTAGTAATCAAATAGCTTATTAAAAGGGGATTTTCCCCTTTTATTTTTTCTAAAATTTGCTATAATAAATAGCGGAGTGATTAATTATGATTATTGCAGTAACATATGAAAATGGAAATATATTTCAACATTTTGGGCATTCAAAATATTTTAAATTTTATTATGTAGAAAATAATAATAATATTATAAAAGAAGAAGTAGTCCCAACTAATGGTGAAGGTCATGGAGCTTTAGGCTTATTCTTAAAAAAACATAACATTGATACTTTAATTTGTGGCGGAATTGGTGGAGGTGCTCAAACAATCCTAAAAACAAATGGTATTAAAATTTATGGCGGAGTAAATGGAAGTGCTGATGAAGCAGTTTATGCATTATTAAATAATGAATTAAAGTATAATCCTAAAGTAATGTGTAACCACGAACATGATTCACATAGTTGTGGCGAACATTCATGTTCAGTTCATTTAAAAAGAAATATATAATTAAAAATACCAAGAAAAATTCTTGGTATTTTTTAACTAGTGTGCCGGGCATGGCACTAATCTTACTGGTGAAAGTCCAGTCACGGGTAGTTTACCGCCAAGTGTAGTGAACCACAAACCGAAAGCAGTAATGCTGGGGTGGAGGAAGTGGTGTAGCAAAGTTTTCGAGCCTACGAACAGAAACTAGATAAGGCTAAATGGTGGATAAGGTTGCTAGTCAAACTGAAGTCCAAAGGGTAAAACGTAAAAAAAAACCAAGACAGTAAATCTAGAGGTTGTGGAACGAAAGATTAGTATCTTACCCCGGGAGGTCCTATTCACACGAAAGTGGTCGAAAAAGGTTTAGAATAGGAAGTCAGAGATGGTCGTAGTAGGTGGAAACACTGAA
>JBGVRA010000014.1:0-36421 GCA_045127955.1 Anaeroplasmataceae bacterium
CATACTTTTGGTAGAGATATAAAACATAATCCTCATATTCATACATTAGTAGCTGAATGTACTATTGATAATACTGGAAAACGTAAACCTTACAATTATTTCAATTATGAATCTTTACGTAAATCTTTTATGAAACAAATATTAGATAGAATGTATAAGTTCCTTAAAAAGAATAACTTAGAAGATGAACTTAACGAATTCAAAAAGGTACGTACTTGGTTATACAAAAATGTGGACAATGGTTTTTATGTTCACGCTCCTCAAACTGAATGTAAAAATCCTAAACAAATTAAACGTATTGTTAATTATGTTTGCAGATATGTTGGACATCCAGCTATGAGTGAATCTAGAATACTTAAATATGATTATGCTAACAAACTTATTCATTACTACTATGACCCACACGAAGATGATGCTATAATAGATGAAAATGATAAAGTTGGTAGACAATATGTTACCGAACATATTTTCGATTTTATAGCCAAACTTATCATTCATATACCAGAAGAAAACGTACATACTACCAGATATTATGGTTTTTATGCCAACCATTCTTCTTTAGATACTAAACATCAATATAAATTATTTAAACTTATTGAAATCAATGAAATGAACAAACTTCTTGACTGGAGATTTAGACTTCTTTCATCATATAAATATGACCCATTAATTTGTCACTGTGGAGCGACAATGGTTTTTGTTCCTGACCAATGTTATTTCCCAGGTTATACTAAGGAGGCTGGATAATATGACTTATTCTTTTGTAAAACGTAGACTATTAACTGAAGAAGAAAAATATAGACGTGCTATTTTTTTCTATACATTTGATGACTATTCTTTTGAACATATTTATGAAGATGATAATAATCTTAATGATGAATATGGTCAACCATTACTTAAAATAAAAGAGAATTTCGATAGACTAGATGATAAGACAAAGTCTCTAGTTCTAGAATTTGTGAAACGTGAAGTATATGATGAAACTGTAGATTTGAAATGTTTAAACTGTTTTTATGAGGAACTAAATCAAGATTGGGAATCAATTGAAGAAATGTGGAATGGAATTGATTATCCTATCCTTTATTGTCCTAAATGTGGTAAACCTAAATTTGTACCTTTAGAAATTTGGAAAGCTAAAAAAATGAGACGATAATTCATTCATTTTAATATTAATGCCCTAGATTGATGTATTTTTAGTCTAGGGTTTTTGTGGTTATATCTAATAAAAACATCTTAACATAGAATTTCCTAAGAAACAAAATAAAATCCCTGAAAACAGGGATTTTAATTATATAGCTTTAACAATAAGTTTAATAGCAGTTTTTTCTTCTCCATCAATTAAAATATCAGAAAAAGCTGGAACGACTATCAAATCTTTACCCGTTGGAGCAACATAACCTCTAGCTATCGCAATTGATTTTATAGCTTGATTAATAGCACCAGCACCAATAGCTTGCATCAAAACAACATTTTTTGATTTGAAAGAATTAGCCAGTGCTCCTGCAACACTACTTGGTTTTGATTTTGTTGATACTTTAAGTATTTCCATTATTATTTACTCCCTTCATTAAAATATATGAAAGGAGAATCTAGATAATAACTAAATATTTACTTTTTTAGAAAATCTTTCAATCTTATTAGTAACACCTAAATCAAGAATAACTCCATTAATTTCATAAACATTACTTGTTGCAACTTTTAAAGGTTCATAAACACCTGTTCTAAATCTAGTAATAATCTCTTCTTTATCATCACCTAAAACCGAAACACTAGGACCACACATTCCCATATCTGTAATATAACATGTGTTGTCATATACTTGGTTATCACTGGTTTGAACGTGAGTATGACTACCTAAAATTGCATCTACCTTGCCACTAAAATCATAAAATAAAGCCTTCTTTTCACTAGTAGCTTCAGCATGAAAATCAACTATAATTTTATCAGCATCAATTTCTTCTAAAATATCATCTAATTTCTTAAATGGACAATCAAGAGGAGTATTTAAAAATACTCTTCCCATTAAATTAATAAGTGCAATCTTTTCACTATTATACTTAATATAAATATAGCCCTTACCATAATTCGTATTAAGATTTGCAGGTCTTGCGATAGTAGCATCATCAATAAAATCTTTAATTTCAGATTTAGAAAAAGTATGGTTTCCCATAGTCATTCCTGCAATACCTAAAGCTTTTAATTCCTTATAATGTTTTAAAGATAATCCTTTTCCTTTAGTAACATTTTCAGCATTACATAAAACAATATGAATTTTATTTTCTTTTTTAATTTCATCTAAATAAAGTTTTAAAACATCTATTGTCTTCTCACCAACAATATCACCTAAATATAATATTCTCATTTAATCACCTTCTTCAAAAAAAGGGATGAAATACTTCATCCCAATTCTTATTATTTTGCGACTTCAACAGCTCTTGTTTCACGTAAAACTGTAACCTTAATAGTACCAGGATAAGATAATTTATTTTCAATTTCTTCTTTAATTTGACGAGCAATAGAAATTGTAGATAAATCATCAACCTCATCTGGATTAACAATAACTCTAACTTCACGTCCTGCTTGAATAGCAAATGAATTAGATACACCCTTAACATCATTAGCGATAGCTTCAAGGCTTTCTAATCTCTTAACATAATTTTCTAATGAATCACTTCTAGCACCAGGTCTAGCAGAAGAAAGTGCATCTGCTGCAGCAACTAATACTGCAATAATAGACTTAGGAGCCATATCTTCATGATGTGAAGCAATAGCATCAATAACCTCTTTAGGTTCACGATACTTCTTAGCTAACTCAACACCAATTTCAACATGTGATCCTTCAATTTCATGGTCAACAGACTTACCAATATCATGTAATAAACCTGCACGGCGAGCTAATGTTTCATTTTCACCGATTTCAGCTGCTAACTTACCAGCAATCATTGCTGTTTCAATAGCATGGTTTAAAACATTTTGACCATAACTTGTACGATAATTTAAACGACCAATTAAACGTACTAAATCTGGATGAATCTTACCAATACCAACCTTGAATACTGCTTCTTCACCCTTTTCACGAATAGCCATTTCAACTTCTCCACGGCAACGCTCAACTACTTCTTCAATACGAGCTGGATGAATACGTCCATCACTAACAAGTATTTCTAAAGATCTCTTTGCAATCTCTCTACGAACTGGATCAAATCCTGATAATACAACTGCTTCTGGAGTATCATCAATAATTAAATCAACACCTGTTAAAGATTCTAAAGTTCTAATATTACGTCCTTCACGACCAATAATACGTCCCTTCATTTCTTCAACTGGTAATGATACTGTCGAAACTGTAGTTTCTCCAGCTGTTTCCCCAGCATACTTTTGGATAGCTAATGCTAAAATATTCTTAGCTTTAGTCTTAACCTCAAGACGAGCCTTCTCCTCTTCTTCCTTAATATATGCTGCAATCTCTGTACTAATATCTTCGCGTACACGATCCATAATAATCGTTCTAGCTTCTTCTTTAGTTAATGCAGCAATCTCAGCAAGTTTTTGCTCTTGCGCTTTTAAAATTGCTTCTACCTTATTATTTTGTTGTTCTAATTCTGCTTTCTTTTCATCAATTTTTGTTTCTTTAACATTTAGCATTTCTTCACGACGATCAAGATTATTTGAACGACGATCTAAAGTATCTTCACGTTGATTTAGTTTGTTTTCTAATTCTAAAACAACGCTCTTTCTTTCTTTAATATCTCTATCTGCTTCATTTTTTAAATCAACAATTTCTTGCTTAGCTTCTAAGATTAATTCTTTTTTCTTCTTTTCAGCTTCTTTTTCTGCCATAGTGACAATATTTTCTGCTGTCTTCTTAGTTTCAGCAAAAGATTTTTCATGGATCTTAACACGTAATAAGAAACCACCAATTACACCAATGACTAAACACAAAATAACAAGAGTAATACAAATGCCCAAATGCACCATCATGGCTATTTTACCCCCTTATTATGTTTTCATTATAGCAAATTTCTTGTATTTGTAAAATCAACTACACTCCTTATTATACCTATTTTCATACCGTTAGTCAATGAACAAAAGAAATTAATTAAATACTTTCTTTAATTACTCTAGACTTAAGTCTATTTTAAAAGAATATACTAATTTCATTTAAGCACTAAGTACTATGTATCTAGTGTTTTTTTAAAGAGTGATTAATATTATTTTGGGTATCTTGAAACAGGTTTTTAATTTAGGCTTTTGGTGGTTATGTTAATCAAGAGTGGAAAATATAGAATTTTCTTAAAAAAATTGCGATTGAATAAATTTAAAAAGTTTATTATTTTTAGTGAAATTCTATAAAAGATTTGGTATAATATAAAAAGAATATTTTATAGAGGTGTTTACAATGAAGAAAAACAAGAAAAAATTACATGCCCCAAAGCGTTCTGGGTTAACATATCTTATATTAATAGGAGCTTTAATTATTGTTTTACTAGCGGTATTTATTCCAGTTTCATACGTAAGTGAGTATAACGAAAATAAAGTTATCCCATTTGCAGAAGATTTAAATATTCATGTTGGACACGAGCATGAAGGTGAAGAACATGAAGAACCTGTAGATTATAAAGAAATAAAGGTTTCAGACATCACAGATTTTACATTTGCAATTTCGTGTTCAGAATACAAAGATGGTTCAAGTGCAACATTTAAATATTATGCAATCAAAAATGAAAATTCAGCAACAACTTCTCCTAAGAATTTAAAAATTAAACTTGCAATGTGTTCAGATTGGATTGGTTTAAATCAAACTACTTCTTCTCGTTCAGTAACAATTAATGAATCATCTTCAACAATAAGTAATATTGCTCGTACTGTAACAATTAGTTCCTTACCTGATTTACCTGTAAAAGGTAATTTACCATTTACAACAGTTGAAACAATTAATCTTTATGTTTTATTAACATATGATTCAAAAGTAAACGGTAAAACAACTTCTCATACATATTTAATTACAATCCCATATAGTGAATATATTGTTGGGGCTGTAGGCGGAATTGAAAAATAAGAAAAAATTTATGGACTATCAAACGATAGTCCATATTTTTTTCCTATAAAACAATAAATGTTACAGTAGCAGGTTCTAACTCTAAATTACCTTCTTTAATTGCAGGTTTAATTAAAGGTAATTTATTATCTTCACTTAATTTTAAAACCTCACCATTTAATAAAACTTCAGTTGAACGTAAATGAGTTGCAGATAATTTATACACTTCTGCAGTTTTAGGAAGTAAAACATTGGTAGATTCAGTCATAGAATTATTAATAATCATATAACATAAACCATCTTTACCATCTTTTCTACTGTGAGCAAAAACATGAGCTCCTTCTTTTATTTCCATCTTAGTATCATATACTTCACTACCCATAAGCATAGTAAAAATATGTGCAAACCAATAATTAGGGCGAGGATTAAAAGTCGTATGAGCTACAAAACCATAATCAGATGAAGCCAAAGTATTATGGAAAATAACACCATCAGTCAATGTAGCAAAAACACCTAATTCATTCGCAGTTCTAAATACATCTAAGAACGTAGAAGCCCACGTATTACCACCACATCCAGCATCACCAGACTCAGTAACCCACATTTCTGCCCCAGGTACATGTCTATCTCTAAATGGAATATATGCCTTACAGCACATAGGTGCTACATTTAAATACATTTCTGTAGTTGCAGCTTCTGCAGGCCATGAACCACCGCCTCTAGCTGAAATACCATTGTAATAATGATAACTAAATACATCTAATTTTTCTTCTGTACCTTCTAATAATTCATCAGTAGTAGCAAAATTCATACCAGCAGGCATTCCTTGTCCACCACTTAATAAAGCCTCCATACCTTCACCAACAGAACTTAACCCAACAATTAAAGTCTCAGGTGAATTTTTTCTAACCCATTTAACAAAAATATCATGATCTCTTGCAAAATCCTTAGCAGTTGTTCCTAAAGGTAATCCGGTATAAGAAATAATATTAGGTTCATTCACAAATTCAACCGCATCAATCTTAGCACCATATTCTTTAGTTAAATTAAAGATTTTTTCAACTTCACTAGGATTCCATGGTTCATCATGTTTATGTATACCTTCACAGTTTGCAACAGAAATAAGCAACTTAGCATCAATTGCTTTAACAAAATCCAAAACACCAATCCATTGTTCTTTGCTTAAAACATTTTGGAACCCTGCAGGTGCACCTTTACCATCAAAATCATAATATGTTTTAGTAGCCCAAGTACCACTAACTCTAACCCATGATTTACCTAATCCCTTAGCTAATGTTCTTAGTTTTTCATCATAAAGATTAACAGGGTCATACATTTGCATTAAGGCAGACATATCCCTAAAATCTTTCAAACCTACAAATGGTTCAGTACCTGCGATTTGTTCAGGTGTATATGCTTTCCAAAATGTTCCACCTGTAACTTCAGTCATCTCAACATTATATGATACTAATCTAGGATTAATATCTCTAATTTTTTCTAATGTACCAATTTCTAACTTAATATTCATATTATTCTCCTTAAAAGTAATCTATATTTATTATAACTTTTATTATTTGTATAATAAATAGATTAAATTGCTTAAAAATATACAATTACTGCATTATTTCTTCTTATATATCTTCCAATCATTACCATAAATATCAATAAAATCATGATATTTTTTTAAGCAATTTTTGCAAATAATATCAATATAATGGTCATTAAAACCAACCACTCTTTCTTCAATGATCTTTCCCTTACCACAAAAACATTCATATTCTTTATAAATAGTAGGGCTATTTGCTCCATCAGGATATCTTTTTTCTTCCAATAATAATTTTGTTTTCTTAACAGTTATACCATCCATAATTCAAACCTCTTTTACTTATTCTATATTTATTATAATTTATTTTCATGTTAAAATAAATACAGGTGAGAAAAATGAAAATATTATCTTTAAATTTACATTGCTTTCAAGAAGAAAACAGAATAGAAAAATTAAATAAAATAATATCATTTATAAAAGAAAATGATATCGAAATATGTATTTTTCAAGAAGCAGCTCAAGAAATAAAAGAACCACTAATTATAGATAAAATCCGTCAAGGAAATAATGCCCATTACATAGCCTTAGCTTTAAATTATAATATATGCTTTCATCCTATAAAAGTAGGATTCTTCGTATTAGAAGAAGGATTAGCGTTCATAAGTAAATACCCAATAAATAATCCAAAGTATAAAACAATATCTAATACTAATGACTTTAAAACTTGGTGTAAAAGAGATTACTTAAGCGTAGAAATAAATAACATAATATTTTACAATGTTCATCTAGGATGGGATAGTCCTAATGAAAATAGTTTTGACCAAATAAATAATTTATTAGAAGACACACTAAAACATAACAATCTTTTATTCATTTGTGGAGATTTCAATCATTCAGATAACACAAAACAAATAAACCACATAAAAACCAAATACTATTCAGCTGCAGATTTAATAGGATTAAACTCTTATGAAAACCCAACATTTCATAATAACCTAGATAACAATGATAAAACAGAAAATAAAATGATAGATTTTATCTTTACCAATAAAAAAATACCTATTAAATCATTTAAAATCGTATTTAAAGAAGAACAAAACTACGTGTCCGACCATAATGGAATTTTAATTGAAATATAGGTATTCATTAAGACGAATATTTTCGTCTTTTTTATTTTTAAAAAAAACGACTCAAAAAGAGTCGCTTATTATTCATCACTTAATTTTTTAACAGCTAATTGAAATAAAGGAATAATATTTCCACCAATAGCATTACCAAGTGTAATTAAACCTAAAGCTCCAAGTGATTCTAAAACCTTACCAGATAACGTAAAATAAAACATATCTGCAATACTATGTTCAAAACCAGCTAAAATAAATACCATTACACCCATAAACGTAGCAACAACACATAAGAAATCTTTCTTTTCGATATTCTTCTTATATGTATCAACAGCAATAAACATCAAAATACCACAGAAAACACCCAAAATAATTAAACTATACCAACTATCAGAAAGTTTAGTTAATACCATAGCATCACATTTTGTGACAATACCATCAGCAAGTCTTGTAGCCTTAGCAAGTAATGCAGCACAAGCAGTTCCAATAAAATTACCAACCCAAACTACAACAACAGTAAGAACATAAATCCAGTTTTTCTTACCTAAATTTTCTGTTAAATACCCGATCATACCAGTAAATAAATTAAACTTAAACACTAAGATAGTTAATAACCCAATAGCAAACAAGAAAGCTCCTGCAAGCTTAGAATCTTGCATTAAAAATACTATACCACCAATACCAATACAAAAACCAGCAGCAATAGCTAAAACTAAAGTTCTTAAATTACTTTTAATAAAACTCATCCTAATCCCTCACATAAAAATATTGTTCTGGTCCTGTATCTTTCATTAATGTGTTAGGATTTTTGTATTTAAACATAAATAATAAAAATCCATAAATATCTCCACTACATCCACCTAGATGAAGTCCAAAGATAAAAGACAAGATAAGATATATTATAACATTTATTTTAAAAAATACTAGCATTAAAACTAGTAAAATAATACTAAATAAAACAAGTGGTGCAACTAAAGCTAAAACAGCTGTTTTTCGATAAGTATAAATATTAGGAACACCACAATAAGCACAGCTCCAGCTAAATCCAAATGTTAGTTTTTCTTTAGTTAATAATTTATAAACAAAACCATGAGTAAGTTCATGTAAAATAATATAGAAAATAATACCACCCATAGTTAGTACATAATACAATAATAAATCATCAACATCTTCTAATATTAATTCAAGATCATTACTATAAGCAAATAAACAAGCTATAACCATAACAACTACAATAACAGCTAAAGCAACCAAATTCATAATAATACCAAAACGAAGGTCTTTAGCATTAATATATTTAGCTAAACGATAACCACTAGGTAATTCTTTTTCAAAATACTTATTACTTATCTTTTCTTCTTTATAATAATTACTATAATATAACTTAAATTCTTCTTGAATATATTTCTTATCTCCACTAATCCATAAAGAATCTATTAACGTACCAAGATCCATATTAATTGCCTTTGCTTCTTTAATTAAACTTCTATCATCACTAATACAAGCTAAATAACCACACAAAAGTCTAATATATTCATGATTACTATTATCATTATAATTATTAATCTCTTTAGAAAGTAATTCTTTAATCTCTTTTTCATCTATATTATCAAAATTAAATTTATATTTATTAAATAAAGTTAAATCCATCATACTACTTCCCACACTACCTCTTCTGCTTCATAATCTTCAACAATATTAATTTTTCCTATAAGATTATAAATGACAGACTCAGGAACCACCTTTTCTCTATTTTTATTTCTATCTAAATTAGTTAATAAATCTGTTTCTAAATAAATAATCTTAACACTAGCATTATAATTATGAAATAAATTTAACTGCTTATTTCTAATTAAATTAGTTAAATTAGTTGCATTCCAAATAAATGTTTCTTTATTCTTCAATAACTCTATAGCCTTCTTTTTAGCATGCTCATAAACCACACTTTGATTCATAGTAGGACTAACACCTAATTCTTCTCTAATATCATCTAATGAAATAACTTTCATATCAGGATAATTCATCTTTATATATGTATCTTTACCAGTTCCAGGTAGGCCACATAATAAAATAACAGTACCATAATGATTATTATATAATTGTTGATGATACCAAATATTATCACCATTTAAGTATTGATATTTAGTATAAGGATCACTAAATTTAAAAGCCTTATCATAACAATCAAGACTTATTGCTTCCATACTAAATAATTCAATATTCTCTAGATGATTAGACTCTTCACTGCTAATTCTACCTAACACATCAGCTTTAGCAACAATAGTTAACAACTTCAAATTAAAATATTTGCTCAACTTAGAATTTAACGATAATCTAATAATAGTTTTAGTAGTATTATCATCAAAATGAACAGGAACAGAATGATATTTAACAAGTAAACAAATGCCTTCTCTAAGTTCTAAAAACTTACCACAAAGACCCATTTTCCACAAATACTCTCTTACCATCACTGCCCCAACAGGCCCATGGTGAAAAGATGTAATCTCGCCCAAATTATCTTTAGTAGTAACACTCTTACCAACATCATGAAACAAACAAGCTAAAAAACAAACTAACCTTTCTTCCTTATTTAAACATTTATATTCATCTAATTTAATAAGTTCTTCACAAACCATCTTAGTATGAATATAAACATTACCTTCTTTATGCCATTTAGGCTCTTGCATAGTATTTATTAATGGATTAACATAAGGCTTAAAAATTCCTTCTTCTATCAACTTCCAATCAATAAAGTCACCAGGTAAATACTTATATAATTCATCCATATAAATCACCTGAATAATTCATCAATAGGTTTATCTAATTTATTAGGAACAATTGGTCTATCTAGCCAATGAGTCTCAGATGTATCAACAGTTTGTAAAAAAGAATATCTAACATATTTCATTCTATCAACTACACAACCATTTTCTTCAACTTTAATATATAAACCTTCCATAAGTCTACTAGCATCCGTTTCTCTAAGTATTCTATCGCTATCTAAATTTAATTTAACAGCTTCATTAACTAAATTATCACGATGATTATCACTAATATAATTAGAATCCCTCAAATACTTAATAACATCTTCCATCTTATTAAACTTGCCACAAGCTAAAACTGGTACACTATAAACAGGTAAGTCCTTAATCAATTCTTTTCTACTTATAGTATCTAAAAACACATTATTTTCTTTATCATAAATATCAAATTCTAAAAAATAATGTGGTAAAGAATCATAATATACTGTATGCTTAGCATATAACCATTCCCCATACATAATATATCTATTGCCTAAAACATTATATAACTTATCTTTATGAATCATAGCCCATTGTTTTAACAAATTATAATGACGTTCACGATATCCACCAGTTAAATAATGTCCCCTACTTTGAAGTAATAAATTTCCATCACAAAAAGAAATACCAGTATTAGCACCATCAACCTTTTCTTCAATAACAATATATCTATTCTTTATCGTATTAAAAGATACTTGTGATAAATCTTCATCACCTTTTTGTAACCTAGAACCTTCAATATGTCTAGTCCTAGGATATTTTAAGATTTTTTCCATAAAATCACTTCCTTGCAATCATAAATAAATGACCATTAACACCACTAAATTTTAAATTAGTGACACCACAATCATTAAACATTTTAGTTAGTTTATCCTTAGTTAATAAATGAATATGCTCAGGATTATCATCTTCTTTCGACGGAACTGTAACAATAATAAAATTCTTAGCTAGCCTACAAGCATTCTTAATAGCCTTTTCTACAAAAGGAATATGTTCTAAAACCTCAAGTAATGTTACAACATCATATGAATTATCCACACCATCATAACAAGTGATATCACCTTTACATACTTTTAAATTAGTAACTCCACCTAAAGTAATATAATCAAGTAGTTCTACTCTTTTATCTAATATATCAATAGAAGTTACTGAAGTATAAGAAAAATCCCTTAAAAACGGAAATAAAAAAACACCTCTACCACTACCAACATCAAGTAAAGTATTAGGGCATATTCCCTTTAAAAATCCTAATACTAACTTAACACGAGCTAAATCTTCTTTTTCTTTAAAATAATATAACTTTAAATCTAATTTTTTACCAATATCTTCTAAATATCTAATATCAGAATCACTTAAATCCATTAAATCTTTATTAATTATATTAACATCAGCACCTATTTTATTTTTAAGTAAATATCCTCTAATATATGCACACATCAACAATTTAAAGTTCATAAATATCACCTAAATTTATTTTAACAAATAAATCACCTAATAACAATAAAAAGGCTTTAAAAAGCCTTTAATTCTCCTCTTTTTTAGAAATAATATAAGTAAATAATCTCTTTACATCTTTACTACTCATAAAAGGATATAACGTATCTATTTGTAAATCTTGATAATTACCCTTAACATATTCATCTACTAAACTAGACAAACATTCATTAGAAATAAATGGTCCCATTTGAGCTAAACTACTCTTATTCTTATTATTAGAATCAACCACTAATCTCATAAATAACTTATCACAATCTCTTTGTGATAAAAAAGGCATAACTGTAACTAAATCTAAATCTTGATAATCACTGCTATTTTTTAATATCTCCTCAACAATTTCATGTAAATCATTAGCATCTAAAAATGGTAATGCTGCAATTAATTTTTGAGATTTAGATGTTTTCTTTTTATTAAAGAAATTACTAAAGTTTTCAAACATTTTAGATAATTCACCAAAATTAAAGTTAATCTTATTATTATTTTTATTTTCTTCTATATCTTCATCATCTTCATCATCAAAATCATCTAATTCTTCTTCTAATTCATCTAAACAATCTTCAAATTCATCTCTTTCATCTTCATCAGTAAATTGTAATTCTTCTTTTTTATCATAGTTTAAAGCATCTTCAAAACTAATAGGCTCATAAAAAACTTTATCTTCTTTTACTACCTTTTTTAAAATCATATATTATCATCCTTTCTTAAAAAAACTTGTTCCCCTGGTGTAAGCTTAGGAAATAAATCATACATATTACAATCTATCTTACCTTCTTTTATAGCTCTTAAAACCATCATTCTTTCAGTTGGGGAAAACTGATAAAAAATATCAGGAATATTAACAACAATATCACCACTAATAATATTTCTAATAACATACATACGGTCATGTCCAACAAAAATATCATTAGGATCAGTTGATATTTCATCATTTAAACATAGTAAATCTTCAAAAGTGGTATGGAAAATCTTACAAAATTCTAACAGCACGTCTACTGATGGAACTCCAGTTCCGTTTTCCCACTTTGATACTAACTGCCTAGAAACATAAAGCATTCTAGCAATATCATCCTGAGTAAGATTAAGCTTTTTGCGGTATTTAGTAATCTTCATACCGACTCTTACAAAATCTATCACTTTCATCCCCTCCTTACAAATTCATTATAAAATAAACGATAATATTTGTCACGCAACGCATAGTTGCATATATATATTATCACAAAAGAAAAAAAATGCGAATAATCGCATTTAATTTAATACAAAAATTGTTAAATTTAATGATGTTGCTATTAAAAGCCAAGTAGGATATATAAGTAAGAACATACTCCATGTTTTATAATACTTAGATATTTCTATTAATAACAATATACTAGTTACAAGATTTACAACGATAACAATTAATCCTCCTAATAAACTATTTATAACAAAGTATATTAAACACCATAAAACATTAACAAATCCATTAATAACTAAAAGATTAGTTAATCTAGGATATAAATAATAATCATTGGTTATTGTAAATATCCAAAAAGATAAATAAATGATTGTCCAAACAATTGGTATAACAAAGTCAGGCAACCACTCACTTGGTCTTTTTAAAGTATCGAACCACTCCATTCCACTATTAGTAAATAATGTTCCCATTCCTGCAACAACTAAAACAAATATAGTTGGTATAACATATCTTTTAACATTTCTCATATTATAAGTATATGTTATACCACTAATAATTATTCCATTTTTAATTTATTTAATTTTGTATAATTAATCCAACCATATACACAATTAATTATCCAAGCAATATACATAAACACCATCGAATAATTTGAAACATTAAACCACATAATTAAACAAAGTATATTAATAACTAACCACCATACCCATTGTTCTCTATAGCCCTTAATCATTAAAATCTGAGCTATAACCGCTAAAACATTAGTTGCAGCATCGATATATGCTTGGTTACTTCCTATTAATGATAATAGATATCCTATAATTAAAGTTGAAATTATTGTAATAAAAATACTTATAATCCAATATAATAAGCTAAACTTTTTAGCTTTAATTTGACTTGTACCATCTTCATTTTTATTTAAATTCTTCTTCCATACAAAAATACCATAAACCATAGTTACTAAATAAAAAATATTTTCAATTACTTCGCCATAAAATTTTTCTTGGAAAGACAAAACCAAATAAATACCCGTTTGAATAAACCCGACAAAATAAAATGATATTTTGCCCTTAGCACATAAAATTACAGAAATAACTCCCGCAATCCCAGCAATAATATTTAATACTGAATCAGGATTAATAATAAAAACAACAATTTGTAATATAATCATTAAAAATAAATATAATTTTTCAAATATAGTATAACCATTCCAAAACTCATTTAATAACCATTTTTTCATTTTAAAATCTCCTTAACATATTCCTTAATTTCAATAAAATTTTCATAATAACTACCATCTAATATAGTTACTTTTTCCCATAAATTTGCTTCTTTTAAAAAACTACATAAAATATAAAACATATCTTCTCTAATCTTTAAATCAGCATGTTTCATATATCTAACACCATCATCAACAAACTTATGTTTAGGTTTAAGTAAAAATATCTTATCCCATTTATATAAATTGTTATACTTAATAGCTTCTTGTTCTATTAATAAATAATCATCATAACTTAACTCAAAATCCAAATCATCTGAATAGTATTTTGCATACATCCTAGTTACTAAATTATCAGTATCACCAAAGAATACACCAATATTTTCACGTGATTTAATTTGATTATTTGTTAATTCATATTGATTTTTTAAAAAATTAAAATAATCATTAATTGTAAGTTTAGTTTCTTCTATCTTTTCTTCAATCATATTTTCTTTACCAAATTCGACACTAGAGGTTGTATCAAAATATTTAGCTAAATCATTAACTAACGTAGATTTACCTTCACTAGCTGTTCCTGTAATCAAAATATTATGACTAAACACGCATCTAAATGTTGGAACTATTTTATTCCAATATTTATAAGGGTTATTCCTAATTAATGTGGCACTTATTTCATTAACTTGTCGATTAAGATAAACCACATTTTCACCACGTTTATTAAGTTGTTTAACATAATCTTCTTCTCCTACATACCAAATTCTATCTTTAATATCATAATTAGCATCATAAATCTCATTAAAATAAGTCAACCACTTATCCCATCCATTAGGGTAAGGTGCAATATCTAAATCAGTTTCATCAATCATATAAACATCAATCGCTTCATCATCTTTAAAAAAATCTTTAATATAGTTGTACCTATCTAATAGTGGCATATTATAGGCTACACCTCTATCATCATCACTTCCACAAACTATAATAATAACCCCAGCTTCACACTCTTTCTTAGCCTTAAAAACCACATCTAAGTGTCCTTGATGCATTGGAGCATAACAACCAAACACAATTCCTATTTCTTTTCCTTGTAACATAAAAATTCCTCCTAAAATAAAAAGACCATGTAAACTTTACAACTTAATTGTAATAGTTTATTCATGGTCTTTGGTAAATTTTACGTTTACATTTTTAAAAACAATTAATTCCTAAATCATCTAATAATAAATTAATCTTAACAATCGAAAGTAAATTTTTTCTATTTTCCATAGTTTTAATAATTAACATAATAGCTTGTTCAAATTTATTACTTGTATTAAATGTATATCCTGCCGTAGCTAGCAATCCTTTTACTTCATCTAAAGATAAAGGTAGGACAACACACAAAGCTAAAGCTGTTTTCTTAGATGGATTTTCATTGTTTTTAATTTTTTGAAAAAGCTGTCTAGAAACTTCAGCAGCTTTATACACTTCAACATCAGTAAAACCTAATTTATCAATATAGCTTAATAATTTGTTTCCAAAACTATCATCTAAAGAATTTAAGCTTTTTAATAATTCTTTATTTTTCTTTATATCATCTAAAATAGGAACTTTTATTTGATTTGAAATATGAATATTACCATAAGGAGTTATTGGAATATTATGGTATTCATAAAAAGCTTTTCTTTCATTTAATGTTTTACCAATATTAATATATAAATTATCATCTACTTCTTCATTACTTATATATGATTTAATATTATCAACAAGTTTAGATGACATTGTATATGCATCATTAGTATATACAACTAAATATACCTTCAAATCATTTTCAAATAAGAAAGTATTAATCGCATTAATAGCAATATTTAACGCCTTATCTTTAGGTACACCGAAAGATCCTGTTGCTATTAATGGAAAAGCAATAGATGAAACATTCATCTTTTTAGCTAATTTCAAACTATTATAATAACAACTTTCTAATATCTTTAAATCGTTATTATCATCTTTCCAAAATGGTCCAACAGTATGAATAATATATTTACAAGGCAGATTATAAGCATTAGTTATTATCGCATCTCCAAAATCACAATGCTTATATTCTAAGCATTCATCTAATAACGCTTGGCCACCAAGCTCGTGAATCTTTTTATCGATACTTGCAGAACCAGACAAACAATAATCAGTAGGATTAACAATAACATCGACTTCCATCTTTAATATATCATTTCTAACTATTTGTAATGCCATATTAATCCTCCTTTTTTACTATTTATTAATATTAGCTATCGCTATTTCTAATTCTTTCTTTTTTTCTTTTAAATTTTGTAATTGTTCTTCATAAGACTTTGAATTTTTTTCAATAGCTTTATTTGTTTTTGATAATTGAGATTTTAAATTATTATATTTTTTACTATATTCATCTTCTATTTTTTCATACTCATTTGCTAGAATGACAACCTCTTTTTTTAAATCAGACAATACTTTATTTAATCCATCCAATTCCATTTGAGATTTATTAATCTTTTCCATCCAAAGCTTACTTTTTTTATCAATTTCTAACTTATTTAATTCTTCTTGGGTAGATACAAATTCTTTCTTACCACAGTTAGGACAAAATTTAACACTTGCTTTAATCTTTATTTTACAATTGATACAATACTTATTATTTTTTATTTCATTGTATTCTTCTATAGAATTATAAAACTTATCATTTCCACATTCGAAACAAAATTTAGAAGATGTATCATTTTCTGAACCACATTTACTACAGTATTTCTTTGTTGATACTCTTGGTTCTTTAATATCTTCATCTAGAAGTTCAAATTTACTATTTGTTTTAGCCATAGTTCACCTCTATAATTCTTTTAATTTATTTATTGCTAAAGAATGACCTCTTTTAGCAGCAATATCTAAATATTCTTTGGCCTTAGTACTATTTTTTTGAACACCATACCCATTCAAATAACATAAAGCTAAATTATAATAAGCATCCATATTTTTGTTTTCTATAGCCGCCTTATTAAATAGATTATAGGCTTTCTTAGTATTAGAAGTTATACCTTTAGCATATAAATACAATTCACCAAGTAAATTTCCTATATCTCCATCAGGATCATAATATCCATCACCATAGGCTTTTTCTGCCCAAAATAAAGCCTTAGTATTATCCTTATATCCAAACACACCTTCATAATAAATATGTGCTAGTCTTTTATAGGCCTCAAAATTAGCGGCAGTTTCATAATACTTTAAACATTTTGTTTCATTTTTATGATAATAAGATTCATAACATCTACCTAGATAATAATATGAATCAGCTTTATAATTACATTTAGCTTTTAATGATTTTTCCAACCATTCTATTGCTTTATCTATAATAATAGATCCATTCTTACCTTCTAAATAAAACTTACCTGCATTTAACATACCGTAATAATATCCATTATTTGCTGATTTAATAAACCATTCTATTGATTTTTTATAATCATTATCACAATACTTAACTTGTGGCCCAAAACCCATCATCCCAGTGTAATAAATGCACCCTAATCTATTTTGGGCTGCTGCGTGTTCTTTTTTAGCAGCTTCTTGATACACTAAAAATGCTAATTCATATTCGCCTTGTCGTTCTAATTTTTCAGCTTGATTATACATTTGTTGAGGACTTTTATTAAAAACATATTGAAATATATTTGATGAATCCGAAGAACTACCAAAACAAGACATAATATCACCAAAAGCATTATCTATTTCCTTTGTTTTTGTATTGCTTACATTTGATTTATTAGATAAATCATTATATTTCTTTTCTAAAACTTCCACTTGTTCTTTTAATTTAGCTATCTTCTTTACATATCCGCTAGATTCATCTTTATAGGAATTAGCTTTATTAAGTGTATTTTCATTTTCATTACTTAAAGAATCAATTTTCGTTTGCCATTCAGTTTTTAATTTTTTAGTTTTAGTTAAATAATCTTCTTTTTTAAGTTTTAACTCTTTTATTTCTTTATTAGTCTTATCTATTTTTTTGTTAATCTTATCTAATTCTTCTTGCCACTTTAAGTCAGTTTCTTTTAAATAATAACTATCAACATCTTCTAAAGAATTAACAAAATCATTACCACCACAATTAAAACAAAACTTAGACTTAACTTCCAATTTAGTTTTACATTTAACACAATATTTAACATTAGATTTCTTAAGTGAATTTACAAATTCACTTGAACCACACTCTAAACAAAACTTAGCATTAATTGTATTTTCAGTTTTACATTTCTTACAGTATTTAACACTTGATTCTTCAATATCAAAATCAAATTCATCAAGATTAAACTTACTGATAGCCATACTTACCACCTACTTATTTTTTCTTTTTAACAGTAATAACAGGTCTAATACCATGACATGAACTAGTAGATACAGTAGTATTAACATCACCTTTTCCATTAACTACTTCATTTTCTTTTAACCACCATGAAATTAAACCATTTCTTAAATTTGCTTTATCACCAGCCACCTTATTATATCCACATATTCTTTTTTCCTTTAAAAACATATAATTAATAAGTTGAACATGAGATAATAATGATATATCACCTACGATATAGGCTCTTTCATCGTTATTAAACGCTTCTTTATAAATTTTTTCTAATACTTTATCTGCCGTTTGAGATAACGAAGTAGTCTTAGATGCAGCATCTATACACTCATTTGTTATTAATAACATTTCTGTAGATGTTTCATTAATAATATTCCATAATATATCTTTACCACCATATCTACCAATATAAATATGATCTTTGTCTGATTTTTTCAATTGAAAACTATTTGTATTTTTAACTTTAGAAATCTCACTTTCTAGCTTATCATTATCTGACTTATAACTATCAATCTTAATGGTAATATCATCAATCTTCTTTTTAAGTTCATTTTCTTTTATTTTTGTACTTTCATCTAAATCACTAATACTATCATTTATTTGTTTTTGTTTTTTCATTAATTCTTCGTGTTCAAGTTCTAACTTTTTACTTTGATCATTATGATAATTTTGAACTGATTTAATATTTTTATTAATATATGCCACTTCTTCATCATAATTTCTTTCAACAGAATCAAAATCATCTTGTAAATGCTTTATTTCTTTAATTACAGCCTTAATTTGAGAATCTAAATCATAAATATCTTTATCTTTCTCATAAATTTTATTTTTCCAATAATCTTTGATATTTCTTAATTCAATATCCTCGATATCTTCTAATGAATTAACAAATTCATTCTTACCACAATTAGGACAAAACTTAGTCTTAATACTTAATTTAGTTTTACAACCTACACAATATTTAGAATTTTTAACATCATTATATTCTTCTAATGTATCATAAAATTTATCATTTCCGCATTCTGCACAAAATTTAGAGGCAATCAAATTTTCATAACCACATTTACTACAATATTTGTTTTTATTCATATTTTTTGATGGTTTTACTTCTTCTTCATCAATTTTAAACTTACTATTTAACGCAGCCATTTTCTTACCTCCTATAAATTCTTTAATTTTTCAATAGATTTATCGTGTCCTTTTTGAGCAGCAATACGATAATGTTCTTTCGCTGTACTTATGCTTTTGGCAACACTATAACCATATTCATAACAAAGGCCAATATTATATTCAGCATACATATTACCTTGAGCAGCAGACTTTCTATACCAAGCTAAAGCCTTCGAATAATCTTTTGTTACACCTTGAGCATTATGATAAGCAATACCAACCCAATTTTGAGCATCACTATCACCTTTATCTGCTACTTTAATAGCGTAATCATAAGCCTTTTTATAATCCACAGCTGTACCATAACCGTAATAATAAATATAATACAAAGCTTTTTGAGCTAAAGTATAATCTTTAGCAGCTGCTTTCTCATACCAAAAAATAGCTGAATAATAATTTTTAGTTATTCCTTGTCCTTTTTCATAACAATATCCTAAACTGTATTCAGCATTAGTATTACCCTTAGCAGCAGCTTTTTGATACCATTTAACAGCCTTAGTATAATCCTCAGGAATTTCTTTCCCATAATAATACATTTCAGCTAATTCATTTTGTGAATATGTATCTCCTTGATTTGCAGCTCGTTCATGCCAAAATACTGCAAGTTTTCCATCTTTTTTAACACCTTTACCATAACAATAACAATAACCACACCAACTTTGAGCAGTAATATGCCCCATTTTTGCAGCTTCTTCAAATAAAGGAAAAGCTTTTGTATACTCGCCTTTATTGTATAAAGTAACACCTTCATCATAAATTTTTTCTTTAGTTTTAGTGACTGTTTTAGTAGTTTTAGTTTTTACATCTTCTTTTACTAAATTTAATTGAGTATTTAATTTATCATTAATGCCTTTAACTAACTCTAATTGTTCTTCAAGTAATGAATATTTAGTTTGAAGCTGTGATATATATTTTTCTTTTTCACTTTTATATTTAGAATATTGCCATTCTAAATCATATACTTCTTTTCTTAAGTTTTCAATTTTTTTATAATAATTATCCAAATCATAATCATTAGCTTCAATATTTTTATTTTTTGTTCTAAGCTGATTAATTTTCTTATCACATTCTTCTTTTTTAAATGTTACTTGGTTAGATAATCTTTCTTTTTCAGCCTTTAACTTTTTTAATTCTTTATTCTTTTCGTTATATTTAATCTCAAGAGCATTAAATTCTTCTTTATATTTAGCTTCAAGTTCATTTTTCTTTTGACTTGATACATCAGTAATTTTGCTGACAAATTCTTTTCCACCACACTCAAAACAGAATTTAACCTTAACATCTAATTTTGTTTTACACTTTACACAATATTTATATTTAGAAACTTCTTCCATTTCTTCTAAACTTAAATAAAAATCATTATGGCCACATTCAAAACAGAACTTAGCTTTTAAAACATTTTTAGATTTACATTTCTTACAATACTTCGCTTCTTCTTTAACTTCTTGTTTTGGGTCAACTTTTTCAACCTTTTCACCAAAATCAAATTCAGTTTCATCTAATCTAAATTTACTTTTCTTTATTTCCACACAAAACACCTACTTCATATTTTTTATTCTGTTAATTGCAGATTCATATTCTTTTATATAAAATTTATTACTAGCTGAATCTGAATATCTACTAAATCTCATTGAATCATATTCTTTTTGATATATTTGCAAAGCTTCTGTTTTCATACCTAATCTTTCATAACATCTAGCTATATAATAGTTTTCAACTAAATAATACGTACTTTTAGGTATAAACTTTAATGCTTTTTCTTTATTAAAATGAAAAGTATTAGGATTAGAAAAAATAGTTGCGATAGCTATGCTCTCTCGCATAGTATAATTTCTTTTTTTATAGAAATAATCAAAAGCATAGTTTGTCCACTTTATTGCTGCATCTTTATCATAATACTCTTCATGTTCTTCATTAACTAACATTACAAAATGAGTTAAAACATTGTTATTTTTCATGTTTAAAGCTTTCTCATAACACAAATAAGCTTTATATTTATCTTTACTTAAATATTTTTCGCCTAAACTACCATAAAGTGCTGATTCAAATTCTAAAACATCACTTGAAACTGTTTTTATATTCAAGTTATATTCCTTAGTTAATTTTTCTAATTCTTTAGATAAACTATTCTTTTTTTCTACTAAATCAAATTTATTATCTAGCATATCTTTATATTCTTTTTCTAACGAAGATAACTTACTATCTTTATATTGGGAAGAAATAGATTGTACACCCATTTTTCTTACTAATTCATTCATTTGTCTATCTAAATCATTATATGTATTTTTTTTAGAGTTTAATAAACCTTCTAGTTTACTAATTTCATTATTCTTTTCTTTATGATTATCATCATATTTCTTTTTTAAATTATTATATTTCGATGTTAAATTATTTAATTCGTCTTTTAAATCATTTAACTCTTCTTTTTTATTATTAATATTTTCTTTGAGTTCTTTTACTTCATCAACAAGATTTTGATAATTATCTAAATTATCAGCAATAGTTAATTTATTCTTATGCTTAATTAATTCAACTAAATCATTTGTGTAATTTGCCTCATTACAACATGGACATAAATCTTCTGTAAACCCAATTAAACAAGAATAACAATATTTTAACTTTTGTTTTGGTAATTTAAAATTTTTAGACCCACACTCAATACAAAATTTAGAATTAATATTATTAACAGTATTACAATTGCTACATATTTTCTTATCTGCCATACTAATACCTATTCTTCTTAATATCTTCAATTTTCTTTCTAGCTTCAATAACACCTAGATCTAAAGCACTCTCATAATAAGATAAAGTTCTATCTTTATCATCATTTAAATAATTTTTTAAGGTATAACTATATTCTCCATCATATAACGAACCTAAAACATAATAATCTAGACCACTTGATTTCCCACTTCTACTAGAGATATTATTCATAAGCTGATAATAACCTTTTAAATTAACTCTTAAATATTTTTCTATATCTATATCATCACTATCTAGGATAGTTTGACCTAAGTTAAATAAAACTCTTGGATCATCTGGCAAATTATCTATTTTATTGTTTTGATAACTATATTGTTCTAGATTATAAATCTTTTTATTTTTACCTTTACTATTATTAATTAATTCAATTCTAAATTTATAATTATCTTTTTCTTGTTGTAAAATATTAATTTCTTTTTCTAACTCATCAACTTCATCTATTAATAATAGATAATTAGTTTCTAATTCATTATAAGCTTTTTCTTCATTTTCTTTCTTTGCTTCTTGATTAGAAACCATTTTAAGCATCGATTTATTAGTTTCTTTTTGTTGTTCAATTAAATTATCATATTTGTCAATTTCTTGATTTAAAGAATTAATTTTATCATTATAATCACTACTATCGTTACTTGATAAATTAATTATTTCTTTATTATATTTTTTTAAATTTGTTTGTGTTTTTTTTATTTTAGAATCAATATCAAGAGATTCATTTCTTAAATTAATAACATCAGATTCTAATACAACTGATTTATTATTTAATTCATCAATGTACTTACGACTCATTTCAAAGTATGCTAAATTACCATTTAAAAATTCATCGTGACCACAATACTCACATTTATTACTATTCTTTTCTTTTTTAGCTAAACACTTAACACAATATAATTCTTTGTTTAACTTATACTCAACTAAACTATCAAAGAATTCTTTACTACCACATTCAATACAAAATTTAGCTCTTTGATTAGTTTGACAACCACAGCTTTTACAAAATTTAAATGTTTCTTTAAAAAATTCATTTTCTAAGTTACTATTCAAATTAAATTTAGCCATGATCATCACCTCCTAAAATACGTTTTCGTATGACGATAAAGATTCCATTGCAGATGTTACAATGTCATCTAATCTTTTTAATACATCAATTGCCTCTTCACATTTTCTATTAATATCATTAATAACACCCTTAGCTTCTGCCATATTATTGTCCTTTAAATTATTATTAGCAATAATAAATTTCTTACTTAATTGATCAGAAGTAACAAAAGCATTACTAATACTTCTTTTTAATTCTTTTAATTTACTAATAACCATCGATACTTCAGTAATATCTATTACTTCATTATCATGGATAGTTATATTAGCTTTATCAAATTCTTTAACCGCATTTTCAAGGTATTTATAAGCTTGATCGACCTTATTAAAAATACTAGTAAAAGAATTTATAAAACCACTAACTTGACGTTTAAATTCATTTATATGATTAGCTACATCTTTCAATTTATTTTCAATATTGCTTATTTTAGTATTAATATTACTTATTTGAATACCTTGAATATGGATTATTTCTTGTAATCTTTTATCATTTGATTCAATAATTTGTAATAGTTCATCAATATCATCACGTTGTCTTTGAAGCTTTTCTATCATATCCCATAAACGTTCTTTTTGTTCATCAACTTGATCACATTGTTGTTCATATGCTTCTCTATTAGCTTTATCTACTTCAGGATTATCAGTAGATCTAGGCTTTGTTGGATATTTTAAGTTTTTAACTTCCCATTCTGCTTTGCCAATTGCTGAAATAATTTGACTTCTTTTTGTTTCTAACTGCCATTTAGTAGATTGATTTTCATCTCTAACTTTCTTAGCTTTACTGATTTCTTTTTCACATTTATAAATTGCGTCTTTTAATTTATATATTTGCTTTTTAACTTTATCTTCGATATCTCGAAAAATAGAATCATAATAAAATCTAGCTTTACTAATTTCATCATATTTATTAGCTAATTCATTTCTTGATGTTTTAATCATGTTTTTACTTACATGTATACTCATCTTAACTTCACTCTTAAACTTTCAATTTCATTTGAATAATATGTTATATCAAATTTAGATGTACATTCGTATTCTAAATCTTTTATCGAATATTCTACTTGTTTTTTAGCATAATTAAAATCATCAATAATTTTATTAGTTTCTTTTTTTACAGCATTACCAACAGAATCATTCCAATTCTTTAACATAATTACTTACCAATAGCCTTTAAGAAATCAATAAATTTCTTCACTTCTACAGATTTAGCTTTTAATTTAACTGATAAATTAGCAGCAGATTCAGAAATCTTCTTACCTTGAACAACTTCTTTTTTCATTGCTGATTTAAAATTAGTATATCCTTCACCATTCCAATATTTTCCAAGTTGGTCAACATCTTTTTCAATTTGTTTTAAAACATCATTAATATCTTTTGAAAAATTATCAACATCAGTAGCTAATCCTGAAATTGTAACATATGCTTCTTGTTTACTTGCGATTATTTTATTATCAGCCATATTACTTACCTAAACCTTTCTCTACATCTTTACCTAATTTAATTCCCTTTTCTAATTCATCTGAAAAATGTTTTGAAGAAGCTTTTAAAGAATTAACAACCTTTCTTAACTCCTTAATCATTGCATCAGCATCACTCATAATATTATCATCAAGCATTTTTGATTTTGATTTTAATTTAGTTTCCAAACTAACAATTTTATTTTCAAAGTCTAAAATATCTTTTTCAATTGCTTTACGACATTTTTCCATTGATTCTAAATCAATTAAACTTTCAATACTAGCCATTATTTTTCTCCTTATTTCAATAATTTAACAAAATTTTTCCACCAAGATTTATTATTGGCAAGGCTATAATCAAATAACTTAACCTTTAAGTCAACTTCTTGACGGACAGTACTTCTTACAATCTTACCACTTGCTGATTCATTTTCTTCAATACTATATTGATTTGATTTAACGTGACAACAACTAGTAGGATATTCTGTAACATCAGTATATTCAGTAGGTGCTGATCTATCACTAATACAAGATAAAACCGCACGATCGTTTCCTTTAATATATGGTTCAACATATTCATATGTACCTTCATCAAGTAATACAAATACATTATATAAATTTCCTAAACGATATAATTCTTTAATATAGTTACGTACTAAATCAGTAGAAATTTCATCATACACTTCTGTTGTTTCATCTTCTACTACTTCCTCTGTTTGATCTGCTTCAGCATATTGTTGTGCAAATAATAAAATATCTTCTTCGCTATATTCTAAATTATTTTCTGCTAACTGACTTCTTACAAGTTCAACATATTTTGATATATCAATTTCTTCTTTTTCTTTAACAACAACTTCTTTTTCTTTTACACCGTTATTAAAATATTTACCCATAGGAATTGCACTTGCACCATGAACTAAAAGTAAAATAGGCTCAGTTATTTCTCCATTTTGATGTTTTTCATAAATATCTTTAATAGTTATACCTATTTCATATTTATCTTCGATATGTTTCACATATTTATTTAAAATCGGATATTCATTTATAAATTCTTCTAAACAATTACCATTTTTTTCTTGACCAATCTTAAACCAACAATCATATACACGATAACTATCATATACACTTTTAGCTGCAATAGTATTTTGAATAAATGATAAAATCATATTTTGTTTTACTCTATCAACCATTTCTTTTTCACCTGTTAAGAAATAGTTATTATCCTTTTGGGAAGTAAAATATCTTACCGCAACAGGATTATAAGAAATAGATGATTGACCAATGTATAAATTATAACCTTCACTAATCTTTTTATTAATTAATTCAGGAATTCTCTCATCTAAAGAAATATCAACAATAGATTCATCTCCAGCAACAATTTGATCATATTTATAACCCTTATATTTATCATTAATATACTTACAAATAGATTTAATTAATTGACTACCAACACCACCAGAGAATGCAAAATTAACATTACTATAATTATTACCACCATCTAGCGATACACAACCCTTACCTGCAATAGTAGCAAATGAATTAATATCTTGAATTGAATCATTTCCACCCTTAATAAACTCTTTAGTGTTTGAAACCTGATAACTCTTTAATAAAATTCTTGTATCTAATTGCTTAATTTCATCTTCAGATAATTCACTATCTGATTGACCACATAAAACAATAAATATACCTGATGTTCTTACTAACTTTAATAAACGAGATAACTTAGATAAAACATCACTCTTTTTACCACCAATAAGCATTTCAGCATATTCATCAATAATAAAACACAATCTACTTAATCTTGGATAATCTTTATTACCATCTAAAACAATTTTAGAATTATTATACTCATGAATATCTTCAAATCCACATTTACTAATTAATTCCATACGATCATTATGCATTTGAGTAATCATATCAATCATATCACTAGTATTTTCTGGATTAGATTTTAAAGAAAGGTATTTAACATGAGGAATAGCCATTTCTTTTCCCTTTAAGAAACCACCAAAAGCCCCTGAACCCTTAGCACTCTTAAAATCACTTAAATAAAACTCTATTTCTTCAGGTGAGTAAGTAGCAGCAGCATTTAAAATTAAAGTATGTAGTAATGCAGTTTTACCAGAACCTGTACCTCCAAGTACAATAGCGTGTGGAGAACGTCCAATTGATGTAGAGAAGTCAAAGACACTATCACCAGATAAACCAAGTGGAATGTTTAAAGCTTTCTCTAAAGAAGGATAATGAACATCTTCTGTTTTCTTAATTAAATCCATTGTATTAAATGCAGCAAAAGATTTAATTTTCTTAGTTAATGAAGATGATAACTCACTACTAGATAAATTATAAATATTACCATCAAAAGAAACATGTTTTCCATTATATGTTAATATGCATCCATCATTATCTATATCACAAATAATATTAGCTAACGCATTACCAATTGGTAATTTAACATAATTTGTATCTATAAAACTTTCTGTTTTAACATAAAGGTTAGGATTTTTATCTTGTAAAATAATACTAACAAATCCGTATGGAGCGGCTTCTAAAACATTTTTTAACAATTTAATGGTTGATTCATCTTCAAATCCTTTAGGATAATTATTAACAATAAGAACAATTAATTCATCTTGATTATCAATTGTTTTTGCATTGTAATCAAAGAAATTATTATGAGAATTAGCATTTTGATAAACTGTTCTACTAAAATTAGAATATCTTCTTTTTCTATTTCTAATTAAATTATTTAAATTTCCTAATAATTCTTTAACATCTAAGTCATTTTCAGCAATCTTAGATTCTTCTAAACCATAAATAACTTCATGAATATTAGATTTTGTTTTATCATCATAAAAGATTTTTTCTAATGAATCTACTATTGTATATAAAAATCCATCATTATTAGCATCGCATTCAATCCCGGCAAATCTAATCTTTTTAGCAGGAACTGAACATAAAAGATACAAGCACAAATTCTCTAAAAATGTTAGATAATTAGCTTCTTTTATATCATCACTTTTACAATCAATAACAATAGGATTCATTGTTTGATTTATTTCATAATAAAGTGGTGTCTTAGTAGCTAAATCAGAAATATCAATATTTAATAAATCATTAGCTAACTTACATGTCTCTTCATTGATACTTTTAGACATGGAATATCCTAAAAATACTTTATCTTTATACCCATTTCCAAAACTTAACTTAGCTACTTTATCCATAGATTTATTTGATTTAATTTTTTCATTCAAATAATCTTTAATTTCTTTAAGACTATTCTTAAATTCAGCATTTTTCTTTTCTAATTTCAGTTTTTCATTCTTTAAAGATTCTAAACTTTCATTCTTTAAAATTCTAATACGTTTAGCAACTAACATAGAAAAATTTTCACTAATTTCAACTAAAGTATTAAAAACATACATAAAATTAAAAATAACCTTTTTGCCCTCTGGTAAAAAAGGATTCTTTGCAAATTCATCAGTTAAAGATTCTAATAATTGTTGTCCTTCTTCTATTACTTCTAAAAAATCATTTTCATTGTACTCCAAAGAATTTGGTCTTTTTCCATTATAAACCAAATAACCATTCTGAAGATTAATGGCATCATTTTTTGACAAAATCTTAACCTTTAACCATTTATTAATTAAAGAAATATAATCTTCTAATTCTTCTCCTAAAGAATTTAATCTTTTTTCTTCAACCTTATAACTTTTATCCTCTACTACAATCTCATTAGTTTTATTCATAGATTCACTGATATTCTTTAACTCCTCAATTGCACTATTGATATCCTTAAATTTTTTCATAATAGCTCCACCACCACAATAATTGTAATCAATTTAATATATTAATTATATATTAAATTTTTATTCATTTCAACAATAATAGCTTTTATATCACTACAAATAAAAAAAACCTATAGCTGATAATACCATAAGATATCATCTTACTATAGGTTTTATAAATTTACACTAATTATTGAACACTTGGAAAATATAATTCTTGAGCCCACTTAGGTAAGTATTGAACATAATTTCTAATCACAAATGCTTTAGTTTCATGAAGCTTACAATTTTCTTCACCAGTTACTCTGTTTTCAAAATCTTGTTTTTCTTCATTCCATACTGGAACACCACCAGTTAAAGATAAATCATAATAACCTTTTATTGTTGGACTACCTTCAAAAGTGAAATCATTTGTTCCGTATGTAGTAAATTTCATTGTACCATTTACACCATTCCAATAAACATTTAAATTTTGACTAATGTTTGGTGCTTTATAAATTCTTTCAATAGCACCTTCATATGGATGGCCACCTATTCCACCTAAATTGCTAGTATTATTTGGATTTGGAGCAGATGGTTTAACACCATATCTACCATTCATAGTTGCTGAAATTGCAACAGCTTTTGGATTTAATACATCTAAAATTTCTTGTGAATTAGATCCATTTGAACCATGGTGAGAAGCCTTATATAAAGTAACTTCTGGTAGATCTTCATTTTTTAATAAATCTGCTTCAGATGCAGTTGTAAGATCCCCTGCAGTAAAGAATGTAAAATCAAAATAATGGAAAATAACTGCTACTGATTTACCATTACCAGCACTTGATGCATCCTTTGTTACATAATTACCTGTATTTAAAATTTCAACATAAAAATCTTCTGTTAAATAATATAAATCACTTGCACCATCAATACCATTTACACAGTCATAAGCAGAGTGATAAATACCACCATTTTCTACAACTTTAGTTCTTGTCTTACCAACATTTCCTGATGCTGTTCCACCATAGTCAATCATTAATGAAATGTTTTCAATAGTACTTGTAGCATTTGCTAAACCATCGATATGGTCACCATCACTATGAGATAACATTAACATATCTAATCTGCCATCTAAACAATACGTATCAACAATTTGCTTAACAAAATTACCATCATATTCATAACCAGAATCAATTAAAACTTCCACATTACCTTTTTTAATGAAAATTGAATCACCATAAACTTGTTGCATTTCAATAAAACGGATTTCTAATGGTTCATCTTCACCTTCATTTCCTAAGAAAATAGGATCATCTTTAGTTAAACCACTACCAACACCTAATTGTTCAACCTTGTTTTTAGCAGTTACAAAAATACTATCATTAACATATGGAATACCATTTACTTCTGCAGTAACAACAACTTTACCATTATCTTTTACAGTTACATTACCTTCGTCATCAATTGATAATATTTCTGGATTTGAACTTTCCCAATTAATTTTAGACCCTGCATTACCATTTATTTGTAAATCTAATTGGAAAGTATCACCAACTAAAACTTCAATTTCTTCTACAACTACAGAATCCTTAGTTATATTAAATAAAGTAATAGGGTTTTTTTGAGTTGTTTCACATCCTACTAAAAGTAAAATAATTAATGCAATCATTAAAATTCTTATTCTTTTCATACTCTTTCCTCCCTATTATTTCATTAATTTAACATTATCAATATTTACTCTATTACCAGTATTTGCCACAACAACGATTGCAACACGTTTAACACCTTCTGGTAAAGTAAATCTATAAGTTTCTAACTCTTTTGATGAGATTGTAACTAATTCATCGTCTTCAACCCAAGTAGTACCTTGATCAAATGAATATTCAACTTTAATTTGAATACCTAATACATCATTACCATAAACTGCAGCTAAGAATTCAACAACATTATAATCACCATCTTGTTGAATTTCTACTCTACCGCCAGCTTTAGCTCTAATAGCATATTCGCCTTCTCTTCTATCATTTGATTGACCATCAATTAATGCATTATCTAATAACCAAACAGCCTTAGGATTACCTAAAGTAACAGTACCTGTTGTATAACTAGGCTTAATTGATGAAGAATATGAAACTTGAGGATTTTCTGCCTCAGCATCTTCTAAATCTAAAGATACTACTGTTTCGTATACTTTATTATCTAATGCAGCAACTTCAACTTCAAAATTCTTAGAATATGTTTCACCCTTATATGTTAATGTCGCAGTTAATGTTACAACAACCTTTTCACTACTATGTGTAACTTCACCTGTAGAAACATTAATTTCAGATTTATTACTACTCCAAGCAATAGCAACATCATCAAAACCTTCTAATTTAGTAGGTAAATCAATATCTGTAGCACTAAATCCTAGTGAAGGAGCAACTTGAATCTTGTTTGCAACTAATTCCATATATTCAACAGGATCTATTGCAGCAACAATAATTTTTTCTGCATCTACTAATTGAATTTGAGGTTTTTGTGTACCTGAACCATAAGCAAGAGCAATACCTTCAAATTCAAATTTCATACCTTCTACTAATGTGCTTAATAACGCATTAATTTCAGCAACTGCTTCTAAACTTGAATATGTTGAATCAACTCTAAATGTAGTACTATATCCATTTACCATAGCAGTAAAGTTATAACCTTTTGAAGTATTTACTGAAATGCTATCAATAACAGCTTCACCAGATACATAAGCACCTTGGAATTTAATCATTTCATTTAAATCTGAAGTATTAACACCAAGTAAACTATTTACTTCATATTCAATACTTTCGCTTAATTCTTGAACATATTCTACATCTATAATTTGTTTTGATGGTTTATTCTTTTTAAATCCACCAATTTCATATGATTTACCTAATTCAACAGTAAATAATGAAGCATCTTGTTTATAAATATAATATCCATTAAATCCATCTTGAATAAAATAATCAACTGTTTCTCCATTATCAATTAATTGTGTAACTACACCTTTAACTTTTAATGGTGTTTCATCTGCAACTTCTAAATATTCTTCGTGAGTTGCATAATTAATATTTGCCCAATCCTTTGTTGCAATTGGATTATCATTCTTTTCAATAGTCAACTCAATTGTGTCCTTAATATCAGGATAGTTTCTTGGTGATACAGTAATTGTAACAGTACCTTCTTTAATACCTCTTACTACACCGCGAGTTACTTTAGCTATTTTTTCATCACTAGATGTCCAAACAACTGATTGGCTTGCTTCTTTTGGTAAAACTGATGCACTTAATTCAAGTGTTTCTCCAGCCTTACATGTTGTTTTATTATCAGTACTTGAAATTGTTACACTTTCTGGATTAATAACAACCTCAGGTGCTTTTTCAACAATTAATGCAAAAGATTGACTAATGTTTGTATCAACATTACTAGTAACAATAATATAAACATTACCAACTGATACACCTGTAACTAAACCGGTCTCACTTACACTAGCTACTTCAGTATTTGAAGATGACCAAATAACATCTTGACTTGCAGCACTATTATATACCTTAGCAGTTAGTTGAATAGTTTGTCCAACTTCAATTGTTCTAACATTATTTTCACTAGAAATTGTGACTCCCACAATTGTTGTGTTATCACATCCTACAATAACAAACAATAATGAAAGTAAACCTAAAAAACTCAATATTTTTTTCATACTTTCCTCCCTTTTTCTTATAATAAAGAAATATACGCTTTATTATATCATTATATATTAATTATCTACAATATTTTTCAAAAAAAAGATATGAAAAAATCATATCTTTTTTTATAAAATTTAATTATTATCAACAATACTATGAGCGATAACGTGTAAATGGTCACCAGCTCTTTCTAGATTTGAAACTAAATTGATAAATACACTACTACTTGATAATGAACATTCGCCCTTTTCTAAACGAGCAATGTGGTCTTTGACTAACTTAGAACGTAAACTATCCATCTCATCTTCTAATTCATCAATTCTTGTAATTAAACTATATTGTTTTTCTAAAAGAATAAGTTCAACGTTTTCATATTGTTCATTAAGTTTATTTTTAAAGTTATTCAATTGTTCAAAAACAACTTTTGAGAATACTAATTGATCTTCTACTAAATGTCTAGTATATTTAGTCATATTATCAGCAATTTCAGCACTACGATACAAGTCACTTACACTGTTATGTAAAATAGATAAAAATTCTTCATCATTTTTCGTTCCAGAATATGTACTGATTTTAACTAAATAAGCAACTATATTTTCATTAATCTTATTAATCATTGTAATCCTATCTTGAATTTCAGGAGTTTTTTCAGTGTCATGATTAATAAATGCATCAATACCTAAATTTAAAGCTTCCATAGATAATCTACCCATTCTAGCAACTTCTTTTGTTGCTTGAGATAATGCAACAGTTGGTGTAGATAAGAAACGTTCATCAATAAATGTTTCTTGAACTTCTTCTTTCTTATCAGGGATAAGTCTTTGAGCAATATATACAAACATATTAATAAACGGACAGAACAATAAAGTAAACAATACATTAAAGAAAGTATGGAACATGGCTATTTGTGTACCAGGAGCACCAGGGAACCAACTCATAAATGTTTGTTCCATAAATGATGGCCATAATAATAAAACAATAAAGAATGCTAAAGATCCAAATGTATTAAACATTAAGTGAATTAATGACGCTCTCTTACCATTAATTGAAGCACCAAAACCAGATAATAACGCTGTAACACATGAACCAATATTTGTTCCTAAAATAACATAAATAATATCATTAGGCCCATTACCAATAGATAAACCTGCAGTAACCATCGCAATTAAAATAGTAGTTAATGCACTTGAAGATTGTAATAAAGCAGTAAGCCCAATTCCAATAAATAGTAACAAGAATGGATTGTTAACATTTTGTAATAAATCCGTAAACGCAGTTGAATTACTAAATACACTCATTGAAGATTTCATAAAATCTAATGATAAGAATACTAAACCTAAACCAGCAAGTGCTAAACCAATTGTTTTTGGTTTTTCTTTCTTACATAACATATTCATAAAAGCACCAATAAATGCCAGTAAAGTAGCATATAAAGCTATATCAAAAGACCCTAGCGAAGCAATTTGAGCAGTAACTGTAGTACCAATATTAGCACCCATAATCATTGCTGTTGCTTGGAATAATGTCATAAGGCCCGCATTAACAAAACCCACAATCATAATTGTTGAAGCCCCAGATGACTGAATAATAGCAGTAACTGCAGCACCAATACCAATTCCTACCCAACGATTTTTACTTGTTTTATTAAATAATTTCTTCAACCCTGTGTTAGCAAGTTTTTCAATGTTATCACTTAATAATTTAAAGCCAATTAACAAGGCACCTAAACCAGCAAGTAAACCAATAACAGCAGCAACATAATCAGGTTCACTACTAGATAAGTTAATAATGTTTGATAATAAATTAATCATTTTTACCCCTCCATTTTATTTTACTATGAATCTAGGACCATCTAATTCTATCTGATAAGACGGTTTAATATTACTAGTGATGAGTTTTCCATCATCATTAGTATAAGAATAACTAACATAAGGATAACCTTCATCATCCCAAGATAATTTATCCATAAATAAATGTCTAGTTTTAAAATTATCGGCATCACAATATCCATGATAAACAATCCAATAATCATTAGCATCATCAACAATAATTGAATTATGTCCAGGACCTGCAGTTGTCTTACTTCCTGAAGGTGGACACCATAAAACTAATTTTCCAATTGTACTACCCATATTATTACTAGCTAAATCCTTACCATCCGGAGCTAAATAAGGACCTGTTATACTACTAGACTTTCCAACATAAACTCTATAACTTGAACTTTTTCCTTCACAACAACTACCAGCACTACCAAAAAAATAATAATATTCATCTTTTTTTATAATATATCCGCCTTCATAATAACTATTATTAAAATAATCAAGCGGAATACCTGCAACAAGTACCTTGTTTTCATTTTGGTATGAAGCACCACCTAATAATCCCATTCCATCATCAGTTAATTCAACTAAATAATTGCCATGAAAAGAACCAACAAGCATATAAACATGACCATCATCTATAATAGGTTGAGGATCAATTAAACCATTCATTTCAATATCATCTTCATTAAACAATAAACCCATATCAGTATATGGACCAGCCACATTATCAGCAACAGCATATCCAATACCAGCTGAAGGCATATCCCATGCAGCAAGTGAATAATAATATATCCACTTATCCTTAACCTTAATCACATCAGGAGCCCATACATCCGGTTTACCATATTTTTCTCCATCTGCCCAAGTGGGTCTATCAATAATAGAATCCGTTAATAAATCCCAATTACACATATCACTACTAACAAAAGCTCTTCTTATTGTCGAAAAAATATAAAATAAACCATCATCACCTTTAACAACTGATGGATCTGCAATTTCACTCCAATATTCTTGACCAGATTTAGTCAAAGGAATCATTGCATTTTGATAGGTAGAAAAATTATATTCCACCTTCGGAACCTCTAATGTTGGAGTTTGTTCATCACTAGGTTGTTCAACATCCGTCCCACAAGAAACTAACATTACTAAAAATAACAAAAAAATAAACAATTTTCTTTTTTTCATAGTTCCTCCGTTTGAAAATAAAAATAAGTCTGTCAAACAATTATAAAAAAATTTGACAGACCCCTCCTAATTTAGACTTATTTTCTTTTTTATTTTAGCATAATTATAATGGTTATTCAATATTTTTAAAAAGCAATTCGTTGCTAATTTATTTTTTATTATGAAATAGAAACATAAAATAAAAATTATTAATAAAGGTATAATGAAAGCATACAATCGTACATTCTAACTGTACCTGAATTGTAATATTCATTATACTTTAACATACATTCCCAATATTTTAAATAAAAGTCCCATATCAACCATTAAGAATTAGGTAGAAATGGGACTTAATAATCAAATTATTATTTGACTTAAAGTTTTATTGCTTTTTAGAAAGTACAAGTGTACATACACACTCAACGGTATACCCCTTGCACTAATTTTGAACTGTAGATGTCAACTGCTGCTCGATTAATAGGAACTTATAAATCAGTTCTATCTAATAGTTTAGAACTTAAATTATCGATTAAAATTGCCCCAATTGGAGCCGTAATTAATATTGATATAACTGATACAGTTAGTATTATACTTCCACACGAAAGTCCCAAAGATAATGCAATTCCACCAATGGACGCTTGAACTGTTGCCTTAGGAATATATGCTAAAATCGTAAACAATCTTTCTTTAAATGTAAGCTTGGTTTTAATCAAACACAATAAAAC
>JBGVRA010000015.1:0-17439 GCA_045127955.1 Anaeroplasmataceae bacterium
TCTACAATATCAAATTTTATAGATTATTATAATAATGAAAGATTACAAGAAAAAATAAAAGAGCTAACTCCTATCGAATATAGGACATTAGCTCTTAATGGTCTTTTTTGACACTGTCCGTTTTAATCAAACAGAATCAAATACATTGGCTCATTTTAAATAGGTATTTATAAGTTCAGTAATTGTTTTTTCTTTTCTGAAAATTCTTCATCGGAAATTACCCCTTCTTCATTTAACTTTTTATATTTTTTTATTAAATCTGGTATTTGATTTTCTGATAAAGGATTTTCTTTCTCTACCGATTTATTATTATGCATAGCAACTTTAAATTTTGAAACCGCCTCTTCTACTAATTTACAAGCATTTTCGTATATCATAGAATGTGTGTTTACTCGTGTCTCAATTATTGTTATAATCATACAAGGTTCATTGCTGTTTAATGTTATCTTTATTGCTAATTTATCACAATATGGTTTATTCTTTTTTCCAATTATCGCTCCCGCAACCATACCCGGCCCACCAAATAATGCAGCACCAACTACTGATTTACCTAAACCACTAGTAAGTATTGTTTCATTGTCTTCTATTACACTTACTTCAATTATATCTTCATATTTAACTATTCTTTTCACATATCTAGAAAACAAAGTAACATCATAAACTGCAACTTTTCTAGCTAAATCATCAAATTCTAAAATCTTTCCTACTTTATAGTTGGGATTAAATCCATTCAAATTTAATTGACTATCAGAAAATTTATTTAATATTTCATTTTTTTCATTTATAATGTTAAAATACTCACTTCTAGTAATTCCATTTTTTGCTAAAAACTTATCTTTTTGTTTATCTAAAATACTCCCAATAAAAGCAGATGCAATCAAAGTAATGACCATCATTATTGCCACGATAATATACATGTCTTTTGAAAATAATATTATACTTAAAATTATTATAATCCCAAAAATTAATACTACTAAGAATCCTGATAAAATATATTTGGCATGGTATTTTTTTATCATTTTCTTTTTCTCTTCACTTATATAATTCATAATTAACCTCTTCTATCTATAATTTAACTATATCTTCAATATAATTATAATTTAAAACTCCTCTAATATTCTATCTTCTAGTTCTTTAATATTATAAATAGTATCTAACACATCAAATGTTTCTCTTAGATTATTTCTAGCAGATATCCAACCTATACCATCTGTAAACCATACAAACTTGAAGCCCTCAATGCCTTTTGACTCTAACGCTAAAGTCTTATAACTTCTAGCTGTTTCATTTAATTTAGAACCACCAGAAGCATAGAAATTACATTCACATGCATATACACAGTTGGATGTGATAATAACATAGTCAAATCTCTTAGCTGTTTTTCCATCATTTGATAAAGCAGATAAATCTAAACCAGTTTTTTCTTCTAAATCTGTTAAATACATTTCTTTAAAATAAGTAACACCTTTAACAAAACCAGCTTTTTGAATAAATGATTCAACTAAATCTTCCATTAAATGTCCACCACGGTTTTTTCTACCATTAGAATTTAAACCGGCTTCTACACCTAAAACATAATCAACTAAATTATTAACTAATCTATTGGAAATTAAGTCAAATAATCCTGTTTCCTTCATAAAATACTTATATTGAGATATTGGATAATTTGCTTTTTTAAAATTATAATTGAATGCACCATTCTCATCCATACAGTAAATATCCATTTCTCTTTTAGCAATTAAAATAGGTATTACTTTTAAAACTTCTGGATATCTTTGAACTAATGCTTCAAAGTCATTTTCAATGTTTTTGCTACCAATTAGTGAATTTAAAATATTAAGTTCAATTTTAATGTCTTCATAATTTTTATATACAGTATCAAAATCAACATAATAAGTATAATTAGCAATACTTTCTCTAAAAGTTGATAACCATTGATTAAAATCTTTATTCATTTTAATTCACTATCCTTTCATATCTTCTTTTGCTTAACTCAAGATACTCTTGTTCTTGTTCTAAACCAATGTATTTTCTATTTAACATCACTGCAGCAATACCTGTAGTTCCACTTCCATTAAAAGGATCTAATATTAATTCACCTTCATTAGTAGAAGCTTCAATTATTCTTTTTAATAAACCTAATGGTTTTTGTGTAGGATGTTTACCTTCTTTTTTCTCACTTTGAGGTGTAACAGCTGATACATAAAATTCTGGTTCAGGTTCATTAAAATCCCAAACATCCTTCATTTGCTTACCACCATTTTCTACCTTCATAGTTTCATAATTAAAAGTATGTTTACCTTTTTTCTTTGGTGTTAATTGCTTTCTAGCCCATATTACTGTTTCTGTAGAATGCGTAAAACATCTACACGCTAAATTAGGACTTGGATTAGTTTTTTGCCAAATAATGTTGTTGATAATACTGAATCCTTCCATTTCTAATGCAACACCAATAGCATAAACACTATGAAGGGTTGCAGAAATCCAAATTGTCCCATTATCTTTTAATACTTCTCGGCATTCTCTTATCCATTTACGATGATATTTAAGTCTTTCTGTTATTTCTAATGATTTATCCCATTCACCTTTATCAACAGATACTTGTTTACCACCACTACAACTTATTCCACCACTTGAAAGAAAATAAGGAGGGTCAGCAAAAATCATATCAATTGATTTTTTTTCTATCTTCTTTAAAAGTCTAAAAGAGTCACCCTTTATTAAAGTGAACTCTTCATTGATAAAATATATAGATTTTTTAGGTATCATGCTTAACATACAATCACACTACTTCTTTTCAATTTCAGATATTTTTGATAATCCTAAGTTTGTTAAAAACATTTCTGCATTAATTAGGTTTTCTTGTAATGATGTTGGCATTTGAGGGTTTACTGAATTATGTACCATAGTTTCAACCAAGTATTTGTTCATTAAGAAAAGAATATACTCGTTTGCACCTGTTTTATCAACACTAATAATGAATTTTCTAATTTGGTCTCTTTCATCAATGATGTCTTTAATTTCTTTATAATGTTTATACTTTTCCAATAAATCCATATTAAATACCATCAACTACTACCTCCTAATAATTTGTTATAATAACCTCTTCAACTGCACCTCTACCATCACCTTTTGCGTTAATGTTTCTTCTTGCAGTAATAACTTGGATATTAAATCCTTCGTATAATTCATTAATGAATGGTGTATTGTGATTACTTAACATACACTTAACACCTTTATCAGATAGTTTTTTGAAACAATTAGCTAATCTAATTTGATCTTCTTTATTAAAATCAAACTTAGAATAAGCTGTAAATGAACCTTTATCTTCAGGTACATCATAAGGTGGGTCAAAGTAAACAAAGTCACCTGCTCTTGCAGTTCTACAAGCCTCAACAAAGTCTCCACTTAAAATTTGAACATTTTCATTGCTAAAGTATTTGAAAATTTCTTCAAGATTTTCTAAGTCATATGTTTTAACTTTTTCTTTCTTTGCTGAAGGAACATTAAAGTAACCTTTAGCATTTACACGATATAAGCCATTAAAACATGCTTTGTTTAAATAGATAGCTCTAGCTGCTCTTTTCCAAATTGGCTCAAGTTCAAATCTAGGACTTCTATCCCATTCTCTTACTTCATAATAATATTCTTCAGAGTGGTTAGCTTCATGTTTGTTTAATTCTTCAACCATTAAATCAAATAATTCTCTATCTTGTAAACATTTGTAGATTGATAGTAACTCTTGGTTAACATCATTAATTACAGCATTCTTTGGTGCAAGTTCAAATAAGACTGCTCCACCACCTACAAATGGTTCATAATAACTATTAAATTGTTCTGGCATTGCGGCTTTAATCTTATCAATTATTTGTCTTTTTCCGCCTGCCCATTTGACAACTGGACTCATACACATTTCATTCTTCACCTTTAAATATTGTATCATAAAAACCTACACTTTTCACTATCATTTGCTAAATTTATACGAAATGTTAACATTAACCTTTTTATATCTTCGTTGTGGTCTTTCAACTATGACCTTATTTATCAATTTTTCAAATAATTCTAGATTATTTTCATCATATTCAAATTTAATATTTGAAAGCATTGATAAGAATCTAGTTAATTATTTTTCTAATATTTCTTTTTGAGTTAAATCTACTATAATTAGATTAATTTCACTTTCTAATGAATCATGAATCATATTTAACTCTTTTACCTTTTTAGAATATTGTTCGGAAGTAATAACTCCATTGATCATATTCTCAAATGCTACTTCAAATTGTTTGTCAATCTTTTGTTTTTGTTTTCTTAATTCTTGATACTTTCTATCATCATACTTACTAAACTTTTTAACTAATGCTGCTTTTATTTTATCTTTATCAGCTATGGTTTCTTTTAATATTTCTTGAATATCTTCATACAAAATTTTATATAATAATTCGCTTCTAATATGAGTATGACATCTATGACATTTGTAATAACCTTGACTGTATCCAATCTTCACCAATATTATAAACTTGTATTTATTTACTAACAATTACAACTGTTTACTTGTAAGATATTACAAGTTGTGCCAAAATATAACAAGATGTGATTCACATGGCATATAAAGAAGTTGAAGTTTTATCTGAAGATGAATTATATAATTACGATTTTTCAAGACATGGTATTTTATTTAGAGAAAGATTAGTTGACTTAAGAAAAGAAAAAGGATATACTCAACAAGCCTTAGCTGACTTATTAGGTATATCCGTTTGGACTTTAAATTCTTATGAAGCAAAAGGTGTTTTACCACGTTTTGATATGATTATAATGCTATGCAAGGTATTAGGTTGTACAGCAGTTTATTTGTTGAGAATTGCTGATAGGGCTTTTTAGAAACTGCTTTAATCAATATAATAAAATATCTTATCAAAATTTTGTAGATGTTATAAGAGCACTTAACGAAAGAGAGCATCTTGATTTCTATGTTGATAATGATAAAAATGGAAATAAGGCTATCACATTCCAAGTCACAGATCCTGTATTAACAACTCATATTGCATATATTATTAACCTTATAGGAATGAAATCAATGCTTAAAGAACCTAACTTCGAATTGCTCTATAGAGACCTTTTATGGGAATTGGGCAATACTTCTCTTGTCACAGGTAAAAAGATGACTGACGAAGAAATGACATGGCATAAAAAACATTATAGTGTAGTTCCAGAAGATGAATTAAATGATTGAAAATGATATTAATAAAAGCTAGTACCACACATATACTAGCTTTTATTGTTTATAGCAGATATTAAGTTGGTTTTTACAGTTTTCTCTATGCTAACTCCATGAATAAATTTGTAATATTTTTCTTTATCAATTAATTTAAAATAATTTTGTTCTTCTTCAAAAATCTTTATTTCATCATATTCAATATATTTTACACATTTATTTATACACAAAGAGCTAATAATGCTTTCTAATTTTTGCTCATTAATATTATTAATACTCATAATTTTTTTATAATCATATCCAGCGACAAGCATAAAAGCAACTGAGGCATAGATATAATATATTTTATTGATTGCAAGACCTTTTAATTTTGTTATATCTGCTTTCTTCCAAAATTTCTTGTTTACAAAAGGGTAATCAGATCTCGAAAATATAGCAACATATTTTTTTCCGTTTTGCCATAACATAGGAATGGTTGTGTTTGGGGTCCAGTTAACAAATGAAACACCATCACCTACCGAACCAAACCCATAAATATTTTCCTGATTTAAACCGCAAATTTCTAAACATATTTTTTCAAATTGTAAAATTTCTTCTTCGCTAAATGAACAGCATTCCTTTATAAAGTCACTTCTTAATTGAATCCAAGAATCATTAAAAACTATTTCAATTTTCAATAAATTGTTATTTGTACAATAATTTATAATATTACTTTTTGCCAATGATGTCATATACATGCATGCAATATATATTTTTTTCTTATTTTGTGTGTTATCATTTATCAACTTGATTGCTTCGCAAAAACTTTGTCCACTTCCAGAATAATCATCTATTAATAATACTTCTTCATATTTGTTAAATTCATAATCTAAATTATCCTTTAAATAAACCGAAGTTCTAACATTTTTCATTCCTGAAAAATATTGCAAAAAACCATAGGAATGATGTGGTTTTTCCAACTCATCAACAACACAAAAAACACCAATTTCTTTATGTTCCAACATGAATTGTTTTACATTTTTTTTGAAAGAATTAGCATTTTTATTAAATTCATTAATATTGACAACAGTTAGATTTTCCAAAATCTTATTAACTAAATCAAGATTTTCTCCTTCAAATTGCAGTAGATAACAAGTAACATTTCTCTTAATAATTTCTCTTTCACAAGGTTCTAAAGACCAGTTATCAACATATTTCATTTTAATCACCTTCAAATGAAACATCTACTTTTATTAGTTCAGTGTTAAACTCAATCGTTCCAATGTCAAAAAAGCCATCATCTACTAAGGAGTTAATTTCTTCTAAGTAATATTTTCCTTTTTCCTTGTTAACCATTGACACAAAACTAGCCAATCCTAAAATATGATTTAAATAATCAATATCTGAATAATATCCTATATTCATTAAATGTGTTTGTAACCCATTCATTCTAATATATCTAATAGCATTATCTAATTCCCTGTAATATTTTTTAGAAACATTAATTTTATCATTAATAATTATTCCTGTTACTTGCAGTCTTTGACCATTTATAAATCTTTTATATTTTTTATAATTAGGCTCAAAACCTTCTTCTCTCATAATAAAATACACGAAATCGCGTATTTTATTACAATCTTGAATATTCAAATATTCCTTAGAAGAAATTGTAATATCATCTGCATATCTTGTATATTTTAGAGACTTACTTTTGCAGTATTTTTCTATACGCTTATCCATTTTAATGCAAACCAAATTTGACAATGAAGGACTTGTAGGAGCTCCTTGAGGTAAAGAAAATTTTTCGTTAACACATAAATATCCCAAGTATCTTGAGACATTTATACCATAACCGAAATATCTAAATTGATAAACCACTTGATTTAACTTAATAGATGGAAAAAAATCTTTAATGTCAATCTTAATTAATGTTTTTGCTTGAACGTGTGGCTGAGCATTATCCACTAATGATTTTCCTTTAACAAAACCACAACATGATTTAGTCATCATAAAATTTTTTAGTATCACATCGTTTATTGCACGTTGAATAGACATTATCTTGGCATCTGGTATTTCAATCAAACGACTTTCCCCATTTTTTTTAGGAATATACACATGACTATATAAGTATTTTTTTCTATTGTCCTTATAAAAATATCTTTTTTCTTCTTCATTATTAATATCTAAAATTTCAAGTAGTTGATTAACATTTTTAATTACAGGCAACTTAAAAAAATTTAATCTTTCAAGTGAATAATTATCAATATTCTTTTCAACTACTTGACCTTTAGACATATCTATTTACTCCTTCATATTTAAGAATCCTTTATTATGACGGTAGTCATAATGAACATTAACTAAGATGTTTGGAAAGCATTTATAAGCGAGCTTAGAAATGATTTTCAAACATAAGTATCTCCTTGCAATAGTATTAGGAAGCTAATACTACATCCAAATATAATATTGGATCTTCACTAAATAGATATTTTAATTTTACAATAAAACTTATTTTTTTTCAATAATAGCAAAAAAAATACAAGTTTTCACTTGTTATAACTTAATATTTTTTACGCAGTGTTGATAGGTACACCTGTACCAGGTCCTCCTTCAATTATTATCGTATATTTTTGTGATATACCATTAGGTTTATTTGAATCTCTAATTGATTTTTCAACTAACTTCTTAACTGTTTCATATGCAACTTTTTGTTCATCAATTAAATAAAATTCTTTATTTCCTTTTAACATTGAAACTAATGAATCTTGTAATGCTTTAGCTGGTTTTAATTTACCATTTTCTATTTTCATTAATAAATCTTCATTCCCTTTTTTTCTAATGTATTGTTTGATGAAATTTCTTAATTTTACCAAATCATCCATTAAGAAAATAGGAGCACATGATATTGCTTCACTATATAAATCATTATCTATATTCTTTCTATTTTCTTCTTTATAATTATGTAAATAAGCACAAGGTCTTAATGAAATCTTATCTTTATAGATATCTTCATTAAAATTTTCTATAATCTTAGCATAACTATATGCTTGATAAGATGGATGACAAACTGATCTTGTACCACCACCAGTAAAAGCAGTTACAATATCAGGCCTAGATGTCATATCACTATTCTCCCATTGTTTTAATTCAATAATTACAATGTTACTATTATCATTAACATCTTTTCCAGCAATTAAAAAATCAACTCTTTTAGATGTTAAAGGGATTTGATATATCATTATCGTCTAATACATTACGCATATATTGTAGTGAATTAACCCATGATCTAAATTCAGCATCATCATTATGAGCTAAATTATGTTTTTCAAACTCTTCTTCTATTTTTTTGCGATATATCCATTTCTAACATATTCTAGAAATCCACCTTTATTGTTTTGATATATTAACATATTATCACCATCTTTTATCTTATTGATAAAATTATAACATTTTTCTACTTTTTAATAAACAAAATAAAAAGATATTTCTCAAAAAATATCCATAGACCATATAATCACCATAATCTATAGGCATTACATTATCTGTGGGTATTTCTCATCTTCTTCTTTTATAATAAAATATAACAAAAAATTAAAGGGTACTAAAACAAAATTCTTCTAATAAGATAACACATAATTGTTTCAGTATGGCAAAAAGTTAGAGGGTACTAAAACTAGATGACATGGCTCCTATTACTTTACAAAGTTTCAGTATAGCTCATAAGTATCTATACCTCAGATATTTTTTTTATGTCAAAAGTATATATTGCAAAAATTTATAACTATATTATAACACTTTTATAACCACTAGTCTATGGATTGCATCCCCCAAATTAATGAGAGGTAACGCAACTATTGATTAACAACATTTATATTATATCCATCCATAGTATAACAAGTCTTTATATCATCAATATTTCTTAATACAATCCAAGGTGATTTTCTTGCTGAAGGATTTTCTTTTTTAATATATCCAAGCACTTCTAAAACATGTAGATATCTTTTAGCCATTCTTGGTGTCAAATCAAACTTTGATGCTAATTCAGCTTTAGAAATATTTGGATTACCAATTATATTCTTTAAAATTTCAATTTCGGTATCATTTAATATTTTTTCCTTAACAATAGCTGTTGGATCATATTCAGATAATTCGGCTTTGTATAAATAGATATTAAGGTCATCAACTATAGATTCAAAGGTTCTATCATTGCGATGAGTATCAAACTTAATTGAAAGAACATATGAATTTCTTCCCTTTGCCTGGAAGTATAACTGTCTAGCAACTTTTTTATTTAAGTTATTATCATCATCTAAAACATCATAAGTTTTAATTTCCACAACATTTTTGCTATCAGATAAATCACAAAGAGCTAATACCTTTCTATCATCAGTTATAGATAGTTCTTGAGTCATAATCTTATCTTCTTTAAAAATATTCTCATGAAGATAATCTGCAACTGGTTTTATATATTCAATAATCATCTTAGTAACTGAATTTACTTGATTAATATATTCTTTGTCTTCTTCCTTAATCGCTTTAACTGTTCCATCGTTTTCAGTAATTATAGGAATCTCTTTAATCTTACTATCCAATGAACCAACATATTTTAAGTGTGATTTGTTCTCAGCCAAAAACATAAAATTATCTTGTTCTTCCGCCTTTAAATATCTATTTATACCATGCTCAATAGTTACACCAGTGATATTTGTTGGAAACTTTTTAATCTCTTTAAGTAGTTTTTTTGGAAATCCTAGTTTATATAATTCAGTAACCTTTCCCTCAACAAAAGGAACTTTAATACCAGCATACTTCACTAAATCTGGATGTTGGAACAAATATGAGTAAGGAATTATATAATCTGGTGTGTATTTAAACAAATGTTCTTCAATAAAGAATACACATTCTGATTCTAACTTTTCAAACAATTTCCACTCTAAAATACAATCGTTGTAACTAGAGTGAATCTCGTTAACTCCATCTATTCCAAACATTCTACAAAGATTATCTTTTGTTAATTGACCTTCAGTACCAAAAGGAGCCGATGGAATTCTACTCTTGATGTTTTCAAACTTTAAATCATCAAAACCAAATATTGCTTGTCTATTACAATAATTTTGTACAAAAGATGAATCGAATGTTCCTTGACCTCCACTAAATGATAATAGAGTTCTATCTTTAAAATGAAAATATTCATTTAGCCAATTCAATTCTTCTTGAGTCATATGAGTAGCATCAGCTAAAGTATTATCATCTATCCCATGAATAAATCCAGTTAATATTAAAGGTTGAAGTTCTAATGGAAAATATCGATTGTAGCACATTCCAGTTGTAGGATCATAAATTGATAAAGACAATAAATCATCATTAGATTTTCTAGTACCATTTGTTTCAACATCGAATACTAAATATTTATTCTTAAGATTATCTTTTGAAGTCTTATATCCGGTGTCAATCAAATATGATTCAAATGGCTTCGAACTTGGAGTTTCTTTTTCTGCGTATTTTGGAAGTAATTTTCTTGCTTTTTCCATTTCAGCAATCTTCTCATCCAATTTCTTGCTTCTCTTATGTTTTGCTCTTTCTTCTTTTATTTCATTTAATTTGGCATCAAACAATTCATACTCAGTTTTTCCATCACGAATTGCCACATCTATTCGCTCTAATTTTTCTCTAATATCCATACCAAAATTAGCAAATGAAAAATCGTAAATAGTACAAATCATATATTGAGGAGTAAATTTAAATAATACATCTCCTGCACCTGGTTTAGTTTTTGTCTTCCATAAATCTTTTTTTGTAACACAGCAAAGATAATCACTGTTCTCATAAAACTCATCTATAGAAATCAAATTCACTTTTGGATCCTTAGAAAATCTTTTCTTACTTGCCATTTCTATTTACCTCCACTTTTTTAATATCATTTTTAAATATTTCATTGCATAGTTTAAGTGTTGATTCTACATCCTTTAAGATTGCACCATTTGAGATAAGGGTTTTTGCCATCAATGAATCAACATCATACGAATCATCTTCTTGCTTCAAATCACACCATAGTTTTAATAATTCATCCTTACAATCATTTTTAGAAATATATTCTTTTAAGAATTTAATGTTTTCAGATTGCATAACAACCTTTTTATACTTTGCTGATGGTGTAGCAGATATATGATTGAAAGAATCATCTCCCCAATCCTTTCCTAATTCATCAGCTACTTTGCATAATTCTTTATAAGTTATAGAATTTATAATTTTGGTTTTACCATCCTTTGTATCATATGAAACATTCATATCCAAAGTTTGACAAAAATAATCGACCTCATTTGGATTTATATGGTGTTTATAGAAATCTTCATCAGCTTCTTCTGGATCATTTTCATCCTTATCTAAAGGAACATATCCAAGAGCAAAGAACACTGTATAAAACATAAATTCATTTAATTTATCAAATAGCCAATATAAATCATTATAGGTATATTGTTTACAATTAGATAAATCCTTATATTTTGATAATCTAAGAAAGTCATCCAATTCATAGTCATCATTAAAGTCTCTTTCATAGTATTGATCTATACTTATACCAAACAATTCACACAAGACAGCAATTTTATCAATGCTTATATTTCTACCATTTTTCCAATGATCTAAGGCTGTTTTTGATACATCAAATAAACTTACCAATTCATCTTCTTTCATCTTTATAGCATTCAAATTCATTTCGATGAAATCCCATTGAGGAAGTACAAAACCTTTAGGCGCTTCCAAATTTTCATTTAAATATTTACCTGGAATTCTCTTCATAATTATTCATTTCCTTTCTCAGCCAGAATTATCATTTTTTCAAAATCCTGATATATAGATTTTGATTGCTTATAATCAATCTTATATGGAAGACTTTCACCATATTCTCTTTTTATATATTCTTTTACCTTTTGGAAGAAATTAACAAATGATAAATCGTCATCAATGCCTAATTTGTCCTTTCCATAAGGGGTTAATTCATAACTATCATATATAACATTTAGGTGTCCTCTTTCCTTGAATGATAAAAATGAAAATAATAGTTTTTGAAATAGGAATTCAGAATACATTTCCAACTCTTCAATTCCATTTTGAGTCAATTGCTTGATAGTAATTCTTCTACCTAGAAGTGCACTCATTTCTTCACTTAGAGGATTATCATAAACCGAATTGGGCATATATAATTCTTGCATTGATACATTAAACTTTTTTGCTAACTTATGAATAGTATCAATATCTGGAATTCTCTCTCCACTTCTCCATTTCTTAATCGTATTGATACTTGTCAAAACATTTTCATCTAAATCTGAAGATAATAAATCTATCGTATATCCATTAGCAACCATTAATTCCTTTAGTTTATTTCCAAAACCTTCTCTATCTTCATTAAATCTATAGATCTTATGCATATTGATAATCCTCCTTAATTTTGTTCTTCTTTAATAAATAAGTTATTCTTTCTGCTCTATTTGCAAAGCTCTTCTTCCAAGATTGATGTCTTTCTAATTCAACAGCTTCCTCAATAAATTTAGATATCTCACCTTTTGTATGTGCATGAACAAACTTATTATTACTAAATTGATTCTTTAGTTCTTGATAATACTCATAAGTTATTTCACAAACACTTGTAATTGCATTTTTAAGATGTTTCTTTACTTTTCCTCTTTTTAAACAATTTTGTGCGGCTTCACTTTTTGATTCAGCATAGATTGGAAATTCAACCTCAAAATACTTACCATTCCCTACATGCCCACACTTTGCTACAACTAAATAATACTTCATATTTTATTCCTCCTTTTTGATTACACCATCATTATATAACTAAAGGAAGAATCTCAACAGCCTCAAGTAGTTGGTACAAAATATTTGATTTATTATTTAATAAAACTAATTGTACCTATAGTATATCATAGATAGGTTTATTCGTCTATGGATTGCATAAAAAAAAACTCTCAAATTAATGAGAGTAATTCTTTCGTTCAAACCTATTCTTTTCTTTATCGGTCATATCCACTGTTCTTTCAATTCCAACCTTGAATTTGAATGGGACCTTATATCTTTCATTTATAGTTATTGATTCTACAAGTCTTCTAAAGATTAATTCATTAAAGGAATCCATAGAACCTATATTACCAATCGCTTCAGTTATCTCTTCTAATCTTCTTTTAACAAGAATATAACACATTTTTAACAAAATCTCTATTATTCAAAATATTTTTACCATATAAATTTCTTTTTTCTAAATAAATTCTCACTATAGTTATTATATTTTCTTATTAAAATAAAAAATACGTAGTATGTATACATAACAACTACGCTTTTTTGGTTACTCTTATTTTACTATTAACAAAACCAATGTCACTACCGTCTCAATGGCATATACATATTTAAAATTAGATATGCACTGTCAATACTCTATTAACAGAAATCATCAAATACATCTCCACCAGTCCATTCAAGTCCTTTGGCCAACGTCATATACTTTTCTACACCATTAGGATCGAAAAAACTTCTTGTATCATATATAAACTCATCATACTTTCTAACTACAGTAGTTAAATAATAACTTTTAACTCCACCTTTTATACATGTTGCAATTGTTAATATGTCTTTAATAGAGTTGTAATAAAAATCAGTAATAGTAAATTGAGTTATTTCATTAAAGTATTTTTTCTCGTAAAATACATTTCCAACTTTCAAATTATCACTATATTCTTTTAATGAAGGATTTATTCCTGTGGGTTCAAAAGGATATTTTCCAACTTTTTTATTGGAAGTTTTATTCAATAAATATTCCTTTATATCAAAATCAAAATCTTCCCTTCTCTTTGCTTCCTTTATCCATTTCAACCATCTTTCTTTTGAAATAATAGCTTCTTCTTTAGAAACGACTTTCATCCAACTAAGGTTAGGAGGTAAGTTTACCTTCTGTAAAATCGTAATATCATTCATAATTTCTTCTGCAGAGCAATTACACAATAATTCAATTTTCTTTCGTGTTATCTCATTTAGAAATATATTTTCAAAACGTGTAACCCATCTTAAATTATCAGCCCTATTATTTCTTCTATTAGTATCTATATGATCAACAACATATGATGCATTGATAGGATTACCTAAAAAAGCAAATGCCACTATTCTATGAACAGCCTCTCTAGAAAAATACAAATAACCGTTATCCATATTTATAGAACCAAATGTCCAATTATTGTCTAGCTTTCTAGGTTTAGATAGATCTTTTGGGTGACGCATTACTGCACCATTATCTCTTACCGAATATAACTCATTTTTATAAATAACATTCATTTGTTTTTCATAAACATCTAGTAATGAACTCATAACTCCACCCCTTACTTAAGTTATTGAAAATATAAAAAAACGAACTTCTTACAAATATCAGTAAATACATTATATCACTTGAATTGATTAAGTGTATACATTTAAGCAATTTATTTTCTAGATAGCAAGTTTGCTGTAGTTATTAGAATTATTTCTTAGGCCAAAGTTCCAATATAGTGTCATTTAAATGTGATGCATAAGCATAAAGAAATTCATACATTTTATCCTCAATATTTAATTTCATCGGCATCACCCTTCTTATACTTTAAGCATAATACTGACTAGTTCTATCTTTTAGTATCCTCCATATATTTATTAATCAAATCTCGCTTACTATATTTTTTAGAATAACTCTTATCATAAAACTTAACAGCTTCTTTATAAAATACTTTATCCATACCAACTAAACCATTACTATTATTAGTTAATTCATCATTTTTATTACTATCATCTTTAGAACTACTACTACCATAATAATAGTAATATTTCTTTTTCTTTGGGGCAGGTTTCCAGTTTCTATTCTGTTCTTTGTTATCTTTCAATACCAAAAATATAATTAAGAAAATACCAATAAGCATCGAAAAAAAGAATATAAGCGGAAATCCAATCCATACACCAAGTTCTAATAATACTCCAAATAATAAAAATGAAACAATATTATTAACACCCAAAATAATAACTAATTTTTCATATTTCATATTACCACCTTATGAAAATATATTATCTAATTTCTCTTGACCAATAGCTTTTAAAAACTCATCTAACGTATTAGTTGTATTTACATATGCTAAATGAGCTTCTTCAGTTACCTCACAAAGATGAAAAACATCATCTGATGAATAATATTCCGAAGTATATAATCTCTTATTTCCATCTTTATCTAAGTATAACGCAAAGAAATTACACTCACACTCTAACCTGATAGGCTCTGGCATCTCAACTACAATACCAAAGCTTTTATCCATTGAATAAGTATAATGATACTTAAGAGATAAATAATTTTCATCAATCTTTACATCTAATGATTTAGATACAATAAATGCACATAAATCTAATGCTTCTTTTAATAAGCTTTCATCTTGAAATATCTCATCAACTGATTCAACTTCAAAAAACATAGCTTTTACCGCAAAAAACACAAAATGATAATTATATGAAGAATATAATTCAATCATTTCATCTTCAAATAAATCCATAACTTCACTTCCTTAGCACTATATTAATCCATTTTTCTGATTCTCTTCCAACTCTTACATCATTAGTTATAATAACATCTAATAAAGTAAATGAAGTATTACTAATTACTTCTTTTACTTTATCTAAAGTTAAATCAACAAAAAATCTACCATTTCTCTCTCCTTTAAAATCACCATACTTAAAAGAAGCATACATAATTCCATCTTTTGTTAATGCCTTATAACAATTATTAAATGCTAGATTTAAATCCAAACAATGTAGTAGTGATGCACAAGCCCAAATACAATGATACTTGCCAACTACATCCAACTCTTCAACTGTCATCTTTTTAACATCTAAACCTAAAGATAAGCCATGTTCTACAAACTTATCTTCCTTATCTATGCCAAAAACTTCAAATCCTATTGATTTAAAATATAACATATCTCTTGCAGAACCAAAACCAATATCTAATAGTTTAGCTTTATTATTAACATATTTTAAAAAGAAATTATATTGAACACTCATATCACATGATATAGTGCTATCAATAAATTCTTTTGCATGTTCTTTATAAAAATCACTCATAACTATTCTCTTTCTATACTCTATTTATTTCAATAGTTTGATAAAAATCACTATTTAAATAATATACACAACCAACATATTCAAAATTTTCCATACTTAAATCACATTTAAAAATCACAGGAAATTCTAATCTTCCCATATCACCAAACATACCTATTGTTTCAAAATACCCAATAAATAAATCTTCTCCATTAGTGAAAAAACTTCCCTCATTATAATAACACTCATTACCTATAAGTTCAGCAATCTTAGCCAATTCTTGACTTCTCTCCATAACATAACTAAACTCAGGTACTGTTACTTCAAATGTATTAGATGTTATATATTTTTCTTTTACTTCATATTCTCTATTATCAAAATAATACTTAGTAGGATTTTGATAACTTGCTAGAGTTTCTCCTGAAACCCTAATAGAATCAGATTCAGTTTTATATTCTTCTATCTTACCAGTTGTTCTATCAACAGTCATATAACTACTAACATACTTATCATCTTTTTTCTCATCATTATCTAACAAAATAAAACGATGATGTGACTTTGTTAGATAAAATGAAGTGATAGACTCATACTTACAGTTAAAATAATTAACAGATATACTATAATCTTTTAAAGACATAGTACCAACCGCATAATAATTATTTTTATTAAATAATAAACCAATTTTTTTAGTTGTTTTATATCTATAAACAAAACTCACAACATCTTCTTCAGCAATTCTTATAAATCTTATCAAATCTTTAGTATTTATCTTTTTACCATCTTTTTCTATTTTCTTTGTAATAAGATTGCTAAAATCTATTACTTCATCTCCTACTACATATCCGCCATTATAACAAATAGAATAATTAGGATTATTACCAATTTCACTTATATTATTATAAAGCTCTAATCTAGCTTTATTTCTAGCTTCAATCATCTTTTGACAAGATGAACATAAAACAATCATAAAACTAAAAAGAACTAATAATATAAATTTTTTCTTCATTAACATCAGTCGAGTAGACAAGCCTCGACATTCACCTCTCTTTTCAATTTATATTGTTCTAAAATATCATATTGTGAGTTTGTAACTGTCTACTTGCCCCTCACAGAACCGTACGTGCAGATTTCCCGCATACGGCTCTTCACAA
>JBGVRA010000016.1:0-22898 GCA_045127955.1 Anaeroplasmataceae bacterium
CTTGTTGGAACAGGATATTCATCTACAGATAATCACGTTGTAGTAGGTCACTTTGAATGTGATTATAAGTATTACACTTTTGATTATGATCCAATTGTTCAAATGAAAGTAAAGAAGCAAAGATTCACATTGCCATGTAGAATAGCATTAAAATTAGAATAGAGTTTATCCCTGTGCAAATTTGTATGGGGATTTTTTTATATTTTTTCTTAACCTACATAGATATTGTAGCAAAGGTGTTTATAATGTGATTGAAACTTAAGAAGGAGAACAAAAATATGGAAAAATTTATTTCAAAAAACGAAGTTAAAAGATTTATTAAATATTTAAAAGTAAATCAAGAACAATTCAAATTGGATGAAGATTTTAAAGTGATAATTACTGATTCAACTAGCTTAAATGATGCTTATAAAGATTTAGGTAATCATTATTCAAGTATGACTGCTAATTATAAGAATGTTTTATTTAAAGAAGATTTATTCGAAATTCTAATTAAAAAATATGATTATGATTTTGTTATTGAAGTTATTGATTTTGTTTCAAATGGTAACTTTTCAAAATTTAAATACAAAGATATGTTGACTCATCAATTTAGAAAATGGGCTTATGAAGTTAATAAGTTATCTTCTAGAGAAAGTATTTTAAATATTAATACTAATTTATATGAAGAATATTCTTTAGAAAATCCGTATAACAAATTGAAGGATAAAGATTTAATAAAAGAAATTAGATCAATTATTATTTATAACAATTTTTCAAGTATTAATTCTATTCAAAATATATTTGGATTAGGGTTCAATAGAACAATGAAACTATTAGAAGAATTATCTAATCAAGGTTATTTAGTCAAATTTAAAAACACTTATAGATATGAAGGATTAAAAAGAAGCAATTAATTGGAGGTTTTCAAAGTGAAAAATTTAAGAGAACAAATAGTTGAAGAGATTAAAGAACAATTAGATTTAATATTTCAAAATGAAAATAATATTACAGATTTTTCAGTTGTCGGAAAAGAAATTGGATTAGATGATATGGATGGATATATGATTTCAGGTTATATTCCAATTGAGGGTGCCAGTGCAGATTTGTATTATTCGATAGATATTACAGGAGATAGTTTTAGAATAGATTTTATTCCACCAGCACTTCCTTTAACTCAAGAGCTATTGGATCAAATTGACGCATTTAATGCTAATAGTAAATATAATACGGAATATTTAGAAAGATATATTAATGTTCATACTCCTGAGTATAAGTTAAACATGAATGATGTTATTTTTGATGTTGTTGAGCTGATATTTGAAGCAATAAATAATTCGCTATTTATGGAATTTATTTTTCCATACTTGAAATTTTATAAGTGTCCAAAATGTGGTAACAAAGTTGAATTAGATTATCCATATGATGCTGATGATTATGTTTATCATTGTCATACATGCGGTAGTGATTACTCAATAGAAGAAATTACAGGAATCACAGATTATATTGATGAGTATAAATAAATTTAAAATATTTTGTTATACTACATTGATGTTGTAGGTAAGGGTATTATTATATAGATACAAACAGTAGAAAGGTGAGTGAAACTATATGAGTGTAGTAGTAGCAATTAAAAAAGATGGAGTTGTATATTTAGGCTCTGATTCTCAAGTGACAAGAGGTGGAACAAGAACCTCTTTAACTAATCCAAATAATTTTAAGATTTGGAAAGTAAAAGGTGTTGATAATTGTTTGATGGGACATGTAGGTTTACTAAGAGAAGCATGTGTTATTAGGGTGATGGAAAATTTAGTAAGAGAAATTGATGTAATCCATGATGAAGTTAATTTTGAATATGTTGTCACTAGAATTGTCCCAAAAATTATCGATGAACTTAAAGAGTTTAATTATGTTGAAATCGAAGGTAAGTTCAAGAATATGGAATCGAAGTATTTATTTGCTTTCAAAGATAAGTTATTTATTATTGGCTATGATGCATCAGTAATTGAAGTAGATGATTACGTTGCAATGGGTTCAGGAGAAAGTGAATCGATAGGAAGTTTACTTACAACTAATAATGATGAAGATCCAGAGACAAGAATAATTAAAGCTATTAAGGCTTCAGCAGCACATGATATTTATGTTGATTATCCAATAGTATTATCAAACACTAAAGATTTAGAATTTAAAGTTATATTAGAAAATACTATTTAAATAAATAATTGGTGATGAATTAGAATAGTTACACATCCTCCTTTCATTATTTTTCATTCTTATGTAACTATTCTAATTTTGATTAAAGATATAAATAAAATCGTTTTAAAAGTGTTAATTGATTTTGGAGATATTTATAAAATTTCTAAAAAAGGAGAAGAGATATTATGTTAAAAACAATACACATAAAAAGTTCATGTGATGACGGTTATATCATAAGTGGAAATGGACTATGCGTTGAACATGGGGCTATAAATATAACTGGTTACACCGCAAATATAGTTTTAAATGATGATGGTAAAATTACAATTCCAACAGGTAATTATGGGTTATTATCAATAGATACTGACTGTGGTGATTTTGTTATAGATTTACCTAATTGCTATTTTGAAAAAATAGAAATAAGGTCTGATTGTGGAGATGTGAAGGTAAATACCAATTATAAAAACATTAGTTTTGATACAGATTGTGGAGAATATGAAAATTTAAATTTACACAATAAAGCAATTAAACCTAAAAATTTTGGTGTAAATAAGATAGTTAGAAAGGTTAAGTCTTTAGTTAGTGAGTTTGAATTACCATTGAATAAAAACAAAGATAGATATTTTTGAGGTGACTAAAGGTGAGATTTAATAAAAATGAAACATTTGAGTTGAATGGTAAACAAATAAGAATTGTAGATTTATTAGGGGAAGGAGGGCAAGGAGAAGTTTATCTAGTAAGTGATGGAATTAAAGATTATGCATTTAAATATTATTTTGATATACCATCAAGAGATTTTAAATATAACTTAAAAAATAATATAAAGAAAGGTTCTCCATCTGAAGTTTTTCTTTGGCCTAAAGAGTATATTGAATTTGATGATGATACTTGTGGATATATGATGGATTTAAGACCTAAGAATTATATATCGTTTGTCTCATATTTAAATGGAATTGCTAAATTTAAAAACCAAAAGATATTACTTAATTGGTGTATTGAACTTTGTTTAGCATTTAAAAAGTTACATGAAATTGGATATAGTTATCAAGATTTGAATGATGGTTCATTTTTCTTAGATCCAGACACTGGACACATTTTAATTTGTGATAATGATAATGTTACAGCTGATAAAAAGAATCTAGGAGTATTAGGAAAAATGCGATATATGGCACCTGAAATAGTTGTTGGAGATAATCTTCCTGATACTCATTCTGATAGATTTTCATTGGGGATTATATTATTCCTTACATTATGTTTAGGTAATCCATTTGAAGGTGCACATTTAAAAAAATATGATTTTGTTGATGAGGTATCAGAATTAGAAATGTTCGGGACTAAGCCACTTTTTATAATGCATAAGACTTTAAAATCAAATAGACCGATAAGAGGTTATCACACTTCAGTTATTAAAAGATGGCCATATCTACCTATATATATAAAAGAAGCATTTCATAGAACTTTCGTTGATGGAATTAAAGAAAGGGAAAATGAAAGAACAACTGAATTAGAATGGATTAGATTATTAACAAAATACCGTGATGAATTAATTACGTGTAGCTGCGGTAAAGAATACATTTATGGTTTTGAAGAAACAAATGTTAATAAAACATGCCCTCATTGTAATAAACCTACTAAGTCATTTTGCTATATTCAAATTGGTAAAAGAAGAGTAGCTCTTGAACCAGGTAAAATGATTTATAAATTTCATTTAGACAAATATTCAAGTGAATATAACAAAGTAGTTGGTATGGTAATTGTTAATAAAAATAATCCATCATTATGGGGAATAAAATTTAAATTAGAAAATGACATTCAAGTCAAAGATAAAGATGAGAATGTTAAAGAAATTGATAAAAATGGTGTTGTACCAATTGTAAATAATTTGAAAATCAAATTCAGTGATGAGTGTGTTGCTGAAATAAAAATAAATAATTAAAGGAGTTAATTAGATTACATGGAAGATAGAAGATTAGGCGATGGAATCGCAAAACAAGAATTAAATTTAATATTTGTAATTGATAATAGTGGATCTATGGAAGGAGAAAAATTAGGAGCTGTTAATAACGCTATTAGAGATGTTATGGCTATTATGCCTGAAATCCAAGAAGATACTGCAGATGCATTAATTAAAATATCAGCATTAAAATTTAGTGATAATGCATCATGGATTTACTCTGAACCTAAAACCATTGATGAGTTTAAATGGAAAGATTTAAAAGATGAAGGTGGTACAAATTTAAGTGCAGCTTATGATAAATTAAGCGAATATTTAAGAAAGAAATCTAATGGAGGTGGAATGCCTGATTTAGGTGGAGTAGCTCCAATTATTATTTTAATGACTGATGGTATGCCAACATCATATGATTGGGAACAACATTTAAACGAACTTAAGAAAAAAGGCTGGTTTAAAGTAGCATTAAAATACGCACTTGCTATTGGTATTGATACAGATGAAGCTATGGACGTATTAAAGAAGTTTACTGGTAACCCTGAAACAGTATTAAAGGTTTATACTGCAGAAGCATTAAGAAAAGTAATTAAAGTTATAGCTATTACGGCATCTAAAGTTAAATCAAGTAGTGCTACAGCATCACAAGGAGCTTCAGCAAACCAAAACGAATTAGCTAAATTAGAAATAAATGAAAATTTAGAACAAATTGACAATGTAGAATGGTAGGTGGCATTATGAATGGAGATAGAATGGCTAAACAAAAATTTAATATTATTTTGTTAGTGGATACATCTCGTAGTATGCAAGGTGAAAGAATTGGACAAGTTAATCAAGCTATATCTGATATTTCAAAACATTTAAAAGATATGCAGTTAGAAAATTCTAATGTAGATTTTTATATTTCCATTCTAGACTTTTCAACGGAAGCAAAGTGGCATCAAGATAAAAAAGAATTTGATATAAACGATTTTATTTTTAATGAGATAAAAGCTTTTGGTTATTCAAACTTACATTTAGCTTATCATGAGTTAAATGACGTTTTAAGAAAAGAGTCACAAGGTGGGATGATGCCTGATTTTGGTGGAGTAGCTCCAGTAATATTACTCTTAACTGATGGGCATCCATCTAAAGGTAATATTAAAGAAGAACTAGAATTATTAAGAAGTAAACCCTGGTTTAAGGTTGCACTAAAATACGGCATAGCTATCGAATTAAATGATGAAAGAACAATTAGAGTATTGAAGGATTTTGTGTCGGGCAATGGAGATGTCATTCAAGTTTATAATTCTAATTTATTAAATAAAATAATCAAGATAATTGTTATGACAGCATCAAAAGTTAAATCAACATCTAATAGTGTTCATAATACAAAATACCAAAGTGTAACTGATCAAGTTCAACAAGAAATACAAGAAGCATTGGCTGATGTAGAAGATTGGGAGTGGTAGAATGGAATTTGTTTATAATAAAACATCTATTGGATACAGTCATATTAAAAGTAATATAGTTTGCCAAGACTACAGTGATGCATTTATTAACAACAAATTTAAGATTATAACTTGTTGTGATGGGCATGGTGGGAAACTTTATATTAGAAGTGATAAAGGAGCACGCCTTGCCTCGAAAGCTGTAATAGATGTTATTAATAAATATAGTGAAAGAAAACTTGAATCACTAGTAATTAGTAAAGGATTAGAAAAAATTAAATTAGAAATATTATGTAAATGGAATGAACTAGTTGAGATGGATTATTCAAATAACCACTTTACTAAAGAAGAATTAAAAAATTTAGATAATGAACAAATATTTAAATTAGAAAATAATTATATCACTGCATATGGAACTACACTAAATGCTGCAATTTTAACAAAGAACTTTCTTATTGCCATTCAAATTGGAGATGGCGGATTGTATTTCATTAAAAATAAAAAAATAGAATTAACGTTTCCTGAAAATGATGATAATGTTGCTAATATAACAAACAGTTTGTGTGGGGATAAAGCTTATAAGAATTTATATATTAAAGCAGTATTAAGACATAAATATAATGGTGTTATATTGTGTACTGATGGACTTTTAGGACCATATCAAACATATTCTAATTTCTATGAAAATTTTGTCTACCCATTTATTCAAAACTTTAAAGTTATAACCAAATCGAAAATAGATGAAATGGATAAGTTTATAGACAGTTTAGGTTCAAATATTGGTATTGGTGATGATGTGAGTTTTTCTTCTATTTTATATGAGGAATAAAAAATATGACTTTAGAATCAGCTCTAACATACATTTATTCAAGTCGTTTAAATAATATAGAATTAACTAACACATTCGTTTTATATTCGATGTTGTCAGATATGTGTAATGACACATATGAAAACAAAGAAGATGTAAAAATTTATTGGAATGTTATTTCCAAAGTTAATATTTATGAATGTTTATTAGATAATGGAATAACAAATGGTGTAAAAAAATTAAAAGAAATGTATTCTGATTTTTCAGAATATTTTTCGCTATTAGAATATAAGAAAATGATTGAGTATACATTATCATCGATGAGTTATTTAACTAAAAAAGAAAGTAAACCTAAAAAGCAATCCGATGAACTCTATGGGTTTGATATTAGAGATAATATCTTGTATAAATATTGTGGTAGAAAAAGTATAGTTACAATACCAAATAATGTAAAAGTTATTAAAGAAAATGCAATTGATGGACTTAAAAGTATAAAAAAGTTAATAATACCATGTACTGTAGAATTGATAGAAACTTTTGCTATAAATAATTTGCCTAACTTAATAGAAATTGATTTAGGTAATGTTAATAAAATCGAAGAATATGCATTTTGGAATTGTAATGGTGTGATTAATTGTAATGCAGATGTGAAGCCTTATACTTGGGATAAAAATTGGAATGTATTTAATAATGGTATCATTTTTAAGAAGAGAATAAAAACCAATTATGGTGTTTGATGTCGTTTTGTATAGAAAAAGTTGGGAAAATATTATATAATAATATAATAATTGAACTCAAGAAGGTGAGATTGTGTCTAGAACATCAAATTGTATTAAGATGTTGCAAATGTTAAATAGTGGTAGAACTATTAAAATTAGTGAATTTGCAGAAGAATTTGAAACTAATCCAAGAAACATAATTGAATATCGTAAGGAATTAGAAGATGCTGGATACACAATTCAAACTATTCCAGGTAAAGAAGGCGGATATAAATTATTTAAAGATGATTTGTTTCCAGTATTAAAATTATCAAGTTCTGAAAAAGATGCTTTAAATGAATGTTTCTCATTCGTATTAAAACAAAAAGACTTTGCTAAGAAAAAAGAATTATTCCAAGCAATGGGTAAGGTATGTTCTAACTATTATTCTAATAATGATGGACAAGATGTAATTATTATTGATAGATTTCCACTTGCTATGCCAGAAGAAGAAATTAGGAATAGATATTTAGCGGTTGAACATTGTATTCATAATAAAAAACCAATTGAAATTGAATATTTATCTTTAAAAAATACAGTTAAAAAGCAAATTGTAGATCCGTATTTACTTTATAATTACAATAATGCATGGTTTATGCTATGTTGGCATGAAAAGTATAATGATATTTGTTATTATAAATTGAATCGAATTCAATCATTTCAAATATTAAATAATAAGAAATTTACAGTTTTTAAACTTTTCAATCCTAGTGATTATTTAGATTCATTTGGGATGAAAAATAACGGAGATTATTATCACGTTAAATTTGTAGCAACTGGTCCATATGCAAGTTTAGTAAAAGAAAGAATATATGGTAAAAATCAAGTTGTTACATCGATAGATGAATCATCTACGATAGTAGAAGTAGATATGCAAAATAAAGAAAATATTTTAGTATTTATACTAGGATTTAATAAAAATATAAAAGTTTTAGAACCCGAGTGGTTAATTGATGAGCTAAAAGTTTTTAAAGAATATTTGTCGAATTTATATTAAAATAAGCTAAAATTCATTCGTTTATAACAAATTTACTTGACATATATATATATATATATATAATGGATTTGTCAAATTGGAAAATGAATGATGAAAGGAGATGGAATAATTGAAAAAAATATTAATATTAATGATGCTATTGATTTTAGGTATCACATGCTCATGTTCTAATAATACAATTTCTAGTGATCCTTGGGAGGACGAAATTAATCAAAATGTTATTACACAAGATGTCATAACAGGTGATGTAATAAATCAAGAAAAATTAAATCAAGTAATTTCAAGTCAAGTATATTTAAAGGAAGTTGTAGTTATACAAGATAAAATTTCTGAAACTCTTATTCAAGAAGATAAAATAAAGGAAGTTGTTTTATGTAAGACAATTTATGTTCCTCAAGAGTCTATTAATGAGTTTTCTGAACATAGTCAAACGGATGCTATGTTTGGAGATGATGTTGAATTAGCTCCTGTTCTTACTAAAGTAGCAATTGGAACTGGTGTTATTATAACATTGGCCGTTTTAAAAGTTGCCACTAATGGTATGGACACACTATTTGCAAGTGTTGTTGCCGCTGCGGCACCAGCAGCTATTCAAGGCGCTGCCATAGGTACACTTGTGGGTGGAATGACTGGCGGTCTAACTGGTGGAGCTGATGAAATTGATGAAACTGGTAGAACTTCTGCTATTATAGGTTTCTCAGCAGCTACTGCTGGATTTATAATTGCAACAGTATCTGCAGTTTTGGCTTTTCCTTCAGGAGGAAGTACGGCTGCAGGTGTTGCATTTGGTGTTAAAGTTGCAATAGCAGGAATTAGTTTAATAAATGCTGTAAATCAAGGCGTTAATATGGTTAAAACTCTAAAAACTACTGATGCTGCTGAAATTGATTGGAATAATGTTAACTGGAATGAAGTTGGTGTATCAGCTGCAGAACAAGCTATAAATTATGGTGCAGATGGATATATGTGGGGGTCTATAATTGGCGCAGTTGAAGGTGGTCTCCAAGGGTATCAATATTATGAGACTCATGGAACAGCATATAGTTCATATAAAGCAAGAATTGATAGAACTCCTTCTACAGATAGCGATAGAGGATATTGGACTGGAGAAAGAGGTGAATCTACATTTGTGTTAAATGAACCGATAACATGTAAAAATGGAACAGTTGTTAGCGAAATAACATATAAAAATGGAGTGCCTGATTTTTCACCACATGCATTAAGACAAGTAAAGATAAAATCAATGACGGATAATAGATCATCGAATTTTAAACAAGCTGATGAAGTATTAGCAGAGTATTGGAGTAAAATAAAATATGAAGGTCATAAGTGGTCGGCAAGAGACGTCCAAAACTATAGAACTTCTAATGGCCTTACATGGCATGAAATGAATAATATGCAAACTATGCAATTAGTTCCTACTGAAGTAAATGCTACATGGGGACATTTAGGTGGTGTAGGAGAATATAACGCAATGATTGGTCAACAAGGAGGTAGTTATTTTGATTAAGAAAATTGATATGAATATTTGGGGTAGAGACTTTGATTTAAAAGTTGAATTTGATTGTTATCGTGGAGAAAAAGTTACAAAATCACAAGAAGAAGCATTGAAAAAAATTATAAAAAATATAGATTTGATTAATAAATCAAAAAAAATGCTTGAAAAATATTGTGAAAAAAGCGTTTATGCCGATAATGAAAATCAAAAGAAAGATAATGTATTTAGTTACATTAAACCTGATTATATTTTCGTGAAACGCGAGGATAAACCTAGAGTAGCTATAATGTGTAAGTATAAGTATGATATGGAACATGGATTAGCAATAGTTTTTGAAGATAGTGGTAACATCACTATTGAATTACAAGATGAAATTTTATAATAAAGGGAGAAAGAAAAATGAAAAAAATAGTTAAAAAAATTTCAACATTAATTTTAAGTTTATGTATTGGGTTAACAGCAATGGTTTCAATAACTGGTTGTGATAAAACTGTTGAATACGATGCGGCATGCAAATTTTATTGGAGTGCAGATGGTGGAGTTACTTATGTAGACGGTGCTAAAGAGTATGAAGTAGGCGAAAACGTTTATATGCAATTAAAAGTTAAAGTTAATAGCACGTCAAAAAAACAACAAAAAGTAAATGTGACTTTGACAATACCTTATATTCAAGATGTAGTTTCTAAATATTATGATGGACAAGTTATTACTCCAGAATATGATGAATTAAATCATTTAGCAGTTTATAACTTTACAGTTATATCATGTTCAAATGCTAAAGAAGAAGTATTGATTTTTAAATTTATTCCAACGAAAGCTACTGATATTACTTTAAAACTTACTTTTGATGATACAATCGATGAAATGTTTGATAAACAAAATACTATTACATTTATAGATCCAGTTGTTACTGAATAGGAGTATATTATGTTTAAAATTTGGATAAAAAATAGAATGATATATGATTTTATAGTTGCTGTCGTTTTGTCCTTATTATTTACTTTTGTTTTTGTATATCCTAGTAACAGTACGTGTGAAAGTATAGAAAAAGAAAATTTTATTTATTTAAATAGTGAAATTGATTTTCAAATTCCAAATCCTTCTGTAGTTCAACTAGGGGAAATAAAGGATAAAACTTTTGTAGATAATACATTTGGCTACTATCTAACAAAAATTAATATAAAAGGTACTTCAACATCTAAAGTTAATCTTATTATGTCTGATAATATGAACAATTTGTCATTTACTATGTATAATGAAAAAACTAAATTATCATCAATAACTAATACTACAAATTATGCATATCTTGATGAAAAAGCAGCGAACACTTTAGATGTAAAATGCGGTGATGAAATTATTGCAACTGTTGCAGGAGAAAATGTAAAATTTACGGTTTGCGCCATTTATCAAACTAATACACTATTTAATGAAGGGACAGTGTTAGTAGACTTTTCTGGTGATATAAAATCTATCTATGAAACTAATGTATCTTCAAACGGATATTCTGGAGCTTTTATTGATGCATCTAACGAATTAGAATGTGATGAGTATTTAAAAAATTATATTCCTATGGGAAGATTAAAAGATCGTTCTGAATTTGATTCCGAAGAAGCATACAATACTTATACTGAATCAATTATGAATGCGAATTATTCAAATGAAATTTCTAAATTCTTTAACGCAAGGACTATATCTTTAAATGAGTTAGAGAATGCTACAAAAGAGCGCAGTTTATTTATCTACATTGGATCTATAATTATAGGATTATGTTGGGGATTAATTTCGTTTATTCTTCGTAAGAGAAAATCTGAAAACAAATTATTTAAGGAAATTATTAAAAATAAAAAATCTATAGGAATTTATAGAATATGCACTTTTGTTTTTGGGGCAGGGGTTTATCTAGTTGTTAATTTTGTATTACAAACTTGCATAGATACATTGTCTTTAACAACGATTCCTTTGATTATTTCAATAGCATTGTTTATGATTTCATATTTTATGGATAATGCTCAAGACAAATCGTACATTAAAGCTAAGGCGAAATAAAATGAAATTCAAAAAGTGGTTAAGATCATCTTTAAATTTAAAACATTTAATCACAATTATTGCTGCCATAATTTGCTTAATGGCAGCAATGTTTTCGTTTTCAGATAAAATCTACTCTTTAAGCGAATATAATTCTTTCTTACAAACTAGAAACTATAATTATTCTGTAATAGTAGATAAAAAAATAAATGAAGATTGTTATGCTTATTTTGGTAAATCTCTTACTTTTTCTAAAACAGAAGATATGTCAGATGTAATTAATTCTTTAACAATTATGGATGTTGGAAGTGAACATACTAAACATGATTTTCTTTATGGATATAATTTAGATGATTTAGGAAAGAACGAAGTTCTTATTTCTGCTAACATCTCTAGATATTATGATCTTTCTGAAGGTGATAGCATTTATTCAAGAAATGAAATTTCAACAGGTATGAATAGGTACATCATTAAAGGAATAATCGATGAAATATATGGTATAAACGAAAAAGATACAAATAATGAAAAAGGTTTAATAATTTTAGGTGAAAATAGAGACTATGAAAATAATCTTAAATTAGAATTTATTTATTTTTATTATAATGATTATTCAATGATAAGTAATCAAGGTGCTCATATAAGGGGAGAACTTTATAGTTTAGATGATACCAAGAAAGTAATTTTATTTGATTATTTATTTTATATTTGTGTTGTTACTTTAATACTAATGACAATTATGATAATTACTATTAGCTTGTTGTTAAATTTTAATATTTGCAATTATCAAAGGAAAAAAATAATTGGTTATTTGGATGTTTATTCAAATATGAGAAGTGATATATTTGCTTATTTTCTATTAATTACATTTATTCCAATGATTATTTATGGATTATTTAGTATAGTTTCAGTCTTTTCGATTGAACTTTATATAAACTTTATTCTATTTTCAACCATTATAATGTGCATTTCGTATTTGGTTGTTAAGGACAAGGTTAAAAGGGGGTAATTAAATGCCTAATTTAATATTGAGTGTTAAGAATTTAACTGTCCGCTTGAAAAGCGATAAATCAATATTATTAAATAACATTAATTTTGATTTACATTCTCATGATGTTTTAGCAATTGATGGTTCTAATGGTAGCGGAAAAACAACATTGTTAAAAATAATTTTAGGACAAACAAAAGATTATATTATTGAAACTGGTGAAATAATATATTATCCATTTTCTAGCAAAAATATTTTATCATTTACTGAAAAAGAAATGCTTTTATATCACACTCAAATTGGTTATGTTCAACAAAAAGATAATTATGAAGGATTAAATAAAATAAATATAAGCGATTTGATAGATGATGTAATTTCTGAATCTAATATTAGCAAAAAAACTGCTGTTAAGATGTTTGAAAAATATTTTAGTGATAATGAAAGAATATCTCTAAAGTCAATTCCTGCAAAATTAAGTGGTGGCGAACAAAGGATGGTTTCTATTTTTCTTGGTTTAGTTTGTAGAGAAAATGCACAGTTGATGATTATTGATGAACCGTTAAATAATTTAGATTTTGAAAATGTAATGAAGGTTAGTGATTTGATAAATGAAATTCATCTATCTAATTCAAATGCTGGAATGATAATGATAACTCATTGTAAAATTATAACATGTGTTAATCGCCAAAGAAGATTAACTAAGGGTGTTATGGAAGAAGTTGACTCTCAGTATAAATGTCACCATTGCATGGGTGAACCAGATTGCAACAACTTCTATTTAAAAAAATAAATAATATCTTTGGAGAAATTGATTATGAATGATTTAGTAGAAAAAATAGTTAATTTATTTAAAGAAAGTAATTTAAATTCTGAAGAATTTAATTATTTTGAATTTGTTAATTTTGATAAAAGTAAATTTAATCGTCCAAGTAAATTAAAAGATGTAATTGATATAACTGTTAGAAAAAACATTAGTAATGATGACTATAAGTTGATTGAAATAACAAAATGGAATAACGATATCGATAAGTTTTGTGTGATATTAGGTTTTAATCCGACAGAGTTAGATATTAACGAAATAGATAATACTAATGTTAAGTTAATTAATGAACTTGAAAAAGATTATGGTGGAGTAATATTACTTAACTATCATATTTTAAGAAGTAAAACTAAAGAAGAATTTTCTCCACAAGATGATTGGAATGTAGAATACAACCACGAAATATTGCCAAAAATTTTAAAATTACTGATTGAAGAAAAAATTGAAGTTGTTATTTTTTGGGGAAGAACCAATTCTTTTGAAAATGATATTTATGATTTATTAAAACAATTACAAGAAAATGAAAAACTGAAATATACGGTGAAAAAAGATACAGAATCACATTATCATCCTGGTCGTTGTGAGATTAAAATTAAAAGTGTAGATGCAACATCATTTGCTACATCTAATTATTTGAAGTAGCTCTTTTTATAATGATATAGTCCTTACAATAAATGTTATTAGTTCACGTGAATATATTGATTTTTAATCAGTCAATGTCAAAAAAATCTAGTCATTTTTTTGACTCAATCACCCATTAACATATTCATTTTTTCACGACTCCGCATGTTGAGTGCGTAGTAAGACTAGATCGAAAAGGCTAGAAAATATATAAAAATAGGGCTAAAATTGATAATTTTAAAGCATTTTAGCCTTTTTTATTTTGTCTTTGATATTTGATTGAATCTTCTATTAGTTAAAATATTGGGTATAGGTTGTACACGGAAATAGATGATGACTAAATCAAAACATCTAGTCTTTAGCCTAGAACCAACTATAGTTTATTGCAAAAAAATGCTAGTTTGTGACTAGATGGGTGTATCAAAAAAAGACCTTAATTTACTTGATAAAAAAAGGTTAAAAAGTACCAATAAAATGTCTTAAAAAATATATTTTCTACATACTCCCAAATGCTTGATTTTAGTGTATTTTTAGTGTTATTATAGTGGTGCCAAATTGTATAAATTTGGAACATTTTTATAAGGAGACAATGGTGATGTTTTTATTACGTTCAAAGGAGACAAAGGACGTGTAAGGAGGTGACTAGGATGGAATATCTGGTTATCTTAGTGATAATTTTGTTGTTAATCATCATTATCATTAAGGACCGTGACCATTCTGATAAAGACTAGTCAGCATAATCTTATTCATTCATTGTTTCCTTAAAAATGAGAAAAGGGATTAGCTACCAACTAATCCCTTTTCGTTTACCTTATTCATCCATTGTCTCTTGACATCTATAGTATATGCTAAAATTATATAAAAATCAACTGTTCATTAAAATAAAAAAGGAACTGCAGCTTGACGGACGGTCTCAAGCATCTGCAGGTATAGCCGTGGAGGTCCGATAATTTGTCCACCTTAAAGTTCCTTTTAGAGTAATTATACTTCGAATATAATAATATGTAAAGTATACTTGAGGATATTTTATGTGTGGTTAAGATTTAAATTAATTTTAATATGTGTTATAATGATTTAAATATGTTAAGGAGGTGTAACCAATGAATGCTAAAATAGATATTTCAAATGTAATTTTAAAAACAAACAGACTCATGTTAAGACCTTTTAATATTGATGATTTAGGTGATTTTTATGAATACGCTAGTGTTGATGGTGTTGGTCAAATGGCTGGTTGGTTACCTCATAAAAATAAAGAAGAATCTTTATCTATTTTAAAAATGTTTATAGATGAAAAGAAAACTTTTGCCATTGTTTATAATAATAAGGTGATAGGTTCTTTAGGTATTGAAGAATATGATGAAAAACAATTACCTGAATATGCTGATAAATTAGGTAGAGAAATAGGATATGTGTTATCTAAAGATTATTGGGGTAAAGGCTTAATGCCAGAAGCCTTAAATGAAGTTATTAGATATTGTTTTGAAGATCTTAAATTGGACTTTTTAGCTTGTGGTCACTTTACTGATAATAACCAATCTAAAAGAGTACAAGAAAAATGTGGATTCTATCATTATAAGTTAGTTAAACACGAAACTAGATATGGTATTGTAAAAGATAGTTGGTTATCTATATTAGAAAATCCTATTATTAATAAAGATATTTTTAATAAAAATTTCTTTATTATTTCTAATGATGAACTTGAACTAAGATTAGTAGATGTTTATCCATCTACTAAGGGTGCGATTCCATTCTATTGGTGGAATGTTTATTTAAAATCTAAGGATGTAAAAATAGGAAGTATTAGTTTTAGAATAGGGCATAATTATCATTCATATTATAATGGCAATATTGGATATGAAATTGATGAAGAATATCAAGGGAACAATTATGCTTATAAAGCTTGTAAGATGTTAATGGATGTTGCTATATATCATCAAATGGATAAAATATATTTTTCGTGCACTTATGACAATATTGCTTCATACAAAACGATAGAAAAGCTTGGTGGTAAGCTTATTGAAGAAATCACACCTCCAAAAGATTACATCTATTATTTTGTAGGTATAAAACTACATAAAATATATGAATTAGAAATATAAATGGAGAACTTTATGTTAATAGCAATAATAGGAGAAAACTGTGTAGGTAAATCTACATTAGCAAATAAAATAAATGAAAATTTAAACGCTAAGATTTATTCTGGTAAAGATTATTTACGTTTAGAAAAGAATCCATCTATGGCATTAGAAAAATTTAAAACAATATTAAAAGAATCAGTAACAGGAGATAATGTTATTTATCTTATCACTGAAAAAGAACATTTAAATTTGTTACCAGAAGGAGCTTTCAAAATAGTTCTAACTGCTGAATTAGAAGTAATTAAAGAAAGATTTAAAGAACGTATGAGAGGTAATTTGCCATTACCACTTGAAAAGATGCTAGAAACCAAACATGGTATGTATGATAATTTGAAATGCAATATTAAGTTAGATTCAAATTATGATATTGAAAAAATTATTAATTCCCTAAATTAGAAGTTATAGAGTAGTTGGAGGTTAATGACAATGAAACATAAAATGAATCTTTGGGATGAATCATTTCAAAAAATTAAAAATAAAACCAAGACGATTGAAATGAGATTATGTGATGAGAAGCGTTCGTTAATTGTTGTAGGCGATATTATTGAGTTTACTAATACGAAGACTGATGAAATATTAGAATGTGTAGTTACTAATTTATATAAATATGAAAACTTTGAGGAACTATATAACCATCACAACAAAATAGAAATAGGATATTCAGATTATGAAATAGCTCATCCAAATGATATGCTTACTTATTATAGTCTTGAAAAGATAAAAAAATATGGTGTAGTTGGAATTGAAGTTAGTGTTAAATAAATTAGAAGTTGTAGAGTAGTTGAAACAAACTGTAAATAATGTTATTATAAAACAAACGAATAATTGTCACCGGAGAACAAGTGCCGTAGCATTAATGTTGATTAGGTGTCGAGTGAGCTCGAAATTATATGGAATAATGCCATAAGTTTCGAGTTTTTATTTTTTTTGAAAGGGATGAAAAAATGAAATTTAAATTAGAACTACTTTCGGAAAAGGAATTAGAAAAGTTTAAAAAAGATATGCAAGAAGCATTTCAAAAGGGTTTTGAAGATTTCTATGGACCAACTGAAGAAACCATTCTTCCGGAAAAGGATATAGCTCAATCATTAAATACTGCAGGTTCAATAGCTTATAAAGCTATTGTTGATAATGAAATGGTTGGTGGAGCTGTTGTGGTAATAAAAGAAGAAACTCAACATAATGACCTCCATTTATTATATGTTAAATATGGAATACAAACTAAAGGAATTGGTAAAATGATTTGGGATGAAATAGAAAGATTACATCCTGAAACTGTAGTATGGGAAACTTGTACCCCTTGTTTTGAAAAAAGAAATATTCATTTCTATGTTAATAAATGTAAATTTCATATAGTTGAATACATAAGAGAAGTGAATGAAGATGGGTTTATAGGTGATGGTGGAGACGGAATGTTTACATTTCAAAAAGTAATGAAGTAATTTATCAATTCCTATTTCGTGTAGTTAACAATTTTATATTCTAGATAGATAAAGGGTTCCGAAACAGTATATTTAAAACTTGGTCTTTTTAATTGCTGATTCACTTGATAGAAAATTGAATAAATCCCAAAAATCAGGATGAAAACTTTCCAAATCTAGAACTTTATATTTACGGATTAGTCCATCAAGCTAGATTTAAGTTGAATAAAAAATTAAATAAAATCTTTACAAGTTCTTTACAATTCTTTACAAGTTTTTGATATATTCAAATGTAAAAATTTTGTAAAATATTTTTCGGATAAATATGGAAATATTTATACTAAATAGTATTTACATGGAGGATATATGGAAATTTTCGGACAAATAGTTATGTTATTAGCTGGTTGTGGTGTTTTCATGTTAGGATTTAAACTATTGAGTGAACACATGGAAAAATTAGCTGGCAATGGCTTAAAATCGTTCTTTAACAAAATTTCAAATAATAAATTTTTAGGATTATTAATTGGTATGATAACAACAATTGTAATCCAATCTTCATCAGTAACAACAGTAATGGTTGTAGGTTTTGTAAATTCAGGTATTATGAGTTTAATTCAAGCAACATCTGTTATTATTGGTGCAAACATTGGTACAACAATCACATCTTATTTAGCAGGATTAAGCGCTGCAGGTGGAATTGCTAGTATTATAAATTATTTATGTTTAGCTTGTTTATTTGTAGGTGTATTTATTGAAATGTTTGCTAAAACTGATAATAAGAAGTCATTAGGTTTAGTATTAACAGGATTAGGTGCAGTATTCTTGGGATTAGAAACAATGTCAGGATCAATGAGTTTTATGAGAGATGTTCCTGAAATTAATGCATTTATAGCCACCCTAGATAATCCTTTCTTATTATTGTTTATAGGTATGGCTTTTACTGCAATTGTTCAATCTTCAAGTGCAGTTACATCAATTATAGTTTTAATCGCTGCAAGTAATCCAAATGCATTTGGAGGAACTGGTAATGCAGTATATTTTCTAATTTTAGGTTCTAATATCGGAACATGTGTTACAGCAATGATTTCAAGTGTCGGTGCTTCAACTAATGCTAGAAGAGCTTCCTTAATTCATTTAATGTTTAACACATTTGGTGCAGTAATATTTGCAGTATTGTTATTAGTTTGGAAGAACTTCAGTTCTACATTGATAGAATCATGGATTATTAGTAAAGAATGGCAAGTATGTGCATTCCATACAATATTTAATTGTACATGTGCCTTAATTTTCTTACCATTATCTAAATATTTAGTTAAAGTTTCTACTATGATAATAAAAGACAAAAATCAAGAAGCAAAAGATTCTTCTGAATTAGTTTATATGGATAAGAGATTAGCAGTTGCATCAAACATTTCAGTTTCAATGTTGAAAAAAGACGTATTTAGAATGGGCGATATGGCAATGACTTGTTTACATACTGCATTTGATGCATTTGTTAAACGAGACACATCAATGATAAAAGAAATTGAATATCAAAGCGAACAAATTTCTAAATTAGGTAAGAATATAACAGATGCATTAGTATTCGTATCTTCTCATCAAAGCTCACTAGAAATTGAAAAGCAAATAAATGATTTACATACAAATGTAGGGGATATAGTACGTATTGCTGAATTATCAGAAAATTTTGCAAAATATACTAAAAAAGAAGTAAATCAAGAATTATATTTCTCAGATGAAGTTATTGAAAAATTACAAGAAATGTGTAATTTATTGGATACTCAGTTTGAAACAGTAAAAAGTCTAATATTAGAAGAAAATTATGAAATTACTACTGATAAAATTGAAGAACTTGAAGAACAAGTAGATAATATGAGAAGAAGTTTAATTGCAGATCATATTGATAGATTAAAACAAGGTAAATGTAAACCTGAAAATAATACGGTATTTATTAACTTAGTTTCTAACTTAGAACGTATTGGTGACCACATTTATTATATAGCTCGTTAATTTATTTGGAGAATTCATAATTTTGAGTTCTCCTTTTAAATTTACAACTTTTTTACAACACCTTTACAATTCTTTACAGGTTTAAGATATATTCAAAATAATTATTTAGATAAAATATTGTCGAAAATAAAAAAAGGAGAAATATTTTATGAAAAAAATTATTAAATTAACAAGTTTATTATTAATTGCACTATTAACATTAGTAGGTTGTTCTAGTAAAGAATTTGATGAATCATCAGAAATCAAATTATATACTAGAGACACAACAAGTGGTACAAGAGATGGTTTCTTTACTGGAATTGGATTAAGTGAAGCTAAAGAAGATAATTCACCATTAAAGGTAAATGGTTTAGGAACAGTTGGATCAAATGGAGATATGATTAATTCTATCAAAAATGATATTTATGGGATTGGATATATCTCAATGTCTTCAGTAGAAACATCAGGCTTGAAAGCATTATCTTTTGAAGGCGTAGAACCTACAGAAGAAAATGTATTAAATGGGACATATACATTAACAAGAAACTTTAATTATATAGTTAGAACAGAATTTGCATCAACAGAAAAAGAACAAATTATCGAAGCATTCTTAGCTTATTTATCTACTCAAGAAGGTAAAGCAACAATGCAATCTGAAGGTGGAATTTTAGAAGTTAAATCAACGGATCCAACATGGGAAACAATCAAGGCTAATTACCCTATAACAACTAAAGATAATTCTAGTATTACAATTAACTTTGGTGGTTCAACTTCAGTATCTAAAATGGCAACAGTTTTAGCAAATGAATTTTCAAATTTATGCGGTAATGTAAAATTCTCACATGATTATCATGGTTCAAGTGATGCATACAAAAAAACTCAAGGTGCTGATAAAGATTCAACAGGTTACTATGATATGGCATTTGCATCTCGTGATTTTAAACTAACAAGCTCTGAGACAGCTTTAGAAGGTACTTACGGAAAATTATGTATAGATGCAATTGTTGCAGTTGTAAATAAAGAAAATACATTATCAAATGTAACAAGAACTCAATTAGTAGATATGTATACTGGTGTAGTAAATAAATGGAATGAAGTAAAATAATATGAAAAAAAACATAGTAAAAAAGTCTACATTAACAAGAAAAACATATATAGATAAATTCTTTAAAGGCTTTTTTATGGGTGTTTGTATTCTATGTGCAGCTATCATTGTAATGATAGTTGCTTTTATCCTAATTAAAGGAGTACAACCCTTCTTTAAAGAGTACACAATAAATGGCGAAATTTATAAATTATCATTTACGGAATTCTTATTTGGAACTAAATGGAATTTTGCTCCTAACCATTTTGGAGCCGGTTATATTATTATCAACACAATATATATAACGATATTAGCTTTATTAATTGCAGTACCAATTAGTGTATTAAGTGCATTATTTATAGTTAGAATTGCACCTAAGAAAATTGGTAAAGGACTACAATTAGTAATTGAATTGCTTGCAAGTGTTCCGTCAATTATTTATGGTTTATTTGGCCAAGCATATTTAACTAAAATTGTAATGAATATAAGTAACATCTTTGGCATTCAAACATTAGGAGGTCAATCTGTTCTTACTACAGCATTAGTATTAGGGATGATGATATTCCCAACAATTACAATGGTATCAGTAAATGCTATTGCCGCAGTAAAAAAAGAACTAATACATGGCTCACTTGCATTAGGTGCTTCGACTACTCAAACAAATTTTAAAGTAGTTTTAAAAGGTGCAAAAAACGGAATATTTTCAGGAATTATTTTAGGTGTAGGTAGAGCATTAGGTGAAGCTACAGCTGTATCAAAAGTATGTGGTAATGCTCAAGTTGGTCCAACATTCTCACTATTTGATACAACAAGTACAATTACTACAACAATTCTTAGTGGATTTAATGAAGCCAGTGGTATGGCATATGATGTTAAATTTTCACTTGGTGTAGTATTAATTTTAATAATTATTACAACAAATCTAGCATTAAATTATGTTAAGAAAAAGGTAGGAAACTAATATGAAGAGGAGAAAAATTAAAGATATAGTATTAAACTCTTTAACATATTTGTTTTCTAGTTTTGGAGTATTAATACTAGTTTTAATATTTGTTTTTATATTTTCTAATGGTGCTAAGTCTATATCATTTGATTTATTAAAAGGTGATTATTATAGCGAATCTTATACCTTAAAATACGACAAAATAAATGATCAAACATTTGAGTATGAACAAAAAGATAATGAATATTTCTCGAAAAAATGGGGTGTTGCATTTAAGGATTCGACAAATCTTGAAGGTGAAGAAGTTGTTGTTGTAAGTTACGTTGATAGTCATTCTCCATTAACTAATATGATTAATATGAATAATAATCAATATATTAGCATAGAAGTAAATCAACAAATTACTAAAGCCATCCTAGTAGGTAATAATGATACAGTAGTTACAGTACTTGCAAAAGATAATGCAGAAAATGTTGCTAAAAAATTTGATAAGGCAATTTCTATTACAAATCTATCACTTGAAACTGATGGTGGAGGTATAAGAGGATCATTAATCGCTACATTCATCTTAATATTAATTACCTTAGCAATAGCTCTTCCTATAGGTATTTGTGCAGCTATATATTTAAGTGTTTATGCTAAAAAGAATAGATTAACTAATGCTTTAGAATCAATGATAGATATGACAGGTGGGGTACCGTCAATAATATTTGGCTTGGTTGGTGTCATTGTATTTATTCCAACATTAAATAGCTTAATAAAAAGTGATGGAGTATCTTTAATGGCTGGTGCGTTAACAATGTCAATTATGCTTCTTCCAGTAATTATTAAAACAACGAAAGAAGCAATCGATGTAATTCCTAAATCATTATCTCAAGCATCATTAGCATTGGGTGCTACCCAAACTCAAACAACATTTAAAATCATACTTCCTAATGCTATTCCAGGTATTTTAACATCTACCTTATTATGTATTGGAAGAATTATAGGCGAGTCTGCAGCATTAATTTTTGTGGTAGGTTCTCAAGTATCTGATAGTGTATCAGTTAATAAAGGAGCTACAACACTTGCAACTCATATTTGGAATTTATTAGGTGGAGAAAACCCTAATTATGAGCTTGCATGTTCGATATCAATTGTGATTTTGATGATGGTATTGTTGTTAAATATCATAGTTAAAATAATAGGAAAGAAGTTAAATAAATTTTCGGAGGCTTAAAATGAACGAATTAAAAAATATTAAAGAAAATAGAAATAA
>JBGVRA010000017.1:0-14819 GCA_045127955.1 Anaeroplasmataceae bacterium
TCTACACAAGTACCATATTCTTGATATTGTTTAATCCATCTTCGTACTATAGATCTGCTAACTATATCATATTCTCTTATAATTTGTGAAAGACCTATATGGCTATCTAAATAAAGAAGTACTATTTGATTCTTTTCCTCAGTACTGAAAACTTTATGTTTCTTTGTCTTTCTCATTGTTTTACCTCCTTTTATTTCTATATAAACAAAAAACACATTAGTTTACAATACTAAAATTGTTTTCTAATGTGTCTTTTTATTGTGTGTCCGTTTTAATCAAACAGAATCAATAAGATTGGTTTTTTTATTTTTTGTAAACTCTTTTATTTACATCTTTTAAATGATATAATATATTGAATATATATTGTTAATATATATTTGTTTGGAGGATAATATGAAAAAACGAATTATTACCGGATTAATTATGTTAGTTATTTTATTACCGCTTTTATTGGTTGAAGCTTTATTCCCTTTATTACAGGTGGTTATTTTAGGTTTTTGTTTAATTGCTACTTTTGAAATGATTAATATGTGTGAAAAACAAAAGAAAATATCTATACCAGTTAAAATTGTTATAACTTTAGCAACTATACTTATATATATAGGTATTGTAGGAGAAGATCCTGCTTGTAAGGCATCTTTAATTACTAAATTTTTAGATATGATTGATTTTAAGTTAAGTATTATTACTACATTAACTATTTCATGTGCTGCTATTTTTGCTTGTCAAGTTTTTGCGAAAGATTTTAATGCAGAGGATGTTGGTCATGCTTTGATGATTGTTTTATATGTTGCTTTAGGTTTTTCATCGCTTACTATTTTATTATTTAATGGTATGAGATTTATTGTTTACTTAGTCATGATTTGTTTTGGTACTGATATATTTGCTTATGTATTTGGTATGAATTTTGGTAAACATAAAATGTGTCCTACTATTTCTCCTAAGAAGAGTTGGGAAGGTGCTATTGGTGGTACTATTATGGGAACATTATGTGGTAGTTTATTTGCTTTATTCTATCAATATTTTGGTCATTTATTTGTAAGTAATAGTGAACCTATTAAGTTTTTTGAAGGTGTTTTTGATATTAATGCTTTAAATCCAGTGGTTGGTGTGATGATTGTTGTTTTACTTTCATTAACTATTTCAATTTTTTCACAAGTTGGAGATTTAGTGTGTTCTAAATTTAAAAGAACATATGATATTAAAGATTTCTCTCAAGTTTTCCCTGGCCATGGTGGGGTTTTAGATAGATTTGATTCAGTTATCTTTGGTGGTATTATTTTCTTATGTTTTATTACTATTTTTAGAGTAGCTATGCCTTTGGTGTTTACAATATAATATGAAGAATTTATATATTTTAGGTTCTTGTGGTTCTATTGGTACTCAAACATTAGATATAGTTAGAAAAAATCCTAATGAATTTAGGGTTATTGGTATGTCTTTGGGGTCTAATTTAGAACTCGCAAGAAGTTTAGTTGAAGAATTTAAACCGGAAATTATTTGTTTTAGAAAAGAAGAACATAAATTAGAATTAAGCTATAGTCCTATTGTTACTTATGGTGATAATGGTCTACTAGAAATTGCAAGATATTCTAAGTATAGCAATGAATGGTTAGTTAATGCTTTAGTTGGAATTTCGGGTCTTATGCCTACTGTTGAGGCTATTAAAAATCATAAAGATATAGCACTAGCTAATAAAGAGACATTGGTTGTTGCTGGAGATATTATTAATAAATTGATTAAAGAATATAATGTAAGTTTACTTCCTATTGATTCTGAGCATTCAGCTATTTTACAGTGTATTATAGGAGAAAAGCATCAAGATATTGATAGACTTATTATTACAGCAAGTGGTGGTTCTTTTAGGGATTTATCTAAAGAAGAATTAGAACATGTTAGTGTTAGTGATGCTTTAAAACATCCTAATTGGAGTATGGGACCTAAGATTACTATTGATTCTGCAACAATGATGAATAAGGGTTTTGAGGTTATTGAGGCTCATTATTTATTTAATATTGATTATAATAAGATTGATACTGTTCTACATAGAGGTAGTATTGTTCATTCAATGGTTATGTTTAATGATGGTTCTATTAAGGCACAATTAGGGATTTCTGATATGAGGATTCCGATTAGTTATGCTTTATTTTATCCTCGACATGAAAGAATTGATTTACCTAAACTTAATTTACTTAATTTGAATTTAAGTTTTGAGGAGTTATCTAAATTAAGATATCCTTGTTTAGATTATGCTTATAGGGCTTTAGATAAGGGTGGTTTATATTTGGCTGTATTAAATGCTTCTAATGAAGCAGCAGTTTATTTATTTTTAAATGGCAAAATATCTTTTTTAGAGATTGAGCATATAATTGAAAGAGAAATTACTAATGATATATATGATAGATCTTATATTCCTTCTTTAGAAGAAAGAGTTGAAATTAGTAAGGTTGTATATCAAAAAATATTAAGAAAATATGGAGGTTTAAGCTAATGATTTTAGCACTTACAGGAGTACCTTTAGTTATAGTTAGTGTGATTGCGTTTATTATTATTTTAGGGGTTATTATTGTTGTTCATGAGGGTGGCCACTTCTTTTTTGCAAGAAGAGCTGGAATTTTATGCCATGAGTTTTCAATTGGTATGGGACCTGCTGTTTATAAGAAAAGAGTGGGTGAAACTAATTTTTGTATAAGAGCAATTCCAATTGGGGGATTTGTTTCTATGGCTGGTGAAGAAGTTGAATCTGAACAAGTTAAAGTAGGAAATTTTGTTGGATTAAATTTTATTGATGGTAAAGTTTCTGAGATTATTTTAGATGAAAACATGGACGCTAGTGTTAAGGGTGAAATTGTTGATGTTGATTTATATGGTATTGATGGTAAGGAATTATTTATTACTATAAATGATGGTATTGGTAATCATTATTATACTGTTTTAAATGATGCATTTTATGTTTTTAATAGTAAGAGTAGAATTCAAATTACACCTTATAATAGATCTTTTGAATCAAAGTCTTTACTTCAAAGATTTTTAACTTTAGTAGCTGGTGCTGGTATGAATTTTGTTTTAGCTATTATTATTTACTTGATTGTGTCATTTGCTACAGGGGTTCCAAATTATGAATCAACTAAGATAGGTTCTTTATCTACTGCTTATCCTGTTAGTGAGGTTTTAGAGGTAGGAGATGAAATCACTAAGATTAATGGTGTAAGTATTGATAGCTGGAATGATTTATCTGTAGAGTTAGGTAAGTTAATTGAAAATAACCAAAATCTTGTTGAAGTTGAGTTTATTAGAGATGGAGTTACTAAAACTGGTACTGTTAAATGTATGACTTATATCGTATCTTTAGGTATTTCTGATATTCAAGTTAAAGATGAAAAATTTCCTCAAGGTGTTACTGAGGGTGTAAGACTTGGTAATGTAGCTGTTAGATATTTAGATGAAGCTAAAAAAGGAAAGTATCCTATTGCATATGGCGATATTATTACAAAAATGCGTGTTGATACTGTTACTAAAGATGGCACAATAGAAGGTGAAGTAGTTAGTGTTACTTCATGGAACCAACTTATTTCTGTGTTTAAAGATGTAGATGTTGCTAATGTATATTTTGAATATTATTCATATGCTAAAGAAGGTATTGTTAGTATTGAAGAATGTGCTGCTTTACAAACTTATGGTAATGAAGTATTAGTTAATCAAAGAATTGATAAGCTTCAAATTAAGATGGGTATTTCTCCTGAAAACCATTTTGATTTCTTTGGAGTTATTGGTAATGCATTTACGATGTTTTGGAATGATTTTACTTTAATTTTTAGAACTTTAGGTTTATTAATTGCTCCAAGTGGTATTCGTCAAGTTGGTGTTTCTGATTTATCAAGTTTTGTTGGTATTTTTGGACTTGTTGAACAATATGTTGGGGCTGGGTTAATTTCTTTACTTGCTTTTGCTGCTATGCTTTCAGTTAATATTGGTGTTATGAATTTATTACCTATTCCTGCTTTAGATGGTGGTAGAGTTGTATTTTTAGGATATGAACTTGTTACTAGAAAGAAACCTAGTAAGAAGGTTGAAAATATTATTAATAATGTTTTCTTTATTTTACTTATGATATTGTTTGTGTTTGTTACATATAATGATATCTTACGTTTATTTAGATAATAAATAATAGGAGGGTTATCAATGAAGTATCAAAATCCAGTAGTATTTCAAGATTTTTCTGACCCTGATGTAATTAGAAGGGGCGATCATTTTTATATGATTGCCTCTAGTTTTAATCACACACCAGGTGTTCCGGTTTTAAAGAGTGTTAATTTGGTTGATTGGAAGATAATTGGTTATGTTTTTAATGATATTCCATTTGAAAGATTTAATGATGTTTGTCATGGTGATGGAGCATGGGCACCTGCGTTAAGATATTATAAGGGTACATATTATGCAGTTATTCCTTTTCCTGATGAAGGAATATATGTTAGTAGTTGTACAGATATTGATAAAGGTAATTGGACAAAGACTTGGTGTTTAGTTAGTGGTAAGGGGTTAATTGACCCATGTCCAGTTTGGATTAAAGATAAGGCATATTTAGCGATAGGTTTTGCTAAAAGTAGAATAGGGTTTAATTCTTGTTTGGGGTTATATGAAGTTTCTCAAGATTTAAAAACTAATATATCTGGTGATTATAAAATTATTTATGATGGTCATCATATGAATCCTACAATTGAAGGTCCAAAGTTTAATTTAAGAAACGGTTATATCTATATTATGGCGCCTGCAGGAAGCGTTAAAAGTGGTTGGCAAGTATGTTTAAGGAGTAAGGATATAAATGGCCCTTATGAGGCTAAAATCGTGCTTATGCAAAATGACAGTCCTATAAACGGACCACATCAAGGGGCGTTAATTGATTTGAAGGATGATAAGTGGGCTTTTATGCATTTCCAAGATAGAGGTTGTTATGGAAGAATTGTTCACTTACAACCTGTTAAGTGGGTTAATGATTGGCCTATGTGTGGTAATGTAAAAGATGAACTTATTGCAGGAACTCCTGTTTTAGAATGGGATTATATTATTGATAAGAAATCTAATTATAGATTAGAAACTTCTGATGATTTTAATAATGATGAATTAAGTCTTATTTGGCAAACTCCAGCTAATAAACTAGATGGATGGTATAAGTTAGATAATGGTTTAGTTTTAAATTGTTATTATCATGATGATAAATCTTATAAATCATTAAATTTATGTCCTAATTTATTCTTAACTAAATTAAGTTATCCATCGTTTAAGTGTAGTACTTTAGTTGAATTAAATTTAGTTAATGATGGTGATGAAGTTGGTTTATGTTATATGGGTCAAACATATCAATATATTTGTGTTAAAAGAATAGATGGTAAAAATCATTTACAAATAAAACAAGGTGAATTTAATAATGATTGTGATGTTGTTTTATTTGATTCTATTTATTTAAATAAAGAAATTGAGTTTAATTTGAATTTGTTTGAAAAATCAGGTATTGGTCATATTGATCAAGCTTATTATCAATTAGGTTTTAATAAAACTATTTTCAAAGAAAAATATCAAGCAACTGCTGGTCGTTGGATTGGTGGTAAAATTGGAGTATATGCTAAGGGTCTAGAAACAGGTGGTTTTGCTAGATTTAAGCATTATAAAGTGAAAGAAGTGAAGTAGATGAAAGAAAAAGATAATTTTATTTTGGATATTAAAAGATTAGGTATTAATGGTGAAGGTATTGGTTTTTATAATCGTTTAGCTGTATTTGTTCCTAATGCAATACCAGGAGAAGGTCATGTTGTTACTGTAGAAAAAGTAGAAAATAAAATGGCTTTTGCAAAAAGTGAAGAAATTAAAACTAAATCACCACATCGTGTTGAACCTAGTTGTCCTTATTATAATGAATGTGGTGGATGTAATACGCTACATATCGCTTATGATGAAATGTTAAAGTTTAAAAAAGAAGCTATTACTGAAGCTTTATCAAGATATACTAAGATTAATTATCGTCAGTTTGAAATTAAACCTACTGTTTCCTCTGATAAGATTTTTGGGTATCGTAATCGTAGTCAATTAGCTGTTAGAAAAGATATGGATTTTAAGTATAGTGTAACAATGCTAAAAGAAAAATCTAATCAAGCTATTAATATTAAAGAATGTAAGGTTCAAGACCCTAATATTAATAGAATTAATCAAGAAGTTTTAAAACTTGCAGATGAACTTGAAATTCCACCTTATGTTACTAAATATAATCGTGGTGGATTAAGATATTTAGTGACTAGAGTTAATAATAAGGGTGAGGCTTTAGTTTGTATTGTTTGTGCTGAAAAGAATAGTAAGATTAAAGAATTAGCTAAGAGGGTTATTAATATTTCTGGTGTTAAGAGTGTCTATGAAAGTTTTAATAATAGTAAAAAAGAAAATACTTTCTTTGGTGATGAAATTAATCATTTAGAAGGTGATAAATTTATTGTTGAAACTATTGGTAAGATTAAATATAGAATTTATCCTAATACTTTCTTCCAATTAAATACATTACAAGCCGAAAAAATGTATGATTTAATTTTAAAGGGTTGTAAGCTATCAAGAAAAGAAAGAGTTTTAGATGCTTATTGTGGTGTTGGTACTATTGGTTTATATTTAGCTCATATGGCTAAAGAAGTAGTAGGAATTGAATACAATAAAGATTCTGTTGTTGCCGCAAATGAAAATGCCAAAATTAATAATATTAAAAACGCTAACTTCTTACAAGGTGATGCTAAAGAATTATTACCTAAAATGTTAAAAGATGGACAAGTGTTTGATGTTTTAGTTGTTGACCCACCAAGAACTGGTTTAGGTGAAGAATTTATTAATACTATTTTAGAAACAGAGGTACCTAGAATAGTATATGCTTCTTGTAATCCTGCCACTTTAGCTAAGGATTTAGAGTTATTAACTAAGAAATATAAAATCAATTATATTGTACCTTTAGATATGTTCCCACAAACGGCTCACGTGGAAACGATAACTTTATTGCAGAGAAAAGATATCACGATAGGTTAAAAGTTAGATTTGATTTAGATAATGTACCTTTAGTAAAAGAAGAAACTAAGGCAACATATATATAATCCTGTGTCATAATCATAAGATGTATTATCGATATGCACCGGAATATAACATTCATCAATAAAAGTAATAATTAAAGATTTTCCATCTCCATAACATGATTTATCTCCACTTAAGCCAATTTTTATTTTTTCAAAAGCATCAGTATTAGAAGTAATAGAAACTTTATATTCTTCACTATTAATTATTCTCAATTTCGGAACCAAATTTAAAAATTCATTTCTTTTTGTAAATTCAGTAAGTGAATCCCTATCATTAAAAAAATATAAACAATGAAATTCATCAAAAGTATATTCTTTTGTAGTTATTTCTTCATTAAATGATATACTAGCAAATTCATTATCATATTTATTCGATTCAAGAACAATTATATTTATAAATACTATAAAGAGAATGTTATAACAAACCTAAAGATGAATATTCTCGTCAACCTAAATGCACAAGAGAAAAGGAAGAAATGATTGTAGATACTTTAAAGCATTTCAAAATGTTATAAGTAACAAAATTACAGAGTTCTTATGAATTCTGTTTTTTTATTTGTGAAAAGTTTTAAATAAATCTTAATTTTTAATCAATATAGTATAACTATTTTCTCAAAATGATAGAAAAAATGTTATAAATTTGTTATAATATATTATCGAAATTAGGTGAAATTTATGGAATATAAAATTCTTATAGAAAGAGCTGGTGACCATTTGGCTTACGTTGCTCATTCAATGGTAGATTAAAAATAAAAATCCTGCTTCAATTTTTGAAACAGGATTTTATTATGCAATTTTATTCTAATTCTTCTAAAAATGATAAATATGAACCATCACTTGGTAATCTTAAATCTCCTCTAGGTCCTAAACTGACTTCAGAAATTTTTGGGCCATCCGGAGAACAAGAACGTTTAAATTGGTTATTAAAGAAACGTTTAATAAATGTAATTAACCATTTTTTTATTGTCTCAACTTTGTAATCATATTTAAATGTTTCTTTTGCAATCATAAAGACTTTTCTAACTGACATATGTTTATAAGCAAAATGATATAAGAAGAAATCGTGTAATTCATAAGGTCCTACTAAATCTTCGGTTAATTGAGATATTTGACCTTCTTTTGGTGGAATTAATTCTGGAGAAATTGGAGTCCCTAAAATATCTAATAAAACATCTTTAACTTCAGGGTGAAGGTCGGCAAGAACTCTAGTCATTTCACGAATAAATGTTTTAGTGAAAGTAGTATTTATAGAATACATTGACATATGATCGCCATTATAAGTTGACCATCCTAAAGCGATTTCGCTTAAATCTCCAGTACCGATGACAATACCATTAATTTTATTAGCATAATCCATTAAAATTTGAGTTCTTTCACGTGCTTGAGCGTTTTCGTAAGTAACCGAACGGTCATTTATATCATGATTAATATCTTTTAAATGTTGAATAACAGAATCTTTAATATTTATTTCTTTTAAAGTTACATTTAGATGGGTTGCTAGCTTGATTGCATTATTTTTTGTTCTTTCACTTGTTCCAAAACAAGGCATAGTTAATGTGTGAATATTTTTTCTATCAATTCCTAAAATATCAAATGCTTTTACTATTCCAAATAGGGCAATAGTTGAATCTAATCCACCAGAAAGGCCTAATACTGCGTGATTACAATTAATATGCTTCATTCTTCTAGCAAGAGCATATCCTTGCATTTCAATTGCTTTAATAACCATCTTTTTTGAAATTTCATAATCTTCATCAATAAAAGGTAATTTTTTATATTTTCTAGTTAATGTAGGAACTTCTAAATGACATTCAAATGGAATGATCAAAAAATCTTTAAGGTTATATACATCTAAAGAATTATTCTTAATTCTTTCAGATTTTATACGGTCCAAATCAATTTCTCCGTATGTGATACTTGATTCAAATAATTTTGATTCAGAAATTATTCCATCTGGTTCAGCAATAATATTGTGAGCAGAATAAATAACATCAGTAGTAGATTCAGAATATGAAGCACAAGCATAAATATAACCAGTATTAATCTTATTGGCTTGAACTTTAACTAATTCTCTTCTAGTGTCTTCTTTATGTAAAGTTTCATTTGAAGCAGAAAGATTACATTCAATTGTTGCTCCTGCTAAAGAATGGAAACAAGAAGGAGCGATACTCATCCATAAATCTTCACATATTTCAATTCCGATAACTTCATCGGTATAATGTAAATTTTTAAACAATAATTTTGTTCCAAATGGATAAGAGTCATCTAAGATATCAATATAAGAGTTACCAATTATTGGTTTTTCAAAATATCTTTGCTCATAAAATTCTGAATAATTAGGAATAAAGATTTTTGGGACTACACCTAAAATTTTTCCTTTGTGGAATGCTACTCCACAATTAAATAATTTGCCATCTTTTCTTAAAGGTGCTCCAACAACTACAAAGGCATCAACATCTTTTAATGAATCTTTTAATTTTAACAAACCATTTTCTACTTGCTTTAATAAAGAATCTTGATAAAACATATCTCCACAGGTATAGCCAGTTAATGATAATTCAGGGAAAACAATAATTTTAGCACCATTATCATATGCTTCTTTAGTTGTTGAAATAATAGATTCAACGTTTTTAGGTACATTATTGATTGATACATCAAAATTACATGCTGCTACTTTAATAAAACCAAAACAATCATCTTGTTCTAAGGTTTTAATTTTATTTTGTAAAATTGTATTTTCAGTTAATAATTTTCTTTCTAATCTTTCATAAACTTTACTAGACATAATGACTAAATCGGAATATCCGTTTTTAGTTACAAAGATAGGATAATATTCTTTGTTACATAAAGAAGATATTTCATTAGTTTTTCTTAAATCTGTAATTGGAATAATTTTATTCATAAATTTCACCTCAAACACTATTATACCATTATAATGTACAAAATAAACTGATTAATGTTATTATTTAAAAATAAATCGTAATTATTTATAATATAGTAGGTGAAAGATAAATATGGAATTTGAACATTTATTATTAGAAGCAAATATATTAAAAAAAGAAGAAGGTAAGATTATTTTATTACCTAATGGAGTTTTTATTTGGAATGAAATAGTTAATTATTTAAAAAATAAATTTAATAAATTAAATTATTTAGAAGTTTATACAACTGATTTAGTAAAGTTAGTTGATGATTCAAAAATATTACCAACAAAATATTTATCTTTAAAATATAGTGATTCTAATATTGAATTAAATACTTTTGCAAAATTCGAAAAAGAAATAGAAGAAGCACGTAATGATTCTATTGATGTTTTAGAAGTTTATAATTTACTTGGAAAAGAACTTTTAGGTATTCCTTTTATTTGTGGAAAAGATTATTTAGATGAAGGGAAAAATATAATCACTACTTTAGTTAGTGAAGAAAATATTGAATCAAATTATTTAGGAAAAAAGGGTAATTTATATTTTACAAAATCAAAAATAGATATATCAATTTTATCATCATTACTATTAACACATTTAGATGAAAATGGTCTAGTTTTTCCGCCTAAAATTGCCCCTAAGCAAATAGTTATTATTCCAATTAAAGTAAATGAAAAAGGTGTATTAAAAGGATGTAAAAATCTTTTAGATGAGTTAAACGAAAATGGATATAGAGTTATTCTTGATCAAAGTTTAGATACTAACAAAAAAGAAAAATGGATTAAATTAGGTATACCTTTAATTATTGAAATTGGTCCTAGAGATAGTTCCAGAAGAAGCTGAAATTATTAAATATATTTATGAAAAGTATGCTTGTAGTAATATGGGAACTGGGCAAATTGCTAAGTCTTTAAATAATCAAGGTGTAATTAAAAAATTAAGATTAAATACAAAATTGCCATTTTTCACATCTGAATTTATAGTTAAAGTTATTGATAATCCTATTTATATGGGAATGATTTCTTATGGAAGAAGATCAACGGAAAAAGTAGATGGAACAAGGAATAAATTTAGAACAGTTAAGAAAAGTGATTTTATGCTAAATGAAGGCGTTCACGAAGGTATTATAGCAAAGAAATATGGCAATTGGCAAAGAAGAAAAGAGATAAAACAAGAGGAAAACATGAAAAGAAATATTCATTAGAACATGAGCATGTGTTGTCAGGAATCGTAAAATGTCCTATTTGTGGAGCTGGAATGTATGGAAGAGTAAATCGTAAAAAGAAAAAAGATGGAACATATTATCCAGATTACTTTTATTATGCGTGTTCTCATAGGACAGTTGTGAATGGAAAGCAATGTGATTTTAATAAGCAAATTGGTGAAGTTCTTTTAGACACTACTGTTGTTTCAATTATTAAAGATATTGTAAGGAACCCACTGTTTGCTTATACATTAAAAAAACCTTAAATAGCGAAGTAGACATTAGCAATATTGAAGTAGAAAAAGATAATTTATTGAAAAAGAAAAGACAAATTGAAGGTGCTAAAAATAAATTAGCTGAAAAGATGGATTTATTAGATATTGATACTCCTAGTTATCATAATATTTATGATGATATGGAAAAAAGATTATATAAATTGTATAATGAAATAGACGAAATTGATTCTTTGATAGAGGAAATCAATATTAAAATAAACAATGTTAAAGGTGATAGAATTACTTTTGAAAATGTTTATAAAATATTTGAATATTTTGAAGAATATTATGAAACGTGTAGTGATGCTATAAAGAAAGAATTAATGAGTTCATTAATCGAAAGTGTTGAAATTTTTCCAGAGAAAAGAGAAGATGGAAGATTATTAAAAGCTATTAATTTTGCTTTTCCTATTAAATATGATACGGATTCTGATGCTTTAAATTTTCCCTGCAATTTTGTTATCGACGAGTGCGTATGTACACTTTCGCTGGCAAAAAAGTAATAAAACTTTAAGTCAAATAATAATTTAAATAATTATTAAGTCTCATTTCGACCTATTTCATAATGGTTGATATGGGACTTTTCTTTTAAATATGAAATTTATAAAAAGACCACCTATAATTAGAAAATATAGAAAACTTAGAATTTATTAAAAAGTGACATCTTTTCTTTGGTGAATTTTTGAAAATTTTAGCTTGGGTACAAAAAGTTTTTTAGATATATAATGGAAGTGTGTAAAAAAATCTATTACTATTTAATGAGTATCCTCTTATAATAGATATATAAGCAAACAATAACATTAATATAATTCTCATGTAGCGATTGATATGATAATTTTTACTGTTATAAACGTAAATGCAACGATTATCAAATTGTTGCAAAAATGTTGCAACTATAAAAAGAAGTATATTCAATTATCATTTAAAAAATAAACCCAACTTATTGAAATAAACCCAACTTTATAGTACAATAATGTTGGGGATAAAAAGGCGGTGTAATTTATGGAATTAAGTAATTTAATTAATGAATTGATCAGTTTCAAATATGAAAAAGAATGGTTTGAATTTAAGGAAAATATGAAGTCAGATAGTGAAATTGGCGAATATATTTCAGCATTATCTAATGGTGCAGCTTATTTAGGTAAAGAGAAAGGGTATTTAGTATGGGGAATTAAGGATTCAACTCATGAAATTGTTGGAACTAATTTCGATCCTGATTGCAATACCAATCATAACGAACCACTGAAGCATTATCTTGAAAGATTGTTATCGCCGAATGTTAAAATTGATTTTGAAGAAACATATATTAACAATACTCGTTTAGTTGTTTTAATTATTTCTGCAGCGAAAAACATTCCAACTGCTTGGGATGGAGTAAGATATATTAGAGTGGGTTCTAGTAAAGAAAAACTATCAAAATTCCCTGAAAGAGAAGTTCATTTATTTCATGTTTTAAGAGATGGTATTCCAACTATTGTAAATACAAAATCAGCATATCAAGATTTAACATTTACTAAATTGTTTGGTTATTATGGTTCAAAGGGTATTATTTTAAAAGAAAAAACTTTTAAAAAAAATTTAAACTTATTAACTGAATCAAATGAATATAATATTTTAGCACAGTTATTATCTGATAATTCGCACATTCCTCTTCGAGTTTCAATCTTTGATGGTGAAACTAAAGCATCAAATTTATTTTCTGTTCGTGAATTTGGGTTTAATTGTTTATTATATACTTTAGACGAACTATTAAGATATGGTGATGTATTAAATATAATACAAGCAGATGAAAGAAATAGAGTTGTTGAAAGAAAAGAAATTCCTTTATTTGATTCTAAACCATTTACAGAAGCAATTATTAATGCTGTATTGCATAATAAATGGATTGATGGTAATGAACCTATGATTTCTGTTTTTTCAAATAGAATAGAGATATTATCAAGAGGAGTCTTACCACCTTCTCAAACACTTGAAGGATTTTATTTAGGTGAATCAATACCTGTAAATGAAAAATTATCTGAAATATTTTTACAATTACATATAAGTGAAAAATCTGGTAGAGGTATTCCAACTATAATTGAATCTTATGGAAAAGAAGCAATTGAAATAAGAGAAAATTCAATTGTTATAAAAATACCATTTAATTGGATTAATGTGGTTGGGAATAAAGTTGGGAATAAAATTGGGAAAAAGAAAAAATCAAATAGAGATAAAATTATCGAAGAAATAAGAAATAATCCCAATGTTACAAATAAGCAGTTATCTATTATTATAGGAATTTCAGAAACTGCAATAGAAAATAACATTAGAATACTACGCGAAAATAATATTATAGAAAGAATAGGTTCTAAAAAGACAGGGTATTGGAGAATAATTGAATAAAATAGACAAAGTAATGTTTATTTCTATTATTCGTAGATAGGTAAACAATTGTATAATTTTTAAAACAGGGTTATATTCTAATCGGAGGTGTTTTAAATGTATGATTTGAATCACATATATAAGGTTGGAAATTTAATATCAAAATTAAGAGAGGAAAACGGATTTAGTCAAGGTGAATTAGGTTCTAAATTAGGAGTAACTAATAAAGCTGTAAGTCGTTGGGAAAATGGTAGAGGATATCCAGATACTTCTTTATTATTGAAGTTATCAGAAATATTAGGTATTACAGTAGATGAGTTGCTGAGAGGGGAATTATCATCAACCGCTAAAAGCTACAAACAAATTAATTGTAATATTGATTATAATGCTGAAAAGGCACTATTCTTAAGATTTTTACTTACTATAATTCCATTTATTATGTTTTTAGGATGGATTACATTATTTTTTATAGATCCATTTAATTGGCTTAAGTATTTAGATTATGGAGAAATGTGGTTTGTAAGTTTCTTTTTACCAGCATTATTATCCACAGTTTTAAATCTCATATTAGGGTTATTTTTTGTTTTGAAAATCCACAAAAGGAAAGATATAAATATTGCTACTAAAATCCTAATAAGTGTAGCAACATTTATTGGGATAGGAGTATATTATATAGCAATATTTATATACATGCTTGTAAGACTAATGAAAGCTAAAAAGATGAACTTATCCGTTAAATAAAATTTTATTAATCAAGCAATTTCAATAATCTGAAAAATATAAATGTTACTTTTTCACCGGCGAATTAGTAAATACAGTTGAATCTGTTGTACTTTTAGAATTAAAGAAATAGATATCCACAATTTAATACAATATTTAGGTAGTGTGATTTTAATTACACTATCTTTTTTCTAACCGCAAAAATATTGACTTTAAAAAGTTTTGCGGTTATAATTTT
>JBGVRA010000018.1:0-20397 GCA_045127955.1 Anaeroplasmataceae bacterium
TAATTACATGTAACTCAACAAATAATAAAATAGATTATTTAATGAGTAGGGGTCTAACAATACCTAATCGAATATTAGTTAAGCTTTAAGAAAAACACCAAATATTTTAAATATTTGATGCTTAAATGAAACTAATATATCATTAAAATAGGCGAAGCCTAGAGTAATTAATGAAAAAAAATTGAAATAATTAATTACTTTTGTTCCTTTAGAATAAATTCTAAATATTTATGGTTTTTACTATATTTTATTAATAAAATATGGTAAAATAAAAATTGATATTTTTAAAATAGGAGGTGAAAGCATGATTGATAACTATAAGAATTTTAAGAAATGGTTAGATAAATTAGAATATAAACCTAGACTATTATTACATAGTTGTTGTGCACCATGCTCATCACATACTATTTTATTATTAAAGAAATATTTTGATATTACTATTTATTATTCAAATGATAATATTCATCCTAAATCTGAATACGATAAAAGATTATTAGAACAAATTAATTTTGTTAAAAATATTGATGAGAATATTAAGGTTATTTATGATGAATATAATGCTGAAGATTATTTTAATGCAGTTAAAGGTTTAGAGGATTTAGGAGAACATAGTAAAAGATGTTATGAATGTTATTTCTTAAGAATGAAAAAAACTGCAATAAAAGCTAAGGAAAATAATTATGAATATTTTTCAACTACATTATCAATTTCACCATATAAAAATAGTAAGTGGATCAATGAAATTGGTTATTCTTTAGAAGAAGAATATAATGTTTTATATTTGTTTTCTGACTTTAAAAAAGAAGAAGGATATAAAAATTCTATTAAATTATCTAATGAATATGGCTTATATCGTCAAGATTATTGTGGATGTATCTATTCATATAATGAAAGGGGTCAAAGATTAAATGGAAAAAGTGAAGAAGACTAGAGTTTCTCATTTAAATCTTGATTCTTCAAAACGTATGATTTTTATGAGTGATATTCATGGGGATATTAAGTTATTTAAAGAATCTTTAGCTGGTGTTAATTTTAGTAATGATGATTATTTATTTGTTATTGGTGATTTAATTGAAAAAGGTGATTTAGGAGATAATCTTAAAATGCTTGATTATCTTATTGAACTTAATCAAGAGGATAATGTATTTTTAATGGCTGGTAATTGTGATGAGGTTTTTAGATTTATTTTACCTCCGGTCGATGAAAAAAAGTTTTTATATTATGCTCTTGATAAGAAGAAATCTGTTATTAATGATTTTGCATCAAAAATTGGTTATTCATTATCTTCAAATATGAATGTTTCTTCATTTGTTGATTTATTTATTAAAGAAAACCAAAAATATTATGATTTTATTGATGGACTAGATGATGTTATTTTTATTAATGATAAGTTAGTTTTAGTTCATGGTGGAATTATTGATATAAATAATATTCCAAATAATTCTATTGATGTTTTAAAATTTGATCGTTTCTTAGATTCGTCTAATGTTCAAGAAAAAATTATGATTGTTGGTCATTATCCAACTAGAAACTATCGTAGTAAAGAGTTTAATGTTGATCCTATATTCGATTTTACTAAAAATATTATTTGTATTGATGGTGGTAATAATGTTGTTAAGGGTGGTCAAATTAATGTTGTAATTTTAGATTCATTAGCTAGTATGAATTTTAGTTTTAAAGCATTTGATCATTATCCTAAGTATATTATGAAAAAGGATGTTTATTATGAAACTCCTAAATTACAATTTAATATGATGTTTGGTAATAATGAGATTACAATTATTAAAGAAGATTTAGATTATTATTATATTGGTACTATTAATGATGAAAAAATGTGGGTTCATAAATCTTTAGTTTATAATAAAAATAATAAGTTTTATTGTTATGATTGTTCTAATAGTTTTATATCTTTAAGAAAGGGTGATGAGATTTCAATTATTATTGCAGGAAAGCCTTATACTTTAATTAAGCATAAGGGAAATATTGGTTTAATTGAATCTTTTTATATATATGAAGCATAGATATAAAATTAATGAAAAGTTTGATGGATATAAATTAAGAGATTATCTTTTAAGTTTTTATTTAGGAAAAACAAAGGTATATAATTTAATTAATGAAGGTAAGATATCAAAAAATAATAATGTATTAAAAGAAAATAGTATTTTAAAAACTAATGATATTATTGAAATTGATGTTTGCGAAGAAATTGATTTTCTACCATTAGAAAAGAAATTAGATATTATTTATGAAGATGATTATTTCTTATTTGTAAATAAGCCTAAAAATATCATTGTTCATCCTGATGAAAAAATGAAAAATGGGACAATGTGCAATGTTGTAAGCTATTATTATCATAATAAAAATCTTAATCTTAGTGTTAAATATGCTCATAGATTAGATACAGATACAACAGGTATTTTGATGTTTGCGAAAGATGTTTTATCTAGTGCTTATTTACACCATATAATTTCTACACATGAACTTAAAAGAACGTATTTATGTTTATGTGAAGGAATATTTAAAAATAAAAATGATACTATTGATTTACCTATAGGTGAGGATCGTCACCATAATCAAAGAAGAAGAGTTTCTAAAACAGGACAAACTGCTATAACTCACTATGAAGTTATTAATGAATTTAATGGTTATAGTTTAGTTAAAGTAATTTTAGAAACTGGTAGAACTCATCAAATTAGAGTTCATATGTCTCATATTGGACATCCTTTAGTTGGAGATGTTTTATATGGTGGTAAACCTAATTTAAGAGTTATGTTACATTCATATCAAGTTGAGTTTTATCATCCATTAAAAGATGAGATGATGAGTATTAAAAAAGATATTCCTTTTGATATGAAAGAACTTATTAAAAAGGGAGGAAAGAAGAAATGATATTTGGAAAGTATGTTAATAAATATTATTTAAAATATTGGTTTTTCTTTATTTTAGGTTTTATAGCTTTACTTGCTGTAAACTGGTTTCAATTAGAAATTCCTAAAATATGTGGACAAATTTTAGATGGTATTAGTGATGAGGCTAAAGGAAATCCTAATTCAATATTTAACAATCCTGATCAAATTAAGAATTTAATGTTATATTTAGGTCTTATTGCGGCGATTATGTTTACTGGACGTTTTATGTGGAGATATTGTATTTTTGGGGTTGCAGCTAGAATTGAAGCAGATGTTAGAGATGATATGTTTGTTCATGCTGAAAAACTATCTACATCTTACTATAAGAAACATAAGACTGGGGCGTTAATGGCACTATTTACTAATGATTTACAAGTTATTCGCCATTCTTTTGGTGGTGGTACTGTAATGTTTATAGACGCTATATTCTTAGGTAGTATGGCTTTAACAAGAATGTTTATGAATAACTGGATTTTATCTTTATTTAGTATTTTTCCGATGATTTTAATGGCTATAGCCTCTGTATTTATTGGTAGAATAATGAGAGATAAATTTAGAAAGCGTCAAGAAGCTTATGAAAGATTAAGTGATTTTACCCAAGAAAACTTTAGTGGTATTTCTGTTATTAAGGCTTTTGTTAAGGAAGTTCATGAAATAAGACACTTTGATAAAGTAAATGAAGATAATAAAAACAAGATTATTGAGCATGTTAGATTTGCAACTTTATTAAATGTTTTGTTATCATTATTTATTTCATCTGTTTTTGCGATTTTATTTGGTGGTGGAGCATATTTCGTTATCAATGGGTTTATGGGTGTTGAATTTACTGTTGGTCAGTTATGGGAGTTTGTTGGTTATTTTGATGCTGTTATTTGGCCTTTTATGGCTGTTGCTCAATTAATTAATATGCGTTCTCAAGCTACAGCTTCTTTACAAAGAGTTACTGAATTTTTAGATGAACCTATTGATATTGTTGATAATGAAGTTAGTGATATTAATAGAGTAAAAGGTAAGATTGAATTTAGACATTTGAATTTTAAGTATCCTGATGGTTCTAATAATGTCTTAGAAGACATTTCATTTACTGTTGAAGCTGGTCAAATGGTTGGTATTATTGGTAAGACTGGTTGTGGTAAGACTACTGTTGTTGATTTATTGTTAAGAACATATAATTTAGATAAAAATCAATTGTTTATTGATGGAAAAGATATTATGAATTTACCATTTAAGAAAGTTAGAGAGGCTATTGGTTATGTTCCTCAAGATAATTTCTTATTTAGTGATACTGTAGCTAATAATATTGCTTTTGCTTTTGATGAAATTGAAGATGAAAAGATAGTTGAAGCTGCTAAATTAGCTGATGTTCATAATAATATTATTGAGTTTACTGATAAATATGAGACAGTGTTAGGTGAAAGAGGTGTAACTTTATCTGGTGGTCAAAAACAAAGAGTTAGTATTGCTAGAGCATTAGTAAAAAATCCTCCAATATTGATTTTTGATGATTCGGTATCTGCAGTTGATACAAAAACAGAAGAAACAATCTTAAGTAATCTTCGTAAATTACGTCAAGGTAAAACTACTATTATGATTGCTCATCGTATTTCTACTGTTGAGACATTAGATAAGATTGTAGTTATGGATGAAGGAAAGATTATTGGTATTGGTACTCATAATCAATTATTAGAAACTTGTGATGAATACAAAGAGATGGTTCGTCTTCAATCTTTAGAAAAACAAATTGAAGGAGGTGCTATCTAATGCAAAAATTTGATGATAATAAAAATATTAGAACCTATAAGGATTCTGTTATTATTGGAAGATTATTAAGATATGCTAGACCTGTTATTTGGTATTTTGTTTTAGCATTATTCTTAACTGCTATTTTGGTTGCTGTAGACATGTTACCTGCATTTTTACAAGGTGAATTAATTGGTACATTACAAGATTCAAATATAACTAATAATGATAAAATGAGTTTTGCTGTATTGTTATTGATTATTTATTTAGTAGTTATTATTACTTCAGCAGTTTTAAATTTCTTTAATACTATGATGCTTCAAAAAGCTGGTCAAAAAATAGTATTGAATGTTAGAAGAGATGTTTTTGTTAAGATTGAAGGATTAGCAATTGCTCAAATTAATGCTACTCCTGTAGGTAAATTAGTTACGAGAGTTACATCTGATGTAAATATGATTAATGAATTATATACAAATGTTATTGTTAATTTAATTAGATACGTGTTGACAATAATTTTTGTGTTAGTTATGATGATTAGTATTTCACCTATGTTAACTTTATATGTTTTAACTATTGTTCCAATTCTTATTGTTATGACTTTTGTATTTAAGAATATTTCTCGTAAACAATATCGTAAGGTAAGAGGTTGTGTATCTAATGTTAATGCTTTTTTATCAGAAAATTTATCTGGTATGAAGATTACTCAAATATTTAATCAAGAAGAAAAGAAGTTAGATGAATTTAGACAAAGAAATTTAGAATTAAAGAAAAATAGTATAAAAGAAATATTAATATTTGGTGTATTTAGACCTGCGATTTTTGTTTTATATGTTATTTGTCATATTATCATTTTATATAATGGTTTTTATATGGTTTTAGATGGTAAGTTGATGTCAAAAAATCTAGTTAAATTCTATCAATATAATGGTCAATTCTTTAATCCTATTCAACAATTAGCAGAGCAATTTAATCAACTTCAATCTGCTTTTGCATCAAGTGAAAGAATTTTTGAAATTTTAGATATGAAAGAACATATTTTAGATGATGAAGATGCTGTTGAAATAACTGAATTAAAAGGTAAAATAGAATTTGATCATGTATGGTTTGCATATAATGAAGGTAATTGGATTTTAAAGGATGTTACATTTACCATTGAACCTGGTCAAACTGTTGCTTTTGTTGGTGCTACAGGGGCTGGTAAAACTACTATTTTAGCTTTAATTGTTAGAAACTATGAAATTCAAAAAGGCCAAATAAGAATAGATGGTATTGATGTTAAAAAGATTAAAATAGAATGTTTAAGAAAATGTATTGGTCAAATGTTACAAGATGTTTTCTTATTTAGTGGTACGATTGAATCAAATATTACGTTAAAAGAAGAGAAATTTACTAAAGAAGAAGTTGTTGAAGCTTGTAAGTATGTTAATGCTGATCATTTTATTGATAAACTTGAAGGTACTTATCAATATGAAGTATTAGAAAGAGGAGTAAACTTTTCTTCTGGTCAAAGACAATTACTATCTTTTGCAAGAACTATATTACATAAACCTAATATTATGATTTTAGATGAAGCTACTGCTAATATTGATACTGAAACAGAAGTATTAATTCAAGATTCATTAGAAAAGATGATGAATATTGGTACTATGCTTATTGTTGCTCATAGATTATCTACTGTTCAACATGCAGATAATATTATTGTTTTACACAAGGGTGAAATAATGGAAATGGGTAATCATCAAGAATTATTAAGTAAGCGTGGTTTATATTATAATTTATACGAATTACAATACAAAAATATGGAAAAATAAGAGTAAGGAGGTCTAGGAATTGAAAAAGTATTATAAGTTAATTATTTGTTTAAGTGTTATTTTAATATTTTTAATTGGTTTAGGATGTTTTCTTTTGATTCCTAGACTTGATTATGCTTATGATGAAAAAAGTGATAGTTACTATGTTAAATATGCATGGGGATATAGTACTTCATATGTAGTTGAGGATTATATTAACGATAAACCTGTAACTAAAATAGGAGATAGAGCTTTTTATCAAAAGAAGAATTTAGTTAGTGTTAAATTTAAAAATAAAGAAAATTTAACTAGTATTGGTAGATTAAGTTTTTCTGGGTGTGAAAATTTAAAAGATATTGATTTATCTTGTGTATTAGAAATTGGAATTAATGCTTTTGAAGAGTGTTATTCTTTAGAAAGTGTTACTTTAGGTGTTTTGCATATTAGTTTTTCAACATTTTATGATTGTAAGTCTTTAAAAAATGTTGAACTTATTAATACTATTAGTATTGGAAGTTATGCTTTTGCAAATACTAAGATTGAAAGTATTTATTTACCTGATTCTTTAGAAACGATTTATTATAATGCTTTTGATCAAATGGATTATTTGAAAGTTATTTATTTGAGAAAAAATTTTACAAAAGATGATTATATTATGTCTTTAGATGATATTATTTCTTATAGATAGGAGTGATTGATTTTGAAATTTGATATGAAAAAAATGTTTCCAAAGATATTTTTGTTTTTGGTTGTTACTATTGTTTTAGTTATATTAATTTTTTCTTTAAATGATATTTCTGAAATTGGTAAAGTTTTAGAAACTGTATCTTGGAAGTGGATGATATATGCTTTTGGCTTATTATTATTATATGTTATCATTAATCCCTTATCTTTATATTTATTGGGGAAATCAAGAACTTTTAAAAATGTTTCTTTTAAGGATTCTATAATGATTGGTACTGTTGAATATTTCTTTAATGGTATTACGCCTTTCTCTTCAGGTGGTCAACCTTTTCAAGTTTATGCTTATAATAAAATAGGAGTAAAACCTTCACGTTCTACTGGTATTTTACTAATGAATTTTGTTACATTCCAAATAGCTTTAGTATTCATGTGTTTACTTTCTTTAATTTATTATAAAGATTTGACACATGGTCAAACTGGATTAAAAATAATGGTTATTATTGGTTTAGTTATGAATACTTTTATATTAATGTTATTCAGTTCGTTAGGTTTATCAAAGACAGTAAGAAGTATTTTATCTAAGATTGTTTCGTGGTTTTGTAATTTGAAAATTTTCAAAGGTAAAATGGTAAAATTTATAGCATCTTTTGATAATTATTGTTATGATGCTCAAAGGACTTTTAAAGCTTTATTAGAAGAAAAAGGAAAGTTTATTTTATGTATTATTTTCAAAATATTATCTTTAATTGCTAATTACACTATTCCTTTCTTTATTTTAAAAGCTTTAAATGTAGATGTTGATTTGGCTTTGATTCCTATGATTACAGCTATGACAACATTTGCAATTGCTATGACATGTTATATTCCTACTCCTGGTTCATCAGGTGGTATTGAATTTGCTTTCCAATCACTATTTGCTAGTATTGCAGTAATGAGTGAAAGTACTGTGGTTTCTGGAATGTTATTGTGGAGATTTTTAACTTATTATATTTTAATGATTTTAAGTTTTATTGTTTATTTAATTTTTGAAAAACGTGCTTTTTCATATAATAAAGAAATAGAAGAAGATGAAGACCAAAAATAAAATGGTCTTTTTTCTTTGATTTAGTTGAAAAATTATAGATTATAATCTATAATGGAAATAATAGGTTCGGTGATTGATATGAAAATAAATGAAATATTATACTTATTTAATGAATATTTTTTAGAATTTGATAGCAAAACTATGATGGTAAATGCTATTTATCCTAATCTTCCAGTTGGAAGTATTCCTTGTAGTATTAAGGAATTAAATGCTTCACTTAATAATTCTTTTGATGATGATGCTATGCAGCAAATTTATCATTTTTTAACTTTGAAAGATAAAAGTGAAGGTATTAGTATAAAATTGAATGATAAATGGATTGCTATCGATTTTAAAGAAGCTAATGGTAAAGAATATGCTCATATTTATGAGTGTGAAACGACAGTTGAGAGAATGAAAGATGTTATTTCAACTAATCAATTAGATTCTTTAACTCAAGTTTTACATCGTAAAGCAATTGAAAAATTTATTAATGATCGAATTGAAATTAATAAAATTGATAACGCAACTATTTTTATGGTAGATATTGATTATTTTAAAAATATAAACGATCATTATGGGCATGTTTTTGGTGATAAGGTTATTGTTGCTATTAGTAAAGCTTTACAAGCAATTGAGGATTATCCAGTTATTGTATCAAGAATGGGTGGAGATGAATTTATTGTTTATATTGAAGAATTATTAGTAAGAGAAGAAATTAAATTAATAGCTAGACAAATCAGGTATAATTTAGATAATTTAGTTATTGATGGTAATAGATTTAGTGTGACATCTACAATTGGTATTGTTAAATATCCTGAAAATGGTAAGACATTTACTGAACTATATGAAAAATGTGATAAAGCATTATATCGTGGAAAAACCAAGGGAAGAGATTGTCATATTATCTATGACCATTTATTACACGATAATATTAAAGTTTCTACTTTGGATTATCAAAGTATAAATAAACTTTCTATTGCAGCTTTTATTAATAATATTACATCAAGATTGATGGATCCTGATATTTCTGAGGTGAGAAATATTTTTAAAGATATAGCTTTATTTTTTCAGTTAGATAGAATTATTGCTGTATTTGAGAATAGATGTGTTTGTTTTTATGAGAATAATCAGTATGGAAATAGCTATAATGAATATTTAAAATTAGATTTAGAAGAGTATCGAAAATATTTTATTACAGATAATTCTTTATCAATTAATGATTTTGCAACATGGATATCAACGGATGAAAATGTGTTTAAAGTATTTAAAAAATCTAAAATGATTTCTGCTGTTCAAGTTATGTCTTTTAATAAAGATAATAAAGTTAGTGGTATGCTTTCTTATGAATCAATTAAAAATAGAAGAGTATGGCAAAATGCTGAAATTAATTATTTAATTATTTTATCTGGATTGCTAAAAACTTTATATAAATAGAGGTAGTTTATGGGAAAATATAGTATGTTATATGATTCAAAAGAATTTTCAAAAAAATATAATTATAGAAAAAATGATTTAGGTGTATATGTTAAAAACGGTAAGACATATTTTAAAATTTGGGCTCCTATTTCTAAAAAAGTAGAATTAAATTTATATAAATATGGTCATCCTACTAGTTTAGGAAATGGTATATATATTGGTGATGATAATCCTTATATAACTTATGAAATGAATAAGAGTATTAAAGGAACATGGAAATTAGAAATTAATGAAGAATTATATGGTGTTTATTACACATATAATATTTATAATGCTGATATTACAAATTACGATGTGGTTGACCCTTATGCTAAAGCTGTAGGTCTTAATGGATTAAGAGGATGTATCCTAAATTTAAAAAAATTAAATCCAAAAGGCTGGATTAAAAATTATAAAAGACCATATAAAATTAATGAAATTGTTGTTTATGAGATGCATATTAGAGATATTACTATGGATAAAACATGGGAAGGTCCTGAAAATCTTCGTGGAACTTATTTAGGCGTCACTTATCCTTTTACAAAATATGAAGAAGGTGGAATATGTGTTGCAACAGGCTTTGACCATATAAAAGAATTAGGTGTTAACGCTGTTCAATTATTACCTATTTTTGATCACGCAAATGATGAGTTGAGTGATACTTTTAATTGGGGATATAATCCTCAAAACTACAATGCATTAGAAGGTCAGTATTCCACTAATCCATATGAGGCTAGTGTAAGAATTAAAGAGTTTAAACAAATGTGCCTAGATTTCCATAAAAACGGGATAGAAGTTATAATGGATGTTGTTTATAATCATATGAATAATGTGGCTGAATCAAGTTTTGATAAGATTGTTCCTGGGTATTATTTTAGATATAACGATGATGATACTTTATCTGATGGTTCAGGGTGTAGTAATGAAACCGCATCAGAAAGATATATGGTTGGAAAATTCATTTCAGATTCTGTTGTATTTTGGGCAAAAGAATATAACTTAGGTGGTTTTAGATTTGATTTAATGGGATTGCATGATATTAAAACAATGAATAAAATTGCTAAAAGATTACATAGAATAGATGAGAATATCAAAATATATGGTGAACCATGGTTAGGTGGGGCTTCGGTTTTAAACGAAAAGAAAAGAAGTGTTACTGCTAATTATAGTAAGTTAAAAAATGTAGGTATTTTTAATGATGTAATTAGAGATCAAGTTAAGGGGTCTGTGTTTGAAACCAAAGGTGGTGCTTGGATTCAAGGAGAGGCTTTACCTGATATAATTATTAAAAATATGAATGGATGTTACTTTGATAATCCTAAAAAACAGATAAATTATGTATCTTGTCATGATAACAACACACTAAGAGATAAATTATTTTTAACGGGAATAAAAAATCAAAGACTTGGTTATGCTAGTTTAGTTTGTGAAGGTATTGTTTTATTTTCTTTGGGTGTTAGTTTTATGCTTCAAGGTGAAGAAATCTTAAGAAGTAAACCTTACATTGAAAATGGTAAGACTTACTTATCTCATAATTCTTATAATTTATCTGATTTAACAAACTCTTGTAAATGGAATGAAAAAATAAAATATTTAGATATTTTTAATAAATATAAAGAATTAATACAAATTAATAAAGAACATCCTATTTTTCATTATAGTAGTAAAGAAGAATGCCAAAATTATCATATATTAAATGAATGGTGTAATGATGAAACTATCGTTGTAGAAGTTGTTAAAGATGAAAATATATGTGATGAGTGGGAGAAAGTTATAATTATTTTCACTAATAGATTAGCTAGAAAAAGAAAGACTAGATATGTTTTAAATGAGGAGTATAAGGTTAGATATTCTTCTGGTTACAATGATTTAAAAGTAGGAAAAACTATAACTGGAGATGTTGTTTTAGGTCAGTATTCACTTGTTATTTTAAGTAAATAAATATAAGCCCAAATTGGGCTTATATTAATTGAGAGGTATTTATGAGAAAAATTAAAAGTAAAGAAGAATTTAAACAACTATTAAAAAGTGCCAAAAAGAATCCTAAAGATGCAAAAGAAATAGCTGAAATTTATCAAAAAGGTGATAAAGAATTAGGGATTGATATTGATTATGAAAAAGCTATTAAATATTATACTATAAGTAGTAAAGTAGATAATTTTTCATATCATTCATTATATTTACTATATGATTTTTATATGCCTAATAAACTTAGTTATAAGCAAATGGCTAAAAAGAATTTAGAAAAATATGTTGAATATTGTAAAACTTTAAAATATAATAGTGGGTCAGAAATTGTTCATTTAGCAAATTTTTATTTTGATGAAGCATTTAAGATTATTAGTAAGTATCCATATAAAATAGATTATGATACTATAGTTGATGAAACATCATTAAAAAATGCTTTAAAGTTGTATGAAGAGGGTATTTTGGAATATCCTTTTGGTACTGTAAATATAGGTTATAAAAGAGAAGATAAAGTATTATATTATTTTGAAAGTGGTTTTTATTATAAGGAAAATTTAGTAGTTTCTTATTTGATTGCTAAAGATAAAGTTAAAGATTATATTTTTAAGCTTAGTAAAGAAGAGGTTAAATCATTAATTGATTCATATTCAAGTGAAAAATTAAAATACTTTAAAACTGAAGATAGTGTTAAGTTCTATAAATCATTTTATGAACATATGATTAATCCTAAAAATTATGAAAATGAATTAAACTATTATAAATATTATCTAGATAATAAATTTTTACCTAAAGATATAGATAAATATTTAGATGGTCTTAAACTATTAATTAGTAATAAATATATTCCTGCATATTTAGAAATTATTAATTATTATTTATATATCGAAAAAAACGAAAATTTAGCAATTAAGTATTTAGAAGAATATGTATCTTTAAGCAAAAATTCTGATAAAGAAAAAAGAATACTTGCAAAGTTATATGTTAAAAACAATAGAAATAAAGAAGCTATTAATTTATATGAAAGTATTTTAAATATTTTAGATATAAATGAAATGGAACTATTATCTAACTATTATTATCAAGGTTTATATGTTGAAAAGAACTTAGAAAAAGCTATGTTATATGCTAAAAAAGATGAAACCATAAAAAAATATAAAGAACAAAATATGGATTTATATACTAAGATTAAAGTTAGATATGATGAAGATAAAGAATATATTAAAGAATTGCTTTCCTATATTGAAAGTGATAATTATGAAAAAATATATGAATTAGCTAATATTTGTTTCCAAGGTTATCTTGTTGAAAAAAACATTGAAGTTTCACTAAGACTTGCTAAAATCTTAGCTGAAAAGAAATATCCTAATGGTATTTCTTTACTTGCCCATCATTATATTAATGGTAATGGTGTTGCATGTGATTATGATATGGCTCTTAAGTTATATAATGAAGCAATTAGTCTTGGTAGTACTAATGCATATAATGGGTTAGCTTTATGTTATTATAACAGTCAAGGTGTTGAAAAGAATCATGATAAGTATATGGAATATCTTGAAAAAGGTGCTAAGTTAGAAAGCTTGCCTGCAATGAATAATTTAGCCCTTGAGTATATTAGTTCTAATGATACTAATAAATATAGTATGGCTATTGATTTATATAATAAATGTATAAGTAAAAAATATTATATTTCTTATCGTAATTTAGGTAAATGTTATTATTATGGTTATGGTGTTGATGTAGATTATAAGAAGGCTTTAGAACTTTATTTAGTTGCTGCTAAATATAATGTTCCTTTAGTATTTTTTAATTTAGGTAAATATTATAGTGAAGGTAAAGCTTGTGAAATAGACTATGAAAAAGCACTAGAATACTATATTCAAGGTGCAAATTTAAATAATATTTCTTGTTGCAATGAAATAGGATACATGTATAACTTTGGAATAGGCGTTGATGTTGATTATAAGAAGGCAGAACAATATTTCTTAAAATCTGCAGAGTTAGGTAGTAGTTATGCTGCAGTTAGACTTGGTGATATTTATTCGTCTGATAAGTTAGGTGAATATAAATACGACGAAGCTTTTAAGTGGTATAATTATGCCGCATTAAATAACGAAGAAGAAGCGTATAATTCTTTAGGTGTTTTATATTCTTCAGGTAGTGGTGTAGAAAAGAATTTAGATGAAGCTTTTAAGTGGTTTAAAAAAGCACATGATGCAAATAATCAATATGGTACATATAATTTAGGACGTTATTATTACTATGGGTATGGATGTGAAAAAGATTATGCTAAGGCATTTGAATTATTTAATAAATCAGCTGATCTTTTATATTCAAGATATTATTTAGGTCTATGTTATTATCGTGGTCATGGTGTTGAAAAAAATATTAATCAGGCAATTGAATATTTTAAATCAAATGAAGACCATTTAGAATCTATTAAAAAACTTTATTTATGTTATATTTTCTTAAAAAATTATTCAGAGGCTTATTTATGTGCATTAAAGGGATGTCAGTTAAATGATGCTGCCTCATATTACAATTGTGGTAAAGCATTATTTAATGGAACAGGTGTAAAACAAGATTACAAAAAAGCATTAGAATTTTTAACTAAGGCTAGTGAATTAGATTTTGTTGAAGCTAATTATTACATAGGAAAAATTTATAATGATGGTCTTGGAGTAAATAAAAATCTTAAAAAAGCTTTCACGCATTTTTTAAAAGCTTCTGATGTAAAAGTTGAAGCTATGGTTATGGTTGGAATAGCTTATGAAAAGGGAAATGGTGTTAAAGAAAGCCCTAAAAAAGCATTTGAATATATGGAAAAAGCCTATAATGCTGGTAGTTCTATAGCTAAGTATAATATGGGAATTTACTATAAGAATGGTATTGGTGTTAAAGTTGATTATGCAAAGGCTATGATGTATTTTAATGAAGCATATGAAGCTGAAATAAGCTTTTCTTATGGTCAAATTGGTAGTATGTATGAAGATGGAAAAGGTGTAGATAAAGACTGTGAAAAAGCTATTGAATACTATCAAAAAGGCTATGAAGTTTTAGATAATTTTGCAATAAAACGCCTATTAGATATTTATATTGATGGTGAGGAAAAATATATAAATCATAATCTTGCCAAAGAAATGTTATATAAGCTAGTAAATCAAGGTTTTGAGGAAGGATATTCATATTTGGGATGGGTTCACTACTTAGATGATGAATATTTAGATGCTTACAAAAACTTTAAAAAGGCAGAAGAATATGAGGATGTATATTCTATTTATATGCTTGGTAAATTCTATGAAAAAGGTTTAGGAGTTGACCAAGACTATGATTTAACTTTTAAATATTATGAAAAAGCTGCACAAATGGATTATGTTAATTCATTCTTAAGATTAGGACATTTATATTTTAATGGTTATGGCACAAATAAAGATATTAAAAAAGCCTTTAACTACTGGAAAAAAGGATATGATTTAGGTGATGAATTGTGTACTGCTAATCTAGGAATTATCTATTTTAATGGCTATAAAGAATATCCTCAAGACTATAAAAAAGCTTTTGAGTATTTTGATATAGCTGCAAAAAAAGGCAATGAATTTGCTAAAGCTCATTTAGCTGAATGTTATTTTTATGGCTATGGTGTAACAAAAGATTTGAAAAAAGGGTACCAAATTCTAAAAAATTCTTCTTCAAATGACTTTTATATATTATTCATGAAGGGGGTAATGTATTACGAAGGTTTATTTGTAGAAAAGAATTATAATGAAGCATTTAAGTGGTTTAATGCTTCGTATTTAGAAGATGATCAAACAAATGATGTTTTATATTATCTTGGTAGATGTTATTACTTTGGTCAAGGTGTAACTCAAGATAAAAACAAAGCTTATGAGTTTTTAGTTTTAGCTAAGGATTTATCTAGTGGTTTAGCTGAAAATTTCATTAAAGAATTCTATAAATAAGCAAAAAAATAGCTCTTATCTAGGTATGATAAGGGCATTTTTTTATGTGTTAGTGAATATTTTTAATAGAAGTAATAAAAAAAATAATTTGTTTTTCAATAAAAATACCCATTTAGATTGTTTAATTTGTGAAATTATATTCTATGAATATATATAAAAGCATTTTATTCAATTTTTTTCTACAAAAAACATTGAAAAGATTGACAAAATAGAATATAATAAAATATGGACTAAAATGCACATTTTTTTAGTTTGCGAAAATTGTGAAATTAGGAGGGTATAATATGAGTACCAAAAAGAGAATTTTAAACAAAATATTAAGTGCTTTATTAATTTCTTTTGTATTTGTATTCGCATTAGTACTTAATACGGAAGTAAATGCAAGCACTAACGATGCTCAAACTGAGAAAATCGGTTTAGGTATTGAAAATACTATTATGTATGATAGCTCATCATATACAGATGTTGTTGGAGCTCTTACATACTATAAAGGACAATTGGAAAGTTATACTGAACAATATGTGAAGAAAGATGACTTAGGTGTTCAACTATATTTCCAAATACTTTATATCAGAGACTATTATCTAGATCAAATTGAAGATTTGGCTAATGATTTTGCTGCTGATCTTGATGCCTTTGAAGCTTTAGTTCAACCAAAAGTTGAAGAAGCAAAGAAAGATATAGCAAATTATATCTATGATTGGGCTGTTGATCAAGCTAAGACTGAATTAAAACATGCTGCTGCTACTTTACAAGTAAGCTTTACAGATTATGATTCAAAATTTGTTAAGTTTGCTAATCAAGAAGAAGCAAATAAAACAAATCCAGATGCTTTAAGAGATAGTGTTGAAGCTGTTGTTAAAGATGTGGTATATGATTTAGCTTGTGATGCTTTAGCAAATCAAATGAAATTAGCTAAAGTAGAGTTAGTTGAATACGCTGCTTTAAATAGTCTTATTTCTGTGAATGAAGCTAAGGATTTAGTTAAGGCTATTCAAAATGATGAAGAAGTTTTAGATGCACCAAAATATTATAGCGATATGGTTGATGCATTTAAGGCAATTGAAATTGTTAAGAATAGTGAAGAAGATCAAGCTGATTATATTAAAGCTATTTTAGAATGTTATCAAGATCAGCTTGTAGAAGTTGAAACAGAATTAATTTTAGCTAAGGGAGAAGTTACAATTCTTTCTGCGAAAAATGATGCTATTAAATTATTAGAAATTTATGCTTCTGTTTTAAAGGTTGAAATGAAACCTGAATATGAACAAAAGATTTTAGATGCAGATGTTGATTCATTAGAAACTGTAACATTCGAAGTTATGGAATCAATCACTAAAGATGCTGCAGATAAGTTAAATGATAAAATTTTCACTGAAGAAAGAAAACAATCTATTGAATTACTAGAAATGTATGCAAAATCATTAGGTGTTGAATTCAAACACATTTATAAAGAAATGATTTTTGCTGCAAGTGTTACAGCTGATAATTTAAGAGAAGTTGTTTCTCAAGTAAAGAGTTTTATTGAAAATGATGCTAAGGATCTAGCATATGAAATGGTTTTAGAAGAATCTAAGAAATTAACTGTTAAATTATTAAAGTTATATGCTCAAACTGCTCAAGTAGAATATTTAGATTCTTATACTGTAAGAATTTATGATCAAGAAACTGTTCCTGCTGTTGAAGCTGAATCAGAAGTGATTATGAGTGAAATTAATGATATAGTTAAAGCTAACTTAGAAAATAAAGTTTTAAAAGAAACTAAGGAAGCATCTATTAAGATTATCAAGCTTTATGCTGATACTTTAACTGTAGAATGGAAAACTGAATATGAAGACAGAATTAATGCTGCTACATTTGAAAACTTACAATCAGTATTAATGAGTGTTAAAGCTGATATTGATAGTGAAGCTAAAGATGTTGCGTACAATATTTTATTAGAGCAAACTAAGAAATATACTATAAAGCTTATTGTGTTATATACTTCTACATTAGGTGTTGAATATGATCAAAACTTTACTAGAAGAATAAATGAACAAACTACTGTTGATGGTGTTGAAAATGAATTTATGACTATTAAGTCAGAAATTGATGCTTATGTTGCAAGCAAATTAATTACTAATGCAAAAGAAGAAGCGATTGAAGTTTTAAAAATTATGACTATTTCTTTAGGTTTAGTATGGAATGTAAGTCATGAAGCTGCAATTATGGCTGCTGAAACTATTGAAGAATTAAGAACTGTTACTGCTGAAATTAAAAATGATTTAATTGAACAAGGTAAAGAAGTTACTTTAGAAGCAGCTAGAACTAATGCAATTAGAATTTTAAAATTATATGCTTCATCATTACATGCAACTTGGGATAAGTCTTGGGAAGATGTAATTAATAACTCTTCATTAAAGGGTATTGACGATGCTATTATGACTGTTAAGAGTTATATTGATTCTCAAGTTAAAGAAATGGCATTAGATATCGCTAGAGGTGAAGCTACAGATTTATTAAAGATGTTAGCTGAAATTTTAGGTGTTGAATGGACTAAAGAATATGATGATAAAATTGCAGTGGCAACTTCAACTGAAGATTTAGCTGCAATTGTTAAAGATATTAAGAACCAATTCTTTGCTGAATCTAAACAAGAAGCATTAGATTTTGCTCATAGTAAGACAATCAATTTATTAATGATGTATGCATCTGCATTACACGTTGATTGGAATCCTGAATGGGAAAAAGTAGTTAATAATTCTAGTTTATTAGAATTAGATAATGCTATTTTAGTTGTTAAGGGATATATTGATGAAATCGCAATCAGTGATATTACTGAAGCTACTAGAGTAAATACAATTAAAGTTTTATCTTTATTAGCTGAAACTTTAGGTTTAGTATGGGATGCTGCTTATGATACTATGATTTTAGCTGCTCAAACAAAAGCTGAAATTGAAGCTGCTGCTAAACAAATCAAAGATGAGTTAATTGCACAAGCAAAAAATATTACTGTTACAACAGCTAGAAAATATGCTTTACAAGCAATGAATTTATATGCATCATCATTACGTGTTAAGTGGAATGACAATTGGGATGCTATCATTAATAATTCACACATTGAAGATTTAGACCAAGCTATGTTTACAATTAAGGATTTAATTGAAGCAGAATTTGCTGATAAGTTATTAGCAAAAACTAAGGCTGAAATCAAATCTACAATTGAAATGTTATGTAATGTTTTAGGTGTTGTATATGATGTTACTTGGAATTCAGTAATTGATGCAGCTAATACTTTAGAAGATTTAATGGTTATTGCTGATGATATCAAGGCTGAAATTTATGCAAAAGCTTATAATACTACATTAGAATTTGCTCAAGATAAAGCTTATAATTTATTAAAGATGTATGCTAATACTGTTGGTATTACAGATGATGAATGGAATGCTAATGGTTGGACAGAAGAAATTTATGAATGTGATGATATGCTTGTTATTGATGAAGTAATTTATAATATTATTTCTGAAATTAACGAAATCGTTGCTAATAGTGCTTTAGAATTAGCCCAAGAAAAAGCTATTACAGTTATGAAATTATATGCATCTACATTACAAGTAGAATGGTTAGATTCATATGAAACTTTAATTGATAATTCTACAGCTAATACATTAGAAGATGCCGTATTAAGCGTTAAAAATCAAATTGATGCAGCTGCAACAAATGTAGCTTTAGATATTGCCAAAGAAAATGCATTAAAAGCATTAAAGATTTATGCTAAGGTTGCTGGCGTAAGAGAATGGAATGAAGATTGGACAAACACAATTAATAACGTAACTGAAGTTTTAGCAATGGATGATGCTATTGAAGAGGTTATTACTGAAATTACAATAGCAGCAAAAGAAAATGCATTAAATACAGTTCAATTAGCTGCGTTAGCTATCTTAAAATTATATGCTGATTCTGTAAATATTGATATTAAACCTGAATGGATTGATATGATTAAGGATGCTGTTACAGGTGATTTACAATCAGTTATTTCTCAAATTAAAGAATTAATCAATGAAGAAGTTGAAAATAAAAAGAACGAAATTTTATTAGAAACTTATAAGAAAACTGCTATTAGTATTTTAAGTATGTACTATGGTGTATTTGAAAGTGAAGTTCCTCAAGAATTAATTGATGCAATCAATAGTTGTACTACTCCTGAACAAGTTGAATTATTATTAGGTGAATTTATTGACGAAGTTATCGTTGATGGTTTATTAGATAAGAGCCGTGAAACTATTATTAGTGGATTACAAATTTATGCAGATACATTAAGAGTAGAATGGAATCCAGAATGGACTACTAGAATTATGGATGCATCTGATTTAGAAGCTGAAATTAAAGCTGTTAAATCAGAAATTGATTCATTAGCTAAATTAAATATTACTGATACTATTACTAATAAGATTAAAGCATTAGCATTAGAGGTTTTAAATGTTTATGCTGATACATTATTAGTAGATTGGGATAATACATGGACTGATAGAATTAATGCTGTTTCATTAGAAGATTTATATTCTGAAGTTAAGGCTATTAAAGAAGAAATTGATCAAATTGCTAAGAATTTTGTTATTGATTCTACTAAGGAAATTTTAATTAGTATTATCAATAAGTATGCTCAAGAATTTGATATTGAAATTGATACTACTTATATTGAAAATGTAATTAATAATGCTAAGGATCTTGTAGAAGCTGCAAAAGATCTTAAAGCATATATTGATGCTATAGTTAATACAGATTATGAAGCAATAATTTTAACTGAAACTAAGAAATTAGCTATTTCAGTTATCAACTTATATGCAGAA
>JBGVRA010000019.1:0-3808 GCA_045127955.1 Anaeroplasmataceae bacterium
AATTCCAGTTTTACAGAGACTTAAATTTCAGTTTGATGGAGCGTTAAATTCCAATTTATAAGTCAAAGAAGAGACATAGAAATATGTCTTTTTTATTGAAAAAGTAGTAAGTTAAAGTTCTCTTTAGAAACTCGTTTACGAAATGGTCAACTCGTTTACGATATGCTCAACTCGTTTACGTTATAATGCAACTCGTTTACGAAATGAAAGAACTCGTTTACGATTTGTATTAAAATTGTAGTTCTTTGCCATTTTAGAAAAGCAAGTTTGATACAATTGTGTCAAACTTTTTTTGTTTTTATAGATATATGAGTTTGAAGCATAATACTTAAGTGGAAAATGACAAAAACTTTTTTTCTTGTGCCTAAAATATGAATAACAAGCAAATAAAATGGCAAAAATCTTGATATTTTGGCAAAAATAATGTATAATATTATAAAGAGGTGGAATTTATGTTTTATGAATCGGATACAATTGAGTTAAAAGAAAGATACACTCAAACGTTAACAAGAGAGTTAGTTAGTTTTTTAAATACAAATGGTGGTCAAATTTATATTGGTATTACTGATTATGGTAAAGTTGTTGGTGTTAATGATGAACAATTGGATGAAACTCAAAGAATGGTTTCAGATTGTATTACAAATCAAATTGAACCAAATCCGCAAAGTGAAATTAAATCTGAATTGATTTTTATAGATGGAAAGAAAATTATTTTGATTAGTGTAAATAAAGGATTTAAACCAATTTACTGTATTAAGAAGTATGGCTTCTCTTCTAAAGGATGTTTAGTAAGAATTGGTACTACTTGTAAGGAAATGTCATCTGAAGAAATTGAATATAGATATAAAAATACATTTATTGATAATGATTACATATTAAAAGCTCCATCAAAATATTTTCCTCTTTCTTTTGAAATGATGAAAATACTATTAGTAAGTAAAGGACTTCATATAAATCATGCATCTTTTGATGCAACTTATAATTTAAAAAGAATGGATGGATCATATAATTTATTAGCAGAACTTTTATCTGATAAAAATTCAATTCCATTAATTTTCGTGAAATTTTTAGGGGATAACAAAGCGACTATTTCTCAAAGAAGCGATTATGGAGATCAAAGTATTTTACTTGGATATCAAAAATTAAAAGATAGATTGGTAGCTGAAAACATTTGTAAGACAAATACAACAGTTAGACCAAGAATCGATGAGTATTTATATGATATGGATTGTGTAAATGAGGCTTTAGTTAATGCCATAGTACACAATGATTGGACTATTTCTGAGCCTTTAGTATCTTTTTATAGTGATAGAATTGAAATCACATCACATGGTGGCATACCAAAAGATATGTCAAGAGTAGAATTTTTCAATGGTGTAAGTAATCCAAGAAATTCTGTATTAATGCGTATTTTCTTAAAACTTGGAATTGTTGAGCATACTGGACATGGAATTCCTATGATTGTAGAAAAATATGGTAAAGAAGCATTTGATATACACGATTCATATATTAATGTAATTATTCCATTTAACAAAAATGTAATGGAAACAATGAATCAATTTGGCAAAAACGATGGCAAAAACGATGGCAAAAATCTTATAAATGAAGAATTAACAGAAAATGAAAAGAGAATTTTATTGGAGTTAATAAATAATCCTTCAGTTCCTTATGATCAATTAGTGAATGATTTGAAAATATCTCGTAGAACAGTATCAAGAGTTTTTGTTTCATTAGTTGAAAAAGGCTATATTGAAAGAATAGGAACTAATAAGAAAGGTTATTGGAAAATAATTAGATAAATTAGAATATATAACTTAGATGAAGGTGATTAAAATGAAAAAAATATGTTGTGTGAATGACATGCCCGGAGTTGGTAAAATAGCCTTATCTGCAATGTCACCTATTTTATCTATAAATGGAATAGATGTTTCATATTTGCCAACAGCATTAGTATCAAATACACTCGATTTTGGAAAATTTGATATTTTAGATACTTCAGATTATATGGATAAAACAGTAGATATTTGGAATGAATTAGGATTTAAATTTGATTGTATTTCTACAGGCTTTATGATAAATCCAAAACAAATTGAAATAGTAGAAAAACTAATTAACAATCATCAAGATAAAAAAGATTTGTTAGTAGTTGTTGACCCTATTATGGGCGATGATGGTAATCTTTATAATGGTATAGATGAATCCAATGTGTCAATAATGAGAAAATTAAGTTCTTATGCTGATATATTAATTCCTAATTACACTGAGGCATGTTTTTTAACTGATTTGTATAAATGTAAAAATTCTATAACAAAAGAAGAAGCTAAATATTTAATAGATAAAACAAAAACACTAGGTTGTAAATCTGTAGTTATTACAAGTGTGGTTGTTGATAATAAACATTTTGTTATAGGTTATGATAATAAATTAAATAAATATTTCAATATTGAATATGACTATATAGATGTAAGATTTCCAGGAACGGGCGATATATTTTCAGCAGTCCTAATTAGTAATGTGCTGAATGGGAAAGATTTATTTGATTCCACCAAACATGCTATGGAAATAGTGAAAGAAATAATTCTAAATAACATTGATAAAAAAGAAAAATTTTATGGTGTAGATATTGAACGTTATATTAGTGAGAGGAAATTATGAAAGTAAAAATAACTATTGTTGATCAAAAAGGAAGTTGTCCGTGCCATAGAGGCCATAAAGTAGGAGATACATTTGACTTTGATACAGAAAGAGGAAAATTATGTCCAATGGCAATGCATGTTTTATTTCCTATGATAGATATATTAAGATATGATGGAAAATTAAAAAGTGATATTTTCTGTTGTCCAGACGTTGATACAATCAATGTTTTTAAGATTGAAAAAATAGAAGATTAGATAAAAAATTTTGGGTGAATAATATATTTATAATAAAGATGAAGTATTCACTAAATTAGAATTAATCGAGTAGATGGAGGAGTTAAAGTGAAATTAGTATTAATTGTAGGCTCAGGCGCTGTAGGGAAAATGACAGTTGGACAAGAATTGATGAAGATAACAGATTTAAGGTTATTTCATAATCATATGATGATAGAACCAGTTATTGATATTTTTGGATATTTTAAAGGTGATACAATTCTTAAATTGCGTGAAATTATATTTGATGACTTTACTAAAAGTGATTGCTACGGAATGATTCACACTTTAATGTGGGCATTTGATATGGAGTCAGATTGGGAATATGTTGAAAATCTTGTCAGTAAATTTGATGAAGTGTATTGTATAGAATTAATAGCTTCACAAGAAGTTCGTCTTGAACGAAATAAAACAGAAAATAGATTAATTAATAAAGCTTCAAAACGTGATATAGAAGCATCTAATAAACGTGTATTGAAAGAAGATTTACATCGCCTTGTTAGTAATGAAGGTGAAATTCCTTTTAAAAATTATTTAAGAATAAATAATGAAAATATAGAAGCTAAAGACGTGGCTAAAATGATAAAAGAAGCATTTAATCTTTAATAGATAAATTAGAATTTGACGGAGAGTTGCATATATCTTTGCAATTTTAACAATGCAACCTGAAGTTTACATTTAGAAACACCGAATTGGTAGTATGATTATGCTGAATGTTCTATAATTAAAGCATCGCAGCGTTAGAAAATATAAGGAGGAATGATTATGACACTTGGCGAAAAACTATCAAAATTAAGAAAAGAATACAACTACACGCAGGAACAACTTGCAGACATACTCGGAGTTTCCCGTCAGTCCATCAGCAAATGGGAGTCGGATATCGCATATCCAGAAACCGA
>JBGVRA010000020.1:0-77318 GCA_045127955.1 Anaeroplasmataceae bacterium
GTTGGGCCACGATTTCGCTATTGCTTCTTTTCACGTTCCATCACTGGTTTACACTTTGCAAGTTGCTATCGAGTTCGCGACAAATACGCCTCTTAGGACTTTCACCTTAGAGATATGGCATGCCCGTCATACTAATAAAAGGCCTATATAAAATAGGCCAAATAATTATTATTGAGTCAAGAAATATAACAAGAATAATGCAAAAATTATAATCATTACAATTGATATTTCAAACTTAGGTTTTTCTTTTGATTCTTCTTTTGATAATGAATACTTAATTAATTCAGTTACATATAAAATAACACTAATTAATACGTAAGCAATAATACCAACACCAATACCAGTAGTTATTGAATATGATAAAGGCATTAAAATAATAGTTAAGAAAGCAGGAACTGCATTTTTAACAGTCTTAAAATCAATATCAGTAACTGAGGCCATCATTAATACACCAACATAAACTAAAGCACAAGCAGCTGCGGCAGATGGAATAAATGCAAATACAGGTAAAATGAAGATAGATAAGAAGAATAAACAAGCAGTAACAAGTGCAGTTAATCCTGTCTTACCACCAGCAGCAACACCAACACCTGATTCAACAAATGTTGTAACTGTTGAAGTACCAATTAAAGCCCCAACACATGTAGCAATAGAATCAGAATACATAATCTTAGCATAATTAACAGGTTTACCATTTTCATCTAAAAGATTAGCATTTGTACAACATCCAACAACAGTACCCATAGTATCAAACATATCAAGCATACTTAATGAAATAATAGTAACAACACAAGTCATTAATACTTCAGGTTTAAATCCAGCAAATCCTTCAGTAAAAACAGCTAAGAATACACCACCCTTACTTGGATCCATAGAAAAATAATTACCAAAATTTTCCCAAAATTTCCATGTAATACCATCTACTTTTCCTAAAATAATATCAAAATTAGTAACCCCTAATGGAATACCTAAAATAGTAGCACCTAAAATACCAAAAATAACAGCACCTTTAATTTTATAATGTGATAAAATAGCAATTACAATAAGTCCAACAATACAAACAATAGCTTGTGCAGCAGGTCCACCATTTTTGTATAAATCAAAATCACCAAAATTAACAAGTGAAACTAAAGTATACGGACTATCAACAATAATCTTAGCATTTTGTAAACCAATAAATGCGATAAATAAGCCAATACCAACAGGAACAGCAATACGAATAGATTCAGGAACACCATCAAATATCTTTTCTCTTAAACTGACACTTCTTCCAGTAGCCTTATCCTTACCACAAGGAACAACAGATAATACCGTAAATAATATCCCTGAAATTAGTACTAATAATAATGCAGTACCAAGTGGGAATGAATAACCGGCAGCACCAGCAGCCGCACCACCAACTAAAGTACCAACAGCAGAGTTAAGTCCTAAACCAGGAGCTTGAGCAAGTGGAATTTTAGCAAGTAATGACATTAATAAAGTACCAATAACCGCGCCAAATGCTGTTGCGATAAATACAGATGCCCATCTAACATCAGCTGTACCAGCCCATAAAATATTATTAGGGTTAACAGTTAAAATATATGCCATAGCTAAAAAAGTTGCAATACCAGCAATAATTTCAACTTTAAAAGATGATCCTACTTTGCTTACACCATAAAAATCATCTAGTTTCTCTTTGACACCTTTTTTTACTTCTTTTTCCATAGAAACCTCTCTTTTTATAATTTATATTTAAAGTGTACAATAAATATCTTAAAGAAACATAGTTTTTATTTTAATTTACTTAAAACTTTTTTAACAACATCTTTATTTAATTTAAAAACTTTTCGATCATAAGTTAAAAGACCATTATCTTCTTCTTCAACATCAGTAATTTGAGTATAGATACAACCAACTAATTTATCTTTATATGGAATAATCTTATTTTCAAATAAAGAAACAAAAGCTTTTTCAGTTTCCTCTATAGTTGGATAATAAGTATATCCAAACACAAATCTATCTCCATAAGCATGATTTTCAACCTTATAACATAAAGCTCCAAATTCAGATAAAAACACAGGATGATCAACCTTAGCCAATTTATCTAAATTCTTAAAATACCAATGATAACTATCCAAATCAGTAGGTGCCCCTCTATACCAACCACTTGCGGTATCAAAAATTAAGGAAGGATATAATTCTTTAAAATGTTTATAAACATTCTTACTATCAAATTGCCCCCAACCCTCATTAAAAATTGTATATCCTACTATACAAGGATTATTATGTAAATACTTAATAACTTCTTCTCCAGCTTTAATAAAATTACTTCTTCCTAACTTATTCATATGATCAAACTTGTCACATTTAACCTGTAAACCAATAGTAGGTAATGCAGTTTTAATAAAGAAATTATACTTACCATTATTAACAAAATCTTGGAAAACAAGCATACCATATTTATCACATAAATAATAAAAGTAAGGAAGTTCAACTTTAATATGCTTTCTTAAAGTATTAAACCCTAAATCTTTCATACTTAATATATCAAACTTATATGAATCATAGGTTACGGGAGTCACAATTCCTTCAGGATAATATCCTTGGTCTAATATACCATTTAAAAATATTCTTTTTCCATTTAAATATATAAATCCATCTACAAGTTTAACTTCTCTTAAACCAAAATAAGAATAAATAATATCATTTTCAGTTTTAATTTCTAAATCATATAAGTGAGGATTTTCTGTATCCCATAATTTAGGATTATCAATGTTAATTAAAATATCACCAGATTCATATTTTTTATTATGAATAATATTACCATTATCTTTTATAGTAATATCAAACATCGAAGAATTAGAATCTATATGTAAATTAACACTATCTAAAGTTGTGTCTATCTTAACATTTTTTATATATCCATCATCAACACTTTCAATAAAAACAGGATAATAAATCCCAGAAAAAGGAGTATAAAAAATACCTTTAGGTTTCTTACTTTGTTTACCAGTAGGATAAACTTTATCTAAATTATCCTTAACAACTACATATATTTCATTTTCTTCTTTAACATAATTAGAAATATCTATCTTACTAGGCATCCCAAGCGGAATAATATTATTTAACCTATTACCATTAATAATGATATAGAAACTTTGATCAACACCTAAAAAATGAATAAAAGTATTTTTCTTAATGAAACAAGAATCTAATCTAAATCTTTTCTTGTAAACAATAAGTTCATTTTTCTTTAACCTTCTTTTAACATTAGAAGCTACACTTTCAATTGGAAAAGGAACAATAACTTCTTCATAATCATCATTTAAATCTTTAATATCTTTAACAATTTGATATTCCCATTTACCATTTAAAGAGTAATAAGAATCTCTTCTAAATTGCGGATTTGGATATTCACTTAATGGACAATTAATATCTAATTTAGAAAACTCATCAGTATATAAATCATTAAATTTAAGCATTTTTGTTTTCTCCTCTAACAAAATATAAAGGTAAACCAATAAAGAAAATAACAACTAATCCACCTAAAAATACTAAAGGAGAAACACTAAATCCAGCCTCAGTAACTCCAAACATAGCTCCACCACCACAAATTGTAGAACCAATCCATGGACCAACAAGCATAGGAATAAGTACAGATGCAACAATTCTTAGTCCTTGGAATAATCCAACCTTATCAACAGGTGTATATTTTCTAATAACAGCATTAAATGAAGCGGTTGCTGCTAAATATCCCATCATCATAAACATACAACCTAAAAACATCATTACTTCACCCTTGAAAAATGATAGTAAAACAAGCCCTAAAGCATAAACACCTAAAACAGGAATTAATGATTTAATAAATCCTAATTTATCAATAACTCTACCATAAAAAATAGTAAAAATAGAAGCAATAATAATTGCAGGAGCCATAATAATAACATAAGAATCAAAACCAATAGCCTTAGCAAACTCAATCTCTAATCCAGCATCTTGTAAATATAAAATATAATATGGCATATAAACTTGTAATGAAATACCAAATATAGCAAAAGCACCTAAAATAATATATAAAATCTTATTTTCTTTAATAACACTAGGCTTAAAACCATAAAAAATATTTTTAAAATATGATTCATTATTCTTCTTTTCTCTTACAGGTTCTTTAATAGTAAAAATACCTATAATACCAGAAATAAATACCAACGCCCCAATAATTAAGAAAACAATATACCAAGTATCAGTACCATCTTCTTGAATTTTAGCAAAACTAGATAAACCACCAAAAACAATTAAAATAGAAATCAAAGGCATAGCTGAATTAATACCTTCAACCTTACCTAAATTTGTCTCATCAGTAATTTCTGTTAAATAAGCATTATATGCGGCATCATTAGCACTACTACCAAAGAAAGTCATTAAACAATCAAGTAATACTACTAAAGTAACACCTAAAGTAGCAGATGAAATATATTTATTATTGACAAAAACAAAAGATAAAATGGTAATACCCCATAAAAAATAACCAGCAATAATAAATAATTTTCTTTTACCAATCTTATCAGATAAAGCTCCCATAAATAAAGTAGTCAAAGTAGCAGTTAACGCAGATAAACTAACCATCACCGCAATAGATGAAGGATTAGCTTTAAATTGATCTACAATATATAAATTATAAAACATATTCTCCATCGTCCAAGCAATTTGACCAACCAAAGAAAAAATAACAATACTTAACCAAGTCTTCTTACTAAATTTCTCTTTCATATTAATACCTCTTTTCTTATATTATTAATATTATACCAAAATAAAAGTAGAATGAAAATCACTCTACTTCTATTTATTCTCTAATTCTTTAATTTTTTCTAATATTTCTAACCTATTAAAACCCATTATTTTATCTTCACATTCATTTAAAGGAGTTAAGTTACTTTCAATAAAAACAGTTTTTAAACCTAGTTTCTTGGCAGGTTTAATATCACATTCATAATCATTACCAATCATAACAATATCATCTTTTAAATTGAAATTATTAATGGCTTCTTTAAAAAACATAATATTAGGCTTTTTTATACCATAATCACTTGATATTGCAATATCTTTAAAATAATCATAAATACCTAACTCTTTTAATTCAGGAATAGTAAATGATGCTTGAGCATTTGATAAAACATATAAATTATGTTTTTTACTTAACTCATCTAATAATTCAACTACTCCATCATATAAACAAATATATTTAGTAGATAATTTTCTAAATATTAAACATGCTTCTAAAACATCAAAATCAACAATATCTTTAAACACATCTTTTATTTCTAATTCTTCTTTTAATTTTTGGTATTTTGCACAAGTATTATAATAATCATTTTTTAATTTTTTATAATCACTTACATTCATATTTTTAGCAAATTCAATCCAAAAATCATCACTAAATTCATCAGTATTAATATCAATTAAAGTCCCATAAAGATCAAATAAAATATCCATACATCCTCCAAAAAATAAAGGGATGACTATAAATCAATCATCCCATTTTTCACCAACATAATAATAGCCTGAGTTCTACTTGAAACACCTAATTTACCAATTACATTAGATATATGATTTCTAACTGTTTTATCACTAATAGATAACTTATTTGCTATTGATTTAGTAGTTTCATTTGCTATTAAAAGTTTAAATATCTCTAACTCCCTAGAAGTTAAAAAATGTTGATTCATCAGCTACTTTATACCTCCAATATATAATATGAAGGTATTTCCTATTTGGTTATTCTTCATTATGAAAATAATCATAAATAACATTAGCTAAATTAATAGGCATACCAGCTTTTCTTAATTCTTCTACACTCGCTTCTTTTATTGCTTCTATATTTATAAAATACTTCAATAACTCTTCTTTTCGTTTCGGACCAAGACCAGGAATTGGATCTAAAATTGAAGAGAAAATCCCCTTAGCTTTATTACTCCTAAAAAAACTAATCGCAAAATCATGAACTCTTTGAGAAATATCAGCAAGTAATAAAAATATAGGTGAATTTCTTTCTATATCATAAAGATTTTCCTCAAAAAATATTTTAGAGGCCTTATGATGATTATCCTTTTGAACACCCATAACAGGAATATCAATATTAAGAGATGCTAACACATCTTTTGCCGCATGAACCTGAATAGCTCCACCATCCATAACAATCAAATCAGGCAAAACACTATCTTCCATTAAAAGTCTTAAATATCTTCGATAAATAACTTCTTTCATAGATTCATAATCATTAGCTCCAACAACTGTCTTTATATGGTACTTTCTAAATTCCTTAGGAGCTGGTTTACCATCAATATAGCACACCATCGCTGAAACAGGATATTCACCATATAAATTAGAGTTGTCAAAAGCTTCTATTCTCCTTGGAGTATCAATACCAAGTAATTTTCCTAAAGCTTCAATAGTATCTAACTTCTTTAAAACCGTATTTTTTAAAATATTTCTTTTATTTTCTAAATTAAATTTAGCATTTTTTTCTGCCATATCCATAATTTCTTTTTTCTTACCTAACTTAGCTTCATAAATAGAAACACTTAATACTTCTTTTAAAATATCACTATCTAAACCCTTAATACAAATTTCCTTAGGTTTAGTATTTATTTCATAAAACTGAACTAAATAATTAATAATTTCATCTTCTAAATTATCATATTTATTAATGATAGTTTGATGATTTTGAACAATATTCCCTTGTCTTGTAATAATAATATTAATAGATATTTCATCTTCATCACTATAAATACCAACATAATCTCTACTAGTTAAATCATTAATAGAAATCTTTTGTTTAGATATAGTATCTTCAATCGATAAAATTAAATCTCTATATTCCTTAGCTTTTTCAAATTCTAAATTTTCTGAAGCATCATACATTTCATTTCTTAAATTTTCTAAAACCTCTTTTGCATCTCCATTTAAAAAAGATGCAATTTTATTTTTAATAGGTAAATAATCAATCTTTTCCTTATTAATACAAGGAGCTAAACATTGATTTAAATGATAATATAAACATTCTTTATTAGGAATATTATAACATTTTCTTAATGGATAAATCTGATTTAACAAATTTATAGTATTTCTTGCTGCTAAAACATTAGGATATGGTCCAAAATATCTGGCTTCTTTTTTTCTTCGTTTATTTCTAGTAACAATAAGTCTAGGATGAGTTTCATTTGTTAAGGCAATATATGGATAAGTTTTATCATCAGTAAGCATTATATTATATTTAGGATCATATTCCTTAATCATATTAATTTCTAAAACTAAAGCTTCTAACTCTGAAGCAGTAATAACATAAGTAAAATCTCTAATTTCACTAACTAACTTCGTAGTTTTAGCATTATGAGCTCCATGAAAATAACTTCTTACTCTATTTTTTAAATTTTTAGCCTTACCAACATATATAATATTACCCTTGTCGTCTCTCATTTGATAACAACCAGGTAAGTCTGGTAAAAGTTTTAACTTCTCCTCTAACATTTTCATACTTACACCTATTTCTTATAATACTTATAATAAATTTCTTTTAAATTACTTTTATTCTTTTTACTACTAGGATAACAATATATAAATTTTCTCATCTTCTTAGCAAACTTAGAATCATAAAAAAAATCAAAAGTCATCGCATTAACATCATTTAAAATATCTATTTTTTCATCTAAATACTTATATAACTTATCAAATAATTTAGATATATTAAGATATTTATAAATAGAAAAAATAAAATCAATTACTAAAGAAATAATAATAATTATCCCTAAAATATTAATTATATCTATTCTATTTACAAAATCATAAATATAGGGATGAACCCAAGTCATAACAACACCCATAATACCAAAAAGAAATGAATTTTTTAAACATACTCTACCATTAATATTATATTTTCTTTCGCTATAATCCCATAATCTAAGATTAAAAATCTTTTCAAATATATAACTAGTCATATACTCAATTAAAGATGAAAAAATAAAACTAATAATAAAAATAAGTAAATAATTATTAATATACCTATAAACTAATAAAACAATTATAGCACCTACTCCATATATAGGACATATAGGTAAATATAAAATCCCTCTATTAACCAATCTTCTTTGTCCAACTGAACAAAATATTACTTCACATATATATCCCAAAAAAGAATATATAATAAAATAAATAAAGATTAGCATTTTTCCTCCAATTAGAAAAAAATGGCTAATAGATACCTATTAACCGAAGATTTTTTTCTTACTTAAAAGTCATTTTTGTTTTTTCAACTAAGATTTCTTCTAATGCTTGGCCTACAGGCTTAACACAGATACCATCTTCATAAGAAGTATATTCTTCTTCTTCAATAATCTTAGCACGCTTTGCTGCAGCATAAGCTAACTTATACTTAGAATCAATCTTTTCTAACAAAGCATCAACTGATGGATATCTCATACCGTCATAATTCTTCTTATTCATGTATATTCCCTCCAAAATCATCCTTATATATTATAACACAAAACAATAATAAAAATCCACAATTTTCTAATCTTCACCGATAAGTTCCATATATTTATATATAGAGCGTTCAGTTTTAGCATGTTCAGCACGAATTATAGCCATAATTCTATCAGCAGCATTGTTAACTTCATCATTAACAACAATATAATCATATAAATGAGCTAACTTAAATTCACGATTAGCTTTTTCGATACGTTCGCTTATAACAGATTCTGTTTCAGTACCACGTCTTTTTAATCTCTCATACAAAGCTTCTTTTCCAGGTGGTACAATAAAAATCATAACACAGTCTGGAACCTTTTTCTTTACTTGTTGAGCTCCTTCAACTTCAATTTCTAAAACAACTTCATTTCCCATATCAAGTTGTTCATTAACTTTATCTAAAGGAGTACCATAATAATTACCAACAAATTCAGCAGTTTCTAAAAACTTTCCTTCTTTTTGACGTTTAATAAATTCTTCTTTAGAAACAAAATAATAATCAACACCATCAACCTCACCAGGTCTAATATCTCTAGTTGTCATAGACACACTATATACTAAATTATGCTTAGGCATATCAAATAATGCTTTTCTTACAGTACCTTTACCAACTCCTGATGGCCCAGAAATAACCACCAATAACCCTCTATCATTAAGTTTCATAATTTACCTCCCTACAACTTGTCAATCTCAAATTGTAATAAAAATATTTGATCAACTAATAACTCTAAAATATCAATAAATTCATCGTTCAATAAAAACTTATATTCAATAACAATAATTTGATCTTCTGTATAAAAACATTTAAACATTTTTGATTTCATATTAAAATCATTCATTTTAGAATAATCAACTAATTTATTTGAAACCTCAATAACATTCGCATTAAAACTAACAATATTATCAGAAAAAGTTAAATATGGATATAACATAAAACCTGCTTCATTTAAGCATACCTCAAATTTAAATTTAAGACCTTTATCTTCTTCTAAAGAATAATTTATATTTTTACTTTTAAAGAAATCATTCATTTTAGCCTTAATCTTCTTATAATTCCAAGCCATAAACTCCTCCAAAACAATATATTATATATATTTTAACATATTTATTTTAAATTGTTAATTAAAAATTATCTTAGAATTCGTTTTCAAACATTTTTTCTTATTCTTTTTTATGATATACTATTAAAAGAGGTGATTTTATGAGCTTTGATGGTATATTTTTAAATAAATTAATTAAAGAAATAGAGTATTGTAAAACAGGAAGAATCTCTAAAATATCAGAATCAAGTGAAACAGATTTTATATTAACAATAAGAAGAGAACGTTCAAATCTTAACTTAATGTTATCTTTTTCTTCTGACTTTGCAAGAATACACTTTACAACTAAACATTTTGATACTCCTAAAACACCAAAAAGCTTTACAATGTTACTAAGAAAACACATTGAAGGATATTTCATTGAAGACTTATACCAATATGAAAATGATAGAGTTGTAGTCTTTAAACTTGCAGGCTATAGTGAAATGAAAGACTACACCCACAAATACTTAATTTGTGAAATAATGGGAAGATATTCAAACCTAATCCTTACTGATGAAAATTACAAAATTATTGAAGTATTAAAAAAAGATGGTGTAGGTGAATTCAACAGAACTATGCTTCCAAATGCTACTTATGAATTTCCTATTACTGATAAAGTTAATCCATATAAATTAACAAAAGATGAATTATTAAATATAAAAGTAGATAACCCAAAAGAAATGTTAGCTAAATTTAATGGAATATCTTTACTTCTAGCTGAAAGCTGTTTTACAAATGATTTTGTGATGGAAAACTTTTATAATGCTATTAACATGCAAATTAATCCAGTTATAATAAGAACAAAAAAAGGGAAAAAAGACTTCTACTTCACTCCACTAAATAACGAAGTAATAGAATCATATGAAACAATATCAACGTTATTAGACAACTATTATTATGAAGCTGATACAGCATTCAAAATCAAACAAAAAACAAATGATTTATTAAGTTTTATAAATCGTCAAATAACTAAATATCAAAAAAAAGTTATCAAATTAGAACAAGAAATCAATGATTCTCTTTTAGCAGATGAATATAAAGTAATGGGAGAATTATTACTATCATATCCCCATTTAAAAGAAAAAACAGATAAAGTCGATGTTTATAATTATTATACAAACGAAACTCAAACAATTTCCTTAGATCCAAAATATGATGTAATAACTAATTCTCAAAAATATTATAAAAAATATCAAAAAGCTAAATCAGCAATTTACTATATCACAGAACAAATTGAAAAAACAAAAGATGAAATAGAATACTTTAAAGTTTTACTTTCCCAAATATCTAATGCAACTTTAAATGATGCCTTAGAAATAAAGGAAGAATTAATAGAAAATAAATATATACTAGCTACTACTTCTAAACAAACAAAGAAAAAAAGAATTGAATTATTAACTTATATTGTTGATGATGTTTATATATCCGTAGGAAAGAATAATCTTCAAAATGAGTATCTAACTCATAAATTTGCTAAACCTAATGAATATTGGTTTCATGTAAAAGATGCTCCTGGAAGTCATGTAGTTTTACATACAGACAACCTAACTGAAAACTTAATTAGAACATCCGCACTTTTAGCTGCTAGTTATTCTTCTATTAGTCAATCTTCAAGTATCCCTATTGATTATACTCAAGTAAGAAACATAAAAAAAATTCCAGGAAAAAGAAATTGCTTTGTGACTTATACTAAACAAAAAACAATCTATATTGATCCTGACTATACTAAATTATCTGAATTGAAGGTGAAAAAATAATGAATGCCTATAAAAAATTTGCCTATTATTACGATGAAGTAATGGCCCAACTTGAATATGAACTGTGGTATGATTTTGTCTTGCCATACTTAAAACAAGGCGACAATACCCTAGATTTAGCCTGTGGTACTGGAATCTTGTCAACAATGCTTAAACTAAAAGGATTTGATGCTGAAGGATTAGATTTGTCTGAAACTATTATTGAAATAGCTTTAGAAAAAGCTAAAATAAATCACCTTCAAATTCCATTTTATGTTAAAGATATGACCGATTTTAATTTGAATAAACAATATAACTTGATAACTTGTTTTTTTGATTCAGTAAATTTTTTAAAAACCAAGAATGATTTAAATAATATGTTTGAATGTGTAAAAAAACACTTAAAACCTAATGGATATTTTATCTTTGATATTTTCTCTAAAGATATGATGACAGAATATGAAAACAATCATTTAAAAGAAGATCATCATACTTTTAAAATCGATTGGAAAACAAAACGTCAAGATCATAAAACCTTAAAACATGAAATAATTATCTATGAAGGTGATTATGAATTAAAAGAAACATATTACGAATATTATCACGAACTAAAAAACATGAATCTATCTGGATTTAAACTAATTAAAATATGTGGTGATTTTAATGATGATTACCAACCAGGTGATGAACGTATTTTAGTTGTTTTACAAAAATGTTAACTCAAAAAAACTATATCTTAGAGTCTTGAAGAATTCATCTATTAAATCTTTTCTCCAAGACTCTTTTTTTAATTCTTTTAAAACAACATCACAAATATCATTTAATTTTTCAGCACCCAAATTTAAAGCTATTCCTTTAATAGAATGAACATAATTAAAAGCTTCATTAATATCACATGATTCAATTAATCTATTATAAACTTCCATATAATTACAGTGATTTGCTAAAAATGTATTTTTTAACTTTTTAAAAATCGCTTCATTACCACTCAAATACTCTAAAGCTAATTTAACATTAATATAATCCATAAAAAAAACCTCCTATTTTGGTATATTATACCATAAATAAGAGACTTGTTTTGTCGAATATTGTCATTGAAACTTAAAATTTTAAACTTTTTTCGTTTGATGGAACTAAACTATTATTATAGAATTCTTCTAATGCTTTAATTAAGTATTCTAAATCTAAACTACCAGCCGTTTCATAAGCTGAATGCATAGCAAGTTCAGCAAGTCCAATATCTACAGAAGGAATTGAAACTTGTCTAATTGAAACAACACCTAATGTTGAACCGCCAGCAACATCACTTCTATTAGTATTAAGTTGGTACTTAACATTAGCATTCTTACAAATCTTTTGGAAATACGCACTACTCATAGCATCTGTAGAATATGATCCTCTAGCAGCATTTTTAATAACAATACCTTCATTTAAATAACATGGATTAGTTTCATCATATTTACCCATATGATTAGGATGGACCCCCTGAGCATTATCTGCAGAAACAATAAATGAGTTTGCAAGCATTTGTAAATGACTTTCTTTACTCTTACCTAATGCTATACTTATTCTTTCTAAAATATCAGATAACATCGTACCTGCGGCACCTTGTAAAGTACCAGAACCAATTTCTTCATTATCAAATAATGCACAAACGTTAATAGACTTAGAATTACTAGAATTAACTAAAGCATTAATACATCCAAAAGAACATTCTAAGTTATCAATTTGTGGTGCCATTACAAATTCTTTATTAGCACCAACCAAACATCCGCGGTCTAAAACAGTTAAATATAAATCCATACTTAAGATATCACCTTCATAAACACCTAATCTTTCAGCAATCATTTTAGTTAAAGATGCATCTTTATAATTTTTATCAGCAAAAATAGGAAGCATATCTACTTGAGGATTTAATTCAACTCCCTTATTAACATTTCGATTATAATGAATAGGTAAATTAGGAATACATACTACTGGCTCACAAATATTAATAAGTTTAGCTGTTATACCACAGTCACTATCAACAATTACTCTACCAGCGATACCTAAAGGTCTATCCATCCATGTATTATAGATAGGACCACCATATACTTCTGTATTAAATTTAATATATCTAGATTTATTAATAGTAAAATTAGGTTTTAACTTAAATGTTGGTGAGTCAAGATGAGCAGCAGTAATATTAAATGAGTGAGCACCATCAGTAGGCATAACAAAAGCTACAATCGAAGACATATTTCTTCCAACATAGTATTTTCCACCTGGTGCTAAACACCAAGCTTCACATTCTAATAATTCTTTAAAACCATACTCATCTAATATTTTCTTAAACTTATCTTGAGCATGGAATGCTGTAGGTGTATCCTTAACAAAATCTAAAAACTTATTAATCATCTTAAAATTCCTCCATCTTTAAAATACATTCAAAACATGTTTCATTATTTACTTTACCAATATAAGCATCACGACCATCATCTAAAATGTAATGACCAATATTAATAATATCTTTCCATTTAGCTTCTTTAATAAAAGCTATCTCAACCTGTGTACAACATTTCTTTTTATCAAAATTATAATTATTATAAATATGCGTCAAATATCTAGTATTATTCATATGTCCATTATGATCTAAATCATCATAAGTAACAACACTATCAAAAAAATCAATACATTTATTATAATCTAAACCAATTTTTCTTTTAGTTTTACCATTATAATTTGTAAAATCATAATACTCTCCATTATAATCAACTCGATCAGTTCTAGCAATCATTCTTGTATCTAAATCAATAAGTACCCAATTAGAAATCCCTTTAATAAGCGGTTTTCCATCTATACTTTCCATAAAATATTCACGTTCAAACTCTAACCTTCCCTTAGGTTTAGGCCAAGTTTTAACAACCACATTTTCTAAATATGGAGGCATATTTATAATCTCATATGTTTCATACAAAATAACCCACGCTAGATTTTCTTTTTTGATAGTTTCATAAGAAACACCTAGCTCTTTGGCATGTAATCCTGCAATATCTTGAAAATAATCAAAAACACTCGCAGGTTTAATATTATCACTAATATCTACCGCACTAGTTTGGATAAAAAACTCCATTTCTTTTTTCATTATTGCCATAATAATCACTTCCAATATTAATATCTTCTTCTATTTTACCATAAACTACATAAAGAAAAAAGGACTAATTTTTATCTTAGTCCCATCCCAAAAAAACATAAAAAAAAAGAAATCAATCAAGGACAAGTCCTAAATTGATATTTAAATTATATTTTTTTTCAAAAAAAATGTCAATATTTTTATTTATGAAAACGTAAACATTTTATAATATTTGTCATTTTCTATAATTTATGATAAAATAATATTTGGTGATTTTAATGAAAGATTATTTACAAAAAGCATACTGCATGAATCAAACAGTAAGAATTTATGCAGCAATAACAACAAACTTATGTCAAGAGGCTCAAACAATCCATAACCTATGGCCAAGTTCTGCAGCAGCCATGTCAAGAGTTCTAACAATATCAGCAATTATGTCTTGTACATATAAAGCAAATGAATACTTAAATATTAAAGTAATGGGGGATGGACCTGTAGGTCAAATAACAATTGAAGCTACAGACGGTAAAGTACGTGGTTTTGTTCATAATCCTGGAATTTACTTACAATATAATTCAGGAGCGATAGCTGTTAAAGAAGCTGTTGGTACATCTGGAATGATTGAAGTCGTAAAAGACATCCATATGCGAGCACCATTTTCTTCTTCTTGTGAGATTATAAGTGGAGAAATCGCTGAAGACTTTACATATTATTTTGCAAAATCAGAACAAATTCCTTCTTCTGTTGGTTTAGGAGAATTATTTGATGAACAAGGTAATCTTAAAGCCGTTGGTGGTTTTTTAATCCAAGTTATGCCAGGTTGTAAAGAAGAATATATAAAGAAATTAGAAAACAAATTAGCTAATCTAAAATCTTGTGCAAAAATGATTGAAGAGGGATATACTCCTGAAGATATTATTAATGAAATTACTGAAGGTGATTACCAATTACTTGAAACAAAAGAACTATCATATGAATGTTCTTGTAGCAAAGAAAGATTTAGACGTGGTATTAAATCAATTGGTAAAGATGAAATAAAAGCTATTATAGCTGAAGATCATAAAGCTTCTATTACATGTAATTTCTGTAAGTCTACATATGAATTTAACGAACAAGAATTAAAAGAAATTTTAGCAGAAATCGAATCTAACTAAAAAATCCGATATTTAATGGATAATAAGTAAAAACAAATAATAAAATTAATATTATTATCATAATAACAACACTATTTGTAAATCCAAATAGTGTTTTATTTTTATATATATAATAAAACATACTAAAAACAGAAATAAAATAAATAACAATATTTAACCAGTCAACACTAAATCCTAACATTCCATAATATGTATAATAAGATACAACGGTAATAAATACACCTATTAAAATTGAACTTATAAAACTAGCAAATATCTTCTTTTTATTTTCAACACAAAAAATAACAATAAATAGATAAATAAGCATCGGAATAATTATTAATTTTGTATGTTCAAAAATACTTTCATTTTTAGGAAAAATAAAAATCGGCAAATACTCGTACATAAAATGAAATATAACTCCTAATATACTTACAATTAAAAAACCAATAATGCATAGTTTTTTCATAAATACACCTCAAAAAATATTCTATGCATATTTCCTACAATTATCACATAAAAAATTACATTTATTTACTCTTTCACCAAAATATCTACCTAAATACTGATGCCTACAACCTTTATAAAGACAAAAATCAACAACTTGATCAACTTTTTTCTTCTCTTTTGGCTTTTTATCTTTATCTAAATCATTAATAAATGATCTGATTATTTTAATATCTGTAAAATTAAATAAAATGACTTCACTTGCCATTTTTCCATCTCTTGCTGCTCTACCAGATTGTTGAGCAAAATCTTCTAACGAAGATGGAATATCATAATGAATAACATGCCTAATATCACTTATATTAATCCCCATACCAAATGCATTAGTACACACCATTACATTTTTTTCACCCTTAGTAAAACTAATTTGATTATTTATTTTATCACTATTTTCCATTCCGCCATGATACATACAAACCTTATAATTAATCAATTTTTCAAAAACTTCTTCTACTTTTTTTCTTGTCAAACAATAAATAATCACTTTATCATCTTTATATTTATCTAAATATCGATATAAAAATTCTATTTTTTTATTTGTATTAATAACATTATAAACAATATTATCTCTAACCATTGATGCTTTTATAATCTTACAATTTTTTATCTTTAACTCCTTTTTAATTATATCAATAGTATCAGTAGTAGCTGTTGCGGTAACAGCTAATATAGTAGGTCTTTTTTTCAAACCATCAATAAAATTAGATATATTAAAAAAAGCTCCTCTAAAACTTTCTCCCCATAAAATAGTATGAGCCTCATCAACAGCAATCAAAGAAATATCTTTATCTTTAATAACATTTTTAAATTCTTTATTTAAAAGCCTTTCTGGAGCTAAGTAAATAATCTTAACCTGATTATTTAAAATCTTCTTATATGCCAAATTAAGTTCTATTTTAGTGAGGTTAGAATGGAGTACTACCGCATCAATACCTAAACAATCTAATTCTTTTTTCTGATCGTTCATTAAGGAAATCAGTGGGGATATAACAATAGTTAATGCTGGAAGGATACAGCTAGAAAGAATAAACGTTAATGATTTTCCAAACCCAGTTGGAAGTAGCGAAATACAATCATTTCCTGCGACGACAGTTTTAATAATTTCAAGTTGATTAGGTTTAAATTCAGAATATCCATAGATATCTTTTAACAACTTATATGCGAGTTCCTCCATTTTTTCACCTCGGAAAATAATATACTATAAAATCATAAAAAATTAAATAAAAATCTAATTGATAAAAAAAAGTTGAAGTGGCAACCATTTTATTATTTAATATTAATACGACCTATGGTAAAATTTATTAAAAGGAGTTGTCATTATGAAAAAAATTAAAAAATTATTTATAGTATTAACATTAATATTAACATCATTTATCTTTATATCTTGTAATCAACAACAACCAACTACACCACCAATAAATACCCCTCCAGTAGTTGAAACACCACCAGTTGAAGAACAAACTCCTGAAGAAGTATTTGAAGACTATGGATTTCCAATTATTGAAATTGACTTATCTGAAGTTACTATAATAGAAACAGGTTACTACACTTCATTAGAAGAAGTTGGTGCATATATCTACACATATGAAAAACTCCCTCCTAACTATAAAGTAAAAGGAGTTTTCAATAAAAACAACTATTCTTCTTCTACTTTAGAAAGTTGTGGTGGAGATAGATTTTATAATCGTGAAGGATTGTTACCAACAGGACCAACAAGAACATATACAGAATGTGATATTGATTATCAAGGTGGAGGTCGTAATGCTAAAAGAATTGTATATTCAAATGATATGCTAATATTTTATACATCTGATCATTACGCTAGTTTTTCAATATTAAAATTTGTCGAATAAGGCTTTTAAAGCCTTATTTTTTTTAGAAAAAAATGGGATGCCTAAGCATCCCAAGTAACACTAATTACTAAAATTATAATTATTATGTACTTTTACTCCATCTTCTCCAGTAGCAGAGATTACAGCACCCTTATAACCTTTAGCATTCCAATCACATAAAGCTAATTCAACTGTAACAGTTTGACCAGCAAATTCTTTTAACCATGAATATTGACCACTATTACCACAATATAATAATAATTCAACATCGCCAACAGCAACATAAATATTAGAATAGTGAGTTGAATCTACAACTTTAATACTACACTCTAAAACATAAACTTGAGTAGTTAATGTTTCTGATGCAGGTAAAGCCTTAATTTCACTTAATGATAAATCCTTAATAAATGTTTCTGTAGAATATTCATGTTCACCATATAAATTAACAACTAATGTAGAATCTAATAAACAAGTATGTCCAAGTTTACCATTTTCAGCTTTAAATTGAGTTCTTGTTCCTCTCATTACTACTTCTTGACCTAATTTAATTAACTTAATAGTTTCAGCATCTGTCGTAACAGCAATTGTACCAGTTTCATCAATTAAATAGAAACCAACTTTATTAGCAATACCACCAGCAACAATACCCTTAACTGTAACAACTTCTCCAACAGGACTAGCAATTGCTTCTGCAATAGAGATATATTCATAATCAGGGGCATCTAAAACTGTGATTTCTACATCGAAATTATAATCAACATTATTATATGAAGCTTTAATTGTAACAGTTACAGCACCAGCACCTTTACAATTCATTACAACCTTGCCATCAACATTTTCAAAATATAAAACATCTTCATTACTAGATGTATATGATAATGAAACATTTTCAAAACCTAATAATTCTGATGATACACTAGTAATTAATTCTAGTTCTGGGTTACCAGTATAAGAATCTTCAAATTGAGGAGCACCATAATACTCAGCGGCAATCTTAGGTGCATCGTTTAAATCAAACTTATAATTTTCATCTACAACAGCAACAGGGATAAATCTCCATACACAACCAGAAGCTGTTGACTTAGCATTTAATGCAGATAAATATACAGTACAAATCTTACCATCAAATGGTTCTAACCATGATAAGTCGTTACCATTACATTGAGTATATACATATGAACCAGTAAATCCATCTAAATCATTAATATAATAATTGATAAATCCTGTACCTGGAGCTTTCTTAACTAAAGCGTTAACTTTAAAAATAGTTGTAGTAATATCTGTTGAAACAGGAGTTTCCATGATTGCCTTAACTGTAGTTTCTTCAATCCATGATTTATCAAATTCATTATCTGTTTTTTCGTCATTTTCTTTTAAAACGCAATTAGTAATTTGAGTACAACCCTTATATCCAAACTTACTAGCGTTTGCTTCTTCATCAGCTAAAATCCATTGATCTCTTTCGCCTAATACAGTAACCTTATTACCAATAGCAACTCTAGAAGTAATTTGAGAATCATAAACATAAATAGAATTAGTACCATCTACTAAATAAAAACCACTAGGAATCATACCGTTAGCATAAGTAATTCTTGCAACAACACCACTAACCTTAACTTTAGCGCCTTTTTCTTCATTTCTAGCAGCCTCAATACTCATTTCAACATAATCTTCTTCATTTATTTCTACTTCTACGTGTTCAAAACTTAAAATCCAGCCACTAGAAACTTCTGCTTTGCCTTTATAATTTTGAAGTAAACAAGCTAACTTAACTTTATCATTAGCATATGGTTTATCTTCAAGTTCACTGTAACGTTTAACACCATCAGCACCATATGAACCATATACTTCAATTTCTCCAGTTCCATCAGTAATCATCATTTGACCATATGCAGGATTCATAATTGACACAACTGTAGCTTCAATTAAATATCTTTCTGAAGAAGTTGCTCCATCAGCTAAACCAGCACAAATATCTAAAGCTTCTTTAACTGTAATCTTTGTATAATTGTAAGTGATTTCTTCCCACTTAGCATATAAAGTAAGTTCAGAGTTTACCTTAGCAGCAAATACCCATTTTTGAGTACAAGCTTCATCAGTATACCATCCCTTAAATGTATATCCATCTTTAACAGGATCAATAGGTGGAGCCACGCTTTCTCCAGCGTTAACAACAACATCAGCAACTTCTGTACCACCTAAAGATTCAAAATTAACATTGTATGTTACAGGAGTCTTTTCACCACATGAAAATAATCCTAAAACCATAAAAAATGATAAAACCAAATATAATATCTTCTTCATTTTCTAAAACCTTTCTTTCTTCAACATTTACTGCTATATTATAACATTTACATACAAGTATGTAAATAAAAAAACTCAAGAATCAAACTTGAGTTTTCATAAATTTAATTTAAATATTATCTTTTCATTATAATTAATATCCGCATAAGGATTAACAACATTTACTAAATCACCATTTGAAGTATTAAATGTAATAGTTTGATTTCCTTCATTAAAATCAACAACAATATGTACACCAATTTGTTCATTCATATTAGTTAAACTAGCGCTATCAGTTTGAGTTTTACCACGTTTAGATACAGTTAAACAAGGAAAATTAAAATCAGTTAAATACCCTTTATAAGTTTTTTTCGAACTAAATAAAGGATTATACGTTAAAACCTCATTAGGTGTTACTTTACCTGGTTCAAATATTAATAAATCATGCTGATGTCCACTAATACACATATCAATATTTAATTGATTTAATAAATTAGTAAACTTAGCTTTTGTTTCTTCATGATTTTTTCTACTATTAACAAAAACAGGAGGAATATGACAAACAGCTAATTGATACTTATAATTTTTAAATTCTTCTTTCTTTATTTCTTCTTCTAAGAATTCAAACTGTTCTTGATGGAATTCTTTATAAAATGCCGTATCATAATATTCCCACCAATCATCATCATGGTCTTCACCAATATCTAATACAACACCATAAATTCCATCTAAATAAAAATTATAATAAAAATCTTCACCCTTTGCACCAACAAACTTATGAAGTTCTTCTGCATATTTTCCCTTAACCTCATGATTACCACGAGCATAAATACATGCAACACTACCTTTTGTCATTTTATGAAGAACCTCATTAACGTAATTTGCATCAGCAAAACTATCTACTACTGAAACTATATCCCCAGCTAAAACTAACAACTCATAATTATAATGATTTGCAGCCTTAACAGAAGCATCCATTGCCATATGAATATCAGAAATAGCATAATAATCTAATCCATCAGAAGAATCAACAGGAGTAAAAGAATACTTACTATAAATATCTCTTCCCATATATCCTCCAAATGGACCACGATAGTTAACTTTTTGAACATGTACCTCATATTCTAATGCATCATCTAATACCTCCATTGGAATAGAAACTTTATGAATTTTTGTATAAGTTCTATTACTTCCATTATAATTATCAAAATATCTTACATCATCAATAACAACCCAAGCTCTAGCTTCTGTTCTACTTGCAAAAACAATTTGATATTCATCTTCTACTGCATATACAACAGGTCCAGTAGTTAAACTATTAAATGAAAAATTAACCAAGTAACATGCTAACAATACTACAATAATACCAAAACTTAAACCTTTAAAAAGTTTCTTTTCATGTAAACATGTCTTAGGATAAATGAAAATAAAAAATCCTCCAATTAAGACTAAAACACTTAATCCTAGATATTTAAAAAATTCTGGCCATACATAATCAAGATAATCAATTGCTCCTAACTTAATAATCACAAAATTAACAACCAAGAACACAATATTAAAAAAATTACAAATAAAAGACCATATTTTTCTTTCCTTTTTTAAAAGAAAATATAATAATATATTAACAATAAATACAACCAAAAATAAAACCCACACCAATACAGGTAGCCAGTATATTAGCTTATCATAATTCTTCTCATATCCAAGTGTCTTAGAAATACCAGACCAACAACAGCGCATACTGAAAAATAAGAAAAAATTAAACCAAGATAAAATTAAATTACCAATCTTAGAACCTTCTAAAAAATACTTCTTCATATTTACACCTCAATATCAAATCGATAAATGCCTTTTCCTATTTTATTATCTAATATAAAAATATAAAATTTTTTTGGTTTACCACCAATATTTATTTCATATGTAGTTTCATATGTTCCACCACCAAATTCAGAAGTGTAAGCAACATAAGAAAAATCAACAGCTTTCTTAATAACTACTTCTTCAGAAAAATCAATATCATGCCTATTTTCAAGATTCATAATGTAAAAAGACAAATTACTAGAGCTAGGAATAGAATCTGGGTGTAATAAACGACTAGCAATTTGATAATCTCCAACCGCAATATAACTTAAGAAATCTTCTGTTGTATCTCTTAACATTTCTCTACTTTCATTAATCCATCTACAACTACATAAAGAAAAAGACATCAAAACCAAAATAATAATCATATATATTTTTTTCATATCTCCACCTCATCTTTGACTTTATTATACCAACAAAAATTAAAAAAAGAAATAAAAAAAACTCGAAAACTTTTGTTCTCGAGATTTAAGCAAATGGAGGCCCCGATCGGATTCGAACCAACGATCAGGCAGTTGCAGTGCCGTGCCTTACCACTTGGCTACAGGGCCATCTTCACTCAGCTTTTATATTATAGCAAAATCTATAATTCTTGTCAAATGTTTTTTAACTTAAATAAATATATTTTATATAAATTAATTTTTTATAAAAAATGATAATTTAATAAATCAAAAAATGACATAATAACTATTGAAAGAATTTTAAAAAAATAATATAATCATATAGTATTTTTAAAAGTTGGTGAGAATATGAAAATAGCTTTTGATAATGAATTATACCTAAAATTACAATCTGAAAATATCTTAGACAGAGTAAATAAATTCGGTAATAAACTATACCTTGAATTTGGCGGTAAACTTTTTGATGATTTCCATGCATCAAGAGTATTACCAGGTTTTTTACCAGACTCTAAATTAAAAATGTTATTAACTTTAAAAGATAAAGTTGAAGTGATAATCACAATTAATGCCTGTGATATCTTAAAAAATAAAATTAGAAATGATATAGGAATTAATTATCAATCTGAAGTATTAAGATTAATAGATGCCTTTAGAGCTGCCGGGTTATATGTTGGTTCTGTCTGTATCACTCAATACCAAAGCATGCCTCAAATAGATTCATTTAAAGATCAATTAAATCATCTAGGAATAAAAACATATCTTCATTATTCTATCGCTGGATATCCTCATGATATCGATAATATCATAAGCGATAATGGATTTGGTAAAAATGAATATATTAAAACAGAAAGACCAATTGTAGTTGTTACAGGACCAGGACCAGGGTCTGGTAAAATGGCAACATGTTTATCACAACTATATCACGAAAATAAACTAGGAATTAAAGCAGGATATGCAAAATATGAAACATTCCCTATTTGGAATATTCCATTAAAACATCCTGTCAACTTAGCCTATGAAGCCGCAACAGCTGATTTAAATGATGTAAATATGATCGACCCATATCATTACGATGCATATAATACATTAACCGTCAACTATAATCGTGATGTTGAAATATTCCCAGTATTAAAATCAATGTTTGAAGCAATCTATGGTTCTTCTCCTTACAAATCTCCAACAGATATGGGAGTAAATATGGCAGGCTTTGCAATCTGTGATGAGGAAGAAGCAAGATTGGCTTCCAAAAATGAAATTATTAGAAGATATCTAAATTCATTGGTAGATTTAAGATATGGGAAAATTAAAGAAGAAACAGTTGATAAAATAGCATTATTAATGAGACAACTAGGAATTAGTGTTGATAATAGAAAATGTGTTAAAGCTGCATTACTAAAGAAAAATCAAACTAACACAGTTTGTATGGCAATGGAACTTGAAGATGGCACTATTGTCGATTCAAAAACATCAAACCTTTTATCAGCACCTGCTGCCTTAATCTTAAATGCATTAAAACATCTAGCAGGAATTCAAGATGACCTACTTTTAATTTCCCCATCAATCATCGAACCAATTTCAACAATGAAAATAGATAATTTAGGAAATCACAATCCAAGATTACATGCTGATGAAATATTAATTGCTCTTGCAATCTCAGCTAGAACAAATCCGCTTGCAGATTTAGCTATAAAACAACTACCAAATCTTGCCCATTGTGAAGCTCATTCAACTGTAATTTTACCTCAAGTTGATGCAAACATCTTCAAAAAATTAAAAATAGAATTAACAACTGAAGCTGAAATATATGCTCATAAATTATACGTAAAATAAAGGCAATGAACATCATTGCCTTTTACTTTACTTCAAAAACTTTTCAACCAGTTTTCTATTCTTCTTTTTATAGGGTTGATATCTCATACCTAAATCAATCTTAGTACTTTTTTCAACAATACTCTTAATATGAGAAAAACTATCAAAACCCCTCTTACCATGATATGAACCCATACCACTAGCACCAACACCGCCAAAACCCATTTCAGTAGTAGCTAAATGAATAATTGTATCATTAATACAACCACCACCATAAATAAATTTTTTATTAAACAAATCAATATTCTTCTTATTTTCAGAAAATAAATATAACGCAAGTGGTTTAGGTTTATCCTTTAAAACATCATAAACTTCATCAAAATTTTCATATGTTAACACCGGTAAAATAGGCCCAAATATTTCTTCTTGCATAATCTTATCTTCAAAAGTAACATTATCCATTAATGTAGGAACAATTCTTAAACTCTTCTTATTAATATTACCACCGTAAATAACCTTATATCTATCCATTAATTCACAAAGTCTGTCAAAATGTTTTTCATTAATAATCTTACCATAATCTCTATTTTCTAATACAATTTCCCCGTATTGATTCTTAATTTCATTACATAAAGCTTCAATTAAATCGTCTTTAATCTTGGCATCACATAAAATATAATCTGGAGCCACACAAGTTTGCCCACAATTAATAAATTTACCAAAGACAATTCTTTTAGCAGCAAGAGAAATCTTAGCACTACTATCAACAATACATGGACTCTTTCCACCTAATTCCAAGACAACGGGAGTTAAATTTTTACTAGCTTTTTCTAGTACAATTCTACCTACAGCCTCACTACCAGTAAAGAAAATAAAATCATATTTTTGATCTAATAATAGTTTATTTTCTTCTCTACCACCAGTAACAACACACACATGTTTTTCATCAAAAACTTCTTTAATAACTTCTTCTATAACCTTACTAGTATTAGGCGAATATGCACTAGGCTTTAAAATAACAGTATTACCAGCACTAACAGCATCAACAAGTGGACCAATAGTAAGTAAAAAAGGATAATTCCAAGGACTCATTATCAAAACATTACCATACGGAACAGCTAGTTCATAGCTTTTTGATTTAAATTGAGCTAAAGGAGTACGAACCTTTCTTTTACTAGCTAATTTATCAATATTTTTAAGCATATATGTAATTTCAGAATAAACCATACCAATCTCACACATATATGATTCAAATTCACTTTTACCTAAATCATCTTTTAAAGCTTTAACTATTTTATCTTTATTTTTCTTTATAGTTTTATATAATTCATGTAATTTTTTCTTTCTGAAAGAAATACTCAAAGTATTTCCATTTTGAAAATATTCCTTTTGTAATAATAATATCTTTTCAATATTCATACTAACCACCTACATATATTATATTATTAAATTATGATTTATTCAACAAAATAAAAACGCGCAAAGCACGTTTTAAAAAAATTAAATCAACTTAAATCTTTACTATCTACATAAATAATAGGAGTAATAGCTCTATCATTTACTTCTACTTCATAATATAAAATAACAAACACTAACTTTTTATTATCATATTCTAAAGGAATACAATCTTTAAAAGAATATAAATAAGTTTTATCACTATCTAAATTTATTAATCCATCTTGATATGATATTTTATCTTTATTCTTATTACAACTAGATAATGTAAATGAAACTGTAATAATATTTATTAATACAAAGATTATCTTCAACATAATATCAACTCCTCATATTACATTGGTAATTATAATATATGTGAAAAAAACAATTTAAATATAAAAAAATAACCATTCATAATGAATGGTTAAATTAATTACTATTAAGCTTTAGAAATAACAAATTCTACATTACAAGGAAATTTATTATCTGATACAGATGAAATCATAATTATAAAATAATATGTAGTATTGGCTTCTGCTTCAAAGCTACGACTAAAATTAACGCTATCCTTAATATCATTACCAGTAGTATCAGGAGCACTAGTAATATCTGTACCTACAAAACCAATATAAGGATCTACAACACTCATAGCAAGTTTATCAACACAAATTGATTCAATTGTATAAGTACCTGCCTCAGTTGGTGTAAAACTATAATATTTCATACCAGCTGTCTTGGCTTCTTCATATGAAACATTGTAAGCACCTGTAGAAACTACAAATGGATTTTCTTTATTTCCTTCACCTGAAACAACAGATAATTGATATAATTTAATTTCAACATGTTTATTAGAAGAACTTGTAATATAAGCATTAGGATTATAAGTATAACCTTCTGGAACATTATTTAAGTGAATATAATAATCTCCATCTTCAAGTTCAATATATGCCATACCATCACTATTTACTGCTTGAGGTAAAAAACACATATCACCAACACACCATTGAACAGTAACTCCGCTAGTAACTGGACTATTATCTGGATATAAAACTTTTGCAGAATATCTATTATCAACAGGAAGTTTAATAGTTAATGTAATCACAACAGTTTTACCTTCGTATGTAATAGTAATTTCATGACTTCCTTCAGTAGCTAACTTAGCTAAATCAGATTCAGAAATCATTGATTTATTTAATTTAACAGTTTCTTCTGACTTATCAGACTTTATAACTTTAATCTCAATATCATCAATTTTATCTTCTACTTCAGTAGTTAAAATTTCAGTAGGAATTGTTTGACTAACAACCTCAACACTATCAACTACTACTTCTTGTTTATTATTACATGAAACTAAGCAAAAAACACAAAATATAGCTAAAAGTAATGCGAATAATTTATTTTTCATAATACTTCTCCTTAACAAAATTAATATACATTTAATTTTACTATTTTATTGAAAGAATTGCAAGAAAAAGAGACACCGAAGTGTCTCTAATTATTATTTAAGCTTTTGTTACAAATAAAGTAACACCAATAATACCATTATTTTCGTTACTTAAAATTGTTAATTCAACTGTATCACCAGCACCTAATGTAATTGTGTGAGAAGGTGACAATTCAAAATTAAAACCAATTGCTGCAACAGTTTCATCAACAGAGAATGTATAAGTACCAGCTTCTTCAGCAGTATATACATAAGTTTCACCATACCAGCTAGCATCAACTAAAATACCACCAGCAGTATAACCAGTATCAGCACCAGTTAAATCAACTGTATTAGTAAATTCATCTTCAGTACCAGCAAAAATAGTGTAAACAAATGTAACAGTAGTACCAGAATATGTAGCATCACCTAAAATAACTTCATTAGTACCTAACATAGGAGTTACATTAGTAAATGTAATAACACCACCATCAGCAACATAGTCGAATGAACCATAGTACCAAGAACCTTCTAAATCATAGTTACCAGTACCATCAGAATTAAATGTTACATTATAATTAACTGGGAAACCAGCCATATTTGTAGTTTGGAATGAGTAAACACCATTTAAACCAGAATTTTCACTTCCACCTTCATCATTACCAGAATCAGTAACTTTTGATAAAGGACCTTGGTTGAAACCATTATATAATACACATAAATTCATTTGATCATCAAATTCTAATCCTAAAACAGCTGATACAGCACCAGTTGAGTCTTTAACTTCAAAATAATTACCTAACATTTCATAGCATACATATGTATATGTACCAGATAAATCATCAATATATCCAGGAGTATGAACTAAGTTCAATGTACCTTCTAAAGCACCTTCACTTGCTGGAACAAATTCAAAATCAAAGTTACCTAACATCATATTATTTAAATTATACTTACCATTTAACATATCAGCTACACTTGGAGCTTCTTCTACTGTAACAGTTAAAGTAGCTGTAAAGTTTGGATCAACTGAAGAAGTTAATGTAATTACATATTCACCAACAGCAGTTGCAACAAAAGTATGATAATCACCATCAAAGTCTAATGTTACATTTTCACTTGGAGTTACAACAACAGTTGAAGCATTATCAGCATATTCATTAACTACAGCACCAAATTGTAATGTATTACCAGTAAATACAGTTGCAGTTGTAGCTTCATATAACTGTCCATATTCAGGAACACCAGCAGCATAGCTTGTTAACTCTGCAGCATTAACAATTACTGTAATTGTCTTAGTAACATTAGTAGACTTAACTTCTATTGTATAAGTACCAGCCTTATATGGAGTAATAGTAATTTCTCCATCCCAGTAACTTGCATATACACTATATGTTTCGAAACCATCGGCATCATAACATAAAATGTCAATAGCATCAACAGATGAATTAGCAGTTTCAGGTAAAGCATTAGCAACCTTTAAGAAAACAGCATTACCAACATCTGTAGTTACTGTGTTTTCAGATAAAATATTACCTTCTGAGTCAGTAACATCAAATGAAGTAAATAATAAATCATCAACGTTATAAGCAGATTCAGCAACTCTTTCACCAGCTACTTGAGTAGCAGATAAATTGTTATAAATTACAGCTTCAACTTCTTGGTCATATGCGTCATATGTAATATAATAACCATCCATATCAACATTTAATGAAGTTAATACGTTATTATCACCAATTGTAAATTCAACATTAATTCTAAATGTATAACTACTTAAATCAGTTGTAAATGAGAATGCATAAGATTCAACATCACCACATGTAGAACAATAATTAATAGTTTCAACTAAATCAGATACAGTTTCTGATGTAGCAACTGTATATAAATCATTTAATACTTGTTCTAATCCATAAGATTCATATGCATAATAAGTTACACCTTGTAAATCAGCACCATACATATTATTTATAGTTGTATAATAAGCACGTTCAATTGAACCATCTTCATATTCCATTAAACCAAATACAGAATCATCTTCTAATAAAGAATAATGATACTTAATACCATCACTATTTACCATAGTATAGTTTTGACCAAATGCATATTCATAATTAGAAATATAACCATTTCTATTGAATACAATACTACCATTACTTACTTTATCATAGTTATCGTAAGCAGCTTCAATAGCTAAAGCAACAGTTGTATATTGAGTAGGAGAAACTACAATTTCATAACTATCAGATAATTCACCTTTAGAAACAACTACAGTATAACTTCCAACTGCATTAAATTCAGTAACTTCTTCTGAATTATCATTTAATACTTTTACAGTATATCCAGTAGTATCAACAGTCTTAACTGTATCAGCTCCAACTGTATTACTATATGTTTCATAAATCTTTAAACCATCAGTTGATAATGATTCACCAACTAAATAAGAAGTCTTAGCATCATTTGCATAAACTTCAATACCCTTTAAAGTTTCAACGTTTTCTTTAGCAGAAACAACGATTTGATAAGCAACAACCTTATCTTCGTATGTTACTAATACTGCATATGAACCAGGTTTATTCATATCAGCACTTTGAGTAATAGTAGCATTTGCAGTAACATCTGCAGTAGTACCATCACTATAAGCTGCAGTAACAACTAAATCACCATCATCAAAAGTATCACCAACAACAAATTCAGTTTCTTGACCAGCGATTGTGATGTTTGTTAAACTAACTACTTCTTCATTATCACATGAAGCTAATCCGAATAAAGCAGTTGCAGCTAAAACACTAACTAAAATCTTTTTCTTCATAATCTTTCCCCCTTGAAAAAAATTTAAATCATCACTTTAATTTTTATATAATATTTAATATAAGAATTAATGAAAATATTATATCACTAAAGCTAATAATTGTAAATTATTAATTCAGCGTTTTTCTTCTAAAAACATATAAAAAACAAAAAAAATGGGATGAAAACGTTTTTTAAACATTCATCTCATTTTTATTTTTTTTTATTTTTCTTGATAATATCCACAAGCAAATAGCCATTGATCTTCTTCTATAGCATACACACCAGTAGACTCAACAAATCCATTACCATCAAAGAATAATCTTTGAGAAACACTAAATTTTTGTAAGAACTCTTTTAACTCCATCGTTACATAACATACACCATCAGAATTACAAGCTGAAGTGTAACTACCTTCGATAAATTGCTTATAATTTTCAGTACCATTAGAAACAGTTAAGTTTTTATTTCCATGTGATTCAATCATATTTAATGATTCCTCATAATATGCACATGGTTTACTAATTTTAGCACATAAAATAGGTCCATAAGTATTTGTACTTTGATCATATAAATGCCAATATCCAGTTTCTTCATTATAGGCATAGTTATTGCCATTTAATAATCCACTACCATTTGTAACAGAATTATAATAACTACCAACTCCATGATCAGAATTAAAATAAGTATACTTAGAACTAGGATAATCTGGAGTTTTAAAATTAGCCTCTTCTGCAACCATCAATTTAGAAACAATATCTTCACGATAATAATCAGAATAATAAGTTATAGTAAAACCAACATCAACTGGATAAATACCAGTCTTACTTTCAGCATAAATCCCAAAAATAAAGAATACACCTGCAGTTTGATCATCAGCTAGTTTTATCTCATATTTAAAGTTTTTAGTATATCCACCTTTTAATGATTTACCACCTGTATTATAAGTTTTATCATAATATCTAGTTCCGCCAGCATTACCATTATATGAATCTAATTTAGGGTTAACATTATCTTCATAAACATTAACAATAGACTCTATAACATAATACCCAGATTGTTTTGGTTCAAATGAATAAAACATCTTTTTATTTGCTGATTTCAAAGTAGCTACATAAGTTCCAGTAGATGAAACTGTAACTTCATCACCTAACCCACCAGCTCCTCTTAACTTACCAATTTTTAATAATTCAATTTCAACAACAGGATTTTCATTATCCGCTTGATAAATATTAGGATTATATGTATATCCACTAGGACAATTCTTTAAATAGACATTAAAATCTCCATCTAATTTCTTCTTTGCATAACCATCACTACCAATAACTTCTATGTGTTTAGAATAATCATCTGCCCAGATAACACTAATACTCTCACTTGGAATAAAAACTTTCTTATTATAAATAAGGCTAACAACAAATTCAACTTCTTCATTTATAGTAGGAACATCAGGATTAGTAATAGGATCATCAACCGTTGGAATATCTCCTCCTCCTAAAGTCTTATCAGGTGGAGTAGGATTTTGTTCAATTTGGCCACACGAAACAAGAGTAAAAAACACAATCAATAAAAATAAACTAAATATCTTTTTCATTATTTTTTCACTCCTTTTCTAAAAAATTTAAATAAAGATTTAATATCAGCAAGTCTTAATTTTCTAACCATTATATCAATAATATATAGTCCCACTGATAAAATCATTAATAATGGCGTAAAATCATAAACATACTTTAACACAATAGAATTATCATTTTCTAATTTTAAACTACCATCTTCTGAAATCTTACCATTCATACTAACCATATAATATAGATTTGATGCTTCATATACAGAAAAACTATCATATTCCTTAGAATAGGAAATAATATAAGTTTCTATAGTGTTATACTCTAGATTACCAAGTTCATATGATAAGAATAAACTATATTCTCCTATCATTTCAGTATTAATTTCTGTAATATAATTTTCAGAATCAAAAACCATTTGCTTACTAAATGTCGTTCCATCTGGATTAGTAACATTAAGCATCAAAATAGAATCATGACTTAAAGTAGGTGCTTTAACAGTAATCTTAGTAGTAGTACCTAAAAGTTCAGTATTAACAATAAATGCTGATGAAATTCTTTCATCTGGTTGATTAGTAGTTGCAAACCTCATCAGTACTTTTTTCGCATTATCATCATTATCCCAGTTGCTAATCCAATCCCCAGAAATACTAGATGCAAAAGATGAAACACTACCATTACCATACTCCCAACTAGAATATAAAGGAATAATATAATCGTACCCTGTAATATCTTTGTAAGTTGCAGATAAAATAACATCAACACCAGTTTTAGCCTGATTATTATATAATCCCTTTACATTTGGTAAAACATCAACACCATTGACTAACTCATTTTTATCTAATTCAATATTAACAATAGATTCATTTTGTTCTAATATTACTTCAGTTAAAGAATTTAAAACTTGATTTAAAATTAACGCATCAACATCATCTAAAGAATCAAGATAGTAATAATATCCTCTACCAATACTAGCTAATTCCTTCATTAAAGTTTGCCCTGATGCAGTAACTACATGAATAGTAGAAAGTTGAATATTAGCTAAAGCCATCTTATTAACATAAGCCTTAGCTGCATTTTCTTGTTCACCGTAAGGTAAACCATCAGAAATAAGAATTACTTCATTTTTAACATAAGGTAAACTTGTAATAAAACGATAAGTGTAGTCTAATGCACTACCCATAAAAGTACCTTGATATGCTTCCAATGATCTAATTTGATTTTTTAAAGATTCACGTTCTAAAGCCTTAGTAGGATTAAATACCGTACCAACTTCCCCAAAGAAAGCTATAACCATTACCATAACATCATCATCTAAATTATCTAAAATAGAACACGCAGCTTCCTTAGTCATCTTTAGTTTATCTAATTGTTCCATACTTCTAGAGATATCTAAAACTAAAGTAACTAATTTTTCTTCTTTTTCATTATTACCATATTTAACAGGTAACATATTAGATAAGGAAGCTAATGTTTCATCATCATAATTATTTTGAATATAAGTATTTCCTAAAGTAATTAAACTCTTACCAAATTCACTAACTAAAATATCTAAACTACTAACAAAGTTAGAATGATTTCTAATATTTCTAACATCTATATTAGAAAGGACAAATTCATCATAAATAGATAAAGCTTCTACTGTATATGGAACATCATAATCATTAATATAAAAATCAATATCAGCATATTCTCCATATAAATTTAGTGCAGCATCTTTATCAGAAGAAACCTCAGAAACAAAAAGCATTTTTACTTTTTGTGATACTTCTTGAACAAAAGAATTAGAATTATTATATACCGAAGTGTCTCCATCAACTGATACTTCTAATTTATATTTATGGATACCTGCTACTTCCGTATTTAAATTAAAGGAAACAGAATTAAATCCCTTATCAAAAGTAACAGCTTTTTGACTATATAAAACATCATCACAATATAAATTAACATAACCTCTAGTTTTAGTATTAGATTGAATAATACTATATACTTTTTCTTTTGTATTTACATAAGTAGACTTAACATATTCAATTTGATTAACTTGAACCTCACAAATATCTTCACTAATATTATTATTTAAGTAAATAGCATCAATATAAATATTATCAACAGATAATTGTTGAACTAAACTAGCAATATTACTAGCTGAAGTTTCTTTACCATCAGAAATAATAACAATTCTTTTAATAACATCATCATTAAATAACGATGCAGTATATTCTAAAGCATCATAAATATTAGTTGCGCTAACATCAACTAAAGACTTAGAAACACTTATTATTTCTTCTCCCATAGGCACTAACAATTCATAATCTTTACCAAAACATACAACACCTATTTTTGAATTTTTAGGAACATTTGATTTTAAATCATCAATATATTCATCTATTAAATCTAAATTATTATTAGAAGAATATGACACGTCAGCCAAAACATAAACATTAGTTTCAGTAATAACCATTTCGTATGTTGTTTTAGCCATTGCAAGCCCAATAGCAATACTTATAAAAATATGAATACCAAAAGATATTGTATTATTAACTGTTTTATTTTCTTTTCTTATTGAAATAACAAAAGGTATAACAGTAATTATTAATAATAAAACACCAATTATCAATAAGAAAGGATTATCGAAGTTGATATTGCTCATAACAATACACCACCCAATCCGCTACAAAAACAATAGCTAATAAAACAAATAAAACAATTAGTTTATCATATATACCATCAGTAAAATCATTTCCTATATTACCTTGCAAACCAATCTCGTATACATTATCAATAATATAACTTTCTTCACTAGGTAAACTAACAAAAATATTAAATTCTTTTACTTCTTCACCAAACATCATAGTAATCTTATAAGTTCCAGCTTCAGTAACTATAAATTCTTGAGTCTCTTGCGTAACACTCAAATAAGAAACATTACCACTAGGACTTAAAACACGAATACTATCACAATTTGATATAACATTAATATTTACAGTATCACCACAAATATATTCTGCTTCCTCTAAAATAATAGGAAAAGAATAATTTAACAAATTATTAACTAAAGTTAAATAATCTGGTAATAACGGCAAATTAGAATCATGTAAATCAAAAGCAAACACTACTTCTCTACAACCATTATCAGCAATACCAGTAAAAACAATTGGATTACCTTCATGGGCAAGTAAAGTAGTAAAGTTTTTGTAAACACCATACTTAACATACTTAGAAACATATATTTTATCTTTTAATAATCCACTAGTTAATGTCTTATATAATGATGTTGAATTCTTAGGATATGAAACTAATATTCCATTATCATCTTCAATAACATCTTGAACACTAAAACCAGCTTCGCTCAAACTCTCATCGATACCAAACAACCAAATAGTACCATCAGTTGGTAATTTTGATGGCTTAAAAGAATCAAATATATACAAACTATATCCTTTAATTTCTTCACTATAATCACTAGGAGAAATAACACTAACAGCTGAATATCCAACAGTATTAATAGCTGATTCTAAATAGAAAGGGTGTTCGCTAACAATTAAAGCATTATAAGCATGTTCTTTTTCTAAATTATAAATAATCCTAGAATTATCCGCCATTAAACCATCAACATTAGTAATTGAAATCTTAATTGATGAATAATCTAATGAATCAATCATAAAACTATATTCAGTTTCTGTTAATTTTTTAACATCTATTTCCTTACTATCAACAATTTCATCATCAACCGATAATTCAACAATTAACTTAGTATCACTTTCATATGATAACACCTTACCAACAACACTATATCCAGCACTATCACTTACAACTTTAGCATCAACAACAGTATAATTATCTTCTTTGTTAGAAACATTAATAATTTCAATATTATTAGAATTATAATCTTTATCAGTAACTAAATAAGTAACTAAAGAATTATTTTCATTAAAATACTCTTGAACATAATTAATTGTAGTATCATAATTTTCAGTAATGCCTTCTGGTTCTAACTTTGATAATAATTCAATAGCTTTTTCTTTATCAGAAATCTTTTCGTATATAATTCTTGGATTGCTGCTGACAAAAACTAAAGTATATTTAGAACCATCAGTTGAACTCCAAATAATATCATTAATTTCATCTTTTGCAAGCTCAATTCTAGATATAGAATCATTAGATAACATATTCATACTACCAGAACCATCCAAAATAAAACAATATTCTTTTGCAGAATTTGGAATAGTAATTATAGGATGAGCAATTAATAATGATATAGAAGTTACTGCAATAATTTGCAAAATCAAACTAATAATTCCACTTAAAATAGAAATAGTTTTTTTCTTTTGTAAAAACTTTTCACTTAATTGCCAAAGGTAAGTAGATGAAATAATTTGTTCAGTATGTTTATTTTTAATAATATAAATAATAATTAAAATTGGAATCCCAATAAGACCAATCAACCCCAAAGGATACTCAAAAATCATTTCAACACCCCCATTTCAGGCAATGTCTTTAATAAAATCTCACTTACAGACTTATCACTTCTAACAAATAAATATCCAGCATTTCTTGAATTACAATAATTTCTAATTCTATCAACTGTATATTCTAATGCCATATTATAAGCCTTAGCAATATCTTTATTAATATTTTTTCTATATTGATTATTTTGATCTTCAGAATCATAAAAATGAACTTTACCTCTAATATTAGGCTTAGTTTCTTCTTTTGATAAAACCTGAAAACAATATAAATCTCTTTTCTTATCAACTAAATAATCAATCGCACTTTCATAATTATTTGAAGTTAAGAAATCTGATATGATAATAGACATACCATCACCATACCCAACTTTAGTAGGTAAAATCCCCTCACTAATAAAACAATCATCACTAAATTCAATATCATTTAATTTATTAATTTGATTATAGAAAGATTCTCTACCTACAATACCATTAATGACCTCATGAACTTTGTTATTTTTAATATAATAAATTGATACTTTATCCATTTCGCAAATGGATATGTAAGCTAATGCAGCAGCTAATTGCAAAGCCATCCAAGCCTTCTTACTATTTCCATAATCCATCGAACGGCTAGCATCAATATAGATTCTTGTATGAACCTGTCTTTCATCTAAATACAACTTTAGATAAAGCTTATCAAAACGAGCGTAAGCATTCCAATCAATCTTAGTGATATCATCACCAGGAATATAATCGCGATAATCTGCAAATTCACATGAAGATCCATATGTACGGCTCTTATGGTTACCACCAAATAAACCAGCTAGATTGTTCTTAAGTATAACTTGTAAGGCTTCTATTTGCTGCAAAAACTCTTCGTTTATTGCATACTTACTCATAATACTTATTTAGACAACCTTTTGTTTTCTTTAATCAATAGTCCAATAATATCTTCAACATTTAAACGGTCATTAATTGCATTATAATTGATTTTAATTCTATGTCTTAAAACAGGATAAGCTAACGCATCAATATCTTCATATGAAACATTAAAATTACCATTAATTAAGGCTCTAACCTTAGCAGCAGTAATTAAAGCTTGACCAGCACGTGGTGATGCGCCATACTTAATATATTTCTTAGCAGTTTCACTAGCATTTTTAACCTCAGGATGAGTATTGCTAACTAAATTCATAGCATAATATAAAACATCATCAACTACAGGAACACTCTTAGCTAACTCTCTCATTTCTAAAATAGTATCTCCATCAACAACAGCTAATGCAGTTTCATCCAAAGTAATTTGAGTCATATTAACAATATTTGCTAGTTCTTCAACAGTAGGGAATTCCATGATTAACTTAAACATAAAACGGTCCATTTGAGCTTCAGGTAAAGGATAAGTACCATCTTGTTCTACAGGGTTTTCAGTTGCTAAAACGAAGAATGGTTCTGCCATTTTGTAAGTAACATTAGAGATTGTTACTTTGTGTTCTTGCATTACTTCTAGCATCGCAGACTGAGTTTTTGGAGTAGCACGGTTAATTTCATCAGCCAAAATTAAATTTGCAAAAATAGGACCTTTTTGGAAAACAGTATTCATCTTACCGTTTTCATCTTTTTGAATAATATTAGTACCAGTAACATCCGAAGGCATTAAATCAGGAGTAAACTGAATTCTAGAGAAAGGTAAATTTAAAACTTTACCTAAAGATCTAACTAAACGAGTCTTACCAACTCCAGGAACACCTTCTAATAGAACATTCCCTCCTGCAATAATTGAAATAATCACATTATTTACAACATCGTCTTGACCAACAACGTCCTTACGAATTTCATTTTTAACACTATTTATAGTTTCACTAAACTTTTTAACTTTTTCTAACTTTTCCATAATATACTCCAATCTATTCTTCATTTTTATTAAAATCTCCGAACAAAATATCAAAATATTGTTCTAAATATTTTCTTTCTTCTTCGGAAATAGTACCATCATTGATTTTACTCATCAATTCACCGTAATACTTTGTAATAACATCACCATATTCAACTTGACCTTCATTAGGATCAAAGAATAAATCATTACTACCAAAAATAACATCACCAGTGCCTAGACCACCTTGATTATCTTGATTTTCATTTTTCTTATCATCATCCTCATCAAAATTAGGATCATCATCTTCAAAATCATCATCATTAACATCTTCATATAATCCAAAAATCTCAACAAGTTCTTCTTCGATATATAAAGCTATTTCACTATTTATAGCTTGTTTATTAATCTCATCAATAATTTTTTCTCTATGCTTTACAACCACAATACCTACAGATTCAGTAATATCTGAACCTGATTGAATATTTTTTAAATCATCACAAAACTCAATTAAATATTTACATAATAAATCTTCTTTATTTAAATTTGAATTTCTAAGTAATTTACCAAAACTACTGTCTAAGCTTTTTAATGAATCTAAATCAGTAACTTGAAGCTTAAAATTATCAAAAAGATTATAAACATCATCACTATTTAAAACATTTATCTTAACTCCTAATTGAGTAATAAGACTATTATCAGATTGTCTTAAAACACTAAAAATTTCATTATTAGTATTTAACTTATCTAACTCTAACTTAACATAATCAATAACACCAATAACAATAGTCTTCATTTGACTAACCTTTGATGCATCTTCTAAATCATTTAACAAACCATTTAATGAATCAATATACTTAGTTTTTAAACCATCATCAATATCTGATTCTTCGACAACTTCTATAATACCTAAAATAGCCATAGCTTGCCAATTATCTAATTCATAATCTAAATCAGGAGTTTCTTCAGTTGGAATAATAACTTCTGGTTCTTCATATGCAGGTATTGCAAAACTAGTAATACAACAAGCACATGATAATCCCAAAATTATAAAAGCAAAAATACCTAATTTCATGCTTAAGTTTTTAATAGATATACCATCTAAAATACTAAGCGTATTTTCCCTTTGAAGATTAATCATAAAATTATCTTCTTTTTCATATTCAATCATAGTCTGAACTTTTTGATTTAAACTTAATTCTTTATCAATTCTTTTAGCTATCATTATCTTATTAGGTTTTAAAAACAAATAAGATAATCCAAAAGTAACCAATAAAATACCAAAAGCTATTAATACTAGCAATAAGATATTAAATTCTATCCCCTTAACTTTTATATATATAAATGGTAAGGAAAATGAGATTAATCCTATTGATAAACCACTCATTATACTTTTAAGTAAAACTTCAAGCATAATTTTTTTCTTAAATTTATTAAAACTTTCCATTTAATCACTTCCGTATCTTAGATTTAATCTAATAACTTCACAATTTCTGCTTCTAATGCATCATGAGTTAAAGAACCTTGTCTTACAAAAGAAACAACTCCCTCTTGGTCTACAATAATAGTCATAGGCCAAGCTTGTTTTCCACCCAATATTGAATAATATTGAGAATTTAAATCATCATAACCAAACAAAATGCTAAATCCTTCAAACTGAGAACTAATAAAATCCTTTACAGCTTGTGGATTAGAATTATAAATACTAGCTTCATGTATTGCAATAACAACAACATCATCACTATACTTCTTATACAAGCTATCAAAATGTGGTAATTCTTGAACACATGGAGTACAACTTGTATACCAGAAATTAATAATTACAACTTTTCCCTTATTATCAATCACAGAAAATACATCATCACTACAAACTAAATTAATATCTTTATTTATACAAATATCTCCAACTTGATTACCAACTGTTTTTCCGGAAACTGTTGGGGCAATAATTGCAAAATAATCATCAGTAGAAACTAAAGAATTACTCTTTATTAATATCTTATCTGTAAAATCCATAAACACAGAATATGGATATATAGTATCATTTGTAAATGTTCTTAATAAATCGTTTGATTTAGAATCGCTAGTAAATCTAATATTTAACTTTTCTAAATCATCAACTAATTGACTATCAACAACAACAGAAGAACTGTTTATTTTAACTTTATTTGAAGCAGTAGAAACTAAAATAATATTCAATTTTTCATTAGAATAAGACTTAATAGTTTCTAACTCATCTATAGTTAAATTATCATAAAAATATAATAAAGTTGAATTTAAATCTTCTTTAATATCATATTTAGTTCCATCCACAAAAGTAATATTTAAATCATCACATATCTCATTAATTTCATATGATGTCTTTTTAAAATTAACAGCTATAATAACACCAACTAAAATAACAAACGCAATACTACCACTAACAATAGTAAATAACTTCTTACTTATTCTTCTGTCTTTTTTAACAGAAGCATCTTCTAATTGATTGTCGTTAGAAATATTATTATCTTCTTTAATAATCTTATCTAAAGTTTTCCATGAAATTGCATTAAGCTTACAAACATTTCTACATTCACCACATTGAATACATTCATGATCTCCAACTTCTTTAACATCCATCTTACAATGACTTATACAAGCACCACAACTATTACATTTTGATTTGTCAACTTTCACACCTATAATCGATAATTTATTAAAAATACCATATATAGCTCCTAGCGGGCATAAAAATCTACAGAAAAATCTAAATATAAAAATAGATGCTACTAAAATAATAACAAGTAATGTAAATTTCCATGTAAATAAAGTACCTAACATACCAAAGAAATCAGAATTATTAGGATGTGATAACAAGAATATAGCCCCTTCTAAAGTACCAGCAGGACAAATATATTTACAGAATGCTGGAAGTGGCATATTCTTTGATTGCAGTGCATACATCAAAGGTAAAATAATTACTAAAGCAAATAATAACACATATTTAAAATATGATAAAACTCTTGTAATCTTATTCTTTTTTAATTTAGGAGTTTTAATCTTATATAATAGTTCTTGAATTAAACCAACTGGACATAAAAATCCACAAATAGTACGACCTAATATAATCGAATATAATAAAATAATACCAAATACATACGTAGGTAATTTTGTTTTACTGCTAGCTAAAGCATTTTGAATTGAACCTAGTGGGCAGGCTCCAATAGCACCTGGACAAGAATAACAATTTAAACCAGGTAAGCATGTTACTTTTGAATCACCTGTAAAAATCTTACCAGTAATAAATCCTTTAATATTAGCGTTATATAGTAACGCAGCATAAAGTTGAATCACTTTTCTTTTACTAGGCTTAATTTTCATAAAGAAATTTCTAATTCTATCTAACATATCAAATTCCTACCCTAGTCCTATGCACTCAGTACATATATTTATAGCTTTTTGTAAAACATCAGTTGCACCACCATCAAATATCCCCACAATAATTAACACAACAGCAACACAAATAATAATCCCTCTAGTTACATTTATAACTAAATTATTCTTCTTTTCATATTTTATTAATTCTTTTTTACCACTATTTTTTATAATGATTTTTATTAAATCAATTGATTTTTTAGAACTATATTCTTCATATATTGTAGTAACAATCATACTACCAAATGCAATAACAACCCATGGAGATAAACATATACTCATATCTATAGCTTGTTTAGTTAAATCCCCTGCTGAATCAAAATGTTTTGGATTTAGCAAGTAACCTAAACTCATAATAGAACAAATACAAACTATAATCACACTTGTTATCATCGCATATTTTCTTTTTTTCTTTTCTCTATCAATTTCAGTATATTCATCTTCTACATTAGGACAAATAGCTTCTAAATTTTTAAGTCTAGCTGCATAAGTAACTTTCGCAAATCCTTTATCAGGATTTTTCTTAAAACTAAAATATAAAAAACTTACAATAACCATTAAAATCCATAAGATTATAATAGGAAGCATTTCTAATAAAAATTTACCACAAATCTCTTGAGTATAAATCTTATCGTTTCCATAATAAATCCTTAAAACTTGAACAATAAATATAACACCCATTAATATAGTAAGAATACTAACAATAATCAAAAATAATTTATCTAATAATTTATTCTTTTGCATAGTATCCTCCCTTTCTATACTATCTAGATAGAAGAACCGAAGTTCCTCTATCTATTATTAATTATTAAGCACCTACATGCTTATAGTAGTAACATAACTTTAACCAAGAACCCTCAACGCCAGCAAAAGTATACTTATCCATTAACATACCTAATACATAAGCAAAACTTTCATTTACTTTAACGCAACCATATAATTCACTAGATTCATCGGTAATCATATTTTCTTCTACATATTTAGTAACATATTCAGTACAATTAGCACTAGCAAAATTCTCTAATTCTTCAGGTGTAAACTTGATATAAGTATAACCATTTTCTTCAGTATAGCCATCTGCACCAATTTCAGTCACATAATACATTTCACCTGTTTCATCATAACATACATAATATTGAACTATATTATAATTTTCATCAACTGCAGTATATAAATAATAACCATTTTCATCATAAATAACTCTACCAAATTCATCTTTACTAAAATCAAAAGCATTAAATCTATCACTTAAACAATCTAATAAAGAATAACCTGTAATGTTATTAATATAAGTCATATCACAATAAACAAAATCATCAGATGCTTTAGAATTAACAACATGATAATAACCATCCTCACCTAATGTAACATCAATATAATTACCAGAAATAATATCAGTCATTTCATCATCACTAGTAGTAAATGGACCAGGAGATGCAATAGTTAATAAATCAACTGAATCATTAACATATGACATTGCTACACTAATTGTACTATATTCGAATGGATCATAGAATGCAGCTCTAAATAAATAAGTTTGCCCTTCTTCTAAATATGCATATAAAGTAGCATTTAGATCATTTTCTATATTATTAGAACTATTTGCTGCAAAAATTCTTAATTCATATTCAGCTTCACCAATAACATTAGCGTCATTATCACAAATCCATGTGTATGTTTCTAAAACTTCTTCAGTAGTATAGAACTTATACACGCCAGATTTAGTAGGAGTAAATCCAAAAATAAATCCTCTAGGTAAAATAATTCTATCAAAAGTAGCTTCAGCAACAGCCTCTGTTGTAATACCATCACCATCTAACATAATAGGTTCAAATGGACAAACACCAATAGTAGGTAAACCAAGTTCAACACCATTAGTACCATATGCAGAATAATATACACAAACTTCTAACCATTGATTTAAGTTATCAGCAGCAGCTTCATCTCCTAAAGCTTTGACAATTTGTTTTAAAGCATCAGCAAGTTCTTTTGTAACAGGAGTATAACCAATGCTTGAGTTAGATGCATAAACTGAATATTCTTCAACTAAAGCATTATAATCAACACCATCAGCACCAATACATTTACCTTCTATAGAAATTTCATATAATGTTGATAAATTCCATTGAGTACCACTTAACATATCAGCCATTAATAAAGCTCCATCAACACTACCAACATGATAATATCCATCTTCTTCATTATAGAAAACTTCAGCATAATTTGGATAACTCATTGTAAATTCATTGATTGAACCAGTTGCACATTCTCTAAAAATATATGTTTCTTTATCAATATCTTTAATTTGAACTAAACGCATATTTGTTATAAATACACCATCTTCACCAGATGAATAAGAACCATCTTTCAAATATACAAAACCAAATTCAACTTCTTCATCTTCTAATGCAACATAAGCATAGCTCTTTTCCCAATGTGGGCTCATACCTGAAATTTGAGTGGCGATTACACCATTTGCAGTAATATATAAAGCATCATATTCTTCAGTAGAAGCGAAATAATCAAATGTTAAAACTTCGCCCTTTTTCATTTGAATAGTAGTATATACAATCGCAAATGAAGGATTAATATCAATATTTGAAGGTCTAATACAACTCTTTCCATCAAATTCTTCTACAATCCATGGCCATGATAATTCAGCATCTTTATTATCTTCAGGATCATAAGTGCCGTTAAACTTGCTGCCATCATAATTAGTACCATTAATCGCTGCTTCTAATACACTTGAATCCTCTTGAACGATATCAGGTTTAATGTAATCTTCATCAGAAACTTCACCAGTATAAACAGGATAATAATCATTACTTATATATTTATCAAAAGTTTGTGTCCATTTTTCAGTTGCAGTAACAGCACCAACTTCAATATCTGCAATTAATCCAAAACTATCGATAACAACAGTAGTTGGATATCCAGTAACACTAAACATTGTATTTAATGCAGGGTCAGCTGTCAAATTAGTAGTATCATAATCATAATCCATAGCCACATCAAAAGATAGATTCATAGATTCTTTAAAACTCTTAATATCTTCCATTGTATCTTGATTACCAGCAGTACCTGGATTAATAGCTATAATACAAACCTCATCCTTATAGTACTTATCGCTACCTTCAATTTGTGATTCATAAGCATCAACCATATAAGGGAATTCATAATAACAAGCAGAACATGTAGTATACCAGAAGTTTAATATAACCACCTTATATTCATCTAATAAATCATATAACTTTAATTCTTCACCCGAAGTATTAACAACAGTAAAATCATACATAACATCACCTAATTGATAATAATTTTCTTGTGGTGCTAATTTATCTTTTAAAGAATCAATTTCACATGTAACTTCAATTGGTGTACCAATTAAATCTGTTTCAAACATTTCAGTATTTAAGAAGTAACCATCTCTTCCTTCTACTAAAACATCATAGTAATCAGCTTCTAATTCCTTACTAAATGTACCTAAATTATTAGTATAACCTTCAGCAACAACATCATTTCCTAAATAGAAAGTTACATAAAAATCATGTAATGGCTTTCCGGCAATATCCTTAACAATAACAGAATATTCAACTTTATGAGGTTCTTTTGTAGGTTCATTAGTTGGAGTATCCTCTTTATCATTAGGCTTTACTGTAACTATAGTAACAGTTGTAGTAAAACCTTCATATGTAATAGTAATTTCATGAGTTCCTTCAGTAGAAAGACTTTCATAATCACTACTAGAAATCATATCTTTATTAACATTAACTGTAGATGTTGAATCATCTGATTTTAAAACATTAATTTTAATATCATCAATCTTATCATCAATCTCAGTAGTTAAAATAGAATCAGGAATTGATTCACTTACAACAGAAATTGATTCAATAACAACAGGATTTTTAGTCTTATTATCACAACCAAATGCTAGCAATGCAATTCCTAACATAATAAATAATGACATAGCTTTCATTACTTTTCTCATAATATCTTCTCCTTTCAATAATTACATTAACCAAAAATAAATTAATATAATTGCTAACCCAAACCCAAATAAAACAATTAACAGTTTAGGTATATAAGCTTTAAATGCAGCTTTTATTAAAATATGTTTTTCTTCTTTAGAAACATATATTTTATCATTTTTCTCTTTTGGTCTTGCCCATTTAGCATCAACATCCATGCTATAAATAGTATGACCATCATCAATATATTCTTCTTTTTTATTCTTCTTCATTTTTTATCTTTTCTTCTAATTCTTTATCATATATAGCTAAGTTATTCATAACTTCTTCATTATATAAGTGACACGCAACCATATGTCCCTTTTCATGTAAGATAAATTCAGGTTGTTTTAGTTTACAAACACTCATACATTTTTCACATCTTGTATGGAACTTGCATCCCTTTGGAGGATTAACAGGAGATGGAATATCACCCTTTAATATGATTCTATTCATCTTAGCATCAGGATCAGGAACAGGAACTGCTGAAAATAACGCCTTAGTATAAGGATGAAGTGGATTTTCAAAAATATCTTTAGTATCACCTATTTCCATCATATTACCTAAATACATAACAATAATACTATCAGTTATATACTTAACAACAGATAAATCATGTGATATAAACATATAAGTTAAGCCTAATTCCTTTTGTAAATCCTTAAGTAAGTTTATAATTTGAGCTTGAATCGAAACATCTAATGCACTTACAGGCTCATCACAAATAACAAGTTTAGGATTAACAACCAAAGCCCTCGCGATACAAATTCTTTGACGTTGACCACCAGAAAACTCATGTGGATATCTATCATAGTACTGAGGTTGTAAACCACACATCTTCATTACTTTACGAACATGTTCTTTAACCTTATCTTTTGGAACAATGTTATGAACAACAACTGGTTCAGTTAAAATAGCCCCAATCGTCATTCTAGGAGGTAAACTAGAGTAAGGATCTTGGAAAATTAATTGAATTTCTGTTCTTAATTTTCTCATTTCTTCTTTACTTAACTTAGCAAGATTTAGACCAGATTCATATAGACCTTCCAATTCATTAAATAATTCATTATCAACAAATGGTTTTTTCATATCTGATAAACTTTGATAAATATTAGATATTTCATTTAAAAGATTATTATTTTCATTTGTTTCCTTCTTATTTAATTCATTCTTTTTATATAATAGTTGTAAATATAGTTCTTTAGCCTTTGATGCATCACCTAAAACTAAACCACCTAAAACACTAGCTACATCTTCTAAAACATTAATAATTTTTTCTAAGTTTTTCTTAACATTAATTAATGATTTATCATCTTCATTATCTAATATTAATTTATCAACAATAACTAATAATTTCTTATATTCTTTAATCGTAATAAAATCATTAACATTATTTAATATAGACAATTCATCATAGCTAACATTAGCTAACTGATTTTTTAAATCAACATATTTCTTTTGATAATTAACTGAATTCTTTAGTGTATTAACATAATATTTAGGTAAAATTTCATCAACAGTATGACCGTAATATATACTCTTACCACCAGTAGTATCATATAGTTGTAAGATAGTTCTACCTAAAGTAGTCTTACCACAACCAGACTCTCCTACAACCCCGATTGTCTTACCAGCTTCTAATGTAAACGTAACATCATCAACAGCCTTAAGCCATAATTTAACATTACCAAATATATCTTTTTGTTTAGGGAAATATTTCTTTAGACCCTTAACTTCTAAAATATTTTTATTCTCCACAAGCTTCATCCTCCTTTTCATATAGATAGCATGAAACATAATGTGTATCACTAACTTTTACTTCATTAGGATATTTCCCATTACACTTACCAATACACTTATTACATCTATTTTTAAAGAAACAAGTATTAGGTAAATTAATTGGATTAGGAACAGAACCTGGAATCGAATAAAGTGGCTTATTAACATCTGATGTAATTAAAGGTTTACTTTGTTGAAGCCCTATTGTATAAGGATGCATAGGGTTTTTAAAAATTTCACTAACAGTACCCTTTTCAATAACCTTACCAGCATACATTACAACAACTTCATCTGCCATTTCAGCAATAACACCTAAATCATGGGTAATAAGCATAATAGCACATCCAGTTTTCTTTTGAATACTTTTTAATAACTCTAAAATTTGAGCTTGAATAGTAACGTCTAACGCTGTTGTTGGTTCATCAGCAATAATAAGTTTAGGATCACCAGCAAGTGCCATAGCAATCATAACACGTTGACGCATACCACCAGATAATTCATGAGGATATGATGCATAAACTCTTTCTGGCATAGATATACCAACCTGGTTTAGCATATCTATACTATGAGCTTTAACATCTTCTTTACTCATTTCAGGGTAATGAATAAACATTACCTCATCAAGTTGATAACCTATTGTAAAAACAGGATTTAAACTAGTCATAGGCTCTTGGAAAATCATAGTAATATCTTTACCACGAACCTTAAACATCTCTTTTGTAGGCATCTTAGCAATATCATACGCTAATTTATTACCAGATTCATCACAACCTAAATCATCTGAGTTAAATCTAATTTGGCCACCTACAACCTGACCTTGAGGTGATTGAACAAGTTGCATAATTGAAAGTGACGTAACACTCTTACCACAACCTGATTCACCAACAACCCCAACAATCTTATTTTTAGGAATATTAAAACTAACACCATTAACACTTTTTACAGTACCATTATCTGTAAAAAAGTTTGTTTCTAAATTGTCAATTTCAATAATATTATTAGGATCTTTCATGACACTAGTATATTCATCAAGACTTAATTTCTTTTTCTTTAAATCCTCATAATATTTCATTTGTTTAATATTATATTTAATTATAGCTCTGCTTTCTTTTATAGATAGGTAATTTCCTTTTTTCTTCTTTTCCATATAATCACCTACTTCTTAGATTTAGGGTCCATAGCATCACGAAGACCATCGCCAACAAAGTTGAAACCTAATACAGCTAAAACAATCATGACACCAGCTGGAAGCCACATATTCATATAATAAGTTAAAATAACTGGATCTTTAGAACTTGATATCATTGTACCCCAAGCAGCATAAGGTAATTGCACACCAAGACCTAAATAACTTAATGTTGATTCATATAAAATAACACTACCTAAACCTAATGTCATATTAACAATTAATTGTGGCATAACATTAGGAATTAAATGTTTAAAAATTCTTCTCCAAGTAGGTAATCCCATTACCTCAGTAGCAACAATAAATTCTTGTTCACGTAAACTTAAAATTTGGCCACGTACCATTCTCGCACAACCACTCCAACCAAAGATTGTAATAATTAACATCAAGAAATAAATACGATGAGAAGGATTAATAAATTCAGATAATGAATCTAACACCGCAGAAGCAATTAATAAAATAGGAAGCATTGGAATACAGTTAAATACATCAACAATTCTCATGATAAGTTGATCAATCTTACCACCAAAATATCCAGCAATACCACCAAGTAAAATCCCAAGCAGTGTTTCTAAAATTACAACGATAAACCCAATAGCAAGCGAAATTCTACCACCATACATAAGTCTAACAAAAATATCCATACCCTTTTCATCAGTACCTAAGAAATGGTTGAAACTTGGCTTAGCTTTTAAATTATCAGACTCAATTTCTAATTCTTGAATTATGATAATTTCTTCTCCAAATTCATTAACATAAACTTTTTCTTGTTCAACAACAGTAATAACTTTATTTCTATCTACTTCTGTTTCGCCCCACTGATTATAAACAAGTGGGCCTAAAAACGAAAAAGCAAATAAGAACACTAACATAATTAAACCTACAACAGATAATCTTGATCTAAAAAATCTTCTTAAAATAAGTTTAAAAGGACTCATCTCTTTATAGGTTTCTTCTAATTTATTTTCTTCGGAATTAAGAGTTTCATTTTCTTCTAATTTTACATCTTCCATAAATCTTACCTCCTATTTCCCAAGTTTAACTCTAGGGTCAACTACGGAATACATTATATCTGAGAATAATGTACCAATAACAGTTAACACCGCTAAAAACATATTGTATCCCATTACAAATGGAATATCACCTTCGCTAAGAGCTTTATAAGCTAATCTACCAATTCCATCTATTGCAAAAACTTCTTCTGTGATCATCATACCACCAAATAATGAAGGTAAAATCCCAGCAAGCAATGTAACAAGAGGAATCATAGTATTTCTAAAAGCATGTTTATAAATAACTTGATTTTCAGGTAAACCCTTAGCACGTGCTGTACGAATATAATCAGCACTTAAAACTTCTAATGTGTTTGTTCTTGTATATCTCATTAAACCACCTAAAGAAAGTATTACTGTACAAACAATCGGTAATACCAAGTGGTGTGCCATATCTAATAACTTAGACATAAAACCAGCAAAATTATCTGGATATGATGCTGAACCAGATATCAACCCGGTTGATGGGAACCATCCAAGTTCAACAGAGAAAATCTTAATAATAATTGCAGCAAAGAAATATGTAGGAAGTGAAATACCTATCATTGTGAAAATCGTAACTGCATAATCTCGTTTAGAATATTGATGAGTAGCACTTGTAATACCAAGAGGTATTGCAATAGCAAATTGTAACACAGTAGCTATAACTGCTATTGCAAATGAAACCCACATATTTTCACCAATAACTGTAGCAACAGGCTTTTCATATTTAAAAGATAACCCAAAATCACCTTTTAACATATTACCTAACCATGTTGTATATCCAGAAACTAATCCCTTAAATGATTTATCACCAATACCATATTGTTCTTTAAATGCATTTAATTGATCTAAATTAATAGTACCTTGTTGTAATTGTGATGAAAATTTAATATCCAAATAATCATTTGGCATCATTCTTACCAAAGTATAGATAATAACTGAAACACCTAGAAGGACAAAAATCGAAATAAATAATCTTTTAAGAATATATTTTAACATATCATTATCACCTTAAAAGCTTAAAGCTTTTCTCCTTTCTTATTGTGTTTTAACTAATCTAACAGTATGAATATCCATTAATAATCCAGAATAAGGAGATAAATCCTTATTTAATGAATCTTGATCAATCTTATTAATATTGTAAGCAAATAAATCATCTCTTTGGTAAGTAGGAAGTTCTACAGCAAGTTGCATAACAATATCTAAAGCCATAGAATAAATCTTAGCACGAGCATTTTGATCAGTAGTTTCACGACCTTGTTCAATAAGTTCAGATAATTCTTCTACTAACGCTAATTCTTCATTATACTTACCACCAGTATTTTGAATAATTTGCTTATAACCCCAGTTTAATGTTGAAGTTGCAGTAGAATCTTTATGATAAACTTGATACATATCAGGGTCAATTGTTGAACTCCATGCTGCAGCCCAAACCGCTAAATCACCAGTAGTAAGTTTAGACAAAGCTTGTTGGTCAGTTGCAACATTAATTTCAAAATTAATCTTATTTAAGAATTCAGATGCTTTATAGAAAGCATTAAATGCAGGGTGATCAGTTTCAGCACCAGCAATAGTAAAAGTAAACTTTAACTTATTATTACCATCAGTATAAATATCGTCTCCACCTAAATAATAACCAGCATCTTCAACTAACATAATAATAAATTCTTGTTGATGTTTTTCACTTAATACTTCTCCAGCCACATATTTTTTCTTAGTTTCAGGATTGATTAAATTACTAACATAATCAGCATAAACAGGATTTACTACATCTAAATCTTCAGGAATAGCACCACCAACAAATGGATAATAAGCAGTAGCACCCTTTGGATAAGCCCAGCTTGTAAGTGACATAGCACGATGAATAGCTGATGCTGTATTACCATAATAGCTAACAGTCATTGATGTATCAATTGAATGCATAATAGCTTGTCTTACTGCCATTGAAGGAACCTTACCAGCATTAATACCAATATAACCATAACCAGAAGTAGAAATCGAAGTACTTTCAATACCTTCACTCTTCTTTCCCTTTAATTCAGTAATAGTATCAGGGTTAGAATTAGGTTGAACATAATCAACTTCACCATTATATAAAGCATTTAATAAACTGTTTGCAGCAACAACCTTATAATGTAGATTCTTAATCTCAGGTTCACCTAAAACATAATATGGATTAGCAGTATAATAAATAATACCTAAATTTAAGAAATCACCACCAGAAATATTTTCTGTATTATGGTCACTATCACATGCTTGATATGGTCCAGCTCCCATAGGTAAGTCAATCTTAGCAGGATCCTTTACAACTTTTTCCATAAATTCTTGTGAAGAGTATTCAACACCAAAATTTGCAACAAAATCAAATTTATTAATATATTCTTCACTAGAATAATAATACATAGGGGCTACAGAAAATGAGAAGTTCCAAATAGCCTTAGGGTCAACACCATTAATAGTAATAGATAAAACTTCATTAGTATCATTATTAACACTACCGTCTTCACCATAAGTAGGAGCTACATAAGTTTTCTTATTAACAGTAACTGGACTCTTTTGATTTGCAAATTTAATACCAGAAATATTTTCAAACTCTCTTTCATGAGTCTTATGATATTCTTCTAATGCAGAATTAATTAAATAATCATTAAACTTAACAGAAGTATTCCAATATAGAACAACTTCTTCTAAAGACATAGGTAATTTATCTTCATAAATAGTCTTAATAGCTTGTTCTCTTGACCAATTCTTTAACTCATTAACGTCATTAGTTAAAGATGATTCTAACTTAGCTTCTTTTTTATTCCAATATAAATACCCTTCATTATAGAAAAACATTTCAACATCTGAAGTTAATTTATTATAATGAGAAGTTCCATTTGAATCCTTAAAAGTAACATCTTTATAAGCACCAACAGAATTATCATAATCATCATTTAATTCTTCTTCAAATAAACTACATACCTTTTCAAAATCACTAACAATATTTTCAAAACCTTCATCTTCTGAATAATATTCTAACTCTTCTTTAAACTCAGCAATAGTTAAAGCCTCATCTTCATAGTCTTCAAAAATATATTCAGTAGCAGTAAGTAAATAATCAGTTCTACTTTCAGCCTCAATTTGGAATTGTTCCATAAATCTTTCTTGACTCTTTTCATCAGCTTGTTGAGTTCTATACTCTTTTAAACCAACAATATCAGTAGAATAAATTGTAGATGAACCTGTATAAACAGGATCTAAATATACATATAAATTAAATAATACATCTTTAATAGTTAATGGTGAACCATTAGAAAATTTAACATTATTCTTTAAAACAAAATTATAAGTTGTTGTGTCTTCATCAGAATCATATACACTTTCATAATCTAAAACAACAACACCCTCATCTTCACCATAAACAATATTACCTAGAGCATCATTAGCTAACATACCCATTTGAGTCATACCAACAACTTGACTATCTGGAGCTGATGAAGAATAGAAAGGATTAAAAACCTTATCTAATTCTTGGCTTGATAAAATCAAAGCTCTATCATCAACATCACCAGAACCAGTACCACAACTAGCCACAGTAGTAACCCCTAAAGCTAGTAGTAGTAAACCTAAAATTCTCTTTTTCATTTCTTCTCCTCCTCTTCTAATTATTTGTAATATCATTATTACAATTATCAGCAATTACTACATTATCACTGTAAACAAAATATCCATCTGTAATAACACTTAAATTAATTTCTTTATTAGGTAACTTAGAATACTTAATATCACCACTAATAGAAACATTATCCAATTTAACATCCTTAGCTATAATAGCAAGTGGTGAAATAACAATATTATTAATATCTTTTAATGATGTATCAACATCAATTAATAAATTTTCAAAAGTTAAATCTTTAATAGTAACATTTTCAAGTTCAAAGAATAACGCAATATATAAAGTATTTTTTGAACTATTATCTAACGTACCATCAGGATTTAATTCACCCTTTAATCCTGATTTTAAAGTATTATAATCAACAGTTAAATTAGTTAACTTATAACCATTACCTAAAATCTCACCAGAGTAAGAATCAAAACACATTTCTTTGCCATCAAAATCAATATCATTTAATAAATAAATATTTTCATTTCTAGAAATAGCATTTCTAAATTCTCTATAAGTTTCAACTAAAGAATATTCACCTTCAATTAAATCTAAGTAAACCTTAATAGCTAAATCACTATCTCCACCTGGATGAGTAAATGATTTATTCCATGGATTACCTTCGCTATCTAAATAACCTAATGATGTATAACCTTCTACTTCTTTCTTATCTAAGAATAAATCATAGAATTTTTCACCTTCATTACATTCATAGCTATCTAATAAAACTTCTTTACCATCTTTATCATAGTAATATAGTTCATAAGAATAATATCTATTGATTTCCCATTTAGCATATAATGTAACACCATCTAAAGTCATTCTATCACTAGCAAAATCCCATTTATCAGAATAAGTAACATTACCATCTTCATCTACTGTTTTAGTTTGATACCATCCTTCAATGTGATAACCAGTTTTATAAATCATATCTTGTTCTTCAGTTTCTAATGAATTTGGATCAACAATTAAAGTATCAGTCATTGAACCATCAAATGAATAAACATATGATACTCTATCTTTTGAGTTTTGGCAGACACCACCTTCTAAATAGAAAACAGCTTTCGCTTTACCAACACTCGCATATAAATACTCAGTTTCAATCTTTACATTAAAACCAGTCGTTGAAGTATAAAAAGCTTTAAAACTTTTTAAATTTCCATTCGAAACAATAATTTCAATTTCTAAATCAGTTACACTCTTTAAACTTTTATTTAAAAATAATGAACTCACCTTATTATCTAATACCTTAGCACTTAAAGTATAAGTATCATCAACACCTTCAAAAGTATAACCTTCTTCTAAGAATTCTTCCGATAAAACAAATGTCAAATAATAAGTAGGCATCACATATTCATTTTCGTATGTAGTACCATTAATAACAGTATACTTCTTATCATTAAAAGTAGTATAATTTGTCACTGTTTCATCATAAGTTTGATTACCAGAGGTAGATAGTTTCTTTTCAACTATCTTAACCTCTGATTTAACATTTTCACCTCTAGAAATTTTAAAGTTTGTCAACTTATTATAAACTTCAAAATCTCCATCTAAAATTATATTAGACTCATTATAACCAGCCATTATTTGTTCTGAATTATAAATAGCCTTAACAAAACCCTTAAAATCCATTTGGTTATTTCCTCTACAAGAAGCCAAGTATAAAGAGGTAACCAAAACAGTAATAAATATTAAAATTTTCTTCATACTCTCCTCCTAAAATAACCAATATTTTTTAAATAACAACCCTGCAATTGCAACTAAATTTGCTCCACCAATAAGACCTAAACTTAAAGCTAATCCAACTTTATTAACTGTTGATGTAGGTAAAGTATTAATGTCAGTTAATGTATTAACATCTTCACTTAAATCTTTAAAGTATTCATCAAATTGAGCTTTAAAACTATCAACATTAGTAGTATCAATATACTTCTTATCATTCTTATCCATTCTATCTAATACTTCAACAATAGAATAATAATCTTTAATCTTATCAAATTCATAACTTGAGCCTAAAGCTTCAATCTCTTCAATTAAGAATTCATAAACCTTATTAATTCTTGACATCTTTAACTCTTTCCAAGCTTTTTCAGCATTTTCTAAGTTCTCTAATAGTTCATCTAAATAAGCTTGTTCATAACCATATAAAGTTAAATCTTGATCAAGTAAATTATAAGCAGTTCTAGCATCTTGAATAATTAATTCATCACTAAGTTTTACATCAGTTGGAACTAACACAACCTTATTTAAATAATCAATAGAATATTTATTTAAAGCTTCATATTCACTAATTTGAGTATTAGCTAAATCAAAATATAAATTATATAAGATACTATCATAACCTTCAACATCATTCTTTGGTAAGATAATATTTAATTTATCAGTCATACCAACCATATCTTTAAATTGACCATAATATAAAGGATAATAACCATTAAATTGGAAATATTTATTTAATAATTGATATACTTCACTTTCAGGATCATATTCAATACCAGTCTTACTTACTGTTCCTTCTAAAATAGGAGCCACAGTAGATTTAAATTCAACTGTAGATAACTTCTTACAATCAGCAAAACACATATTACCAATAAGTTTTAAAGTATCAGGGAAAATAATCTTTTCAATATATTTATTAGAATATCCTGCATATTCTTCAATTCTAACAGTATTAAATATTACTTCATATGAAGTATCTTCTTTAGCTGTGGGATATGAAGAAAGTAAATATTTATCATTATTAGTAACAGTATATAAAACACCGTTATCTAACTTAGCATAATTATTAATATCACATGTATCTAAACCATCAACATTAGTAAACTTAGTTAACTTAGTATTATATAAGAAAGCCATCGGACTAACACTTACCAAACTGTTTGGTAATTTAATTTCAGTTACAGCTGTTTCAGCTATTGCCGCAGATTCAATTACCTCAATCTTTGGCATATGAATTGAAGTTAAATTTGAACAAATCCAGAAAGCATTTTGACTTAATTTAACACAATTATCTAAACTAACACTTTCTAATGCAATACAACTTCTAAACGCTTCTATACCAATTTCTAAAACATTAGATAAATCAATATTTTTTAACTTTTGACAATTAATAAATGCACCATCATTAACATATAAAATACCATTAACTGAAACACTCTCTAATAAGAAATCTTCATAAAACATTGCTTCACTAATAGTATTAATAATACCAGTAGAACTAAATTCAACTAAATTAGGATTATATGCAAATGCATACTTTCCAACACTTAAGTGAGAATCACCAATACTAACTCTATTTAATAATGGTAAATCAGCAAATGCATTTTCACCAATATAACTAATATCATTTCCTAAATTAATGCTTGTAATATCATTAGTTAATTTTCCTTCAATAGAAGTAAATGCATAGTCGCCAATAGCTCTAACATTTCCAAAGTTAACACTTTCTAAACTATCACAATCTACAAATGCATAATTACCAATAGTTCTAATATTATTCAAATCTAAATTATTTAAGCTTACACAACCATTAAATGCATAATCACCAATAAAATAAACATTAGATAAATCAATATTAACTATTGACTTACAACCACTAAAAGCATAATCGCCAATAGACTGACAATTAACTAATACATTTACTAGTGCTTTATCATTCATAAATGCTTTATTACCAATTAATGCATTTTTAGCATCAACACTAACTAAAGTTTCAATATTTGCAAAAGCACCTTCTAAAACAGAAGAATTTTCATTAAGTACTACTTCTTTTAATGAAGTATTACTAAATGCATATTTATCATAAACTTCTAATTTATCTAAGTTAACAATATTAAATAAACTAACACAATTATTAAATGCATAACTATTAACAACTACATTTAATCCTAGTACAACTTCTTTTAAATTAGTACAACCTTCAAATGCATTAGATCCAACTACTACATTATCACTAATATGAAGTTTTTCTAATGATTTAATAGAACTAAACGCACCATTACTAATATTTGAAATATTTGCAGGAATACTATATTCATTATATTCAAATTTAGGAGCGGCTAAAATAATAGTATCTTCTTCCTTGTTTAATAATAAATTATTAGAAGAAACATAATAATCATTATTTGGATTAACATTAAATCCTTCTAATAAATTACAACCCTTAAACACATTACCTAAATTTGTTGAAATCTTAGTAAATTCATTAAATGTAACACTTGTTAGCTTAGAACAATTTTCAAAAGCATTAGCTTCTAAAACAAATTCACTATTAGGTAAAACAACAGACTCTAATGAACTACAATTACTAAAAGCATATTCATAAATAAATTCAGAAGTAGCCTTATCACTAAATACTACACTTCTTAAATTTGTACAATCAGCAAAAGCTTTACTTCCAACATAAACGACATCATTAACAATATTAACAATCTCTAAATCCTTACAACCAGTAAAGCACATATCAGGAATTCTATCAGCTTTAAAATCTAAAGCAGTTAAACCAGAATTTTTAAACATACTATTAGAGAAATTAGTAAACTCACCATTATCGATAGTCTTTAAATTAGTACATCCAGCAAATGTTTGATACCCTGCATTTCTTAAACCAGTAATATCAACATAACTTAAACTTGTACAATCCTTAAATACCTTATTTCCCATCGCAAAAGTATAAGAAATATCAATATTATCTAAACTTGTACATCCTTCAAATGCAGAAGTTCCAATAATACCAACTTTTTCTAAATTAATTGACTTTAATGAAGTATCAAATGCAAAAGCATATTCTCTAATTAATGGGCATGAATCACCTTCAGCACTAGTTAATATTTTAACACTTTCTAACGCACTACACTTATAGAAAGCATATTTTTGAATTTCTCTTACATCAGAAGGAATTGTAACACTTCTTACAGTATCATTTGCATCAGGTGTTTTAGCTGCATCATAATCATCTTCAGTAATCTCAATAGTGTAGTCTGTTGTATATAATGAGAAGGCATATGGACCAACATACAAAATACCTTCATCATCAGGTATAACTACATCTCCACCTAAACCCTTATAAGCAACTAAAGTTTGACCTTCAATAACAAATTCACTCTTTACATTTACTCTAACAGAAGCCATTAAAGTAGATACATTATTACCAATCTTTACTTTTAAAGTAATTGTTGCGCTACCTTCTTTTAAAGCAGTAACAACACCTTCTTCATCAACTGTAGCTACCTTTTCATTAGTAGATGACCAAATAAGTTCATAATCTTTTAAATTCCATGGTTCTAATTGATAACCTAATTTTACTTTTTCACTAGGATAAAATGAAATAGAAGATTTCTCAGTAAAGAAGAATCTATCCCCAGTTTTACCAATTTCAGAAACATCTGGGCCATCAATAAAAGCCTTTAAAACATCAAAATAAGTAAATTCAATATCAGTAAGTCTTTGTCTTTCTTCTTCTTGTTGACCACTTCTAACTGTTAATTTTAGTGAAGCAGTATAAACATACCCATCAGTATTCATCGTAGTACACTTAACTACCGCAGTACCAGCACCAACAGCTTCAATCTTACCATTGTATACTTTAACAACATTTTCATCAGTTGATTCCCATTTTAATGATGCGAAATACTTAGCTTGAACTATAGGATCTTCATCTAACATATCATCAGATGTAAGCATATAAGATAAATCTAGTTCATCACCTACATTTAATCTTTGTTTATAAGTATAAATACCACCAGATGAACTAGATACAAATTCATCCTTATATGAAATATTTGGAGTATTAGTACCAGGTAAAGTAACATATGAATATGATTGATTTAAAGCATAATCATCAACTAAGAAACCCAAACCATTAGTTAACGCAAAATTATTATCTTCTAGTAAACCATATTGTAATAAATCCATATAATCAGTTATCTCAATTGTAACCTTAGAAATACCACCTTTATTATCACTATAAATTGGAATAACATATTCAGATAATGAAGTAAGTTTTCCATCAATAATAGTAAATGGTCTAATAGATTGAGCATAATGATTATCATAAACATATACATCAACATAATATCTATAATCTTTCAAGCTCTTATCATATTTAGAATAAAAATCAGCATCTGTAACAATAGGAGCTTCATAATCAACGTAAAAAGAGAATTCAAATGTATTATTCAAATTTGAACTTAAACCACCATCACCATAATCAAGTTCAGCAAGCATAGTAAATGTATATTTAGTATTATTTTGTAAACCTAATTCTGCGGCAGTAATATTAATAATATCGTAACCAGGCACAATAGAACCACTAAAATATGCCTTATGTTCATCATATTTTACATGTTCATATACTACTTCACCGGTATCCGAATTAACAATTGTCGTTGTCATCTTCTTTGCGTTACGAAGTAAACCAGCATATACAGTAGTAATACCATTAATAGTCTCTAAGTTATAACCAATAGCAGCATGTTCTTCTAATGCAGGGATTCGATCATAAGCACTTTCATCAATTTCATAAACATATGAACCTAAAGGAATAATATAACTATAGTAATAAGTACCTAAAGGAGTAGTTGCATAATAATCAGCTTTTAACTTATCTTCTTCATCAATAGAACCATTATGTGCTTCACTTTCAACTTCATAGAAAGTCTTATCAAACATAGGAGCAACGGTCCAATCACCAAAGAAAGCAAGGAAAGGAACAGATAAATCAATATTATCTTCATTCATAGAATCTAATACTGCAAAACCTTCAACATATATACCATTTGCAAAAGATTTTCTTATATATCTTTTTTCTTCATTTGATAATTTTAAAGTATATGTAACAGTAACACTTCCATTAGGATTAACAGTAATAACATCACCATCACATTTTCCATCACCACTAACCTCTAGTGTTTCAAGAGGATTTAACATATAAGCTTTTTCAGCAACATAATCTGGATCAGCAGTAGATAAACTTTCAGTCATAGTATAATTAGAAATATTATATTTTAATTCAGTATCAGAAGTATTATTAACATCAAACACTAAAGTATAAACACCAGTTTCTTCAGGATCATCTAATAAATCTAATTTTGCCTTTTTAGTACCTTCAACACTTATATATGCTAAAGTTTCTAAAGTAGCCTCTAAATTAGCTAAACCAGCGCCTTGTTTACGAGGTGAATAAGGATTACCAGATTCATCTAAAACAATCGTACCAGTAGACATCAATAATTGATTAGTTAAAGTAGTTAATTCAACAGTTGAAATATCACCATATTTTTCCTTTAAGAATTGACGAACTAAAATAACAACACCACAAAGATTTGGACAAGCCATTGAAGTACCAGAAATTTCTTCATATCCTCCACCAGGAACAGAAGATAAAATCGTACCACCATGAGCTGTAATTTCAGGTTTTAATTGTAAGTTAGATACAGGACCCCAGCTTGAGAATTCAGACATAAAAGGACCAGCCAAGTAATTTTTATTAAAAACTAACTTACCACTAGATTTAGAAGCCAAATATGAACCATCATCTTTTGAAACAGAACATAAAGCAATTTCTAAACCACTACCAGCATTCATAAACACATCACCAGCAACATTGTTATAAATAATACAACCAATTGCACCTTGTGATAAAGCAACAGCAGCCTTTTCTTCAAAACTTGTATCTCCACGCTTAACTAAAGCAATCTTTCCTTCAACATCAATATTAGAATAGTTAACCTTTTTACCAACACCAGGAACAGTAACATATTCTAACTCAATAGAATCACCACTAGCATTAACCTTCTTATATAACATTTCATAAAAATCATATGCTTCACCAGCATTATTATTAGCATTATTAAAGAAGAAAGTATATCCATCTTCATCAACAATATATTTACTCTTAACACCACTAATAGAAGCAACAGATAAAGTAGAATCATAAGTACCAGGAGAACCTACCGTAGCAGAATCTGGGTTAGTAGCTTTATTAGTATTACTATTTTCACCACCATAACCAGAACTATAATCATTACTTGCCGCAACAATCAAAGAAATACCAGCTTCTTCTATTTTATCGTAAACCACATTAATATATTCATTATCACTAGATCTAGCAAAACCGCAAGCACTACCAAGTGATAAGTTAATAGCATCAACACCAAGTAAAATAGCATCTTCTAACGCTGCTAAGATATCATCTTGGATTGCACCATTATTAATATCTCCAAAAACTTTCATTAATACAAGTTGAGTATTAATTGCAACACCAGTAATTACCTCATCCTTACCACCAATTATACCAGCAACGTGAGTACCATGGTCAGAATCATATGGAGCAACATCAGGATCCTTATCAGCATAATCATAAACAAATGGGATTTTATCGTTCATAAATACATCTTGAACTTTAATGTCTTTATGATAACCATAAGCTTTTGATTCTTTTAATACTGCATCAACTTCATTTCTTGTAATCATAGGAGTGTTAGGCATATTTTGGAATACAGTATGATGAATATCAAAACCAGAGTCTAATACCGCTACTGCAGTATTCTCACCATCATATCCAACGCCACTTGAATCAAAAATACCAGTTCCATAAACATTAACAAAGTTTGTAACTGCATCATAATCACTTGATGAAGTAATCTTATATTCAGGTTCTGTATAAACCTCAGATATTGTAATATTTAATCCAAGATTCGCAGAAACTAGTTTCTTATATTGACCATAAGTCGTATTTGCTGAAAAACCATTAAATAAAGTAGTGTAATAATGATTAACACTATTAATATATCTTTCTTTAATCAATTGGTTAGATAACAACTCTTGATCATAATTCATTTCATTAATAATTCCATTAGCATAACTACCTTTAGCATATTCACTTAAAGATGAAAATCTTCTTCCATCTTCATTATACAAATCAGCTAAGCCTTCATTATCTAAAGTAACAATAATATTAATCTTATCCGAATCATCTAATGAGACTAAATCATATAAATATTCTTTATTAAGATATCTTTCATTATCAGTTATATTAGCTATTAAATCCGCTTGATGAACATTTAAGCTAATTTTTTCATCCTTACTAGGATTATTAACTTTAATTTCATCTTTAGAATTTTCAACACTACAACCAGTTAGTGTCAAAATTCCCATACTCATTAATAGAAGTGTACGTTTAACTTTCATAATAATACTTCTCCTTTATTTCCAATAATTAAGGAATGTAAAATAAAATTCCCATACTTCCCATATTAATATATTATATATTAATATTCAACAAAAATCAATGAACAGTATTGTAAATAAAACTTCAAAACTAGAATTTCAAGCTACTTTTTTACTTTTTTCTATCAAAAAGACATGTCAATTTTAAAATATTCCGAATTTTATTCAAAAAACAAAAGAAAATAACGGTTTTTCTAACGTTTATTTTTAAAAAAAACATTATATTGAATTTAGTTCAAAAAGATTGCACAAGTTATTGAAAACGTTTTTCACATTTTCTCATAATTTTACATAATCTACGTATTATTTTTAAAAAAAATAAAAAAAGGCCTTAAAGGCCCTAAAATCTACTTAGATATTACTTTTTTATTCCAAGATTTTTTGCCACAATGAGGACATTTCATATATCTTGTTCTATTAAAATGCATAGCAAATAAAACACTATTAAAACTAGGAACATATCTATGTCCACACTTACCACACTTATAATAACCTGCAGTTTGTTCAATTCTAATCCCAAACCCACAACCTACTAACGCGCAAATAAATCCAAAAACAATAAGTACAATTCTAAGCCAATCTTTCATATCAAAAAATTTAGCAGCAAAACAGAAACTTAATAAAATAATAATAGAAAATATAACCATTATTACTTCTAAAAATAACATTTGTTGATTCTTTTGTTCTTTTTGTTTGGCTAATTCTAACATTAATTGTTCTGATTTTTCTTTATAATTTTCCATACTTACCTCCTCGCCACTTAAAAGATCATTAACAGTAATATTAAGAATATCACATAATTCTAACATCAAAGATGAATCAGGCATAGATTTACCATTTTCCCATTTAGAAATAGCTCTATCCGTAATATTTAATTTTTCTGCTAATTGCATTTGAGTTAAATTATTCTTCTTTCTACAATCAGCAATAAATTTACCAATTTTAATTTGATCCATTAAATTTCCTCCTTTCAAAGTAAGTATATAAAATTTATAAATATAAGTATACAAACCAGTAGTTGAGTTAATATTTTCAACTATTAATCTAGAAAAACATCATTAATATGTCCAAAATGAACAACTTTTGGCTTATATTTATTAATTAATTCCCAATCTCTTTTTAAATCATCATTATCAATATATCCACCAATATAACTATATGGTTCTAAATCACCAACAAAACAATTCCCATCATCTAACACAATAGAAATACTATCTTTACTATGACTAGGAGTAATAATTATTTCTCCATTAATTCCCATCTTAGCTAGTAACTTTCTGGACTCATCTTCATTAATAATAATCGCATCATCTATATTAATAGGTATATATTTTATTTTATCTTTATTAAAAATAGAATAAGAAAAATCAATATAATCTAATTGATTATTAACAATAATAAGCTTTACATTATATTTTTGAAGTTCACCAATTAATCCCATATGATCAGGATGATAGTGAGTAGCAATCACATAATTAATATCTTCAATTTTTAAATTATTCTTTTTTAATTCTTTAAAAAAAGCAAATAAAGAACCTGCATAATCAGTATCTATGAGAAGATTTCCATAATCACCTTTAATTAAATAAGTAGACGTATTACCATATTTTAATTTAATCATAAAAACACCTATAAATCATAATCAGGTTTTTGACCATCATGAGCTTGCCAAACACATTCCAAAACTTCAAAATTAGTAAATCTAGCCGTAAATGAAGAATCTTCAGGACTACATGCATAAACCCCAAATCTAATAATATCATTACCATTAATCATATGGCAAATACGCATTTGTTTATATTTAGTCCCATCATAAGAACATTCAATCAAATAATCATCTTCTCTTCTACTTAGCCTATACCACATCTCTTTAACACTACCATCTATCTCAGTAGTAGCCCAGTCAGAATAACCATTATTAGTAACAACACTTCCCAAATGTTGATATTCTTCATTTTCATATTCAATAGAAGCCTTTAACCAGTTTTGGCTATCCAAATACATAACTATTCCACATTGGTCAAAACGTTTCTTACTATTAAAAGATGTTTTAACAACAAAAGAAAAATACTTATCACTACATTCAATTTGTAAAACAGGCGCATTATCATTAATAAAATGATAGTAAGTTTTTTGCCATAAATCAGTATGAGGCATAGTCTTAATTTCAATTAATTCATTACTAATAAAATATTCTTTTGGCTTTCTTATCCACTCTAACTTATCAATATCAAACTTCATAACTATTCACCTAAACACTTATGGTAGCATCTAACCATACCACCATCATCTTCTAAAATATCACCATAATAACTAAAACCTAAATGTTCATAAAAACTTGTATGAGTAGTGATTAAATAAACATCACTAATATTATGCTTTTTCAAATCACAAGAAACATAATCAAACATACTCCTACATATTCCTTTTCCTTGGTATTCTTCTTTAACATAAACTGCACAAATATTTGGAGTTAAATCTTTTCGTTGATGAAAATCATTTTCAATCACACCAAGTCCTGCAATAATTTCATCATTATGAATAACATAATACCATGCAGGAACACCACACTCATTTCTTAATGCTTCATTCATACTATCAACATAAGCTTCTACAGGAACATTCCATTTTTTATTAAAAAACAAAGCTAAATCTTCTATTAATTCATCATTAACTAATTTATTTACTTTATACATATTAATCACCTATTTCTTATTAATTTTTTGCTTAATTATTCTTCTATATTTTTCAGCACCTGAAACAATTACTTTACTTCTACTGTAATATTTTAATTCAACTGAAGAATTTAAAAACTCATTAATAATTTCATTTTTTTGTTTTAAAGATGGTAAATCAAAATAATGAGGGAATATTAATTTAAGTTTTTTATTATTAAAATATAATTTTATTCCCTTACAAAATTTTGTAACACGATGCCTATATCCAACTCTTTCAACAAGTAATTTAACTTTATCAGGTTTAGCGTTAATCACAGTGACAATTTGATTATTAATATCAGTAGTTAATAATTTAGACCATACAATTAAATAAATACTATAAATAATTGCATAAACAAACAATCCATCTAATAATAATACACAAATCACCAACAAAATCTTTATAAATAAATTTTGATCCATATTAGGTAATTCTTGGATACAACAGTAGCTAAGAATTCCTAAAATCACACCTAAAATAATAGATAATACATTTATAAATATACCACTTTCTTTATGATAATCTCGATATTCTAAAACTTCTTCTAATGATTTAGGATTAATAACCAAAACATGCATAGTTTCTATAAAATTATCAATGTTATCAATACATTCTTTAATATAAGGAATAAATTCATTAAATAAATCTATTAAAGATTCATAATCATCAACATCTATTTCAATCTTTTTTTCTTTCTCATAATCTTTAATATCTAAATGCTTATATTTATCAGGCATATCAATAAAATAGATAGTTTTATCTTTATAAATATGAAAACACACAGTGTGACGCTTATGATTAAATGTAAACATCACATAATCTTTATCATATCTAGCATCAAAATCTAAACTATGAACATGACTAATCTTATTATAATCTATAATATCTTTTAATATCTCAACAGCGTTATCATTATATGCATTAACATACAACTCATCAAAAAGACTAATCTTTTCTAATTCTTTTAGTCTATTATATTTATTTAAAGATAATTGATTAATCTTTTTAGGATACCAATCTATCATTTTATATCCTATAAAAATAAAACCACTCACAAGTCCAATAGTAACAATAAATCCTAATAAATAATTACCAATTAATATACTAACAACAAAAAGTAAAACATAAAATATTAAAATAAATATACCGCCAAATATATGCATTCTTCCAATATATTTCATAGTCCACCTTCTTTACAACTCTAGATAATTATACCATTTTCAACAAGAAAAAACACCTATAAATAGGTGATGATCCATTATAATTTAAATAAATCTATAACCAAATCAACATCAAAACTAGATTTATCAAATATATCCAATTGTCTTTTGCATATTAGTTTATCATTTAAATAGATATAAAGATAAGCATATTTATCTAATAATTTAAATTGTAATTTAATATCTTCTTTTTCATTTTCACTTATTGGGATAACAATATCTTCATCTACATAAATGTAATAACTAACATCTAATCTCGAATCATAAATACCCTTTTTTAATAATGTTATAAAACTATAATTCTTCAATTGGTTAATTAAACTTTTATGATGATTCCAATCATCACTATCATTAATAGTAACAACAATTAAATCCATGTCATTTTTTTTATAATTTGAGACTAAAATACGCCCAGAGGACTTTGTAAAACCAGTTTTACCCCAAATAAAATCATCATCACTTTTAACCAATTTATGTTTATTAACCCAATTATAAGAACCTAAATTAGTTTTACAACTATGAATATGAGTAGATGCAATAACATTAAAAACTTCATTTTTTTTAGCATACGCAGAAAGTAATGCCATATCATACGCCGTAGAAATATTATATTCTAATTCATCTAATCCAGATGCATTTTCAAAAACAGAATCTTTCATACCAATCTTTTTAGCAGTTTCATTCATCAATAACATAAATTCTTTACTATTATTAAAACTTAAAGCCGATGCTGCATCATTGGCACTTCTAAGCATTAACGCATATAACAAATCTTTTCTTTTAATCTTTTCTCCAGCCTTCAAATAAACCTTTGATCCAATTGCTATAACATCGTTATTATTTATAGTAACATCTTCATCTAAACTATAATTTTCTATTACAGTAATAGCTGTTAATATTTTAGCAGTTGAAGCAACTAACATTTGCTTATTTATATTTTTACCTTCTAAAACTCTAAGTGTAGAACTTTCTAAAACAATATAAGATGTATCTTTATTTCTTATATTTGCCGAAGTATTAAACAATAAACAAAAAAACAGCACAAATATTAATAGAATCTTTTTCATATCATCACCTATTAATATTATGCTGTTTAAAAATATATAATGTATTTTTAAAATAAAAAATACCATTATTCAATTCATGCTTTTGGATTATTTATTATTTATAAATTCATTTTTTCACCATTTAATAATTAACTAATAGTAAAATTACTTTAACATAATAATTAATTAGTATAATGTCTAATCTTATATATCAACTATAAAACATCATTAATAAAATGAAACTTATCATTAAATTTATTATGTGGATTACTTGTTTTTTTTCCCTTTCTATCATATAATAATAATAATGTCGATGGACGATAAAGTAGAAAAGAAAAGGGAAACTTTGCGAGAGTTTCCCTTTTCGCTTTTGGAAACGATGAATGATAAAGTAGAATTACTTAGTAACTACTTTTTATCGTGGTTACCAAGTATGTAAGCAACAACAACTAAAGTTATCACTAACACGACAAGATATTCCATCTTGTCCTCCTAACTTACACGTCCATCGTTTCCTTCACGTGCATAATTTTCATCGTTCCTCCAGCAGTGGATAATACCACTATAATATAATTATATATGTTATTTTTATATGTCAAATGCCAAAAATTAACCATTTTTTTACCTTTGAGAAAATTTCATATTAAAGTTTTTTCTATTATTACAAAGCAAAATAAAAAGTATTGTTTTTTATAAAAAACTTTTAAAACCATCTATTTTTTTAAAATAATAAAATTTTAAAAATTCATCAAAATATAACACATAGTGTCTTCTTCTTTTAATTATTCACCTCCTCATAATATAAAATCAAATGAACTTTTTTTATTCTAAAGTCTTTAACGACTTATTAAATTGAAAATAAAATAATATTGCTGTAAAACTTACTGCAATAAAATCAGCAACAGGTTCAGCAGTATATACCGCTATAGTCTTATCTTCCATTAATAATGGCATCAAATAAATAAGAGGTAATAATAAAACAAATTTTCTTACAGCAGCAACAATAATACTAGATTTAGCATTACCAGTAGAAACCAAAGTCATTTGACAAGCAGTTTGAACACCAAAAATTAATAACACTGCAAAATATATTCTTAGCACCTTAACAGTAAAACTAATAAGTTCTGTTTTCGTAGTAAATAAAGAAACAAATATATTAGGAAATAACATTAATAATAAATACAAAATAGTTGAATAACTAATACTAATAATTAGTAATAATTTAAAAGTCTTAACAACTCTAGCCTTATTTTTAGCACCAAAATTATAACTTGAAATTGGTTGAGCTCCTTGGGCAAGTCCTTGAAGTGGTAGCATAGCAAACTGCATAACACTAGATAAAATGGTCATAGCACCAACAGCTATATCGCCGCCATATTTTAATAATGATGAATTAAAGCATACAATTATTATACTTTCACTTGCTTGCATAATAAATGGAGCAAGTCCTAGCGCCAAACATGGTAAAACTAGTTTTAGATCAATTTTAAAATTATTTATTTTCAATTTTAAAATTGACTTTTTACTAAATAAAAATGATAATACAAAAATGCATGAAACACTTTGAGAAATAATAGTTGCTAAGGCGGCACCTTTAACACCCATATTTAATCCATAAATTAGTAATGGATCAAGTGCTATATTAAATACTGCACCAATTATTACTGTAATCATTGCTACTTTAGAAAAACCTTGGGCTGTAATATAAGCATTCATTCCTAAAGTTAATTGAACAAATATTGTACCAACAGCATATATATTCATATATTCTAATGCATATTCAATCGTATTTTGACTTGCACCAAAAAGATATAATATTTCTTTATTAAATAAAAGCATAATAATCGTAAGGATTATTGAAATAATAATTTGTAAGAAAAAACAATTACCCATTATTTTTTCTGCAGTTACATTATCTTTTTTTCCCATAAAAATAGAAGCTCTAGGAGCACCACCAGAACTAACTAACGCAGCAAAAGCAGATACCAGCATAATTACCGGCAAACATACTCCAACGCCAGTTAAGGCTAAATCTCCTACTTCATCCATTCGTCCAATGAAAATTCTATCAACTAAATTATATAACATATTTATAAGTTGAGCTAAAACCGTAGGTATAGACAGTTTAAATAATAATTTACCAATTGGTTCTTTTCCTAAAAATTCATTATTCATTTTCATCACCACTACAATTTTACCACATTTTTTAAAAAAAGAGTAAATATTTATTAACTAAACAAAACATCTAAAATCATCATAATAATAAAACCTATGCATAATCCAATATTCCCATAAATACTATTACAACTAGGAATAAGTTCACTAACTACAACATAAACCATAGCACCAGCAGCAAAACTCAAAAAATAAGGCATTAAAGGATTAATATAATACATTAAAATAATGGCAACAATCGTAAAAACAGGCTCAACAACACCAGATAAAAACCCACTAACAAATGCTTTAAATTTTCCTTTTTTATTGATTAGATTTAAAGATATAATACTTCCTTCAGGAATATTTTGAATACCTATTCCCATACTTAAAACTAAAGCTTCACTCATTAAAATAATATCATTATTTAAAGCAGCAGCAATAGCAACACCTACAGATAAACCTTCAGGAATATTATGGATAATAACAGCCAAATTAAGCATATTAATATCTTTATTTTTCTTATAGATAACCTCAAAGATAAGCAGTAAATTCATACCTAAGATAAAACCTATTACAGTTGGAATTACCGTTTTTGATAAATCTAAGCTAGGAATCAACAAACTCCAAATAGATGCAGCAAGCATAACTCCAGCAGCAAAACCTTCTAGTAACATAATCCATTTATGATTTATATTTTTCTTAAGTAATATAACAAACATTGATCCTATAGTAGTCCCAATAAGGGGAATAATAATAGCTAAAAAAATCATATAATCACCTATATTATACTATGAAAAGAACAAAAGTAATTAATAATATTTTTTCATTAATTACTCTAGGCTTCGCCTATTTTAATAATATATTAGTTTCATTTAAGCATCAAATATGTAAAATATTTGGTGTTTTTCTTAAAGTTTAACTAATATTCGATTAGGTATTGTTAGACCCCTACTCATTAAATAATCTATTTTATTATTTGTTGAGTTACATGTAATTACTGCTTTTTTATAAATATTTAATGCTGCGTTTATATCTGCATTTATTATTCTTTTATCTTTTGTTTGATATAATCCTCTAGATATTCTTGTTCCGCTATACTTTCCTTTCATTATTGGATCATTATCATAAAAGCTTGATTTTGATGTGTATGATTCGTTAATTACTACTGTCTTTATTCCCTTTTGCCTACATTTAAAGACTAGCTTATCTTTAAATCTAGAAAGTGGTATTTGAACAAATGATTGATTTACACGCCTTTTATCTTTTCCTTTCAAATCATCGTTTTTTATTCCATCTGTTTTAATGTAATTATTCCATCCTATTATGATTTCATCAATATTTGATTCTATTGCTTTAGTGATGATGGTTGCTACAGCTTTATTTAGATAATCTTCAACTTGTCTATTTCTTTTCTTATCTAGGTTTCTTAATCTATTTGAGTATTTAATTCCTTGTGGTAATTTAGATTGATAATATGCTTTTTGCTTATTATAAAACTGATTAATTGATTTTAATTTTTTACCATCTATAATAAATGATTCATTATTTGTTACTATACATGAAGCTAAATTCGATATTCCTAAATCTATAGCCATTGATTTATTTATATTTATTTTGGTTTTTGCATATTCTCCTACTTCATATATGAATTCTATCGTGTAGTCATTTCCTATACTATTTGGTATAATTCTAAATTGGTGTATATTATATTTATATAACTCTCTTGGTATTTTAAAATATATATCAAATGATTCCTTTAATTCTGATTCCTTAATGAATAAATTTATTAATTCATCTTCAAATACTTTATTAAATATTCTACTTGTTCTAGTTAAATTAGATAAAGGTAATTTGATACATTTATGCCCTTTATACCAAACAGGTCTAATTTGATTTGTTACTAAAGGCATTACTGACTTTTTCTTTTTATACTTAGGAAATCTTGCAAAATCAGTATTTCCTTTACCAATAAATTCCCCTTTTTCGTTATGATATCTTATATATTTACTAATATTATTATAAGCTATTCTAATTGTACATAAAGATTGATATGTATTTAATATATGATAATTAGGATTATATTTCATAATTTGATTTAATTCAAAATATGTACATATATTTTTTTTGTTGAAATACTGTTGTCTAAGTTCATATAATGCTGAATTATATATATTCTTTGATATTCTACATAATAATTTTAATAATTGTTTCTCTTTAGAACTAGCTTTATAATGATATTTCATAGTTAAGAAGTTACTCAATGTCCTCACCTCCCTTCTTGTAAAAAAAATAGCGTGCATACGAAAAGCCCTCGAGGTACTTTCAACCTCCGCTGGAGTTTACGCATTCTCCATGGGCTACGGCGTATGCACGCAAAATCATCTCAGGCGCTACTCTGAGGTAGACGATTCATTTTTTTACAATTTAATTATAACATTATACTAAATAAAAATCAATATTTGTTATATTGTTATATTTTTTTAAATTCGACTTGGATTTTCATTATATTTCTTATTTTTTTCTCAAAATATCATATACTTTAATAAACACATATTTGATTAGGATTCTTTTGAACATATATATGAAGATGATAGTAATCTAAACATCTAATTTGGTCAACCATTAATAAAAATAAAAGAAAAATGGGTGGCGCTAAAAACAGCGAATCCCATTTTAGTTCCGTTTTCATTTGTTGGATATGTTTACTTTTTTTAGTTTAGATGTTAGGCATGTGTTGTCTGTTCGAGTGAAGTGAAAACACTTGTATATAACAAGCACACACTTAACTGCCATTATAATATTTTTATTTATCACTTACCATATTTTTCTTAAACGCAATAATTGCAAAAAATATGCTACCAATCATAAATAAACTTATAGGAATTAAACCAAAGCCAGCAACATTATTAAAAGAATAAGTAATTCCTAATGCATTTTTTGAATTTGTAATTATTCTACCAATGTAAACTGATGGGTAAAATGGTAAAAATCTGCAAAAAGTTTCAAAACCACCCATTGTTTCAATTGGCATCCAACAACCACCAAGTATTCCAGCTAAACTTATAAATACAGAACAAATACCTGGTGCTGATTTGTCATTAAATATAGTTCCAAACAATATTCCTAAAAAGATATTTGTAATAAGTATTGGTAATTGAGCAATAAATAAAAGCAAAATATTTCCAATAGATACAAAACCAACATTGGCTAGCAGAGAAATTATAAACCCAGTAATAACACAAACCAATGTTTGTAATAAACCGATAAATAAGCCAACAAGAAAATAGCCCAATATAAAATGATAAGATTTCATTGGAGAAGAGTATAATCTTTTTAAGAAAAATGTTTGTTTATCTTTTGATACAATAATAGCAAGAGTTAACATAACAAAAGAATAAGAAAATACAATAATTCCAGGAAGTAAAGATAACACTTCAAAAGTAGGAGTTTGTCCATTAGAAAACTTGTTAATTATATAAAACAAGAAAAACATTGCAATAGGAAAGCCAATACAAAAAATATATATGATAGGGTCTCTTAAAATTTCTTTTAAGTTTCTTTTATAAAAATTTACAATTTTATTCATTCTTTGCCTCCACTAACTTTATAAAAGCATCTTCAAAGTTTTGTGTGTTTGTTATTTGCTTTATTTCTTCAATAGTTCCTGTTTTAAGTAATTTGCCATTTGATAATATTGCAACTCTATCACACAAATTTTCTATTTCTTCTAAATAGTGTGAAGTTAATATAATCGTAATATTTTTTTGTAGTTTCTTTATAATATTCCATAGCTCACGCCTAGCAAAAACATCTAAACCAAGTGTTGGCTCATCAAGAAATAAAATTTTTGGTTTTGAAATTAGAGCAATTGCAATAGATAATCTTCTTTTATAACCACCAGATAAAGTTTTGGCTCTTTGATTTAACACTTCGTTTAAATTAAAAATATCTATAATTTCATTTAACGTTTTATCATCGTTATTATTGTATATATTTGCAAAAAACTCTAAATTCTCTTTTACTGTTAGATTGTTTGCAACTGATGTTTCTTGTGGTGATATATCAATTATTTCTTTGATTTTATCAATCTCTTTATCTAAATTAAAATTATTTATTGTTATTGTTCCGCTTGTTTTTCTTGTTAAACCACAAAGAATTTTAATGAGAGTGGTTTTTCCAGCCCCATTCACACCTAAAAGCCCAAACAATTCGCTTTCTTTAATTGTTAGAGAAACATTGTCTAATGCTTTCTTGGATTTATAATTTTTACAAACATTATCGATTGTTATAATATTCATATATAACACTCCTTATTGCTTTAATACTTTATCTGTTAAACTATCAATGACATCTGCTTTTAATAGAGCAATACCTTTTTCTTTATCGCAAAGAACAATCACAGAATCTCCTGGGTTTATGTCAAACATAGTTCTTATTTCTTTTGGTATAACAATTTGTCCTTTTTCGCCTACTTTGCAAATACCAACAAATTTGTTTTTATTAGTTTTATTCTTTTCCATTTCTACATCAAACTCCTTTTTTTGTATAACGAGTTATACTTTTCATACTTATTATACTCTTATAATAAGAATTTGTCAACCGAATACAAAAAAACACCTTATCTATTATGATAAAGTGTTTTTATAATAATTAAATCATTTCCAAATGGGATAATCCTTCACAGGATATTTTTTTATATTCCATTTTATATAATGAATTTATTCAAATTTTGTTACTTTTTGTCTTTTCTTTACTCTATTAGCATTAATTGAAATATATGATTTTTTTCGACACTTATATAATAATTCTCTACCATCTTCATTATAAACATATTTAACATCCATACTACCAATTGATTTTTTCATATTTTCTTTAAACACTTTAACATTATCTCTGTTTTTTGCAAACACACTAGGACAACTAAATGAATATTTATAATCACATCTTCCTATAGTGTTTTGTTTAATGATTAAGTATTTAGGGTTATCAATAGGTGTTAATAATTCTGTAATTGCCGTATTAAATATATTTTGTTCATGTAGTGTTGCGTTTTTTATTGAAATTGTTGTATAGAGATTAAACTTATCAGTATCTACTTTAAGTGTTGCTGCATCTTGAATTAAATCTAAGTCTTTAAAAGTATTTAAAATGGCTTTACTTATCGAAATAAACGATTTATTAGGACTTATATGCTTACAAACGAATAATATATACTTAGACATATATTTAAAACCTAATACTGAAAGTATCGTCAAACAACAAAGAGCAATCCAAGATAAATCAGTTTTTAATCCTGCACTTAATATATTTATTAATCCAGCTGTTAATGAGGATGTTAATGATGTTAAAACCATTAATATTATCATATTTTCAAACGTAAATGCTGGTATTTTAACATCTTTTGGAACTTGACTTTCAATTATTGTTTTGGCGTTAACATCTAAAGTATCATTCCAATTAGTTGTTATACTTTCTCTATTAACAGCCTTATTAAACATTTGATCATTAATTACTTCAAAATTTATTTTATCATATGGTGGTTTAATAAAAGTTATTCTTTCTATACCACTTTCTATTTCATTAGTTTCATAATTAGGTCCAACAAAACAGTCAAATCTACGACTTAAAGTATGATAATCATATGAATGGATATAATCTTTATCTTCGTTAATTTTTAAATATATTTTATCTAAAATATTATTTTCGAAAACATAAGCCGGCTCTATTGTTGCTAGATGCCATATATTAGCGGTTTTATTTGGATCTTTTTTGTAAGTTCTTATTGCACGACCTCGCATTTGATTAGATAACATAAATGAACCTACATAACTAGCCATAATTAAAGAATTGATACACGGAGAATCCCAGCCTTCTCCTAATAAGGCTTGAGTTCCTATTAATATATTTATTAGTCCATCTTCAAATAATTGTGAGATTATGTCCACTTTTATTTTATTATTTCCCTTAAAATTATATATTCCATAATTTGTGTTATCAAGAGGGATAATATTAAATTCTTTGGTTAATTTATATTGGTTTATTAATGTTTTTTCTAGGCTTTGTGGTAATATAACTAAACTTCCTGATAAGCAGCCTATATTAACATTATCCATATGTCTTCTTAATGTTTCAAAAATAGAAACCACACTAATATTATCTATTTTAGTAGAGGTTCCTATCTTTTTAACTTCTTCTTTTTTAATATAATCAGTCAAGATAAGCATTCTTAAATTATCTTTTAATGAAGAATATTCTGTAACAGCAATTTTAGAAATACTATTCAATTTACCTGCAGATGTTATTAAACTTCTTTTCAAAGAATCTGATAAATCTAATCTAACTTTTTTTCTATATATTAGAGAATATTGTTTTAATATATCTAATATTTCTTGTTTTTCTTCTTCATTTAATAAATAAGGATCATCTAATAAAAATTGGTAAGCTCTTTCTGCATATAATAAATTCATATTAGGTATTGTTTTAGAATTTGTTAAGCTTTTAAATAACTTCTTATTTATTTGTATCCCTGCATCATTTAAATAGATAAATATCGAAATTACATATTTAAAATTAGAATAAACATATTCTGGGTTTTGTTCATATAAAGCTTGTATTTTACTGTTTATTTTGTTAATAAATGAAATATTTTGCATTTTATAAATTGCTTCAAAACTATTTATTTTATGATTTTTAAAAGCTGTAATCTCGTCCTTTGTAGGATAATTAAAAATTATATAATCTTGGTGTGGACATAATGTTTTTTCTTTTACTAATTCTGGAACAAAAATTTCTTCGTCTATTTCTCCGCATAATGAAACATATCTTTCCCATTCTGTAGGATTAGCATCATAAGGAGGAGTTGCGGTTAAAGAAATTATTTTAATATCTTTATCTAGTGCTTTAACAAATTTTTCTAATGCTTTTTGCCATTCATTTTGTAAATGATGTGCTTCATCTAAACATATTGTTTTTATATTTTTTTCTAGTATTAATTTAAATAAATCTATATTTGAATAATCTACCGATTCTTCTTCTTCATTTATTGCTATTTTATTCATTGCTGAATAAAGAGCTTGATAAGTAATTGATGTTATCAATTTTATGTCATTTAAATCATAAGAAACATAATCATCCACATTTAAATTTGAATTTAAAAAAGATTCTTTAAATCTAGCTCCCCATTGTTGTCTAATTGTGGTTGTTGGAGAAAAAATAATACAAGGAGAATTTAATTTTCTAATAATTTCTAATCCTAAGATTGTTTTTCCACTTCCTGGTGCGGCTACAATATTTATTTTTCCATCTAATAAAAATGAAGAAGAATTATCTAATACTCTTTTTTGATAACTTCTAAATTCACCTTTAAAGTTTATATTAGTAAATGGCATAATATTCTCCTTATGTTAAATTAATTATTTTTCTTTATTATATCATTATTGTAAGAAAATAGCATTAATAATTATTAAATAGCTTTTATTAAAAAAAGTTCCATAGGTTGTTCATATCCAGGTATATCTATAACTAGACCACCACAATCTTTATATCCCATTTTTCTATAGAAATGTTGAGCTGTTTCATCTACTTGCGTAGATGTCAATACTACTTTATATTCTTGTGATTTCATATCATTTTCCCAATATTTAATTAATTGTTTCCCGAAGCTTTTTCCTTGATTTTTGTTATCAATAATTATTAAATTACAAAACGGTATATTATCCCAAAAAAGATTATATCTTAATAATCCTATTGGTTTGTTGTCATTTAATAAAATATAACCTCTATCATCTCTAACTATCTTATAAAACTCTTTTTCATTCAAGTGCTTATCTAGTGTAAACCAAAATTCTTTATCTAGAACAGAAGCATATCTAATTGTGACCATAAATTTCACTCCTACTGTAAAAATTAAAAAAACTGACACATTTAAGTATCAGTTTAATATCAATAATGGTGCCGAAAAAAGGAATCGAACCCTCAACCTACTGATTACAAGTCAGTTGCTCTGCCAATTGAGCTATTTCGGCATAATGGTGGAGGATGACGGGCTCGAACCGCCGACCCTCTGCTTGTAAGGCAGATGCTCTCCC
>JBGVRA010000021.1:0-60715 GCA_045127955.1 Anaeroplasmataceae bacterium
CTCGTTGGGCCACGATTTCGCTATTGCTTCTTTTCACGTTCCATCACTGGTTTACACTTTGCAAGTTGCTATCGAGTTCGCGACAAATACGCCTCTTAGGACTTTCACCTTAGAGATATGGCATGCCCGTCATACTAATAAAAAGCACGAATAATCGTGCTATTTATTATTGCGTTATCTAGTTTTCTTCACTAGGTTCTTCTTGAATTTTATTTTTTACCTGAGTACGACTTAAATGTTCTTCATATTCAGCCATACGTTCATATGGAGATTTAAATTGTTCTATATCTCTCATTAATTTATCATCAATAGGAACTTCCTCGTTTAAATTCAATTTAGACTTTCTATTTATTGAACTAGTAAATGAAGCTGATTCAGCATATTTAAATACATCACCTTGATCTTCATGGTCATCTGTAATTGTATCGCTAATTAATAAAAATTTACCTTTTCTCATCATACTATTAGTGTAAAATTTATTTTTACCTAAGACTAAAGATAATCTTTTCTTTCCTCTTTCTCTTGAAATGACTTTACCTAATATACAACTTTCATCAATAAATCTTATTTCACGTTCATTATCAGCACATAAAAAATATGATTTATCAGATTTTTTTATTATTCGTCTTAAAAAATAATGTCCTTCAAGATAATATAAAATTATTTCTTTTTCATCATACCAATCTTTTCTTAATATAGATACCATATCACCTTTTTGAAAAAGAGGAAAATTAATATCATCTTCTATATACATATATGCTATATGGTCATATTCTAATCTTTCAGTTATATTTTCAAAATCATTTTCTTTTTTGGGATTTAATAATTCTTCCATCGAACAATCACTCCTTTTAATCATTATACCATTATTTTTTTCAAAATAAAAGTGGATAATGTTATTCATCCACTTTGTATCCGTGATTATATAATTGCTTCTTAATTTTATATTTTTTTATTTTATCTTCTTCTTTTAGATATTTCTTTTCTAATTTTATTACTAATTTTTCTTTTCCGTAATTAATATCTTCTATTTTAAGATTTTCTAAAGCATAATTGATAATATTATCATTAAATAATCTTTGTTTTAATTTTTCTTTAATCAAGTAATAACCATTACTATTTCTTGCAAGAGATGTACAAATCATTAAAGCCAGTTCTTGATCATTAATTAATTTTTTTGAAATTAATAATTCAATAGCTTGACATACTATATTTTCATCTATTTCTTTAGATAAGAAATGACGTTTGATTTCATTTATAGATTTATTATATTTTAATCTATATTCTAACATTTTATTTGATATCTTATAAACAAAATCATCATGTCTAATTAAATCAAAATCTTTAACATCAATTTCATTATTTTTAAATAAACGATATTTTAATACTATTTCTTCATCTACTGTAAGTATTTCATCATCAATTAAAACATCATATAATCCATTTTTATTTTTAGTTAAGCTTATTATTTTCTTCATATTTATGTTCATCATAAGCTCCTAATACTTCTCTTGTTGCAGATAAGAAACTAAATGAATCTGGAAAATCTCTTTTTAATATTTCATTGACTTTATATGCTTGATTTTTATCCATTGCACAAATAATCATTGTTTTCTTATCCCCAGTGTATCCTCCATACACATCAACGCAAGTAACACCTCTATCAATTGTTTCATAAATCATATTTTTAACTTCATCTGGCTTATTTGTTATTATGTATGCTGTTCTTCTAGATTTAGCATTTAATACTAATGTATCAATTATTTTAGATACTCCTAATACACCAATACTTCCATATAAAACTAGTTCTATATTAAACACGTAACTACTTGTCAATATAAAACCAGATAAGATTACAATAACCCAATCCGTAAAATACATCGTTAAAGAATGTGGCACATGCATGTATTTACTCAAAATTCTTTGAACAACATCCATTCCACCTGTACAACCATTATTTTTTATAGCAAGTCCTATTCCAATACCAGCAAGTAATGTACCACATACTAAAGCAACAATATAATATCCTGCAGGTGAAACAGACCCTAAGAAAAACCTAGGACTACAGAATTGTTCATAAACAAAAACAACTAATGGACTAAATAGGCTCGAAAAAACTGTTTTTGCAAAAAAATCCTTTCCAAGTAATATACCACCAACAATAAGAGTTATTGTATTACCAATAAATAAAAATATTGATGGAGTAAACCAAGCACCTACTTTTGAATAAAGTGGTTGAAGTAAGATAGATAATCCCATCATACCTCCCATTACAATATTTGCAGGATCCATGAAAAAATAAAATGCTGTGTCAAGTAAAATAACACCTATAGCTATCATAATAAATTGTTTTATCTTTTTTAATATTATTTTCTTATTCATTATCTTTACCTGCCATCATCTTTAAATATGCAAGCATGAATCCTTCAATGTCACCATCCATAACAGATAACACATTACCAACTTCATAGCCTGTTCTATGATCTTTAACAAGTGTATAAGGACAAAATACATATGATCTTATTTGGCTACCAAAATTAATATTCATTTGTTCACCTTTTAATGATTTCATCTCTTCTTCTTGTTTTTTTAATTCTAATTCCAATAGTTTAGATTTTAAGATATTAAACGCTATTTCTCTATTTTTTATTTGACTTCTTTCATTTTGACATGTAACAACTATTCCCGTAGGTTTATGAGTTATTCTTACAGCTGAATCAGTTGTATTAACAGACTGACCTCCAGCTCCTGAGGAATGATATACATCAATTTTTAAATCTTCATCTTTAATAACAACTTCATTTGTTTCTTCAATTTGGGGAGCTACATCACATGATACGAATGAAGTGTGACGTCTAGAATTTGAATCAAAAGGAGAAATTCTAACTAATCTATGGACCCCTCTTTCTGATTTAAATAATCCATATGCATAAGCACCTTCAATACTAATCGTTACAGATTTAATACCAGCTTCATCACCAGGTAAATAATCTAAAACCTTTACCTTAAATCCCTTTAAAGAACAAAATCTAGTATACATTCTATATAGCATATCTGCCCAGTCCATTGACTCAGTACCACCAGCACCTGGATGTAATTCTAAAATACAATTTGCATCATCATACTTACCAGAAAGTAATGCTTTTTCTTCTAAAATAGCTTCATTTTTCTTAAATTCATCAATCATAACTTCTAATAATTCCATTGCCTCCGAATCAATCAAAGCCATATCAATTAATTCAAATATATCGTCATATGACTGTTTTACTTCTTGATATGAATTAATAGTTTCTTTTAATTGATTTGCTTTAGAAATTATCTTTTGAGCATTTTGTTGATCATTCCAAAAATCTTCTTTAGAAATCTCTTTTTCTAATTCGATAAGTACAGGAATCTTACCATCAATATTTAAGGCTATTTTAACATCATTTAACTTAACTTTATATTCATCTATAAACTTGTTAATTTCATATTTTTCCAAGTTATCACCTCATATCATTAGTATTATATACTAAAAAGAATTTAAAATCAATTTACCAATAAAAGCTTTATTGTTTTTAAGGATAAAATATAATATAATAAATCTAGGTGATAAATGTGAAAAAGATAAATGTAATAATACAAGATAAAAATACTCTTGTTCTTCAAGAAGATGCATCTAAAGGTGATTATATTGATTTAAACGATATTGAATCTGTTGATTTAAATCATATTAATAATGTTTTACTTAAAGAAAAAGAAGCTTCATACCAAAAACAAATTAATGACAAAATGAATTTAACGCTTGAAAAAATCAAAAAAGATTATGAAATTTCTTTAATAAATGAAACAAATAAATATAACGAGAAAATAAATGAATTAGCTTTAGAGATAAAAAAATTAAAAGAAAATAATAATCATGAAATAACTGAATTATTAAGCAAGAAAAATCATGAAATTGAATTATTAAAAATAGAAAACAAAAATGAAAAAGATAAATTAGAAGCAAAATTAAAAGAAAAAGATAATTTAAAAGATTTAGAAATAGCAAATAACATTCAAGAAATTAAACAAAAATATAATGAAGAAATACTTCTTCTTAAGTCAAAACTAGAAAAACAAACAAATGAATCTTTATTAAAAATTCAAACAAAAGAAAATGATCATATTAAAGCAGTTAATGAATTAAAAGAAAATTATGAAAATTATAATAAAGCCTTACAATTCGAAATTGAAAGATTAAAACTAGTTAAATCCACATTAAATGTTAAAATGCTAGGTGAAGAACTAGAAAACTGGTGTAATGAAGAATATGAGTCTTACGCAACAATAGGATTTAATAATTGTAGTTGGGAAAAAGATAATACCGTAATAAAAGATGAAGATGAGGCAAAAGGTACTAAAGCTGACTACATCTTTAGAAGTTATTTAGATAGCAATAAAACATTAGAACTAGCCAGTGTATGTTGTGAAATGAAAAATGAAGCATTAACATCTAAAAATAAAAAGAAAAATTCTGACCATTATCAAAAACTAGATAAAGATAGAATCAAAAAGAATTGTGAATACGCACTTCTAATTTCCGAATTAGAATGGGATTCAGCAAATGATACGCCAATTAAAAAGGTAAGAGATTATGATAAAATGTATGTTGTTAGACCTCAATATTTTATCACATTCTTAAGTTTGATTTCTTCTTTAGCAAATAAGTATAGTGAAGTTTTATTAGAAAAGAAAAAAGATGAATTAACACTTCTATCTAGTATTGAAATATTAGAAGAATTTGAAGGATTTAAAAAGACATATTTAGAAAATCCATTAGATTCATTAATTAAAAAAATAGAAAAAATTCAAAAAAATTCAGAAGCAATTGCAAATGCTAATAAAACAATCATAGAAACATGCAATGAAATAATGTTTACAACAATTTCTAACATGAAAGACAAAATAGAACGATTTAATATTAAAAAAATAGCAAACAAAGTAAAGAAAATAGAAAATTAGCCTTTACTTTCTTTAAACATTAAATTATAATTAATTTATAAATAAACTATTTAAAAATCAATAGAAAAGGAGAAAGATAATCATGCATCAAAAACACAAATTATTATTAATCATTGGAAAAGCAGGTTCAGGTAAATCAAAATACCTACATAACTATTCACAAGAAAAGGGAATTCCGATTCTTGACTTCGACCAAATTTTAGGTAAAAAACTTCCAGAAGGTAAAGATCCAAGCTATATCTATGGATTCTTAAGTGGATTTTTAAGTACATATCGTCCTGAAGAAATCTTATTAGATAAAAAACATATCTTATATCATCCAGATTCAAAAATCGATTTATTAGATTTCTTAGTTGAATTAAGTCAAACTAAGACTGTAATCGCAACATGGAATGGATATATTGAAAACGGAAAATTATACCATATTTGTGACGCATTAGGTAAAACATTAGAATACGACCTTGCTTCTGTTGATTGTGATTATATGGAATTATTATAATGATTAAAGCCTTAAAAAGGCTTTTTTCATTTTAAAAAATAAATAAAATAAAAAGAACTACAATAAAGTAGTTCTTTTTATCACTTAAAGATTTACTTATTTTTTGGCTGACTTTCTATATGCAGTTTCCTTTAAAGCAATTTGAATTGCCTCAACCGCATTAGCACATGGATTAGTTAAAGACTTATTACAGTACTTACAAAAATCATAAGAACCACATAAATCTCTATGAAGTTTCTCACTTTCAATCCACTTGTCATAGTCAATTTTCTTTTGTACAGTATTCTCCATATAGGCATTTCCTCTTTTCTTTGATAACTATTATAGTACTAGCCTTAAAAAAAATCATTATGAAAGCGTTTTTGAAAATATTTACGATTTTTACCGAAAATTTTCGAAGATAATTTCAATATAAAAATACGATATTTTCGTATTTCTTCTTTTTTAATTTGAATAAATTATCATTTATTGCTATAATGTATGATAAGAAGGTGAATAAAATGAAAATTATTAAAACATATGATAATCCATACTTTAAAGAAAAATCACGAGTACTTGGTAATTGTTTCATAGTAAAAGATAAAGAAAATATTTATCATTATGAATTTATAATTAATAATACTACTGCTACTATCATATCAGATAATGATATATACATTAATGAAGTAATTGATAAATTTAGGTTTTATAATAAATATATTACTAAATTTAAAACCAAAGATAACTCATTTTATAAATCATTTGATGATATATTTACATTTAAATTACCAATAAGTGTAATTGCACCATCACAGTTTTTTATTAATGAAGATAAATTAAACAATCTTGACAATTATATGGATGTAGATGAAATCTATTTACCAGTTAATATAATAAATGATGAATATATTTTATTAGATGGACATCATAGATTATATCTAGCCTATATAAATCACCAAAAAATGGTAAATGTATATATTGATGAATTTGATGATTCTATTTATGATTTTGTTTATTTTGCTAAAGAACAAAATATAAAAAACATAAAAGATTTAAAAGTAATATCTAAAGAGCTTTATAAAGAACTTTGGGATGGATTTTGTGATCAATACTTCAATTCAAAATAAAAAGCCCTACAGGGCTTTTTTCTTATATTTTAGAAGGTAAAACAACTTCTTCAAAGCGATATTTTTGTTTAACATCAGGATATTTTTCATGATCCACTTCTGACAAAAACATATCTAATGGTCTAATATATGTATCTAAATTATCATACAATCCCTTATAAATAACATATTCTTCTTTAGTTTCAGAATGATATGCAGTTCCAATAACTAAATAATCATTACCTTTAAAATGTCTATAAATTGTATTAATTTTAAGTTTTCTATTTTCCATCTCTTTCTTTTCTTCCTAAATAAATATCTAATTCTTTTTTCATTTCATCAGGGATAATTCTTTCTACAGGAACTGTCCAAGCTTTATCCATTTTATCAGCAAAATAATTAATAAATTCACATGTTCTATAATAATTTTTACTGTCTAAGAAATCAATAACATCCTTACGGCTATGAATTTCTGCACCACCTCTAGGAGCAAGTCTTGCAAAACTTATTGCAGGAACACCATTATCAGCAAATGGAGTAGAATCAGATGAATATACACCTTGTCTAGCAGATATATTAAATCCTACTTCCTTACCAACATAATTAATATAATCAGCAAAAGATGCTTTAGTTGTACAACATGCAATATCCTTACCAATAACAACACCAGTCATATCAATATTAATACATAACTTATATGCTTCTAATTCATCTTTGTGAGCCTCTGTATAAGCTTTTGAACCTAGTAAGCCCATTTCTTCACTACCACACCAAACAAACTTTAAAGTACGTTTTGGCTTAAATTCATTAAAGTATGCTAATGCTTCTAAAATTGTAGTTGAGCCTGTACCATTATCATATGCTCCTGTTGAAAACTTAACAGAATCATAGTGAGCAGTAAATACAATTACTTCTTCTGGTTTTTCACTACCTTTAATTTCAGCAACAACATTATGAGATTCTACCTTTTTTTCTTCTTGGATTAATGTTAAAGTCACTTCTTTTACTTCATCTAAAATAATTTTTTGAGCATCAATCATTCTAATACAAACACCAGGAATTTTTCCATTTTCATAATGTCTAGGTCTTAATGTCATTTGATCTAAATCAGATTTATCTAAATCATCATACAAAGAACCACTTGCACAAATAAAACCAATAGCCTTCTTTTCACATAATGCTTTATAAGTTTTATATCCCATTCTTCCAGCAACAAATACAATCTTACCAGTTAAATCATAGTCGTTAACCTTGTCTTCACTTTCTAAAACAAATAATGGTCCAGTAACACCTTCTACTGGTGTATTACCACTCATACCAACACCAGTAACATTAAAAATAGTTCCACAAGCTTCTAACTTTGCTTCCTCAATTTCATAAGCATCAACCATAAAACCTTCTAAATGAGCTGTAACACCTAATTTTGCACACTCATCAACAATCATATTTGCAGCTTTTAGTTCATTATCTGTACCGCCCATTCTTTCAAAACTTAGCTTTTTTAAAAATTCAAAACTATTATAATTTCCCATAAAAACACCTCTTTTTAAAATAGATATTTCATTATAACATAAGATTAATTTTTAAAATAGTGCTTTATGACATTTTTTTCTTCAATTAGACTAAAATTATCAAAAAAGATAACATAATGATATCTATAAAGATAGTAAATATGATTATTATAGACATTTATTATTTTTTCTTTTTTCTTATAGTTATTTTTTAAATATCTATGTAATATTATTTGTTGATAATATATTTTTCTATTTTTATATAATTTACAAATTAAGATAAGTAAATATAAATAATTAAAAAATAAAAATAAATCTACTTTATAAACAATACTTATAATAAAAATTATACACAAACTTACCACTGATATTATTATTGATATAATATACACTTTATAAATAGGTATAAAATACTCCAATATTGATTTTATGATTTGATGTCCATCAAGAGGATATACTGGTACTAAATTAATTATGGCTAATATTATAGAAATCATACTTATATCTTTATCAATATTAACTAAATAAAGTAAGATATTAAAAAATATTCCACCAAAATATAATAAAATACTTTGATAGAATAATAAATCATCATTATTAATATCCATCATAAAACCAGTACCAAATAAAATTAACTTATTTATCTTTATATTAAATAAATAACATACAAATATATGACCAACCTCATGAACAAATAAGCACAATAATAGTTTAAACAATATTATTTGTTTAGGAGATAATATGATTAAAATTATTACTACTATAAAACTATAATCAATCTTAAACTTTCTCATAATAAATTTCTAATTTATTAATAATCCTACTTAAATCGTCTCCAACAATAACGACATAATCATTGGTTTTACCTATACTATTAAAACTATCTACATACTGATAGATGTAAGAATTTATTTCCTCTAAATTGTAAATATAAAACCTATCATCAAGCGATACAACTTCTACAGAATTTAACGTCTTACTTGATATCATTACTCCAATTGGTAATTTAACATCATTAGTCATGGGAAAAATATATAATCTATTTTCTTCAATTAAATAATCTTTTACAACTAATTTTTCATCAGTTGAAACTGTTTTTATATCTTCATAAAAACTATTAGCAACAATACTAGAAATATATAAATAATTAATCTCATGATTTAATATCTTGTTAACACCTGGAACAAATAAATAACTAAACAAAAAAATCAGTAAGAATATAGCTTTAGATATTTTCATAATCAAGATCACCTAAATAATCATATTCAACTTCATCTACTAACATTCCGTTATCTATAAATGAAAAATACTTATCTTGATAAATAATTAAATGATCTATTAAATTTACATTAACAGAAGTCAAAGTTTCATATAATTTTAAAGTTGATTCCTTATCAGCTAAAGATGGTCTTACATCACCAGATGGATGATTGTGAGCAATAATTACACCTGTAGAATTAGTATTAATAGCTTCTTCTACTATTTTTCTTATTGGAATTTCAACAAAATTAGGAATATGACTATCAAAAATACTTTTTTTCAAAACACTTAATTTAGAATCTAAATAAATTACAACTAACTTTTCTTTTGATTCTAAGAAAAAGTAAGAATATAAGTATTTAAAAATATCTTTACTACAATCAAAACTAATACTTTTACTATCACATTCTAATGTTCTTTTAACAAGTTCAAAAGTAGCAATTAGACTAGTAGCCTTTGCCATTTTAATTCCTGGAATCTTAATTAACTGGTTGTAATCCATATCTTTTAATCTCTTAATACTATAATTATTACAAATATAATTAGCCAAACTTAATACATCCATATCTTTAGTACCTGTTCCTAAAATAACAGCTAAAAGTTCAACATCTGATAAAGAATTCACTCCTAAATTTATTAATCTTTCTCTTGGTCTATCATTTTCATTTAATGATTTAATTTTCAAAAAATATCACCTCATTTTATAATAATAGTGATATTTTTAAAAAAATAAAAAGTATTACCTAAAAAGATAATACTTTTTCAAATTTAAAATATAGAATCTAAAATTTCACTAATATGTTTAACAGGAACAATAGTTAAAACATTTCTAACTTCTTCTGGAATATCTTCTATATCTCTTTCATTATCAAATGGAATAAAAATCTTAGTTAAACCACTTCTATGAGCAGCAATAGATTTTTCTCTTAAACCACCAATAGGTAAAACAGAACCACGTAATGTAATTTCTCCTGTCATACCAATATGACAATCAACTGGTTTATTAGTTAAAGCAGATACTAAAGCTGTAGTTAATGTAACACCTGCAGATGGACCATCTTTTGGAACTGCACCTTCAGGAACGTGAATATGAATATCATTTTTTTCTAAGAAATCTGATGGAATATTTAAATCATTTGCATGAGATTTAACATAAGAAAAAGCAGCTTGAGCTGATTCTTTCATAACATCACCTAATTTACCTGTAAGTTGTAAACCACCCTTACCAGCAAATGTAGTAACTTCAATATCAAGAGTATCTCCACCAAATTGTGTATATGCTAAACCAGTAACAACACCAACTTGATTTTTCTCACGATTCTTATTATTAGTAAATCTAATCTTACCTAAGAATTCATTTAAATTATCACATGTTATTGTTACTTTAGCAACTTTATCCATTAAAATCTTTCTAACTGTTTTACGACAGATAGTTGCGATCATACGATTAAGTTCACGTACACCTGCTTCTCTTGTGTAATTTTGGATAATTGCATACATTGCATCGCTTTCAATTTCTAATTGTGATTCTTGTAAACCATGTTCAACTAGTTCACGTGGTAATAAATGTTTATATCCAATATTATACTTTTCAATTTCAGTATATGATGATAATTCAATAATTTCCATACGATCACGTAATGGAGCAGCAATATTAGATAAATCATTAGCTGTAGTAATAAACATAACTTGAGATAAATCATATGGTTCTTCTAAATAATTATCAGAGAAGAATTTATTTTGTTCAGGGTCTAAAACTTCAAGCATTGCAGCTGAAGGATCACCTCTATAATCAGCTGTCATTTTGTCGATTTCATCAAGTAAGAAGACTGGATTAACAGTACCAGCATCTTTCATACCCTTTAAAATACGTCCAGGTAATGCCCCAATATATGTACGTCTGTGACCTCTAATTTCAGATTCATCACGAACTCCACCTAAAGATTGTTTTACAAATTTTCTACCTAATGCTTCACTAATACTTCTAGCAAGAGATGTTTTACCAACACCTGGAGGACCTGCAAAACATAAAATAGTTGATGGATTATGACCTGTCATAATCTTAACTGCTAAATACTCAATAATACGATCTTTTACTTTTTCTAATCCATAATGATTCTTATCAAGTGCTTTAGCAACTGAAGCTAAATCATTATTATCTTCACTAGCCTTATACCAAGGTAAATTAATAATCCAATCTAAATATGATCTAATAACCCCAGATTCAGCCATTTGATTATTTGTATTAGCATATTTTTGCAATTCAGCTTTAGCTTTTTCATAAACACCTTGAGGTAGTTTAGCTTCCTCAATTAATTTACGAAGTTTTTCAACATCTTCTTCTTGACGAGCCTTATCACCTAATTCATTTTGAATAGCACGCATCTTTTCACGTAAATAATATTCTTTTTGTGATTCATCAATAGATTTTTTAACATCACTATTAATCTTATTTTCAATAGCAACAATTTGTTTTTCATGTTCAATATCTTCTAAGATATATTCTAAACGTTTAGTTGCTGAAAGTTGTTCTAAATAACGATATTTATTATTCGCAGGAGCATTAGATTTTAATTGGAAAGCTAATACATCTGATAAAACATCAGCATTAGTATTATTTTGTAATAATCTAGAAGCTTCTTCTTGTGATGTAAATAAATTAAGCCCAGATGAAGAAATAGCTTGAGAAATATTCTTAATTAAAGCTCTTTCAACATCATCCATTTGACAAATAGAATACAATTTTTCATAATGACATACAAAATATGGATCATTAGAAGTAAATTCCTTAATTTTTACACGATCAGAAATCTTAAATTTAACCTTATAATTTTGATTTGGCAATCTTAGTTTTAAATTAATTTTAGCTAAAACACCAATCTCTTCAACATCATTTTCTGTAACTTCAGAAAGTGTTGGATTTTTTTGAATTAATAATAAAATATTACCACCATACATCTTTTCAGCAGCATCTAAAGCTAACACTGAATTAGCACGTCCTACTTCAATTCTAAATTCATTATTAGGAAGTGGAACAACTCCTCTTACGGCAATGGCAGGTAGAACAATTTTAGTATTATCTTCCATAATATCACCCTTTCTTGCAAACCTAAAAAAGCATGCAAATATACTATATTACATTTTTGGCACTTTTGCAAGTACTTTGCCAAAAATATTTTATTTTTATGAAAAAATGGGAGTTTCAGACCTCCCATTTTCATAAATTAAACGATTTTTGCTTCTGATAATAATAAATCAACCATCTTATTATAAGCTAAATCACTATAATATCTACCGATATTTTGTTGTAACATAGCTTCCTTAGTTGAATTTTGAGCTAAAGCATCAGCTTCTGCCTTAGCATCTAATTCTTCTTTAGAAGGAGCTAAGTTTTCAACTTCTACTAATTTAGAGAATACAACATTAAATAATGCTTGTCTCTTACCTTGCTTTTCTGTTTCTTCTTCAAATCTTTCTTTAGTAATATTCATTAAGCTTAAGAAAGTTTCAAATGGAATATTATACATCTTAGCTTGTTGTTCATATTGACCACGAATTTGGTTAATTCTTTCTTCATTTAATGAAGCAGGCATATCAACTACAGTATTATCTAAAATCTTATTAATGATTGTATCGATTTGACGATCTTTTTCACTAACAGCCTTTTTAGCTTCAATTTCTGCCTTCTTATTAGCCTTTAATTCAGCAACAGTAGTAACACCTTCAATATTTAAACCTTGAACATATTCATCAGTTAATTCTGGATATACTTCTTCTTTAACTTCATGAACTGTAACTTTAAATACTGCAGCCTTACCAGCTAAGCTAGCTTCACCATAGTTTTCAGGGAAAGTAACGTTAACATCTTTAGTTTCTTCAGCCTTCATACCAATCATTTGATCTTCAAATCCAGGGATGAATTGTCCTGAACCGATTTGTAATTCATAATTATCAGCCTTACCACCTGGGAATTCAACACCATCAACAGAACCTACAAAATCAAATGTAGCATAGTCACCCTTAGCGATAACTTGTTCTTCTTTTGCTTGCATAGAAGCATCTTTCTTAACTAATGCTTTAACTGCATTATCGATTTCTTCTTCTGTAGCTTCTAACACTTGAGCAGTTACTTCAATACCCTTATATTGTGGTAAATTAACTTCTGGATAAACATCAAAAGTTAAAGATACAGTAAATCCTTTACCTTTTTCGATTCTTTCTTCACTTTCGATAGCTGGTTCAAATTGACCAACAATTTCTTTTGCTAATTCTTGATTAGCATAAATTTCAGAAGCTTTTTCATTTAAAATGAAATTTAATGCATCATCATATAATGATTCAACACCAAAATTCTTTTCATATGCACTTCTTGGAGCTTTACCTTGTCTAAAACCCTTAATAGTAACTTTTGCATTACATTTTTCAAATGCTTTATCTAAAGCTTTGTCAAATTCTTCTGCAGTTACTTCAAATACAGCCTTAACACGGCTATGTTCTAATCTTTCAGTAGTCATGTTTAAATTTGCAGATGGAGAACCATCATAGATGGGGAATTCTGCTCCTCCTAATTTAATATATTTATAAATCTATTTCTCCAAATTCCATATATTATTATTTACATAAAGCCAAATAATATTATACCATAATATTTAAATTTGTAAAGAAAAACTTTTTTCATAAAAATTTCTCTATAAAAATATATTTTTATAGAATTATTTTTTAAAAAGATATATAATAAATGAAGAGGTGTTTAAAATGAAAAAAATCCTTTTAATTTCAACAGGTGGAACAATTTCATCAGTCCCTTCTAGTGCAGGTTTAGTTCCATCTGATACAAATGCTTTATTAAAAAATTCATTAGAAGACAATGAATCAACAATAGAAAGTAAAACAATAATGGTATTAGATAGTTCTAATATCCAACCAGAAGAATGGAAAATTATCGCAAGTGAAATCTTTGATGCAATCAATAACTACGATGGTATTATTGTAACCCATGGAACAGACACAATGGCATATACTGCTTCTATGATTTCTTATATGGTTCAAAGACCATCAAAACCAATCGTATTTACAGGATCTCAACTACCATTAAATCATCTTTTAACTGACGCTATAGATAATTTAAAAACTGCTATGGCTATGGCAAAATCAGAAGTACCTGGAGTATTTTTAGCATTTGACCGTAAAATAATTTTTGGTTCACGTGCTGTAAAGGTAAGAACTTCAAGTTTTTCAGCATTCGAATCAATCAATATGAAACCTGTTGGTCAAGTTTCAGCATCAGGTCTTAAAATAAATAAAGATATGGTAAACTATCATAAGGATGCTCCACTGTTAAATACAAATATAGATACTAATGTTTTCTTATTAAAGCTTACTCCTACAACAACACCAGAAATAATCCCTATGCTTATTAACTCTGGAATAAAGGGAATTGTTATTGAAGCATATGGTGCAGGTGGAATATCTTTTATTAGAAGAGATTTTGTAACTCAAATAAAAAATGCTATTAACAAAAATATTCCTATTGTTGTTACTAGTCAATGCTTATATGAACGTTCTAATTTTAACATTTATGAAGTAGGAACAAAAGTAATTAAATCAGGTGCTATTGAAGCATTTGATATGACTACTGAAGCAGTTGTTACTAAATTAATGTATGCTTTAGGTCAAACAAATAATCTTGAAGATATAAGAAAAATATTTTATACACCTATAGCAAATGAAATATCATTAAAATAATAAACAAAAAAATGGGATTAAAATCCCATTTTTATTTATACTCTTCTAATACTTCCTTAAGTAGTTTTGGATTATCAGTCATAATACAATCACAACCAAGTTCAATTAATTCTCTCATTTCATCTGGATCATTAATTGTCCAATATTGAACTGCAATATTTCTTCTATGTGCTCTTCTAATAATAGTCTTTTTATTTAAAACAATTTCAATACCTTTTAACTCGTAACTAGTAGGAATTTGTAAACAAGCAAAATCACTATTATCAAAAATATTTACACCTAAATATTGTGTTAATACAAACTTAGCTGCAGTACCAGTAGGAGCACCTCTTAAGATTTCTGGATATTTAGATTTAAGTTCAACTTCAATTTCATCATGGAAAGTACCAACAACGATTTGATCTTTATATCCTGGATACTTATTTAATGTATCATATAAAATCTCACATGCTTTATATCCTAATTCACCACTATTTTTTATTTCAACAATAAATAATAAGTCAGGATGTGATTGATAGAACTCTTCAAATAATTTATCTACCGTAGCTATTTCTAAACCTAATTCTTCAAGATTAGTTTTATCTTTATAAATTCTATTACCAGATTCATCTTCAAAATAATAACCAAAATTATATTGTTTTAACTCTGCTAATGTCATATCTTCAATATAATGACGTTTAGATTTATCTTTACATAAAGCTTCAACTTCATCTAATGAAATATCACCATTAACATTACATGTTTCATCAATATATGAATCATGATTATAAACCAAATAACCATCCTTTGTTAAATACAAATCACTTTCGATAATATCTACACCAATTGTATTAACAGCCTCTCTAAATGCTAACATAGTATTTTCAGGATTATTATCAGTACCACCTCTATGCGCAGCTATCATAGGTAATCCACCATCTTTGACAATAAATGGATTATCACTAACACTCTTTTTTGGTGGAATTATATTAATAATTAACATAAATAAGAAAACACTTAAAAGTATTATTCCAAATATTTTTAGACCTTTATATTTCTTCATACTAACACCTCGATTTATTAGTAGTGTATAACATATATATTTTATCAAAAAAAAATATAGAATACAAGTACTTCAAAATCTAACAATAAAGAAAAAAGCTCTTGTTTGAGCTTTTTCCTATAATTTTTCTAATGTGTTTAAATAATCGACAAAATACATTGGTAATTCAGAATTAAATTCCATCCATTCATTAGTTGATGGATGATTAAATCCTATAATCTTAGCATGCAAAAACTGACCTTGATCACCAATTACTTTTCTTCTACCATATGTTGTATCACCTACAAGAGGATGACCAATATATTCTAGATGAACTCTTATTTGATGAGTTCTACCTGTTTCTAATTGACATTCAATTAAAGTAAAACCTTTATATCTTTCAATCACATTAAAATGAGTAACAGCAGGCTTACCATCAGCTACTACTGCCATCTTCTTTCTATCATCTTTACTTCTTCCTATAGGGGCATTAATTTTTCCCTTATTTTCAACTATAGTACCATAAACTAAAGCTTGATATCTTCTTTTACAAGTATGATTTTTCAGTTGTTCAGTAAGTGATAATGAAGCTTTATCATTTTTTGCAATCATTAATAATCCTGTTGTATCTTTATCAATACGATGTACTATTCCAGGTCTTACAACTCCATTAATAGTCGCAAGATCATCAAGTTCATATAATAATCCCTGAACTAAAGTATTATCGTAATTACCTGCTGCAGGATGAACAACCATTCCTTTAGGTTTATTTACAATAGCAACATCTTCATCTTCATAAACTATATCTAAATTCATATCTTTAGCTTCAATATCTAATGGCTTTTTTTCAATATCATCAAAAGTTATTTCATCATTTAATTTTACAATATATGATTGATTTGTAATATTACCATTAACATATATTTTACCTTCTTCAATACATTTTGATAAGTAAGAACGTGATTTATCAGGAAGTAATGATTTTAATGCTTTATCTAATCTTGTTTTAGCTAACTCTTCAGTTATAATAAATTTTTCCATTATTTCACCGCTCTTTTCTCTTGATAAAATAAAATATCAATTGCTAAAAATACAATACCAACTACAAGGGCAACATCTGCAACATTAAAAATAGGAAAAGATGAACCAGTAATAACTTCCCATAAAGCATCTAAAGGTTCTAAGATAATCATATCTACTACCCCTTCTCTACCTTCTGGATAAACTACTGATGCAAATCTATCAATTAAATTACCAAATGTACCACCTAACATTAATGTAGTTGCTATTGAATAACACTTTTTCTTTTTCCAATCATTTTTAAGGATAAAATATGCTAATATTACTGTTGCCACTAAACTAACAATAACTAATAACCAAGTAGAATCTGATAACATTGACCAAGCTGCACCTTTGTTATATGTTTTAGTAGCAGTTAAAATATGAGGAATTATTTCTATTGTTTCATACTTATCTATAAATAATTCTGTTGCATATTTAGTTATTTGATCAGCAAAAATTACAAATGCTAATATAATAAATGTAATCCACATAGAATTCCCTCCTTAAAAAAACAATATCATAAATATTGCAATAATTATCCCAAAAACAATTAATGCATCCATCAAATAAACATCTTTTAAGTTACCACATTCTTTTCTAGTTATGCCTATTACATAAAATAATCTTGTTAAATAAATTAATAAATATGCACATCCTGTAATTCCAATAACAACAAGTGGAATCAAATCATAAAACATATAAGTATTAACAAGTAATGTAGTAGGACCACATACTATTAAAAATGCTAAAACAAAAGCTGTTATACTAGTTAAAACAATATCTTTAAAACTACGATCTAATGAATTAATTTCATTAGTTTTTTCTTTATATCTTACAAAAATACTTTTATTATTCATATAATAATACCTCCAATGCTTCTGCAAAAGTACTAACTTTATATAACTTCATACTATCATCAGGTAAATTATTATAAGCTATTAAAGCATCTTCATAATTTTCACTAGGACATAAAAATATATCAATACCGTCATTATATGCTGTATATATTTTTTGCATAATACCACCAATTTCTCCAACATTACCATTAGAATCAATTGTACCAGTACCAGCAATCATACGTCCCTTTGTTATATCCTCTTCTAATAAAGCATCATATAACGCTAATGTTTGAAGTAATCCACCAGATGGACCACCAACATTTTGAGGAATAAGTTCATATTTAGGAAATGCTGTTTCTGTATTAATATTATAATAAGCATATCCTCCTATTTTTTTATAACTATTCTCATCTAAAACAATATCAATCATTTTACCTTCTCTTTCCACATGGAAAGTATCATTTAATTTCATATTATTAAAATTATCTCTAAATAATTCAAAATCATCACTAGCATAGATATTATTTACACCTAATATTCTATCACCAATTCTAAATGATGATGATGGACCATAATATGAAATCACAAAAGCATCAAATTCATATTCAAGATGAATACTACTATCAATCTTACTTGCTTCAGAATAAGCTAAAATTAAAGAATACATAATACTAGATTGATGTTGAATATATCCCATTTTTGATAATTCATAATCAGTAAAATGAAGATAACTTTCAGTTATATCATCTATTTCATTTTTATAACTTAATCCAGCTAAGAAATTTTGTAAAATTGTAGAGTGATCGATACTCATGACAAAAATAGTTTCAAAGCTTCCCTTTGAACTTGAAGCTCCTTCTATTTGAACAAAATCAGATACAATAGTTGTATCACCAGGTAATGTAATTGATTTATCTGTTCTAATAATCCCTAAAATAAATAAAGGTAAACTCACTAAACAACCTAAAACAATCACATACCAAAACTTTTTAATTAAATATTTCAATACTAATCACCATTCTTAACTTCTATTTCAATAGAATTCATTTTTTCATAAGTAACACCAGCAGAATCAAACATTCTTCTAGAAGCTACAAATGAATCATCATCATGGTATTTATCACAACCATAAATTACATGTTTAATACCAGATTGAATAATTAATTTAGCACATTCATTACATGGAAATAATGTAACATATAATGTAGCACCTTTAAGAGATGATGTACAGTTTAATATAGCATTTGGTTCAGCATGTACAACATAAGGATATTTTGTAGCTAAATAATTATCATTTTTTCTTTCCCACGGATAAACCTCATCACTACAACCAAAAGGAAATCCATTATATCCAATCCCAATAATTCTTTTATCTTCATTTACAACACAAGCGCCAACTTGAGTTGATGGGTCTTTACTTCTTTTAGCTGATAAAGCAGCAACACCCATAAAATATTCATTCCAGCTAATATGTTTAGTCATAACTTCTCCTATGGATTTAAACGATCAGGACCACGGAAGATAAACATAGCATCTTTAATACCTTGATCAAAAATAAGCATAGTAATACGGTCTACACCAATACCAAATCCACCATGAGGAGGACATCCAAACTTAAAGAAATCTAAATAGAATTTAATATCTTCACCTAAACCTTTTTCAGCTGCTTGAGCTTTTAAGATATCATATCTATGTTCTCTTTGAGCACCAGTTGTGATTTCACAGCCTTTCCAAATTAAGTCATAACCACATGGTACTCCCTTTTCATCACGCATATGGTAGAATGCTCTACATTCTTTAGCATACCCAGTAATAAATAAGAATTCATGTCCAAACATATCTAAAGATAATTTAGCACACATTCTTTCACCTTCAGTAGTTAAATCACCTTTTTCTGATTCAGGAACAACATAACCATATCTTGCTTCTAATTCGTTATATACATCATGTAAATCCATTCTAGGGAAAGGAAGTGTTGGAACAACAACATCAATACCATATACTTCCTTAATTTGCTTACCATATTTATCATGGATTCCTTGTAAAGCATATGTTAACATTTCTTCTTCCATTTTCATTACATCATCATATGATTCAATATATGAAAATTCTAAATCAAAACCAGTAAATTCTGTGGCATGTTTACGTGATGCAAATTTTTCAGCTCTAAATACTGGTCCAGATTCAAAAATACGTTCAAAACCAGCAGCCATTGCCATTTGTTTGTAAAATTGTGGAGATTGAGCTAAATAAGCATTACCACCAAAATAATCAACCTTAAATACACCAGCACCTGATTCTGATTCAGCAGCAATTAATTTTGGTGTATGAATTTCAGTAAAATCTCTTTCAACTAAAAATTCTCTACACTTAGCAATAAAATAAGATTGTGTCTTAAACATTAATGTATTTTTATCAGTTCTTAAATCAATCCAACGATAATCTAATCTTAAATCGATGTTAGTTTCTTCACCCTTTGGAGCAACAATTGGACTAGGAGCAGCAACACTTTCTAAAACAATCTTATCAGGATACATTTCCATACCATTTAACTTAACATATTCACTAGCTAAAATTAAACCTTCAGCTTGAATAACAGAATCAACAGTAATTTGATCTAATACTTCATTTAATTCTGGGTGTTTTTCTTTTTCGATAGTTAATTGTAATTTACCACTAACATCTCTTAAAACAATAAAACACATATATTTTTTATTTCTAATATTTTCAACAAATCCAGCAACTTTATTTACTTCACCTAATTTAATATCTTTTAACATTACTCTTTTCATTTTACTTCTCTCCTTTTTCTTTACAAGTTGCGCAAGCAGAACCTGCTTTGCTATTTAATTTATTTAAAACATATGGATAAACTTCATATAAAGATATAGTTTCTTGTTCATCAGTTTCATTATCTTTAATATTAATCTTAAAGTTTTCTAACTCATTATCACCTAAAATACAAGTAAACTTAGCATTATATTTATCTGCTTCTTTAAACTGAGCCTTAATACCTCTGCCGATATGATCCATATCACAATATAAACCGCCCATACGGCATATATTCATTTGCGTTAAACATGCAGTTCTAGCTTTATCACCAAGCCCAATGAAATATACATGTAAGTATTCAGGTAAAGCCAATTTCTTTCCTGCTTCTTCACATGCTATTAATAATCTTTCAATACCAAAAGCCATACCAACACCAGGCGTAGAAGGACCACCTAATTCTTTAACAAGATTATCATATCTACCACCAGCACCAATTACATTTTGAGCACCAAGTGATTCAATATTAACTTCTAACTCAAATACAGTATGTGAATAATAATCTAGACCTCTAACTAAATGATCATCAACAACATATTTAATTTTCATTTCATCTAATGCTTTCTTAACAGTATTAAAATGGGCAATAGATTCGTCTGTTAAATAATCTTTAATCTTAGGAGCATTTTTAAAGAATTCTTTATGTTTGTCCACTTTACAATCTAAGATTCTTAATGGATTTTTAGTTAATCTTTCTAAACAATCACCACATAATTCATCTTTGTAATTATTGAAATATTCAACTAGAACTTCACGATATCTATCTCTTGATTCTTTATCACCTAAAGTATTTAACTTAACAGTTACATCCTTTAAACCTAAAGCTTTAATAACAGAAGTTCCTAAAGCAATAACTTCAGCATCAATTAATGGTGAAGCGCTACCTAAAGCTTCAACTCCAAATTGTGAAAACTGACGATATCTACCTCTTTGGCTTCTTTCATATCTAAACATAGGTCCCATATAAAATAATTTAGATACAGGATTTTCTACATATAATTTATTTTCAATGTAACTTCTAACTACACCAGCAGTGCCCTCTGGTCTTAGTGTATTAAGACGATTACTTCTATCCATAAAATCATATGTTTCTTTATTAACCATATCTGAAGTATCATTAGTATTTCTATGGAAAGTTTCACCTAGTTCAAAAATTGGTGTTCTAATTTCTTTGTAGTTATAAATTTGACAAATTTTTCTAATAGTAGATTCTAGTTTTGCCCAAGCAGGTGATTCCTTAGGTAAAACATCATACGTTCCTTTTGGTTTATTAGGCATTATTCATACATCCTTTCATATTCATATTTTGTCATGCTGTAATACATAGCAATTCTTTCATAATTTTTAATTTTAATAAGTGATTGATATTCATAATGATACCCACTTTGTAAAATAACTTGTTTAGAAGCTTGGTTAGCAAGAGTATGACCAACTAATATTTTATCTAAAAACAAAAATTCAAAACCAATCCTAGTCATTTCTTTTAAACACATCTTCATAATACCTTGATTCCAATAACTCCTATGCAAAATATAACCAATTTCAGCTGTATTTATTGAAGCATAGTATGTTTGAAAATCAATCATACCAATCATTTTATCCTTGTTTTGGCTATCACATATAGCATAACCAGCAGGAATTCCTTTTTTAGGACGCTCTAAAAAATAATCACGAATAGTATCACGTGCTTCCTTTGGTTTTACATATGGACCCCATGGAAGGTTTTTAACAGTTTGTTCATCACTACCTATTTCAAAAAAATCTTTATAATCAGATTCTAAGATTGTTCTTAGGTAATAACGACCTAAATTAATGTTTGGTAAATCAGTTCGCAAGTTATATCCCTCATTTTTAAGTAAAATAAAAGTCCTTAAAAAAACTATTATAATTTTAAGGACGAATTACCGCGGTGCCACCTTATTTCTAGTAAAGATATACTAGCACTTAAATCCGTTAACGCCTGGTACGTCTTTTTTTAAAAGCTCTCTAAAGTGTCTTTCATTATATTTGAAATAGATGCTTCCACCAACCATCCTCGCTTGTAATTCATTAAATATAATTACTTATCTTCTTCATCAATTTATTTTACTAAATGATTATATCATTTATGTTATTTTTTATCAAGATAATTAATTGAATTTAAGATATATAGCTATCATCATCACTATTATCATCTAAAAAAATTTCTTCATCTTCAAAATTACCATCATAATCTTGCTCAATTTTAGAAACATGTTCAACGATTAATTCATATACCATCTTATCATATTCACCATGATTTTTAGCATATTTTGTTTCAATATTTAAATTCTTTAATGTCTTATTTGCAATACTATAAAGATATCTATGATTAAATAAAGCAGTTAATGGTCTACCAAATTCATCAATAAGTTCATCTAAAAAACCATAAAATGATTGTTCAATTTTTTCAGGACAACAATCAAATAACTCCATTTTATATACTTTTTTCTTTACATAATAAGCTAATACAATTGTTTTATAGGCACTTTCATTAGTACTTCTAACAGGAAAATAACTATGAAAAATATAGCATACATCATCAACAAATTCTTTATTTTTCAAATCATCTACTAAATTATAATTAACTTTTTTATTTTTAGGCATTTGTTCTAAATTAGGTAAACCAGTATAATGACAAGTATAAGACATAGCTTTATTATCAAAAATTGCAATAGGTGTTAAATCTCTTTTAAATGCTAAACTCAAATCTTCTTTTTCATTACTAATTAAAGCATAAGTATAAAATAAATAATTTAAAGAATCAGATAAGTCTTTTTTTGACATAATAGTTTTACCATAACCCTCTTTAAATCTTATAGGTAATAAATTATTATCTTCATAAATTCTTATCTTATTATCTTTAAAAAATTTAATATCATCAGGAAGTAAGTCTTTTCTAGGAACAAAAGCTAAAAAATGGCAATCAGAATAAAAATATGTCGCAGGAGCTGGATCTTCTTCACTTAATAAATCATGCAAATAATTTAATCCTGTATTATTTAAAAACATTTGAATACCATGTCCATCTTGATACATATGATCTGAAAAAAGTAAAATTCCTCTTGTTTTTTCGTCCATTAAATAAAATAAATCTTTAGCAGAAAACATAGAAAAACAATCTTTTTTATATAATTTTTTTAATATATCTTTTACTTCTTTATATATCTCATTATAACTACTCATTTAAAAACCTCCTGTATACAACAACTCTTTTAATGCCGTATTCTTTATTTTTAATAAGCTCTAAATCATAATATTTATCATTAAACTTACTATTAATTCCCATTTCAAAAACAACTGTCCCCTCATCATTAACAAGAGGATAAATACTTTCCATAATAAAATCAATATTATCCATTTTATATGGGGGATCTAATATAATCAAATCAAATTTGTTCTTACATTGTTTAATATAATCTAAATAATCTAAATTATAAAATTTAACATCTTTTATGCCTAAATTTTTAGCATTTAACTTACAAACATTAATTGCATCTTTATTTAAGTCATTTAATTCAATATATTCCATCCCTCTAGAATAAGCTTCAAAAGCCATTGCTCCACTACCTGCAAATAAATCTAAACATTTACCTCCATCAAAATATGGCCCTATCATATTGTATATAGCTTGTCTAACTTTATCTTGAGTTTCTCTTGTTGTTTCAAGATTAGTCATTAATATTTGACGATGACGAAGATTACCTGCAACAATTCTCATATTTTTTTCTCCTTTTGTGAATAAACTATAAAATACTTGCCATACTATAGATGTAAGCAATAAGCTTACAACTTCTCCCTATTCCAATTTTCAATTACGGAAAAGTGCTAGCGCAAGCTAGCATTTTTTCTATTTAAGAAATTCTTTTATATTTAATCTTTTTCCCATTTAAAGTTTTCTTATTTAAATCTTTAAAGAATTTTAAAGCAATTTCTTTAACATGAACATAAGTAACATTTTTATCAATAACAATCTTACCAAAATGTTCACGATGAACTTTTATTTCCGTATTAAAGAAATTAATTAATTGATTAGCTCTAATTTTATCATTAGAACCTATATTTAATTCTAATACGACCATTTTATTTGATGATTCTTCTTTTTTATTAGGTTTACTATCCTTATGATTAGAATTTCTTTTTTTATCATCTTTATGATTTGGTTTAACTGTTTTTTCTTTAGGCTTAACAGAATCAATAGGGTTATAAACTCTTTCAGTGTTAGAAGCAATCATATCAATCAGTTTGATAATAATAGGTGTAGGATCAGTAGTCTTTCTAGATAATTTAAATAATAAATCTTTGTATTTTAATTCATAATTATCAAAATCTACACCATCAGTAATTAGATTGTATAAAGCATCTTCTCTTTTAGCTAAAATATCTTTTTCAGATGGCACATTTAACATTTTAATATTACTCTTAATATACTTTTCTAACTCTGAAATTCTATTTTGTTGACGTGTTGTTGCCAAACTAATAGCAATACCACGCATACCAGCACGACCTGTTCTACCAATTCTATGAACATATATTTCATTTTCTAACGGTAAATCATAATTAATAATTGCCTCAACACCACTAACATCAATACCACGCGCAGCAACATCAGTAGCAATTAAAATATCAATACTTGATAGTCTGAAACTTTGCATAACACGATCACGATTTGCTTGTTTTAAATCACCATGAAGTCCATCAGCTGAAAATTTATTTTCTTGTAAGAATAATACAAGTTCATCAACCATTGCTTTTGTATTAGCAAAAATCATAACACTTTTAAAATTATAATAATCTAATAATCTTATTAATAAATCTTTCTTTTGTTCTTTTTTAACATAATAAAAGTATTGGTCAATAGCATCAACAGTTAAAGTTTTATTTTCAATTTTAACCATTACAGGATCATCCATATAGCTTTTAGAAATAGCCTTAATAGTAGGTGGTAATGTTGCCGAAAATAATGCTGTTTGTCTTTCTTCAGGCATCTTAGATAAAATTGTTTCCATATCTTCTTGGAAACCCATTTTTAACATCTCATCTGCTTCATCTAAAACTAAATATGATACAGTATCAAAAGAAATTGTACCTCTATTTAGATGATCAATAATTCTTCCTGGCGTACCAATAATAACTTGTGGTTTTTGGTTTAAACTTTTAAATTGTTTTTCGTAAGATTCTCCACCATAGATTGTAGCAACTCTAATTTTACTAATTTTTGATGCTAATTTTTTTATTTCTTTACTTACTTGTAAAGACAATTCTCTTGTTGGACACATTACTAAAGCTTGGATTCTTTTACTATTAAAATCTAATTTTTCTAATAAAGGAATAGCATAAGCAAAAGTTTTACCTGTACCAGTTTGAGCTTGACCTATTACATCTTTTCCTTCAAGTAAATAAGGAATAGATTTTTCTTGAATAGGTGTTGGTTTTAAGATATCTATTTGGGTTAAAGCATCAACAATGCTTTCATTAATATTTAGGTTTATAAATTCATTCATAATAACTCTCCATTTCAACTTTTACATTATAACAAAAAATATTACAAAATGCAAAAAAAATCCAATATGAATTTCATATTGGATAATTTTTTTTAAATTATTGCCAGGAAGGTCGGGAAGACTATAGTCTTCTAATAACTGAGTCCGCTCTTAGCAGCAATTAGGATTCCTAAATTAAAGGCATTCACACATGCATTCCTCTTGGACTCGCCTTCTAATAATTTGAGCTTCACGGCCATCTTCCTAGCAATTCATTTATAACATATTTTAATTGTCTTGTAAAGTATTAAATAAATGATACTATAATAGAAATAATAGCGCACAAGAATAAAATAAGTCCAATAACAAACATCATTTTATCTCCTCTATCATCTCCTGAATAACTTTTTTGAGATACACTAGGCATGTAAATAGCATAACATCCTATAATAGCTAAAACTATACCAATCAAAAAGTGAGATGTAAAAAAGCTTAACTCTCCAACAACAAAAGATTCATAATAATATAACGCTCCTAAAGCAAAAATAATAATCATACCAATAGTCATTATAATTTTAGGAACTATACCAACTTTTAAATTATTCTTCATTATAAATACCATCCTTGTTAACAAAATCTAAAATAAGAGAAATAACTTCATCATCAAGTCTACCCATTCTCTTATAATCCCAACTTTTTCTAAACTCTAACTTCTTCTTTTCATCAGTAATTGTTTTTAACTCTTTATTTACACTAATCATATATTCTACTGCATCTATAGTATAATCTGGATTATGTCTTTTCTTATCTGTAATAACAAATTCAACTAAATTATTTTTACATTTTTTGACTAACTTTGCAGTATGATAATTATATTTTACCATAAAATCATCTTTAGAATGTAAAACCATAGTTCTACTTCTAGTTTTATTTAAAGTATTAATTGAGTTACTAAAGGCATAGCTTCCATTTTTAATAAACTCAATTCCAACCATAAAAGGTATAAAAATCCAATATTTTTTACCCATAAAAGATTTAACCAAATCAACAACACTAATAAAAGGTGCCATACAAATAACAACCTTAATATCTGGATGATATTTTGCAATATTACTTGCGGCAAATCCACCCCAACTATGTCCCATTACATAAATATCATCATTGTAGTTTTCTTTAACAAATCTAATAGCATAATCAAGTGATACTAAACTTTCTGATAATGCTCTTACATTTTTACCATCTGATAAATCAGTTCCATGATAATCAAAACCTAAAACCTTATATCCATCTTTTGCAAGTCTTTCAATTTCTTGCATATATGATTTATGGGAACTCCACATGCCATGACTAAATACAAAAATACCTTTATATTTTTCAAAATTGTAACTATAGATATAACCTCTTAATGTTACATTTTTTCTTTTAAAAGCTACACTTTCCATATTTAAACCAAAGTCTTGGGCTAAATAATATTTAGTAATACCATCTGGTTCCCATCTTTTATTAAACATCTTTTTATGAAACATTAAAGCAATTATTATACCAAAAACAATATACAAACAAACTAAACCTAATATAATATATAATCCAATCATCTTACTTACCCTCGTTTAGTTCATAAATTCTTTTTAAACCATTTAACGTCAAATTACTTATTACTTCTATATCATTTTTACATAATGACACAATAAATTTAGCTAACCCGCCCGTTGCAAAAACCTTAACATTTGGATTATTAATTTCTTCTTTTATTCTTTCAATCATCCCATCAACTTGACTTGCAGCACCATAGATAACACCTGATTGAATACAATTTATAGTTGATGTACCAATAACTTTCTTAGGTTGGACAAATTCTACGTTTGGAAGCAGTGCAGCATTATTTACTAAAGCCTTCATAGAAATCATTACCCCAGGAGCGATACTAACCCCATAAAATACTTGATTTTTAGCATAAATATATTTAGTAGCTGTTCCTAAATCAATAATGATAGCTTCATCAGAAAGACCATAAATACCTGCAACATCACAAATAATATCAGCTCCTACAGTTTTAGGATCATCTACCTTTAAAGATACTCCTGTTTTAACACCTGGACCTAAAATTATAGGTTTAATATTATAATGTTTTACAAAAACATTTTTTATAGCACTTGTAATAATAGGAACAACAGATGAAATAATAACATCATCAATTTCTATATTATCTAATAAAGGTTTTACTAAAAAATAGTATTCATCATCTGTCTTATCCGTAAAAGATTTTAAACGAAAAGTTTGGATTATATCATTGTTATCTGCTAATCCAAAAACAATATTTGAATTTCCAACATCCACTAATAAAATCATATTATCACCATCTTAATCTAAATTTGTTCCCATATTAAAATTATTAGCTATTATTTTAATTATATATAAAACAACTGGAGATAGTACTGAATTAATAACAAACTCAACAATAAAATTTATTCCAATCATCGATAAGAATAAAAATGCATATGCATTAGCACTTTCTCCTGCCCATACTATAATAGTAGGCATATAAAACAATATACATCCTACCGCAAAAATACCTGTATTAACAATAGGAGCAGCTAAACTTGCTAATACAACACCAAGTTTTAAATTGATTTTTCTTAATCCCTTGAAGATATAACCTGATACTATACCGGCAACACTTGTCTTAATGACACATAATAATACTGTTACTATTGGGTTAATAGCTAAAAATGAGCCTGTAGATGGAGCTGTTAGAATAATTAATCCCATTAATCCTCCTAAGATTGCCCCTCCAGATGGTCCATATAAAATAGCACCAATAATAAGTGGAATTAGCGCCAGTGTAATACTAACTGGCCCGAAAGTAATGTAGTTTGCGATTAATTGTAAAACAGCTACAATTGCAGCAAGACTAGCAATACCTACCATTTTTTTAATTTTTAAACTATTATTCATAATTTATTCCTTTCTTTTTAGGCCTTAAAAGGTCCCATAAGCATAAATATTATACACCAAAGCTTAAATAATAGCAAATTAAATCTATTTAAAGCATTTTCAATTACCACTTTTGATAATTATATGATAAAATATATAATTATATGGAGGTGGGAAAATGAAATTTAAGAATTTTATGAAACAACATATAACAGCCATCTTTTTTATTGGTTTTTTCGTTTTAAACATATTCAATACATATTTTTTGACTGTTACGGCACTAAATAAATATATAATAACATTTGAATATACTTTCTTATCAATAGTATCTTCTTTCTTAGGAAATTTTTCATTCCTACTTATATTATTTTTAATATTTTTAGTGATATTCAAAAAACCAAAACCAGTAGCAATATCTTTAACTGTTTCGACAATGATTTTAAATGTAGTAATATTTGGCTTACAATATTTTGCTAAAAATTATAAAGTTGCCTTCTCATTTTTTAATTTCTCAATGATTAAAAATCCATCTGGTGGATTCGCATCCAATTTAGTTATCGACTGTATCTATGAATTATTTATATATTATAGAATCGTATGCTTTATCCCAGCATTCTTATTCATTGCTTTATTAATTATATATAGAAAAGATTTTCCTAATGAAAAAATAAATCTAAATTTCAAAAAATTAGCTATTGCTTTTATAACACCAATATTTACAATTATTTGTACATATCAATTCTATCAATTATCCTTAGAATACATTTGGAAATTTGGAACAGATTTTGCCCAATATGGTTGTCAATATGCAGGAGCTTATCCATATTATTTTTCAGAACTTATTGGAATTGATAATCGAAAAATTGAAGAAGATTCAAATCCAACTGAAGAATATAAGGATTTATCATTATATAATAAAAATAAACCATCCTACACTAATATTATAGATGGTAAAACATATCATAATATTGATAATCAAACAGGATTATTTAAAGATAAAAACATCTTTGTTATTCAATTAGAATCAGCAATGACATTTACATATAATACTAAATTTAACGATATTGAAATAACACCATATATGAATAAACTAATTAACGAAGATGAAAACTGCTTCTTCTTTAATAACGCTTATACTACAGTAGGTGTTGGTAATACTTCTGATGCTGAATTTAGTTTCTTCACTGGTTATTATCCAACTGGCGATATGACAATAGCTTGGGAATTTGCTGAATATGATTTTGATATTAAAACTCTAGGCGATTATATATCTGATTATGAAACACATTCATATAATCCAACTAATGAAAATTTCTATTACCATAATAACTTACATGAAGAGTTATATAAAATAGATAATTTTAGAGGATTAGAAACATATGAAATAGACTTTCCTAGAGATACTTACCCAGAAAATTACTTAAATTATTGGATTAGTGATTATAGTATTTTAAGATGGGCAAGAGATACACAACTATCAGCAAATAAAAATAATAAAAAATCATTAGCCTTTGTTGAAACTATTACTCCTCACTCACCTTTTAATGACCTATCTAAAGACTTACCAAATTACACAGTTTATGACTTTAATCTTTCACTTCAATATTATCAATTAACAAATTATTTAAATCAAACAATCTATAATGATAAATTAATCTATGATTTCTTAATGCAAGTGACTGATCCTAATTCACAATATTATTTAGAAGATACATTATTTATCATCTATGGTGATCATGGAAATACATTAAACAAATCTGCTTTTGAAGAATTATACCAAAAAGAATTAACTGATTTTGAATATCGTAAATTATTATTAAATGTTCCATTTATCTTTTACGATCCATCAGGTACACTTAAACAATCTATTAATAATGATGATTTATCTACTATCCTAAATCAAACAAAATCTAATACTGATTTATTTAGAACTGTAGTAAATTTATTAGGTATCGATTGTGATACTAATTATTATGGAACTAATATTTTTAGTGGTGAACCATCATTTACTTATGATCCTAAAAACTTAGATATTATTACAGATGACTTCATCTATAATATTAAAAATGGAGAATATGAAGTATATAATGATAAATCAATAGATTTAGATTTAATAAATAATATTTCAAATTATCGTATGGCTCAAGATGAATATATTATTTCTTTAGTATATTCAGCTCCAAAAAGAATAGAAAATCATGGTTCTTAGGAACCATTTTTTTTGTAAAAAAAAAGAAAAGACCAAACGGTCTTAACTTACAATAGATGAATCTTGAGGCATATCATCAATAGGAATAATGATATTATTGTCTGTTGGACATTCTTTATTTACATCATTATTTACTTCTTCTTTTTTATTTCTTTGATCATATATCATCTTACGATATCTAAAATAACCACTGCCACCTTCACCAACTAAAACAATAGATACTAAAAATGAAATTACAGCAAGAGTAATCGCAATGCCTTCTGTTGTAATATCATTTAATGAACATAATACACAAGCTAATGTAATAAGTAAAATATGAATCCAAAATTTAGATTTATCTGTTTCTTCTTTAAATAAAACAGTACACATAAAATATACAACTGTTCTTAAATATAAAATAAATGCAATAAAGAATCTATAATAAATATCATTAAACTCTGCTAAATCTGAGGTTGGATTTTCTCTTAGATTTATAGCTGAATAACATAAATATACTGAAAGTAATAAATCAATGACAATTTCAAAAATTGATATTAGTCTTCCACGATGAGTTTTTAAGGTTTTAATAAGAGGAACAACTCTTATTAATGCGTAAATACCAGTAACTAAACCAGTAAACATTAATACTATTACTTTAGCAATCGTATTATCTAAAAGAATCCATAACCCTAAAACAATAGTTAATGCAGCAGCAAATATTTTAATCCAAAATTGATATGTTTTAATAGGATTTTTCAAGTTCAACCACTCCTTTTGATGATTTTATTATATAATAATATCATTTTTATAACAAGACTTTATTTTAGACTTTAAAATTAGATATATCTATGCTATAATTAAATAAAAGTTTGTAAAGAAGGTGTATTATATGAATTTTATTTTTATTTCTCCAGCTTTTCCAACTAATTATTTTAATTTCTGTGATAGACTTAAAAAAAATGGTGTAAATATTTTAGGAATAGGTGATACTCCATATAATGAATTAAAGGATGAAGTTAAAAATTCTTTAAATGAATATTATAAAGTTACATCTTTAGAAAATTATGATGAAGTTTATCGTGCCGTTGCTTTTTTCGCATTCAAATATGGAAAAATTGACGTATTAGAATCAAATAATGAATATTGGTTAAGACAAGATGCTAAATTAAGAACTGATTTTAATATTAATGGTGCCAAAACAGAAGATGTATTAGGATTTACAACAAAATCTGAAATGAAAGATTTTTATATTAAAGCAGGTGTTCCTGTTGCAAGATATGCATTCTGTAAATCTTATGAAGAAGATCTAAAATTTATTAACGAAGTTGGTTACCCTGTTGTCGTAAAACCTAATGTAGGTGTTGGGGCTGCTGCTACATATAAAATTAAAAATGATGATGATTTAAAGAAATTCCATGAAAGAGGATTCCAAGTTCCATATATAATGGAAGAATTTATTGTTGGTAATATTACTTCTTTTGATGGTATTTGTGATGCTGATAGTAACGTAATTTTTGGTGATAATGAAGTATTCCCACCATCAATTATGGATATTGTAAATGAAAACCTTGAAGTATCTTATTATGTTAATAAAGAAGTTCCTGCTGACATTTATGATGTTGGTTCTAGAGTATTAAAAGCATTTAATATTCATTCAAGATATTTCCATTTAGAGTTCTTCCGTTTAACCCAAGATAAACCCGGACTTGGTAAAATTGGTGATATCGTAGCCTTAGAAGTTAACATGCGTCCACCTGGAGGTGTAACTCCAGATATGATTAACTTCGGTCAATCTGTTGATACTTATCAAATTTATGCAGATATGATTTGTTATAATAAAATTGTAAATGTTAATATGAATCATCCTAAGTATTACTGTGCTTATGCTGCAAGACGCGATCGTTTAACATATGAACATGATTATGCATATATTAAAAATAAATATTATAATAATTTATGTATGAATGGTCGTATGAGTGATGTTTTAGCAGGCGCATTAGGTAATGATTTCTACATTGCTAAATTTGATACAATTGAACAAGTTAAAGAATTCATTGGAACTGTTTTAAAGCATAAAGAATAATATGTTTAAGAAAAAATTAATTAATTATAAAAAAACAGTTGATTTGATTAATTCAAATTATTATGATTTGCATGAATGGATTGATAACAATCTTAGCAATGCAAAATTAAAAAAAGTTGTTGCGTTTTGTTTTAATATATATGAATTAACTGATGACTCATATGCTATGGATTTAGTTGGTACTTCTTCTTTTGATCCTGATGATGAGGATTGGGCGTGTGATGAAGTTACTGATTTTAATTCAAGGAATCCTTATTATAGATTTAAAGTTGATGGTGTATGGAAAAAAGTTCTAAATTATATCTGTAAAGAAATAAAAGAATATTTAGAAAATGGAAAATATAGTTCAGTTTTAAAATCCAAAGAATGTGTTGCTGTTGGTTTTGCTGATGGAAATTTAAAAATTTTATACCAAAATAAAAAGCCATAAAAATGGCTTTTTTTAAACTCTAGAAAATACCTAATTGAGCACAAATAAATATAATAATAAATAAACTAATTGCTGAAACTGTGGATGTCCAAACAACAATTTGACCAGCTAATTCTTCATCTTGACCCATTTGAGCTGCCATAGGAGCACTTGATACAGCAATAGGGGTTGCAAATAAAGCTATTAAAATTGCAAAATATGTTGAAGTATTAAAACCTAAGAAATATGCTATTGTCAAGAAGATTGCTGGAGTAATAAATAATCTTAAAATAACTGAAACAGATAATTGCTTCCATAATCTATTAACAGCTCTAAATTCAAATTTAGCACCTAAAACAAGTAATGCAAGTGGAGTTGTAATACCAGCAATACTTGATATTGTTTTAGGAATAAAAGTAACATAATCATTTAAGAATTCTTTTAAATTACCACCACATGCAGTAACTATCATATTTATTGCACAACCAACCAAACCAAAAAATACTCCAATAATTAATGGATTTTGAACTATTTTCTTTAAAATATCTTTAACACTAACCTTTGTATTTTCATCATGGTCATAGATTGTTAAAGCTATAACTGCCAAAATATTAAAGATAGGAACTGTTATTGCCGCAACAATTGAGGCTTCCATCGCTGCTTGAGCACCACCTAACATAGTTGCAAGTGGGATTCCAATAATAGCGTAATTTGATCTAAAAGTTGCCTGCAATATTACTCCTTTTTGTTTACGGTCCTTAATGAACGTAACTATAAACATACCTATAAAAAATAATATTAATATAGCAATAGCTGCAAATCCTACAAATAACCAATTAATTTTCGATATATCAGCTAAATAAATATTACTAAATAATAAAAGTGGAATTAATATTTTGAAAACTAATTTATTTGCTCCTTCTAAAAATCCATCCTTAAAGAAATTTATTCTTTTTAAGAAATAACCTAATAATATTGGTAATATTATTGGTAATATTGAATTACATGTAAATAATAATTTATCCATATTTTTTCTCCTTATTCAAAAATAAAACCGCGTTTATCTTCGCGGTTTATATTTTTTATTAAACTAAATCATGAAGACGATCTAGGAATTCAGTTTCCATTGTATTTTTCTTTGTTGCTTCACGCTTAGATAATTCAACCATACCTCTTGTCTTAGTTGGAGGTTGAATAGTACCAGCTCCACTAGCACAACCATATGGACAAGCCATACCTTCAAGTAAATATCCATCATATTTACCAAATTTAGCATCTTTTAATAATTTCTTACAATTATCTAAACCTTGAACGGCAACAACTTTAATTTCACGACTAGGGTCAATCTTTCTAGCAGCATTAACTACAGCTTGAGCTACACCACCAGCAACAGCAAATCCTCTCGCGTCTGAAGATGTAATATTTTGAAGTGGTTTTTGTTGTAACTTAGAAAAATCAACTTTCTTAGCCATAAACATACCCATTAATTCTTCAAATGTTAAAACAAAATCAACATCACTTCTAACACTCTTTCTTGCAGCTTCTAATTTTTTAGCTGAACAAGGACCAACAAACACAACTTTACAATCAGGATGTTCTTGTTTTACAAGTCTAGCTGTTAATACCATTGGTGTTAGGGCCATTGAAATATTTTCTTTAAATTCAGGATATAATGTTTTTGCCATTTTTGACCAGCTTGGACAGCATGAAGTTCCCATAAATCTTAATTTTGATGGTACATTTTCCATAAAATCTAATGCTTCTTCATAAGTACATAAATCCGCACCAATTGAAACTTCATATACACCAGCAAAACCTAATTGACTCATTGCATCATCAATTGTTTTTAAGTTTACATTAGGACCAAATTGACCAACAAAGGCAGGAGCCATAATAGCAAACACTTTTTGTTCTGATTTTATAGCTTGAATAACTTGGAAGATTTGTGATTTATCAGCAATTGCCCCAAATGGACAATTAACCATACACATACCACAGCTTACGCATTTTTCATAATTAATTTTAGCTTTACCATATTCATCAGATTCAATAGCATTCATACCACATACCTTAGCACAAGGTCTTTCTCTATGAACGATTGCCTTATATGGACATGCATCTCGACACTTACCACATTTAATACATAAATCTTGATTAATAACAGATCTACCATTAACAATACTAATAGCTTTTTTAGGACAAACATTAGTACATGGATTTGCTAAACATCCTTGACATTCTTCAGTAACATAATATGATTCAGTTGGACAAGCATTACAAGCGAAATCAATAACATTTACTAATGGATGTTCAAAGAATCTATGAGTACAAACTGCTTCTTCAATACCAGTATAAATAGGAGCATGTTCATCTGCACTTCTTACAGGTAAACCAATTGCAAGACGTATTCTTTCAGCAACTATCGCTCTTTCTAAAAAGATAGATTCACGATATTTTGCTTCACCATTTAATAATTTATATGGAATTTGATCCATTCTCTTATAGTCTCCACCCTCATAAGCTAATTTAGCTACTTCTTCAAAGACTTGTCTTCTTATTTTAACTAAAGATGCATAAGTATCTAACATAAAATCACCTAATTAAAGACTTAAAAAAGTCAAAATACCTTTCTATAAGCAAAAAATAATATAATAAATTATATTACTCCTACTCTATTATACTAATTTATTACTTTTAAAGCAAGTATTTAAAATGAAAAAAGAAAGGATGACATATTGTCATCCCATACATTTCCATATTACTTCTTAGAAACTTTCTTTAAGAAAACTACGTTTTCTTCTTTAACAGTAGCTGGCTTGTTTTCTAATGCATTCTTAGCTAATTGACATAAGTTTGCAAATGCTTGAGGATCATTAACAGCCATTTCAGCTAACATCTTTCTGTTAACTTGAATATTAGCAACAGCTAAACCATTGATAAAACGAGAATATTTCATGTCGTTTAATTGGCAAGCAGCGTTAATACGGCTGATCCATAGTTTACGGAAATCTCTCTTTTTAGCCTTTCTATCACGATAAGCATATGCTAAAGAACGCATAACTTGTTCATGTGCTGTTTTATATAATGTATGCTTAGAACCATAGTAGCCCTTAGCTAATTTTAAGACTGCTTTACGTCTTCTTCTTGTTACGTATCCACCTTTTACTCTTGGCATCTTTCTTTACCTCCTACTTAATTATAACATATTAGAGATTAATGATTTAATTCTCTTCATATCTGTTTCGTGAACTAATGCACTCTTAGATAAATCTTTATTTTGCTTATGAGTCTTATTAGTCTTTAAGTGACCTGTATAAGCATGACCGCGTTTAATTTTACCGCTTGCTGTTACTTTAATTCTCTTCTTTAAACCACTGTGTGTTTTTTGTTTTGGCATAATCCTTTACACTCCTTAATTCTTATTTGTTTTTGGCGCAATAACTGCGAATAGCGTTCTACCATCTAGACGAATTGGTGATTCTACAGTAGAACAATCTGATAAACTTTCAACAAAACGTTCAATAACATCTTTTCCTAAATCTTGATGAACAATCATACGGCCAAAAAATTTTAAAGAAATCTTAACCTTATTACCCTTTTCAAGAATAGTCTTAGCTTTACGAGCTTTTGTTTCAAAGTCATGTTTTTCGATAGTTGGAGAAAGTTGAATTTCTTGAACAACTACAACCTTTTGATTTTTTCTAATTTCCTTTAACTTCTTTTGTTGTTCGAAACGGAAACGAGAATAATCCATCATTTTTGCTACTGGGGGATTTGCATCTGGTGAAACTAATACAAGGTCTAATCCTCTGTTTTCAGCTTCATTCAAAGCCTTATTACGGGCTAGTACACCTAACTTTTCTCCCTTATCAGTAATTACTAGCATTTCTTTGCATCTGATCGCATCATTTACTAGTGCTTCATCTGCACCCTTTCTTTGCTTATTAATAGCAGCCACCTCCATTTGTAGTAAAAATAAAAGAGGACATAAAACGCCCTCTTGTGTTAAAAATAATAAATACTTCTATATCATCTAAGTGACTTTTTGCCTACCAATTCATCAATCAGGCGAGAAACGGGCGTTTCTTCTTTCCACATATTTATTTCCTTAAGTATTATACTAAATAATATGTTCGTTGTCAATAAAATATTTACATTTCTTTAACAAAAGTAATTAATAAATTCAATTTTTCCATTAATCACTCTAGGCTTCGCCTATTTTAATGATATATTAGTTTCTTTTAAGCATCAAATATATAAAATATTTGGTTTTTTTCTTATAGCTTAACTAATATTCGATTAGGTATTGTTAGACCCCTACTCATTAAATAATCTATTTTATTATTTGTTGAGTTACATGTAATTACTGCTTTTTTATAAATGTTTAAGGCTTTCGTTTATATCTGTATTTATTATTCTTTTATCTTTTCCATATTAGCAAATTATAGTCAATATTAAGTGGTATTTTAATACCTAATTAATCTAAATACTTATAATTCCTTAATATCTTTCTTTTGGTAAACTATAAATATAAGCATTACAAATAAAGAAATCACACCAAAATAAAGTACAAGATTACCATCTAAAACAGGTTTAATAACATCAATAAAATTAATTTGAGGAATAAACATCTTTCCTATTTCATAAACATCATCATTTTGCATTAATATAATAAATACTAAATGGATTATAAATATTAATACTGGAATAAAATAATTAGCTAATATAAGTGTAATTAATTCTCCTACTACTAATAATATTACAAGCGGAATCATACTAAATGGAATTAATAATAATTCATTAATATTATAAGTAAAATTAGGAAATACAAATGTTGCAACTACATTCATTAATATAACTTCATAGCTTACAATAAATAATAATAAAATTATGTTTGCACATATCCTAGTTAAAACAATTTTAGGTCTTGGTATATAAGAAACAAATAAAGTATCAAATTTTGATTCTGTTGTTACTTCTATTCCAACTAAAAATGCTACAATAACTCCATTTATCATATTTAAGAAAAAGAAAGACTGTTCATAATAATATTTATGATATTTATCTACATTTAAAATATAGTCATCTAATTTTAATGGTATATTAGCATTAAGTAATAATATTCCCATCCATAAAACTAAAATAATAGCTAATAGTATACAAAATACTTTATTGAAATAATATGATAAATATAATTTTAATAAATTAGGCTTTTGTTTTCTCATTTACTAGGCCTCCTTTAAATTTAATAATATTAGGAGTTAAATCTCTAAATAACATCCTTGAATGAGTACTTATTATAACAGTCTTTTCATTTTCAATTAGTTTTTTAATATCACTTTTAAATTTTTGAGTTGATACTTTATCTAAACCATTTAATGGTTCATCAAAAATATATAAATCAGCATTAGATAATATTATTTGTAAGATTCCTAATTTTTGTAACATACCTTTAGATAGGCTTGCTATCATTTTATTTTCTAAATGATATTCTTTCATTTTTTCTTCTATTTTATTAATGTTTGTACTTTTAGATAAATACATAGATAAATAAGTTTTAACATTTAATAAATTAGGATAACTACATTTATCTGGTAAATATACAATCTTTTCAAAATTATTTTCAATAATACCACCACTATTATTAAATATTACCTTAGATATTAACTTAATTGTTGTTGATTTTCCACTACCATTTTCACCAACAAATAAATATAATTTACCTTTTTCAATATTTATATTTATATTCTTTAATGCAAAATGATTTTTATATCTTTTAGAAACATCAGTTAACCTTAACATAATTTATCTCACCTGCCTTCTTACTTACATCATACTTATCTAGATTTATATCATTATATAAATAATAGAAATTATCTAATAAGTATTCTTCATTATCAATTACGAATATAAAACAAGGATTTAATGTAAGTAATAGTTTATCATAGACTATGGGAATAAAATAATATTTATCTTTATTAGATAATTCATATGAAGATGATATTACTTTATCTATTATCTTAGAATTTTCTAAATCATTAAGATTAATTTCATTAGGATATAAAGTATCTCTAATTATTGAATCAATCCTACCATGACATACCCCACCATAAACATTAGTTAATTTTTCATATTTTCCAGGTAAGGCAATAGTTATTCCAACCATATGTAGTTCACCATCAACATATGAATAATTTCCATATAAATCTTTAAAATCTAAAACCTTATATTCTTTATCATATATACTTATCTGTCCGGCATTTAATTTAACACTATATTCTTCATTAGTTATTTTAAATATTAATTGCTTATTAAATACATCACCGATAAAATCATTAACATTTATTTCATAAGTATAGACATAAATAGTCGTATCTTTAGAAATTTCTTTACGACAATCAATATTTATTTCATCAATTTCAATTGTATGGTCATTATAAATAATTTGATATCTATTATTATCTTTAAATGAAATTAATGAATTAACCTGATTAGAATACACATCTATTAAAATCTTTTTATCTGTTGATTTATAAATAGAATAATTTTTAGGAATCGTATAAAAACTTAAATTAACATCAAAATCTTTATAATGTGAATATATTAAACTTCCACATAATAATATAAATAAAGTAAGTAAGAATATTGTAACTATTTTTTTCATAGACTTCTTTTCTCCATTCTTGGATATTGATTTAATAAAGTAAAGTATTCAAATCCAGAATTACCTACATTAATAAAACACACATAGACACTACATACTCCATTGGTAACTTTAGCATTTCCCATCAAATAAACAATAGCTCTACTATTAGCTTCAATATTAAGTTTCATTTTTTGAGTTTCTTTCCTTGATTCTTCTTTAGTTTTTGTATAATCAACTCCAGCCTTAGCTGCCAAATCGACTTTAAATGCTTTAATAGTCCCCTTACCTACACCATCTATACTACCATCAATATTCCAAACTGTTTTGTTTGATGTTTCAATAACAACATCAAGTTCATACGTTATATCAGTTGATCCTCTATTATCAACACTATATAAAGTTTGTGATATGTATGTAGCATCAACATTATCATTAACAGTATATACATTTATCCCCCAAAATGTTGTCTTAATAACCTCCTTATAATATTTTTCATATTCTTCTTCTGTAAAGTTTGATAATAATTTTCCAGTTGATAGCATAATCTCATTATAGGTTAGATATGAATCACTTTTAGCACTAACATTTATTTCTAATTGAAATGCTAATAATCCAATTATCATCATTAATAATAATATTTGATATTTTTTCATCTTATCATTCCTTTCATAATTTTAAAATTCATTAATAATAAATACTTAAATTTTAAAAAAAATAAAAAAAAATTAAAGAAAGGAAAATTTTTTTGTCAAAAAATCCTTTAATAAAATTAAATGATATAATTTTATCTTTAAATCCATTTGAACTTACAACCTTAGCATTTATAATTGGAATTATTTTAGCTGATGGACTAGATTATAATAAGCAACAATCTCTTGGGAATTTTTATGAACAAATCGGTCAAACAATGTTAACAATTGGAGCTCAAGGTCAAAACCTTGATCAAAGTGATGAAATAAATGAAGCAAACTTAAATTACGCTGTTAATTTATTAAAAAATAAAATCGGCAATATTGAATCAATAATCGCCGATTTAAAGAATTTATAATTTTTCAATTTTTAATACAACACCATCAACAACACTAGAATCTGCTTCTTCTACTAAACCTTGATCAATTAATGTAGCAACATCAGGGTTAATAGGTAAGCATGCAAGTGGGTCTAAACCATATTCAGCCGCAACACTTTCTAGTTTTGATGGTCCAAAAGGATGAAGTTTTTCACCACAGCATGGACAAGGCATATAACTCATATTTTCAACTAAACCTAACATAGGAACATTCATAGCGTTACACATATTAACAGCCTTACCAACAATCATAGAAACTAAATCTTGAGGTGTTGAAACAATAACAACTCCATCAACAGGAATAGATTGGAAAATTGTTAAAGCAACATCACCAGTTCCCGGTGGCATATCAATTAATAAATAATCTAATTCTTCCCATAATACATCTGTGTAAAATTGTTTTACAGCACCACCAATAACAGGACCTCTCCATAATACTGGTTTTGTTGGATCACCTAATAATAAGTTAATTGAAATAACTTTAATACCTAAATTAGTAACAGGTGGGAACATTAATGTTCCATTACCATAAATTTCTTTTTGAACACCAAAAGCTTTTGGAATAGATGGACCAGTAATATCAGCATCCATTACACCTACTTTATAGCCTCTTTTTGCAAGGTTGGCAGCAATAAGTGAAGTGACAGTAGATTTACCAACACCACCCTTACCAGATACAACCGCAATAATTTTTTTAATATTATTTTCACTAGCTGTTTCTACTAGTAAAGATTCTTGAGTTCTCTCACCACAGTTTTCTTTACATGTAGAACAATTATGATTACAAGCCATTTTATTTACCTCGAATTCTTTCGCATTTTTTATTATTTTACATAAACTATAATAGAGGAGGTTTTTATATGAATTATAATTCTTCTAATTATGCTTATGTAAGAAGTGAAGATGGTAGAAATATATTATTACCACTTCTTTTTGGTGCAGCAGTTGGATTTCCATTTGGATACATAGCAAGCAACACAAATAAGAACAATCAAATGCCTTATTATCCATATTATCAGCAACCTTATTATATGCCATATCCACCTATGCCATATTATCCATATAATCCAATGCCATTTTAGAATACATTATGTATTCTTTTTTATTTATTTAAATTAGAAATAATTTCGTTAATTCTATTACCATATTCTAAAGCTTCATCATGCTTAAAAATCAAATCAGGCATCTTACGAGCTTTTAACTTTTTAGCAAGTTCACTTCTTAAATAACCCTTACAATCATTTAAAGCTTTTTCATAGTTTTCTACTTTACCTTGATAGAAAGTATAATAAATAGTCATAAATGATAAATCATTAGTTATTCTAACCTCAGTAATAGTTATATTAGATAAATAATTATTCTTAGCATCTAATCTTAAGATTAAGGAAAGCTCTCTTAAGGCTAAAGATTCTAATCTTTTAATAGATAATCCCATTATCTTGGAATCTCCTTCATAACAGATCCTTCAATAATATCGCCTTCCTTAATATCATTAAAGTTTTCAATAGTAATACCACATTCGTACCCTTGTTTTACTTCCTTAGCATCATCTTTAAATCTCTTTAATGAAGCCATCTTACCTTCAAAAACAACAACACCATTTCTTAAAATACGAACAAGACAATTACGTTCAATAACACCATCAGTTACATAACATCCAGCAATAGTACCAACCTTAGAAAGTTTAAATAAACTTCTAACTTCAGCTTGACCTGTAACTACTTCTTCAAACTCAGGGTCTAACATACCTTTAAGAGCAGCTTCAATATCATTTAAAACATTATATATAATATTATATAATCTAATTTCAACACCCTTAGTAGCAGCTTCATTTCTAACTTGAGACATAGGACGAACATTAAATCCTATAATAATAGCTTTTGAAGCTTCAGCTAAAGAAACATCTGTATCAGTAATAGTACCAACAGTAGCACGAATTATATTAACTCTTAAATCTTCAACATTAATCTTTTCAATTGAAGCTTTTAATGCTTCAACAGAACCTTGAACATCACCCTTAATTATTAAGTTAAGTTCCTTAGTTTCATCTTTTTCACTATTTTTAAATAAATCCTCTAATGAAGTAGCTTTTCTAGCTTGGGCATCAGCATTCTTTGTTCTATTAGCTCTAGCTTCAGCAGTATCTCTAGCTAATTTTTCATCAGCAAAAACCATGAATTTATCACCTGCTAAAGGAACAGCATTTAAACCAGTAACAGAAACAGCCATAGATGGAGTTACATTGTGATATCTTGTATTACGGTCATCATCCATAGTACGGATCTTACCCCAAGTATCACCACAAACAACAACATCTCCAACTTTTAAAGTACCATTTTGAACTAAGAATGTAGCAATAGGACCACGGCCTTTATCTAATTCTGCTTCAATAACACTACCCATAGCTAAACGCTTAGGATTAGCTTTTAAATCTTTCATTTCAGCAACAAGTTGAACCATTTCTAATAAATTATCAACACCAATTCCTTTTAATGCAGAAATATTTACATAAATAGTATCTCCACCCCATGCTTCAGGAATTAAATTATAATGAGATAATTCTTCCATTACACGATCAGGATTAGCAGTTGATTTATCACATTTATTAACTGCAACAATAATAGGACAACCAGCAGCTTGAGCATGAGCTATTGCTTCTTCAGTTTGAGGCATTACACCATCATCTGCAGCAACAACTAAAATAACAATATCAGTAATTTGAGCACCACGAGCACGCATTTGTGTAAAGGCAGCATGTCCTGGTGTATCTATAAATGTAATCGTAAATCCGTTTCTAACAACTTGGTAAGCACCGATGTGTTGAGTAATACCACCAGCTTCACCCTTAGTTACACGTGAATTACGGATTGTATCTAATAATGTTGTTTTACCATGGTCAACGTGACCCATAATAGTAACTACAGGTGGACGAGATACTAAATCTTCTTCATCATCTTCTACCTTGATTTCATCAAAACGAGTAGCATCTGTAATCACTTCATCTTTTAATTCAAAACCAAATTCCATAGCTACTAATTCAATAGTCTCTCTATCAATAGTTTGATTTTGGTTAGCAACGATACCTGCTTGCATTAACTTCATAATGATTTGGGCATTAGTTTTACCCATACCAGCAGCAACATCAGCAACTGTCATATTGTTCTTATATGTTAAGACATTATTTTCTTTTTCTACAGCCTGTTTTTTTCCGCCTTTAAAGTTAGGAATATTAGCAGTTCTTTTATCTTGCTTATTATTTTTCTTAGCCATAAAATCACCTTATTTCTTTAATATTTTTAAAAAGCCAGGATTTGTAATGCCTATCACCATACGATTTTCTTTACCAATCGCATGTGATAATTCACTACCGGTGTAGCTTTCATTCACCTCCACATTATAATAAAGTGCTTTATCCTTTATTTTCTTTTTACTATTTAATGAAGCATCGCTTGCTAAAAAGATATAATATACCTTTTTTGAAGCAACAGCTTCAATGACCATTTCTTCACCAGAAATAAGTCCATTAGCTCTTTGGCATAAGCCTAAATTATTTAATATACGTTCCATTATAAATACCCTAATAATTCATCATAAATTTCTGCAGGTACTGTTACTTCAAGTTTTCTATCTAAAGCTTTACTTTTTTTGGCAAGTAGAATAACATCCTTATCTTTTTTTAGATAAGCTCCTCTACCATTAGCTTTGCCTTTTAAATCGACAACAACTTGTGCATCGGGAGTTCTAACAACTCTAAATAAATCCTTTTTTTCACAAACTTCTTTAGAAACAACACAAGTTCTTAAAACTAATTTTTTTTCTTTCATATTATTCTAAACCTAAAATATTAATTAATCCCTTATCGTAAGCTTCACTAGTTGGCATAATATCAATCTTCCAACCACATGATTGAACAGCTAAACGAACATTTTGACCAGACTTACCAATAGCTAATGATAAATGATCATCTGGAACAACAACTTGAGAAGTTTTATTCTTAACATCAATATTTAATACTCTTGTTACTGAAGCAGGTTGTAATGAGTTAGCAATTAATTCTTCAGGATCTTCACTCCACTTATATAAATCAACCTTTTCTCCACCTAAAGCATTAACAATTTCACGGATACGTGAACCACCTTCACCAACACATGAACCAATAGCATCTACCTTAGGGTCATTAGAATATAAGGCAATCTTACTTCTATCACCAGCATCTCTAGCAATACCCTTAATTTCAATAATACCATTCTTAATTTCTGGAATATAAGTTTCCATTAATCTAGTTACTAATCCTCTTTCATTACGAGAAACAATAACCTTAGGTTCTTTTGTAGTTTGTTCAACTTTCTTAATATATACCTTAATATAATCACCAATAGCAGGTTTATCATTAGGTAATAATTCAGATAAAGGTAATAAAGTAGTAACATTATAACCTAATTTTAAAGTTAAGAAACGTTCACCCATATTAGAAATTTCAGCATTAATCATTTCATTTTCTTGTGACTTAAAGAACACATAAGCCTTTTCTCTTTCTAATTGACGAACACCTTGTTTATACATATTACCAGCTGTTAAAATAGTTGTACGTGAATAATTCTTTAAATTTTCTTGTTGTAAAACTAAATCACCAACTTTGTAATGTGATTTAATCTTCTTAGCATCAGATAAAAGCATTTCTGCATATTCTACAGTATCTTTCTTTTCTTCTTTCTTTTCTTCTTTCTTTTCTTCTTCTAATTCTAATTCATTATAAACAGTATAAGCTTCAACTACTTTATGAATAGAATATAAAATAATTTCATTCTTTTCAGGTTTAAATTCAACCTTACAAGAAGTATTACCATGTTCTTTTTTGAAAGCACCAATTAAAGCTCTTTCCATACAAGCTAATACTTCATCCACTTCAAAACCACGACTGATAGCATCTTCTTCAGCCATCTTAAAAAATTCCTTATTAATCATTTGATTATTCCCTCCTTATATTTTGACTGCAAGTCTTATAAATTTAATTTCCGCATGCGGAATATTAATTTTTCTAAATCTACCTTTAGCATTATATCTTACTACAATACCAAGATCACTAACTTCTTCTAAAGTACCTTCATAAACCATACCTTCGACCTCAACATGAATATACTTAGAAATACTTTCTTTAATTTCATCTAAGTTACGAAGTTCCTTTTCAGCACCTGGTGAACACACCTCTAACATATATTCTGGCATATCAGAATCTATCTTATCCAATTCAACGGCTAAAAATTCATTACATAAAGCTAAAGTATCAACATCAATACCATCTTTAGAATCAATACTAACACGTAAAATCAAATAACCAAATTCCTTTACCATTTCAATAGAATATAAAGATAATTCATGTTCTATTAAATATGGTTGTAATAAAGCTTCTACTTTTTTTAAGTCCATTAGATCACCTCATATCAAATAAATAAGAGAGGTTTTAGCCTCTCTTCCTTAACACTATACTCATATTATACCATAAACAAAATAAATAGCAAGTATTTTTTATATACATAAAAATTAGAATAATGATTCTTGGTGGAAAGGATTAAGTTTCTTATATTCTCCATTATAAAAATATGAATATATCAAGCGATAACTACTAACATCAATACCTGGAATATGTAGTATATCTTCAAATCTTAATATATTATTTTTTTGACTAGCTAATGAAGCTATCTGGATCTTATCTAATGTCGCATATAAAGCTAAATGAAGTTCATTCATATCATTAAAAGCATTAATCATTTGAGCTTCTAAATTTGAAGGACCTTCAACATCAAAACAAATATAACACTCAATAGGTAATGGTTTTAAATACTTTTCAAGCAAAGGTAAAACACTAACCATACGTAAACCATCCTCATCACAACCTAGTAATGGGAATGCAATCTCATTAATTTTATATTCTTTATAATGTTTAACAAAATACTTTAAAGACTTTTCAACACACTCTAAAGTAGTTGGAAATGCATAAGAATCATAACAACAAATATTAATAATCTTTTGTCCATCTTCTTCAAATAAATAAGTATGATGTATTTCTAATTCCTTATTTTTAAATTTAGCTAAATAATCAGAATACATCTTAGGAAAGCGAATTGAGAACTCTAATCCCTCGTGGTAATCCATATTACCTGATAAATTAATTTGATTAACAATACATGAACATTTAGAATTTATACAGTCACAATTTAAATATTTAATCATCGTTCTCACCTACCTACTTTTATTTTATACTAAAATAAATAAAAATACAACATTAATATTGAAAACATAATTTAATAATAAAAGTACTACCAACACCTAAATTTGATGAAACACTAATATCACCATTTAACACATCAATTAATTCTTTAACTATACTCATTCCAAGTCCATGACCATTATCATCATTACTACATCTATGAAATGGTTTAAACAAATTATTTAAAATATCTTCATCCATTCCAATCCCATTATCACTAATAATAAAATTAAACATAGAATGTTTTTCATCTATTTCTTCTTCTATTATACTAATATTTATATCTTCATTATTTAAAGAATACTTACAACAATTAACTAAAATATTATTAAATATTTCAAATAATTTAGCTTTATCACTATATATAATATTATGATTTACATTAAGAACATAATTAATATTATTCTCATAAATAATATTTAAATCTAATATTAAATCCTTAAATAAATCATCTAAATTAAAATAATTAAATATACATCTTTCATCTAAACAATCATTAACTAAATTCATAATATTATTACAACAATCATCAATTTTATCTAAATATTTAAATAAATTATCCTTATCATTAATATTTAATTTACATAAATCCACAAGACCATTAATAATCCCTACAGGATTTTTCACATCATGACAAATTCTTAATATATTATCGTTATTATCCATATTTTTCTCCTTAAATATCCATAAATAAATTATAACTTACCTAAAGTGCTAAATAAAGAAAAATCGTTCGACAAATAACCTCAAAAAAAATGCTTAAGAAATCTTAAGCATTTAATCTAACTTATTACCGCAACTCTTACAGAAATTAGAATCTATATCATTTTCAGTATTACACTTCTTACATATTTTATTAATAAGAAGTGGTTTACCACACTTACTACAAAACTTCTCATCATCATAAATAACATCACCACAATGAGGACAGTATTTATTAGGATCAGCAAAATTTACTGTCGCCTTAGCAACAACTATCCCAAAACCAAGATATAATGAAAAACAACCAACACCAACACAAATGAAAAATGGAATAGTAAATAACGTAACAACGGCTGAGCCAATAAAACTATCAAAAATACCATTTACAGATTCATTCATACCACCAGGATTAGACATAAAGTCATTAAATGAACCCTTCATACTTGTAACCATCATAATAATAGGTAACAAAAATGTAACAGCCAAACCAACTCCACCAATAACGACTAAAATAATCCCTATTTTAATTAATTTATTTCTGATACTTAATGCTTCTTCTGAATTAGCTGTAGTCTTAGCCTTTGATGCTAGTTCCTTAAAATATCCCAAAAATCCCTTATTCATAACATACCTCACTATATTTATTACTCTTAACTAATGTTAAACATAAGATATTAACAATAGATAAACAAGACATTAAAACACTTACCATATCTATAGTCCATAAAAATATACCAAAACTTATCACACAAAAAACAATTGATAAAACTAATCTTATAGTATAATACTTTTTATTATTTTTATATTTAATAAGAATACCAAGACTTAATATTAAAATATTAATTAAAGTAATACACCAAATTAAAATTGATAATAAGTCTGAATTTTTAAACATATATTCATAAGCATTAAAATCTCCGATAGTAGGATAATCTATTAAATCAAAAAAATATATTATAAACATCAATAAACAGATAGTAACACTATATATAATTGATGGTGAATTATCACTATCTTCGCCTTGATATTTGTTAAAATCAATAAATGTTAATCCAACCAAATTACCTAAACTTGATAAAATCATAAAAATCATTCCTATTTGGAAAGTACATTCTATAATTAAACTAAACATTAAATATATCCAAATAACCACTTCATAAACTGATAATATCTTTCTAACCTTAAATAACCTTTTATCATTTTTAATATAAATAATAATACCAATTATTAACATAAAAATTTCAGCAAGTAAGGCAGTTAAAATTAAGATATTACCAATCTCATAATTTCCAGCAGATAAAAGATCATAAATATTGAATTTAACATAACCATGAAAATATCCATTATTATAAACTTCATCTGTAACATATGGAAATAAATAAAATAGTATAGTAATAATAAAAATACCAACACTCCATAAACTAGTAAATAAGTTTTTACTTAAATAATTAGATAACTTATGTTTCTTTGTATTTTCTAAATTATTAGATACAATTTCAACTTCATCTTTTAATAAATAATCAATAGAACACTTATATAATCTAGATAACTGAATTAATTTTTCCGTTTCAGGAAAAGCTCCGTCAGATTCCCATTTACTAATAGACTGTCTAGATACACCAATTATTTCAGCTAACGCTTCTTGAGTATATCCACTCTCTTTTCTTAACTTTGATAGTTTTTCACCAGTCGTCATAAAAATACCTCCCTTAAACACCATAAATTATACTAGATAATTAAATCAAAACCACCAATTATGAGTTTCTTTAATGTAAAGTTTGGGTTGCATTAGGTATTTTTAGCGATATTTAAAGCAATTGTAGGAATAATATCTTCCATTTCGATAACTTCAAAATCATGAGTAGATTTAGGATTAACTATTAAGTTATCACGAATTAAATAGCATTTAATTCCACAAGCTAAACTACACTCGCCATCTTCTAAAGTATTATTACCAAATAATATTACTTCTTCACCCTTTAAATTAAATTTATCTAAAAGAGTTTGGAAATACTTAGGATTAGGCTTACAATAATTAAAATTATCATAAGCTGTAACAAAATCAAAATCACTAGGTTTTAGCCCAACAAAACCCATTCTATTTTTAGTACCAACATAAGGAAATATCGGATTAGTAGATAACACCACATATTCTACATTCTCACGACAATACTTAACAATCTTAGATGCTAGTTCATTATCTTTACATACTTCTTTGACTTTTAAAAAATCATTATCATAAAATACATCAAACTTAGATTTATCTTTTATACTATCTTTTCCGTATACACTTTCAAAGTAATCCCAGAACACTTCATCATTTTGCTTACTACCATCATTTTTCATCATGGCGTAAGTTCCTTTCCAGATGGTTTCAATTAATTTGTTTTCTTCATATCCATATTGTTTCATATGATTACTCATAAGCGAAAAATATTTTTTAATAAATTCATCTTCATTAAGTGGTAAAAGTGTACCATCTAAATCAAAAAATATAGCTTTAATCATAATTTTCACCTCACAAATAGTATACATCTGAATAATAAATTTAATATAAACATTTTATCACATTTATTTGTATTTTTCTATTAAATTTTAAGGAGTTCAAATTGAACTCCTTATCTATTATTTATTTTTTCTAGCTTCTATTTCAATCAACATATTCTTATGAGATTCTTCTGTAATCTTATATTTAAACTTAATAATTAAGAAAGTAGCTAAAAATAAAACCATAGGAACAACAGTAAAACCAACATGGAATACTACTCTTTGCCATAAATCAATATTACTTGCTCCTGTAATCTTAGATGCAGCATCTAAAATAGCTTCATTATTACCAACATGTTCTCTTTCTAAATTAGCAATTTGATTAGAAACAACTAATAAAGATGAAGCAAATAAGAATAAATATAGTACACCTTGTTGAATAGAACCAGCTATCTTAGCAGCAAATGCTCTTAAAGCAAAAGTTGCAGATTCTCTTCTTTCATTATACTTATATTCATTATAATCAATAGTATCTTGAATCATAATATATAAAATTAAAGATATAATAGTTTGACCTATAAAAGCAAAAAATGCAAAAGCACACATAACAGGGAAGAATGCTTTATAATCTGGGAAGAAAACAAATAAGAATAATCCTATATAAGATATAATAGTAGAAAGTGAAGTAATAGTAAATATCTTCATCTTACTCCATTTTAGCTTATTAGTTAAAACTGGGAATAAGAATTGCCCTAAGAATGTAGCAAGAGCAAAAACAATAGTGAAAATAAATTGATAACTACCACCCTCAGCATAACCAAATGAGAAATAAAAATAGTTTAATCCCCCTGCAACTAAAACCCCAGAACCAGTATAATATAAAATAATAGCAATTATTGAATATCTTAGTTGATCATTTTTAAAAATAACAGTAAAGATATCCTTAAATTTCATATTAGAATCAGTTTTAGCAACTTCTTCATCTATCTTCTTTTCCTTCATAAAAACAACAAGAATAACTTGAGAAAGTAAGAATAAAACAGAAGTTACAATCGCAACAATCTTATAAGTCATTTCTTGATTACCACTAGCAAGCAGTGGAACAACACCACCAACAACAAAAGTACCAACAGAAATAAAAATCGATAAAGTGGTAGTTAAGTTAGCTCTTACTTTTTCTTCTTGGCTTAAAGAAGGAAGAACACTCCAGAATGCAATATCATTCATTGTATAAGTAAAATCCCATAAAAAATAAAATAAAGCAAAACAAGCTACATATGCCCAACCAGTAGGTAAAATCCAAAACATACAAATAGTAACAATACTATTTAAGATTGCGCCTATTAAAATCCAAGGACGATACTTTCCCATCTTGAAATGACATTTTTCAATAATAAATCCCATAATAGGATCATTAACACCATCCCAAATTCTTAAAATTATAACAATAATTGATATTACACCAAACATTGCTAGATATTCTTCAAAGCTGACACCACCTAAAGCACAAAACTGAACAAATGTTAATAAAAACATAGAAACAAATTGGTAACATCCGTCTCTAAACATCCCACTAGATGTATATAACCATTTAGTCAACTTAGGAACATCACCTTCAAAAGTGTGATTTCTTTTCATCATAATATAATTCTCCTTAATCCGTAAAATATATTTTAAGTATAACATAACTTTTATTATTTTTAAATAAAAAAGAAGGCATTTATAAAACAAATAAATACTTTCTTTCATATTTATAACTTTTCCACTTCTTCTTTTGATAATCCTGTTAATTCAATTACAACATCAATAAACATATACCTTTTAAATTACTTGAAATTCGCAATTTTTTAAAAAATTTATTAAATACATTGCAATTAGAATTGCTGTTGAATTTTTCGAAAAATTATGCTACAATATAATCAGCAAAAATGTAAGGAGGAAATTTATGCCAAATATTAAACCAGTATCAGATTTACGTAATTATAATGAAGTATTGAGAGATATCTCAGTTGGTGAACCTGTTTTTCTTACAAAAAATGGTCGTGGTAAATATGCAATCATTGAAATGGAAGATTATGAAAAAAACCAAGCTACAATTAAATTATTATCTGAATTAGCTAAAGGAGAATTACAAGCTACAGAAGATAACTTGATTAGTATGCTAGATATAACCAAGATTTTAGGAGTAAGCGATGTATAATATAAAATTTACACCAGCTGCATTAGATGATCTAAAAGATATAAAAACATATATCTCAATTGAATTTTGCAATAATAAAGCCGCAATAAATTTAATTAATAAGATTATAAAAAAAATAAAACAGTTACAGGATTTTCCTGAAAGTGGTGATTCTTTATCTTCAATTATTCATATTAATATACCATATAGATATCTAGTATGTGATAATTACAATATTTTCTATAAATTACAAAATGATAATGTTTTGATTATTAGAATAATATATAACAAACGTAACTTTATGCAAATTTTATTTAACAAAGCATATTATGATGAAAACGAATAATATTCGTTTTTTTTAAAAAAAAACTCCAAAACAAACTATCAACAAATATAGTTCATTTTGGAGATATTTCTTATTTTAATAAATTGTTATATAAAGCTTTTAAAGTTGCCTCATAATCATTTTGTTTAACACCAATAATTATATTTAATTCTAGCGGTCCTTGAGCTAGTAATTTAACATTTATATTAGCTTTACCTAAAGTATCAAAAATAGTTCCACAAAGACCTACTCTATGAGCCATATTTCTACCTACTACTGCTATTAAAGCAAGATCATTATCAATTGATACTTCACAATCTAGTTCATTCTTTAAATCAGTAATAATTTCATATTGATATTTTTCAACTGATGGACCTGAAACTACAACTGAGAATGAATCTATACCTGAAGGTATATGTTCAATAGATACATTATATCTTTCAAAAATAGATAAAGATTTTCTTAAGAAACCTATTTCATTTGACATGTGTGATTTAGAAATAGTAAATGATACAAATTCTTTCTTACCAGCTAATCCTGTTACATCATATGTTTGATCTTCACATATATTTTTAATAAATGTACCTGGGTGTTCTGGATCGTTTGTATTTTTTAAATTAATAGGAATATTTAATGATTGAACAGGGAAGATTGTTTCTTCATGTAATACATTAGCTCCCATGTATGATAATTCTCTTAATTCTTCATAAGTTATTTCTTTAATAGCTCTTGGTTTATCAATTATTCTAGGATCAGCAGCAAGTATACCTGAAACATCTGTCCAGTTTTCATATAATGAAACAGATAAACACTTTGATAAAATAGATCCTGTTATATCAGAACCACCTCTTGATAATAACTTAACACTTCCGTTAGGATAAGCTCCATAAAAACCTGGAACAACAATAGTACCATGTTCAGAAAATGCTATTTTTACCTTTTTTTCTGTTAAAGCTTCATCTAATTTACCATTATATGAAAATGAAATAATATCTTTAGCATCAACAAATGCATATCCTAAATAACTACTCATTAATTTAGCAGTTAAATACTCACCACGTGATACTAAATAATCTTCACTTATTGATTTATTTAATTCATTTTTTAAAGAATTTAAATCATCGATAATATTATATTTAATACCTAATTCTTCTTGAACACCTACAAAACGTGTAACAATCATATTCCAAATATCATCATAAGGAACACTATACTTTAAATGAGCATGTAAAATATATAATAAGTCAGTTATTTTAGTGTCTTTTGAATCTCTTTTACCTAACGCAGATACAACAACAATCTTACGTTTAGCATCACTCATTACTATATTTTTTACCTTAGCAAATTGAGTAGCACATGATAATGAACTACCACCAAATTTAGTAACAACAAGCATAGTATCACTCTCCTACATTACATCAAGTTCTGCAAGTTTTAATGCAATTTGAACTGCATTACTTGCGGCACCTTTTCTAATATTATCAGCAGTACAATAAAGTAATAAACCATTCTTAGAAGATAAGTCTTTTCTAATTCTTCCTACATATACTTTATCAGTACCATTTGATAATGTAGATGTTGGGTAAATATGATTTTTACCATCATCTACAACAACAATATTATCAAAATTAGCTAAAACATTTCTAATTTCATCTAATTCAAATTCTTTATCTAATTCACACATAATAGATACACCATGACTATTTAAGACTGGAACTCTAATACAAGTAGCTGAAATTGGAAGTTCAGGTTTATGAAGCATTTTTCTTGTTTCATTTACCATTTTCATTTCTTCTTTTGTATAACCATTATCTAAAAATACATCAATTTCAGGTATACATGTTTGGCTTATATTATGAGGATAAAATTTAGGTTCTTCACCATTTAAAGTATCAATTAAATCATTTTTACCTTTCATACCAGATCCTGATACAGCTTGATATGTTGAATACACAATTCTTTTTAAGCCAAAAGCATCATCTAATGCTTTTAAAGGTAAGATAGCTTGAATTGTTGAACAATTAGGATTGGCTATTAATTTATTCATAGAATAATCATTAATATTAACTTCAGGAACAATTAAAGGAATTTCTGGGTCATTTCTCCATGCTGATGAATTATCAATAACTCTAGCACCAGATTGTCTTGCTATTGGAGCATATTTTTTAGAAATTTCTCCACCAGCTGAAAATAATGCTAAATCTATTCCTTCAAATGAGTTTTCAGTTAATTCTTCAACAACTACATCTTGACCCATAAACATAATATGTTTACCAGCAGATCTAGCTGAAGCTAATAATTTTATAGATTTAATTGGAAAATTATATTCTTCTAATACTTTAATAAATGTAGAACCTACAAGTCCTGTAGCTCCTACTATTGCTACATTATATGCTTTCATTTTACTTCTCTCCTTAAACTGGATATATCTATCCATATTATTAAATGTAATTTAATACTTACTTGTCTAATTAAATAGTACATCTTCCATATCGTATAAACCGATATTTTTTTCAATTATAAATCTAGCTGCTTTTATAGCTCCTAAAGCGAAAATCTTTTTAGAACCAGCACTATGCGAAAGTGTTAAAACCTCATCAGTCCCAGCAAAAACTACATCATGATTTCCTACTATTGAACCACCTCTAACAGCATGTACACCAACTTCATTTGGTTTACGTGGTTGATATCCATCTCTACCATAAACTGGAGTAAAACCTGTAGAATCAACTACACTCTTTAATAACATTTTAGCAGTACCACTAGGTGCATCTACTTTATTATGATGATGGGCTTCAATAATTTCAATATCAAAATCATCTTTTAAAATTGGTGTTATTTCTTTTACTAATCTATTTAGTAAAATAACACCAAGTGAGAAATTAGAACTAATTAAAACACCTACATGCTTACTTAATTCATTAATCTTTAAATAATCATCATCAGAATATCCTGTAGTTGCAAAAACTACATTCTTTTTATATTCTTTAGCATAGCTTACAATCATATCTAAATTAGCAGGATTTGAAAAATCGATAATAACATCAAAATTTCCATCAGTTTCATATAAACTCTTATGTGGGCACTCTAAACCAACAACACATGCTAGTTCTTCATTTAGTAATTCACATAAGATTTTACCCATTGCGCCATATCCAACAACACATGCTTTCATTAAAAAATCACACACCTTTTAGAATCAATTAATTTAATTAATTTATCTTCATTAGTTTTATTCATTCGATATAAAGGCATTCTATATCCACCAACATTAAAACCTAAATGATTTAAACAAGTTTTAACAGGAATAGGATTAGTTTCAATAAATAATCCATTACTTACTTCAAGTAAATCCTTAGCTATTTTTAAAGCCTTATCAAAATTACCATCTAAACAATGTTTGCAAATATTATGAGTTTGACAAGGTGCAATATTAGCAAGTACTGAAATAACACCACTAGCACCAATACTCATATAAGGAACAATTACATCATCATTACCAGAAAACATAACAAAATCATCATTTAAGTATTTACTTAAAAGCATAGCATAACTAATATTACCACTAGCTTCTTTAATCCCTATAATATTTTTATTATTAGCTAATCTTTCAACAACACTAACAGGAATATTCATACCAGTTCTACCTGGTACATTATATAAAATAATAGGACAACTACTAGCCTCAGCTATCATTTCAAAATGACGAACTAATCCTTCCTCATTAGTTTTATTATAATAAGGAGTTACAACAAGCAAATAATCAGCACCAAGTCTAGAAAACTCATAAGCATTTTTAACAGCATATAAAGTATCATTAGATCCTGCCCCAATAATTAAAGGAACACGCTTATTAACCTTTTTAACGCTGTATTTAATAACTTCTACCTCTTCTTCAAAACTCATCGTAGAAGCCTCTCCAGTAGTTCCTAAAACAACTAACCCATCAGTTTTATTATTAATATGATATTCAATCAACTCGCCTAAAACATCAAAATTAACACTTCCATCATCATTAAATGGTGTAACAAGTGCAACCAAACTACCCTTTAACATAATTAATCCTCCTTATAATCTCCTTCTATTACAACACTAGCAGTTGAAGTAATAAAAACATAATCTTTTTTACCATATTCAACAAAAGCACTACCATATTTTAACCTAGCAGTTACTTTATTCTTTAATAACCCAATCTTAGCCCCCGCAACAACAGAAGCACAAATACCACTACCATTAGCATTAACAAAACCTAAATCCTTATGATAACATAAAACTTCAATATTCTTACTATCTAACACATGAACAAAATTAACATTAGTACCACGAGAAAAACAAGAATATGAGGAAATCTTAGCAGCAATATTAATAAAATCACTATCAAGATTATCAACAAAAATAACAGTTTCAATATCACCTAAATATAAACTATAAATAGTAACACGATAATCATCAATATTTAAAGTTCTCCCAAAACAACTAATAGTATCCTTAACATAAATCATCTTATTAGTAAAACTAGGCTTACCAATATTAATCTTACATTCAAAAGGCATACGATTAACAACATCAATATTAACCATACCACCCTTAGTTAAAACATCATATGAATCAGACTTAACAAGTTCATGAATATTAGCATATCTAGCAAAACATCTAATCCCATTAGGCGAAGCATTAACAAGTTCACCCTTATTATTATAACATCTAATTTCTAATGGTCTTCTTTTAACAACAATTAAACCATCAGCACCAACACCAGTATAACGATCTAAAATTCTAACAGCAAATCTACTTAAATCAAAATCACAATCTTCAATAATACAAAAATCATTACCTAAACATTGCATCTTAGTAAATTTCATTACAGTTCCCTCATAATCAATTGTTCTAAAGATTGACGCTTAACAACTAACTTATCTTTACCATCTTCAATAAAAACAACAGCCGGAGTTAACGCCTTATTATAATTACTACTCATCGCATAACCATAAGCACCAGTTGAATAGGTAATAAGTAAATCACCACTACTAGCATCAGGTAAAGGAATATTTTCCATAATAATATCCCCACTTTCACAACACTTACCAGCAACACATACAATCTTATTTTTAGGTAATTCTTCTTTACCTAAAACATCTGCACTATATTTAGCTTGATATAAAGCAGGACGAATATTATCAGTCATACCACCATCAATAAAATAATAAAGTTTATTAGGAGTTTGTTTCTTATAACCAATAGTATATAACGTAGCACCCGCCTCAGCAACAATACTACGTCCAGGTTCAATAACAAGCTTTTCGATACTAACACCAAGCTTATCCAAACACTCTTCACAAACACTAATTAAATGATTTGATACAACATCAAAACTAATAGGCTTATCCTCATCAGTATACCAAACTCCAAATCCTCCACCTAAATTAAGAACAAGTTTCTTATCAAAACCAGCACAATAACTAACTAACTTATAGATAGCAGCATCAAAAGCTTTTAAATCAAAGATTTGGGAACCAATATGAGAATGGAAACCTATAAAATTAATATAATTACTACTTTTTACAATATCAATCATCTTAAAATAATCATCACTACCATGTAAAACCCCAAACTTAGAATCAACATGAGCAGTAACAATAAATTTATGAGTATGAGCCTCAACACCAACATTTAATCTAATTAAAATATTACAAGGCTTACCTAACTTATTACATAAATCCTCTAATACTTCTAATTCCATCAAATTATCAACAACAATAGTACCAACGCCATTTTCTAACGCAAATAATAAATCACTACTACTCTTGTTATTACCATGGAAAAAAACTCTAGATAAATCAAAACCACTAACCTTAGCAGTATATAATTCACCAACAGAAACACAATCTAAAGATAAACCACAACTAGATACTAATCTAATCATTTCTTTAACACAAAAAGCCTTAGAAGCATATGCAACCTCAGTCTTAAAACGAGTAGACTTAAAATTATTAATATATAAACCCATTACACTTTTCATATAGTTAACATCATAAACATATAATGGAGTACCATATTTTTCTTTTAACATTAAACCATAATCTAAACTAAGTTTCATATAAACCTCCAAAAAAATAAGCGCCCAAATGGGCGCATATATCACCTAAGTAAAAATAGCGCCACTACATAACGTAGGAGTGATATAAGTATTTCCTATACCCCCATAGAATAACTATGCCTAGCTATTCTATTCGGCAATGGTTACCTTTCCTTTACCTCACTGAATGCCTTCTATAGTAAAGTACTCATTTACATTGCTACCTCTAATATTAATAACATTAGTATAATATCATAAATATATATAAATTGCAAATAAATATATAATATTTATTTAAAATATAATAAAAATACAATATAAAAAACTCTTTAAATCTACAAACTACATCTTATAATATAATATTTCATTGCAGTCTTTATTATTATATAATTATGTGGTATAATAATACCAGGAAGTCTATAACGGTGCTACTTCAAATCACACTTGAGGAGGTGGTGCTTATGCATGTATGTATAAGTCCTCTGAATCTTGTGTTTGGAGGACTTCTGACCTATGATCAGTGTAATAGCTGCAATCTTGAGTATTGTTGTATCAATAATCAAGTTGGTTATTATTATTGTATCGAAAAAGAAAAACGACAAGTAGTCGTAGTTCATTTTCCAAGTGAGGGAAAGAAAAAAACACCGTTGCAGCGCAATGCTTTTAACTTAAGAGTTATTAATAACTCAATCACAAATAAAAACTCACCATACTAGAAGTTGTTTTTTCTTCTAAATTGGTGAGTTTTTTAGTTATAAGCATAATTAAAAACCATGAAAATGTGCATTTTCACACTACTAATATGTATATCTATAAGACATTCTTGACTTGTTTTTTGAATTTTCACGTTTCACTTTTCTTTTATTTTTAACAGGAATTAGAGTTGTTTTAATAATCATATTAACAATATCAAGTTCTTTAAATCTTTCTGGAGACTCATAAAACATTAATGATCTTAAAAAATATGATTTAACTATGCCAATAGACTGATTGTTATTTCTTTTCATTTTATAA
>JBGVRA010000022.1:0-67439 GCA_045127955.1 Anaeroplasmataceae bacterium
TCTCTGACTTCCTATTCTAAACCTTTTTCGACCACTTCCGTGTGAATAGGACCTCCCGGGGTAAGATACTAATCTTTCGTTCCACAACCTCTAGATTTACTGTCTTGGTTTTTACGTTTTACCCTTTGGACTTCAGTTTGAATAGCAACCTTATCCACCATTTAGCCTTATCTAGTTTCTGTTCGTAGGCTCAAAAACTTTGCTACACCACTTCCTCCACCCCAGCATTACTGCTTTCGGTTTGTGGTTCACTACACTTGGCGGTAAACTACCCGTGACTGGACTTTCACCAGTAAGATTAGTGCCATGCCCGGCACACTATAAAAAAAAGTACTCAATTTCTTGAGTACCTTTTTAACTATAAATTATAAATAGCTGTTTTAATTCTTTCAATAGATTTTTCTTTACCTAATATTTGTAAAACACAATATAAATTAGGAGAATTTTTCTTACCAGAAAGTGCTATACGTAAGAATTCAGAAACATCACCAACATGTCCTTTATAAGCTTCTTTATTCTTTTTCCATACCTTAACATTATCTGCAAAACCATGTCTTACTGCTAATTCTTTAATTGAATTAAACCATTCTTCTTCAGATAATTCTAAGTTCATATTATCACAATAATCTTCTAATACAGCTTTAATATCTTCCTTATTCATAACTTCATTCCATGGTAATGCAGTTTTATCAATTTCATTATAAACATCATCATAGAAGAATGAAATAATTGGATAAATATCAGAATACTTAGCATAATCTTTTCTAGGTTTTTCTTTTTCTCTTTCAATATTTAAAATTGAAACAAAGAAATTTTCATCACTTACAATCTTATCATAGAATGCTTTATCATAAGTTTTAGCCCAAGTTTTAACTTCTTCTTTTAAATCAACAGCTTTTTTATATGCCATTCTTTCTTTAGAAATATTTGCAACCTTAGCTAAATCAAATAAAGCACCATCTAAACTCATCTTTTCAAATTGAAGCTTGAAATCATAGAAATCTTTGTCTAAGTTTTCTTCTCTCCATGCTTCATAATTTGAATTTGCAATAGTTAATAAATATTCAATGAAACCATATTTAGGATAACCTTGTTCTAAGAAATAGCTTACTGCAGCTTCTTCATCTTTACGTTTAGATAATTTTCTTCTATTACCATTTTCAACCTTCATAATTACAGGTAAGTGTGCATATTTAGGTCTTTCAAAGCCCATAGTATCAAATAATTCTAAGTGAATAGGTAAGCTTGATAACCATTCTTCACCTCTTGTAATATGAGTGGTTCTCATAAAGTGATCATCTACAAGGTGAGCAAAGTGATATGTTGGAAGTCCATCTGATTTTAAAATAACAATATCTTGGTCATTTTCAGTTAACTCTAAATCACCCTTGATTTCATCATGGAAAAACACCTTATTTTCATGATTCCCCATAGATTTAAATCTAATGATATATGGATCACCATTTAAAATCTTTTCCATAGCTTTATCTACAGGAAAATCACGGTATTTAGCGTATTTACCATAGTAACCAGGGATTTCTTTATTAGCTTCTTGAATAGCACGTAGTTCAGCTAATTCTTCTGCTGAACAAAAACATGGATAAGCTCTACCTCTTCTAATTAATTCTTTGATACAAGTATTATATAAATGTGCTCTTTGTGATTGTTTATAAGGACCATAATTTCCAATTTCTTTTGTATCAGAAATATAACCTTCATCTGGAATAACATCAAAAACAGCTAATTGCTCAATTAATGATTCACCAGAACCTGCAATCTCACGTTTAGTATCTGTATCTTCTAAACGAATATAAAATACTCCTCCACTTTGTTTAGCATATCTTGATGAAACTAGTGAAGTAAATAAACTACCTGTATGTAAAAAACCTGTTGGAGATGGTGCAAATCTTGTCACCATAGCACCTTCTGGTAAATTTCTTTTAGGATATCTTTTTTCTAAATCTTCTACACTTTCTGTTATATTAGGAAAAATTAAATTAGCTAAATCATTATAATTTGCCATAATAACACCTCATTTCCTTTAATATTATACCAAAAATATTTTTTTTATCAATAAAAAAGGGATGTCTTTTATAAAGACATCTCAAAAATAATAAAATATAAAAATTTATCATTCATCACTTTTTTTAAAAAGATAATATTTCTTAAAATCATTAAAACATCTAGAACAAATATAATATTTACTATTATTCTTTTTTGTACAATAACATCTATCATTTATCTTGCTAATTTTAATATTACAAAAAACACAAATTCCATCTTCAATATCACTTTTTTCAAATTCAGCACCATATAAATCTATGAATTTCTCCTTATAGTTATTATATCTATCAAATCTTCCATCTTTTCCAACATCACTCATATCAGGAATATTACCACAATATTTTATAATTTCATTTTTAATCTTTTTTCTTCCATCTAGATATATACAAGTATCATCTATTAACGTAACTTTAATTGCATTAAGTTTGTATAAACTGTCATTTTGATAGTATTTAATTTCTTTCCATTCGTATACTTTTTTATTATTACTCTTATAAACAATTATTCCTTCATCATTTATTATTAAATTAGTAAATAACGGTATAAAAGATAAAATAACACACATTATTGAAAATAATAACATCAATAATAGAGCTATATGATTTGAAATAATAAAACAAAATATTGAAACCAAAAGAAAAAATAAACTAGAGACAAAATATTGTATAAACATATATAAATTTTTCTTAAATTTCATAACTAGCACCTTCTATACACTAGGACCAATAACAAAAATAACAAATAAAATTAAAAAAATTATTAATACTGAAACAATAATATTAATACTACCTATAATATTTACCAATATCTTAATATCTTTTTTTAACTTTTCGCTTTTTTTCATTCCTATTATTGATGATACTAGACTAGGTATTGGCAATATAAAGAAACCCATCATTGATACACTAACTAAAAAAGAATAAATAATACTTCTATTTGTTATATTCTCTAATAATCCACCAATAATAAAACATATCAAAAGAAAAATGCCAATAAAAAATGGAACAATCACATGTAAAAAACTAATATTTTTCTTATCCATAATATCTACTCCATTAATATATTTACAATTTAATTATATATTTATATTATATCTTTTACAATATCTATATTCTATCATAAGAAAAAAACAGGCATATAACATGCCTGCAATCTATTATCCAAAATATCTCTTTAATAAACCTTCAAAAGCCTTACCATGTCTAGCTTCATCTCTTCCCATTTCATGAACAGTATCATGAATAGCATCTAAATTTAAAGCCTTAGCACGTAATGCTAAATCAAACTTACCAGCTGTTGCACCATTTTCTGCAGCTACACGTAATTCTAAGTTTTTCTTAGTTGAATCTGTAACAACTTCACCTAATAATTCAGCAAACTTAGCAGCGTGTTCAGCTTCTTCCCATGCAGCTTTTTCCCAATATAAACCAATTTCAGGGTAACCTTCTCTATGAGCAACTCTAGCCATAGCTAAATACATACCAACTTCACAGCATTCACCTTCGAAATTAGCTCTTAAATCTTTAATAATATCTTCTGGTGCATCCTTAGCTACACCAACAACATGTTCACAAGCCCATGCTAATTCTTCAGCTTGTTCTTCAAACTTATCAGAACTTACTCTACAAACTGGACATGTATCTGGTGCACTATCACCTTCATGAACATATCCACAAACCTTACATACATATTTTTTCATTTTTACTTCTCCTTCATTTTTTTACACTTATCACAAATTCCATATAAAGAAATATCACATTCTAAGATATCATAGTTATCAATCTTTTTTAGTTTTTCTAAAGCTGCCTTGGCTTTAAATTCATCGACATCATAAATGTTTCCACACTTCTTACACACAAAGTGAAAATGATTTTTCTTAATAGTTTCTAATACATCATCACCTTGTAAAGGAACTCTTTTTATTTTACTTTCATCTAAAAGAATTGAAATATTTCTATAAATTGTTGCTAAAGAAATATTATCATAATTCTTTTTTATATATTCTATCAAATCCTCTGTAGTTGCATGTCCTAAATTTTCTAATGCATCAAATACAATTTGACGTTGAGATGTATTTCTTCTTTGCATGTAATCACTCCTTATTAAGAATTTTTCTCAATAAGATTATAACATAACTAAAAAATTTGTCAATATTTTTTTATTATTCTAACATTTGTAAAATATCTTCTTTAGTTAACTTAATTTTCTTATTAGCATCACTACTAATAACACTATTAGCTAACTCTTGCTTAGCCTTTTGAAGTAATAAAACTTTTTCTTCAATAGTATCTTTACATACAAGTTTTAACACATGAACATTTCTTGTTTGACCAATACGATGTGCTCTATCTGTTGCTTGATTTTCAGCACTGACATTCCACCATGGATCTAAATGAATAACCATATCAGCACCCACTAAATTTAACCCTGTACCACCAGCTTTTAAAGAAATCATAAAAACCTTAATTTCTTCATTTTTATTAAATTCATCAACAAGTTCTAATCTTTCATTTGCTTTAGTATGACCATCTAAAGTAAAATATTTAATTCCTTCATTATCTAATAATTTAGAAATAATAGGAAATACAGATGCAAACTGTGAAAATAATAATATTCTATGATTACCATTAATAGCTCTTCTAATTAATTCTAAACATAAAGATAATTTAGAAGAAACAAACTCTTCTTCATAAATAAGCTCAGGACTAATACAAATTTGTCTTAATCTCATAATTAAAGAAAGAATTTGATTACCACCATTCTTTAAATCATCTTTTAACTTTCCAACATATCCATCATAAACTTCCTTTTGTTTAGGATCCATCTTACAATAATAAATTTGTTCAGTTTTTGAAGGAAGCTCACTTAAAACATCCTTTTTAGTTCTTCTTAAAATAAACGGTTGAATACGTTTCTTCAACAAATCTAAAGCCTCATCGTCATCATGAACAATCAAAGACTCATATCTAGATTTAAAATGATTATAATCAGCTAAATACCCAGGCATTAAATAATCAAATATACTCCATAAATCTGCTAGCCCATTTTCAATAGGAGTACCAGTTAACGCAAAATTCATCTGTGATTTCAACTTCTTAATTGCAGTTGACTTTAAAGCATTTTGATTTTTAATATATTGAGCTTCATCAGCAATAACAAATCTAAAAACACCATCATAAAATTCAATATCTCTTCTTAAAGAATCATATGAAGTAATATATATACTCTTCTTATTATAATTAATATTTTTAATAATTTCTTCTCTTTCTAATGCTCCACCTAAAATAAGATTAGTAGAAATATCTAAATTCCACTTCCTACACTCATTTTCCCAGTTATAAACCAAACTCATCGGACAAACAATAATAGTTGGAGCAAGCACCTTATCACTAACAACAAAAGATAATATTTCTAAAGTTTTACCAAGTCCCATATCATCAGCTAAAATTCCACCAAAACCAAAATCAGCAAGAGTTGTTAACCACTTAAACGCATCTTCTTGATAATTTCTTAATTTACCATCAAATTCTTTAGAAGGTAATTTATTAGATTCTTTAAAATTTTCTATTTTAGAAATCATATCAACAACTTCATCATCATAAGTTATTAAAGATTCATCTTTAGCCCCAACAAGCTTTAAAATATAATTTAGTGGCTTTAAAACAGGCTTTTTAAGTTCTTCAATAGAAATATTAAAATCTTCCATAAAATTATCTAATTCTTTAACATCTTCTTCTTTGATCTCTAAAATAACATCATTTTTAAGTTTAACAAACTTTTTCTTTTGATGATAAGCTAATAACATAGCCTGAACTTCTTCAATACTCATCACACCACTATCAAGTTTAAAATCAAGTAAACCAATATTATAAGAAACAGATACTTTAACTCTACTAGATTTCTTTAATGTAATCTTTTTAATAGAATCATCAAAGAAAACCTCACCAAAACTCTTCAAAACAGATAAATCTGAAGTAATAAATAAATATTGATCTTCTACATTCTTAATATAATAAACATCATCTTTATTTTTAATAAAACCTAACCCTTCAATACTCTTATAATATCCATCTAAAATTTGGGAAACATAAGGAGTATTTTCATATATTTCTTCAACAAAAACTTCCTCTCTTAATTCAATCTTACCACCCTGATAAACGAAATAAGACTTAATAGAAACATTAGGTAGAGAATGTTTTTCATAAAAAGATTCTTCAATAACAACTTCAGATTTAATAACAGGAAGTAAATTAGAAATAAAATCAGTAGAATTATAATTAATAATTAAACCTTCATTAACCTTAAATAACGCATCAAAAATAATAGTTTCATTTCTTTTCTTAAACTTATAAGCATATATTTTATCTTCACCTATAAAATAAGCATAATTAACACCACAAATAAGTTCTTTAGAACCATAAGGTTTATCAATATATAATTGCTTATCATTAAGTTTAACACCAATATTATCTACATCAACAATAGGATAATATTTAGTCTTATTAGAAGCATCAGTATAATAAATACCATAATCATGATATATCTCTAATAACTTTAAAATATGCCCTTTTTTAATCTTAATAGTTTTTTCACAATCACCATTAACAATATTAAGTAAAAAACTATAAAACTCTTTAGAAACATCATCTAATACCTCATATGAATGAATAAAAGATAACTTTTGCCCATAAGAATAAAACCTATAATTTTCCATATTAAAAATAAACTCAGAAATACTTTTAACAACATATTCCTTATCATAACTAATATGTAACGCAAGTTGAGTATCACCATCATTTATAATCTCAATAGCCAAATGTAATTTATTAAAATAACTACTATTAGTTCTTAAATCATTAGCCAATTTATTTAAAACAACAGCCTGTTCTTCAGCAAGTTTAGATAATCTATAAGTTTCTAACTCAGTATAAAAAACATCAGGTTTTAATTTTAAAATAGCTAACGCATATAATAAAGTAGAATGGACACACTCTTTCTTTCTATAATATTCTAAACAACCACATTCACTTTTAATAATATTAAGCTTACCATCTAAATATAGTTTAGTAGAAATAGCCCCAGTAAGTCTTAAAAATTCATTTGTAGGCTCAATTAAATAAGTCTTCTTTTCATCCTTTACTTTTTTTCTAACATTAATATATAAACCAACATCACTTTCATTAATATATAAAATTCTTTCAACAATTGGAAGTTGTTTATACTTAGATAATAATTCATTTAAACTCATTTAAATCACCTTACCTTAAATAAATACTTTTTAATTTTAATTTATCTTCATCACTAAACTTTAATACATCTTTAATATAATTATCAAAACCACCATATAATTCATCACAGGTATTAATTAAAACATCAACATAATCCTTACAAACACCAAATAGTGAATTTAAAATTGGTCTATATTCTTCTCCAAATTTAATACACAACCTATTAACATTTTCACTATAAAATAAATTAGTAGCAAGATAATCACAAACAATATCATCAAACTCAAAATCAAGTAAATACAAGACTAAAATAGTAGCAAAACCAGCCCTATCTTTTCCCGCACTACAATGCCACAAACTAGCACCACCACTATCATCTAACAACTCATGCAAAAACCTAGAATAACCACAACAAGCAAAATCAAGTTCAACCAAAGTCTTATAAGTTCTAAACATATAATTTTTTGAACTTTCAACACCATTTTTATGAAGCACCTCTATAAAAGCATTAAAATCTTCTTTTTCTCCCTTTTTAGAAATGCCAATCTTATCACTTCCTAAAATAGGATTATGAATATATTTAACACCATCTATAACAACGTCTGGCTTACCATATACTTCAGCATCAGTTCTAAAATCAAAAATTCTTTTCAAATTATATACATTACATAAAGTATTAATATCTTCTTCATCTATTTTATTTAACGCATCACTTCTAATTAATAAATTATCTTTTATAGATAATCCATCTTTATTAATTAAATTTGATAAAGTACGAGTATTCTTAGTACCATTTAAAACAATCTCTTTTGAATACATTTTAAAACCACCTTAAATTATATTGTATCATATTTTCATATTTTTTGTATATACTTAAATGGTGATATTTATGTATGAAATTGCTAGAAATAGCGAAAAAGACGAATTATCTAATCGTTCTTTAAACAATCAGTTCAAATCCAAAATGAGACCTAAAAAAAATATGAACAAAAAAGAAGATAAAAAAAGACAATCTCCAAACATCCATAATAGCAATAATAATGATAACTAATATCTAATTGTTGACAAACAATAAAACAATATATAATAAAATTAGAGAATGAGGATGGGAAAATGTACAATTAAACAAAAGATTTTCATATTTAACATTATACATAATTAGAAGGATAAAAATGAAAAAATTATTAATTTTAATTATAATACTTTTATTCTTATCTAGTTGTGGTAATATAGAAAATAAAATAAAAAAAAAGTTTCCAAATATGATATACCAAAAAATGAGACTTTCAATTTAACTTTTGGATATCTTTTTGAAATAAATAATTCTAACCATCAACTTCAAGAAGGTGATTTAGCCTTTAGATATGATTATAAAATACAAGTAGCTATAAAACCTTTATCCACTTATTTTAGAGAATCATTTACTTGGTGGAGATACTACGGATATTTTTAATTGAAAATTAAATATATTAAAAAGGGCTATTCAACTAGCCCTTTTTATAATTCAATAATATTTTCTTCTTTAATATTACCATTTGAGTCTGTAAACCTAACTACTAACTTATTATCTATAATGCTTATAGCAGTACCTACAATATCATGTTCATAACAAGCTGAACCAACAATAACAGGATAATTATGATCAATAGTAGCTTCTTTAGAATGTGGATATAAAATATATGCTTTATGAATATGGGCACAAATCATAAACTTAATCCCTAATCTATCTAATTCTTTATTCCAAGTCATATATGTTTCTTTTTCAATATTGAAAATATCATCTTTACACTGAGTAGTTTGAGAAGGACAAATATGACTAACAGCAAAACTTAAAGTATTTTTCTTAGGTAATTCCTTTAAAAATAAAGTTTCATCTATTCTAAATCTTTCAAAAACATTCACGCCACCATATTCTTCATGACTATCAACTTTATCCTCACCACAATCTAAAACAACACCACTAAGAAAACCTAAATCAAATGAATAGTAAGTTTTTTTATTGTTAGCAGGGAAAAAATCAGCAAACCTTTCAGCAAGTCTACCTCTAGTATCATGATTACCACGGCTAAAAACTACAGGGACTAATCCTTTAGAAATATCTGCAACAAACTTAATAACATCATAATAATTTTGTAAAGTCTCTACCTCACCAATATCACCATTAACGATTAATAAATCAAGTTCATCACCAAAATAACTTGCAGTCTTTTTCGCAATATTAAATCGATAATGTACATCTGCAATATGGTAAATATTAATATTATTTTCTTTAACTAAAGGTTTAAAAATATAATTTTCTTTTAATATATTTCCCATCTTAGAAAAATAAGCTTTTCTTTTAATAGTTTTTTTATAAACTACACCATATTTCTTATATTTATTTAAAACTTTTTGAGGAATTCTAATCTTAGCATAATTCTTTTCACTAGATAAAACACCACTATTATTTTCATAATAGTTTACACCATCAATTTCTATATATATTATTCCATTTTCTTTAGTTAAAACCAATACTTCATATTCATCATTAATAACAAAAATTATAGGATCACAATATAAAAAACTCACAATTTCACCTTCTTAATAAAATAATATACTATACAAACATATTATACATCTTAAATATCTTAGATTCAATTAACATTAATGTATAGTTTTAATACTTTTTGTCAAGAAAAAAACTGCCTAAACAGGCAGTTAAATTTTAATCTTTTCATTTAAATTCTTAAAAGGACATTCTTTACCACAACCATCACACTTGTGAGTACATTCATCCTTTTTATTTTTTTTGTTTACAATTTTTAAGATAATTGGTAATGCAACAATACCAACAGCTATTATAATTGAAACAACCTCAATAAATTGCATAATACCACCTCTTTATTTATATTTTAAGCTAGATGAGCTAAATCTTCCTTACGTAATTTCATTTGGCTTACTACTATAGCAGCAACAATTAAACCAACAATTACGACCCCAAGAATAATAGAAGTCCACCAAGCAACCTCAATTAAACTACCTATTAAATACACTAAAGTACCAAACACATAAGCAGTTAAAATCCAAAAACCAATAGTTAAGGTAAAATGCTTTCTATTATTTAATTCACCCTTAGCAGCAGCAACTGCAGCCATACAAGGAACAACAAGTAAATTAAATGCCATAAAAGCAAATATTGCAGAAGGCGAAACAGAAGCTACAGCTAATTCTAACACACCTAAAGCCTCTAACACCGCAGGAACTTCTTCTTTTGCAATTAAACCAGCAAAAGCAGCGATAACAAATACACCAGCAAATTCACCTTGACCAAAGCCAAGTGGAGTAAATATAGGAGCTATGAAACTTGAAATAGAACCTAAAATTGATTGATCAATATCTTCAACCATTTTAAAATTCCAGCCAAAACTTGTAAAGAACCATAAAACAACAATTGATGCAGCAATTAAAGTCCCCGCTTTAACAACATAATGTTTACATTTTTCCCATACCAAGATTGCAACATTCTTTGCTTGAGGCATATGATAATCAGGTAATTCCATAATAAATGTAGTTTTATCACCTTTAATTAATTTATTTAAAATCCATGCCATTAACACTGCAACAAAAATACCAAAAAAATATACCCCTAAAACAATCAAATCAGCATAGGCTCCACCAAATAACAACACAGCAAATGCAGTCCAAATAGGAGCTTTAGCACCACATGAGAAGAAAGGAGAAAGCATTACAGTAATTCTTCTTTCTTTAGCACTTTCTAATGTTTTAGTAGCAACAATACCAGGCACCGCACAACCAAAACAAGAAATAAGCGGAACAAATGCTTTACCAGATAAACCAATACCTTTAAATAATTTATCCATTAAGAAAGCAACTCTAGCCATATATCCACAATCTTCTAAAATTGTAATAAAGAAGAATAAAGCCAAGATATTTGGAACAAACGATAAGATAGCACCAACACCGCCCCAAACACCATCAATAAGTAAAGATGAACACCACTCAGGAGCAGATGCTAACCAACCACTAAATACATCAGTTAACCAAGATACCACAAAATCCATAGCATTAAATAAAATAATACCAGGTGATGCGATAGCATCAGTACCAATAATAGGAATATCAAAACTTCCTTCAGGAATAATACCTAAAGCACTTAAAAATAAGAAATCTTCACTAAATGTAAAATGGAATACCATAAACATGATTAAGGCAAATAATGGTAACCCAAGCCATTTATTAGTTAAAATCTTATCAATTTTATCACTCTTAGTTACTTCTTTTTGATTTGGTTTTTTAACAACATCACCAAATTTTTCACTAATAAAAGCATATCTAGCATTAGCAATTTCTTCTTGTTTTTCTTGATCAGATTTAGATTTCATTTTAGAAATATATTTATATTCTAAAGGAAATTGTTCTTTAACTAAACTATCACCTTCAACAAGTTTAACAGCATAAAATAAATCATTTTCAACTTCTAACTTTTGATGAACAATTTCAATGTAAGGATCATTTAAAACAGTAGTTGCAACCCTAGAATAACAACTTGCTTCTTTAGCAACCTTAATTAACTCATCTAAACCATTTTTCTTTAATGCCGAAATTTCAACAACAGGTAACTTTAAAACATCCTTTAATACCTTTGTATCAACAATATATCCATCTTTTCTAGCAATATCCATCATATTTAGTGCTAAAACAACAGGAACATCAGTTTCCATTAATTGTAAAGATAAATATAAATTTCTTTCTAAATTAGTAACATCTAATATATTAATAACGACATCTGGTTTTTCATTTAAAATATAGTTTCTAGAAACAACCTCTTCAGGTGAATAAGGAGATAATGAATAAATACCAGGTAAATCAATAATATCAATTACCTCACCATTATATTTATAAGTACCAACCTTCTTTTCAACAGTAACACCAGGCCAATTACCAGTTTTGGCAGTTGAACCAGTTAAAGAATTAAATAAAGTTGTTTTACCACAGTTAGGATTCCCTATTAACGCAATTCTCATAACTATTCAACCTCCACAATAATATTTTCAGCTTCACTCTTTCTAAGAGCCACATTATATCCACGCACTCTTACTTCCATTGGATCACCAAGTGGAGCATATTTTTTTAATAGTATGTAAACACCTGGAGTAATACCAAGATCTATCATTCTTCTTTTAATATCGCCTTGGCCATTAACTTCAATAATCTTACCAGACTCGCCAATTTTCATTTGTCTTAATGTTTTCTTCATAATAAGACCTCCCTAGTTAGTCTAAACTAACCACAGTAATTATACAAGACTAACTTTTCTTTGTCAACAACTTTTTAAAAATACTTTCCAACTTTTGTAAAATAGGTTATAATATATGTAATATATTGAGGTGATTTTATGTCATTATTAGAATCTGGCGAAAACTATTTAGAAACTATCTTAGTTTTATCCAAAAATAACAACGAATTACATGCTATTGATATAGTGAATCATTTAGGATACTCAAAACCATCTGTATCTATAATGCTAAAAAGATTAAAAGAAGAAAACTATATAACAATTGATAAAAACAGTCATATCTTTTTAACAGAAAAAGGCTATACTATAGCTAATAAAATATATGAAAGACATGAACTTCTTAAAACTTTTTTAATGAATTTGGGTATATCAGAACAAACTGCCGAAGATGATGCATGTAAAATAGAACACGATTTATCAGAAGAAACTATATCAGCAATAAAAAAAGCATTAAATCAAGACTAGATTTAATGCTTTTTATTATTTTAAATAGTATCTCTTATAAATTAAGCTTCTTTAGCAATACCAGTAACATTAAATTCAACATCACTAAACTCAATAACAGTACCACATGTAGAATAAAGACAAATATACATATAATTATTATCTACACCAACCAAATCAAAATCTATATAATTTTTAACATATTCTTGTCCTTTATATAAAACTTTAACCACCACTGCTTGACCTAATCTTTCAATTTCCAAATATGCTTCATCACCTAAATTATAAAAACCATCAAAAATATTTTTACTCATATTAAGTTCAGTCGTACATTCTCTAGCGTGAATAATATTCGTAGAAACATTTAACGTTAAAAAGCCAGCTGATATATAATTATTCATAGTAGATTCTCTACCACTTTCTTGATTTAAATATATATCATCTCTTAACATCAATCCAAATGAAGTTTGTTTTAATGGCTTGTGCTTAATAACCTTAGCCTTACATTTTACAGTAAAATTATCCTTAACTGAAACTTGCTTAAACACACAAGCAAATCCATCTGCAGATGCATGAAATTTACCGTTATTAACATCACCATATTGTCCAACAATAAATTTATCATCTTCATTATACGCAACATATCCGCTTTCTTTATCTAGAGGATTAACACCAACATCACCAAAACAAGTTCCATACCATCCATCTAACGATACCTTAAAATGATCCACCGGTTTATAATTAATTAAATCTGGCTCATTATATGGAATGAATTTATATAATTCATTCATCTTTAAAACTTCTTCTTTTATAGGTTCATATACATTATCTAATAAATAATATAATAATGGATGATTAGCTTCTTTAATTGCCTTACAAACTAAATAGGCTACATATCTTGCACCATAAATATTTAAATGGGCTTTATCTACTGATTTAATATTTGGAACAACTTTACCATCAACTAATATACCAGCAGTATATGCATGATGAAGCGAAGCATCACTAACACTCAAACTTGCAAATAAATCCTTAGTAGGAGTAGTTAAATCAATACCTAAAACATCAACCATTAAAGCTAAATCTAAGATATTCTTACGGTAATTACCGTTACTAGTTTCATGAATATTATATCCTGTATAATCTTTATCTAAGGCTAGTCTAACAATTGGAGTACACAAAATAGGAATAGCACCAACACTTTTAGCTAATTTAACATAGTATTCATTTAAACTATACATAAAAGATGTTTCATCATCTATAGGTTTATTAGCACTAGTAAATCTAGCAACATCATCATCTTTTTCATTATTATGACCAAAACCAATAATTAAAAAATCATCTTTTCTTATTGAATCTTTTAATATTTGGTAATTATTTTCATTTAAATAACTTTTTGAACTTCTACCTGATAAAGCTAAATTAATAACCTCGATTTCCTCATTTAAATAATATGATAGTTGAGTACCATATCCATATCTAGGATAATAATAAGATCTATCATCAAATTTTGATAAAGTAGAATCACCAACAATAAATAATTTTCTCATAACTTCTCCTAATCCTTCAACTTAAAACATTTCTCTTTTGTAATTAACTTACCAATACCTCTAAATAAATGGCCATTTGCAATATCTAACAACCCTAAAGCCATACGATAAGATAACATACCCTCAGATGTAAATGACATAGCTCGTAAACTTAAATAAGGCATAACTCTTAATGCAAAATAAGCATTCTTAACCTTAGTTTCTCTATCAACTTTACTTTTCTTTGCCTTCTTTAAAACAAATTTAGCACCCATAATAATACATTTAAATAAGAACTTACCACCAACACTTTCAAAACAACCAATAGGTGTATTTAAATCATATGGTTTTTCATAAGGTATATCACAAATCTTTTTCCCAATAAGTTTTTCATAATCACTATGAGTTATTTTAGTAATATCTTTTTTATACATTTTATTATATAATTCATTTTCAATTATCTCATCTTCACAATCAATATCAACATCATAAGATAAAATAACCTCATTAGCATTCTTACAAATTTCAAAAACATAGTCTCCAGTTTCTAAAACCCAAGAATTATTAATATACATACTTAAATCATTAGCATTAACAACAATTTTAACAGTTTTACTCTCATGAGGAAGTAAAGATACCTTACTAAAACCCTTTAGTTCTCTTAAAGGTTTAGGAATACTACTTCTAGGAGCACTAACATATAATTGAACAACTTCACTAGCCTTAATGTTACTATCATTTAAAACATCTAAAGTAACTATAAAGTCTTCATCAACAAGTTCAACATCTAAATTAGAATATTTAAATTTAGCATAACTTAATCCATAACCAAATGGAAATCTAACCGCCTTATTAAAAGTACTAAAATACCTATATCCTACAAAAATACTTTCCTTATAACAATCATTTCTACTCTTTGTAAACTCAGCACTAAATGGATAATCCAAACTAGAAAGCGGCCAAGTTTCAGCAAGTCTTCCTGATGGTGATACGTTTCCAAATAACAAATCATATGTAGCATTACCGCCTTCTTGTCCAGGTAAATACATAGCAAGCATAGCTTCAATATATTCATAATTAGGAATCTCTACAGGACTACCACCATAAAAAATGAAAACAATCTTTTTATTTCTCTTAACAAGTTCATTTAACAAATATTCTTGATTAACAGGAAGATTCATATTCGTTCTATCAAATCCCTCAGATTCAGCATTTTCAGACAACCCACCAAAAAATAATATAATCTCAGATTCGCCAACAATATCTAAAGCTTCATTAGCTAAATCCATAGATAATTCCAATGTATTTGCATCATATCCTCTTCTAAATTCATAATCAATATTGTGTTTATCAAAAGCTTCCTTAGGCGTGACTAATTTATAAGGATTAATCAAACTAGAACCAGCACCTTGATAACGCATATTAGTAAATAAATCTCCAATAATAACATATTTATAATCTTTATTTAAAGGTAAAACCTTCATCTCATTTTTAAGTAAAACACTAGACTCAACACTAGCCTCATAAGCTAGTTTACTATTAACTTCAAAATCAGTATTCTTCTTATCTTCTTTTAAAGTATTATTAATTAACTTTAATACATTTCTAACAGCATTATCAACATCTTTAATATCTAACTGCCCATTATTACAAGCATCAACAATGACTTGGCGATTATGAGCAATATCCCCAGGCATTTCTAAGTCTAATCCTGCCTTTAATGACTTAACTCTATCATTAACTGCGCCCCAATCAGACATAACTAACCCATCAAAGCCCCATTCATTTCTTAAAATATCAGTTAATAAAGTCTTATTTTCAGAAGCAAATTCACCATTTACCTTATTATAAGAACACATAATAGTTTGAGGCTTAGCCTCCTTAACAATCGTTTCAAAACCTTTTAGATATATTTCTCTTAAAGCTCTATCATCAACAATAGAATCACCAACATAACGATTAGCTTCATTATTATTACAAGCAAAGTGCTTAACTGAAGTTCCAACATGCATACTTTCAATCCCCGAAGCCAAACTAGCTCCAAGTTTACCAGTAAGTAGTGGTTCTTCAGAAAAATATTCAAAATTTCTACCACATAAAGGATTTCTTTTAATATTAACTGCAGGACCTAAAATAACATTAACACCATAATGATTACATTCTTCGCCCATCTTATGTCCAATTCTATTTAACAAATCCTTATTCCAAGAACATCCTGTAGTTGCTGCAGCAGGAAAACAAGTAGAAACCTCAGTTTCTCCAAGCCCCATCGATTTACTAGTTTCTTTTTTCTTTCTCAGTCCATGAGGTCCATCGGTAAGGAAAATACTAGGAATTCCTACTCTTGATATTTTATTAGTATGCCAAGACTTATGTCCACTTAATAGGCTTGCTTTTTCTTCTAATGTTAATTCATTAATCAATTTATTAATATCCATAATATCCTCCTATTTTTAATACTACATCTTATTATATATAATTATTAATAACAAAAAATCATATCGTTCCTACTTATTAATTGTATTATACAATAAATAAAAATAAAAAAAAAGAAGTGATTTTAGCAATCACTTCATATCTTTCATAATGGCGGAGCAGGAGGGATTCGAACCCTCGCACCAGTTACCCGGTCTACTTCCTTAGCAGGGAAGCCTCTTGAGCCTCTTGAGTACTACTCCATCTACCAAGCGCTTTTTTATTATATCTTAAAAATACATACTTGTCAACAATGAAATGAATTTTGGGAGGAAAAATTTCCTCCCTTTTTCTTCATTATTCAACAGCTCTAACTTTTTCTTCAATTTCGGCTAAAACTTCAGGATTATTCTTTAAAAATTCCTTAGTATTTTCTCTTCCTTGCCCAATCTTAGTTCCATTATATGAAAACCAAGCTCCAGCCTTATTAATAATTTCATGCTTAACAGCAAGATCTACTACTTCACCTAATTTAGAAATACCCTTACCATAAATAATTTCTACTTCAGCAGTTCTAAATGGAGGAGCAACCTTATTTTTAACAACTTTAATAGTTGTCTTATTACCTAAAATATTAGTTCCATCCTTAATAGCTTCACCTTTTCTAATATCTAAACGTACAGACGCATAAAACTTTAAAGCTCTACCACCAGTAGTAGTTTCAGGATTACCAAACATAACCCCAACTTTTTCACGAATTTGGTTAATGAAAATAGCAACACAATTAGTCTTATTAATAACACCAGCCATCTTACGCATAGCTTGGCTCATTAATCTAGCATGTAAGCCAACATGAGAATCACCCATGTCACCATTTAATTCAGCTTCTGGTACCAATGCAGCAACTGAGTCAATAACAATAATATCAACGCTTCCTGATTGAATTAACGCTAAAGCAATGTCTAAGGCTTGTTCACCATTATCTGGTTGAGATAATATTAAATTTTCAATATCAACGCCTAAATTTTTAGCATATACAGGATCTAAAGCATGTTCAGCATCAATAAATGCAGCGTATCCACCTGCTTTTTGAGCACTTGCTATTGCATGTAATGCAAATGTAGTCTTACCACTTGATTCAGGACCATAAATTTCAATAATTCTACCCTTAGGATATCCACCAACACCTAAAGCTTTATCTAAAGCAATAGACCCAGATGGAATAACTTCTATCTTTCTATCTACTTCGTCACCTAAACGCATTATAGAGCCTTTACCAAACTCTTTTTCAATTTGCTTTAATGCTAAAGCCAATGCTTGTTCACGATTATCAGCCATAAAACACCTCTTATTAAATTGATTCAAAAATTAATTTTCTGCTATTATAAATATATTCAATACCAGAATATAATGTTAATAAAACAGAAACATACATTAACACTAATCCAATGATAGCAAAAATGATATGGACACCCGCTAAAAATAAGAAAATAATAGCAACCATAGTTTCAAAAGTCTTAACTTTTCCTGCCCATCCAGCAGCAATAACCACACCTTTTTCTGCAGCTACTAATCTTACTCCTGATACAGTTAATTCACGTAACAAGATAATAGCAACACCCCACATAGGAACTAAATCAAAAACTATATTCCCTAATTCTACTTTTGGGAATCCAGTCATTAAAATTAAAAATGAAGTTAATACTAAACACTTATCTGCAAGTGGATCAGCAAACTTTCCAAAAGTAGTAACTAGATTATATTTTCTAGCAATATGACCATCTAAAAAGTCTGTAGCTGAAGCTAATGCAAATAAAATCACATTAATAAAATTTGCATATGTTAAATGTGAAAAAATAAAATGTTGATTTAAATATGGAATACACGCAATAATAATCATTGCAGGTATTACTAAAATTCTACCTATAGTTAATTTATTTGGTAATGTCATCTTCTATACACCTCGAAAACTATTATACCACAAAATATCTAAACTTTTTAAAAAAATATATAAAACAATGAAATTTTCTTTTTTTAATAAAAAAGAAGCCTATTATTCCATAAACAATAAGCCAAAATTAAAAAAATATCTTTTTTTTCTAAAAATCATCTTCCCAAAATAATCTCAAAAATAGTATCAATTCCAGAAATGATTATATCAATCGCAAAATAACAACACCTATCAATAACCTTTGCGAGTTTGATAAATAAATTATCAGAATCTTCTACATAAAATGAAGTATCATAATCATTACTTCCCACCTCTTCATCTTCTAAAACACTACCACCTAAAAATAACATCCCTAAAAATAAAACAATAATGATTCCATAAACCAATTTCTTATTCATATAATTCACCCAACTCATTATACACAATCATATTGTCGAAACAAAAAGAAAAACAGAGCCTAAGCTCTGTTAACTAACTATTCTTCTTTTTTTACTTTTTTAGAAATACCAATAACATCATCTACTGGTAATGAAAAAGCAATACCTTGACCAGGTGTATTTAGACCAGCTTGCTTATATATAGCATGTAAAATAGGTTCTTTAATCTTATTTTCAACTAATATAATAACAATCTCTTTTTCAGGTTCTATAACAATACCAAAAGTCTTTTCAGCTTCTTCTTTAGCAGTACCTCTTGCGTTAATAACAGTACCACCCTTAGCTCCGCATTCTCTAGCTGCAGCCATAACACTGTCAGCAAAACCGGCATTAACTATACATAAAATAACTTCAAATTCATTATTCATATTACTTACCTACTTTCTACACTATTACTTAAAAATTGATAAATAGAAACACCAATCATTGATGTGATAGGAATCGTAAACGCAATCCCCTTACCATTTTTAGTTTTAAAATATTTATCTTCATAAGCAATTTGAATTTCTTTAATTCTTTCTTCTTTAACAACACTAATAATAACAGCTTTTTTAGTTTGACTTAAACCTAAATAATGAAGCATATCTGTTGATGCAGTCCCCATTCCATAAATAACAGTTTGCATATTTACTTCATATCCTTCTAAAACATCTAAATAAAATTCTGCCTTAGAACGATCGACAATCGTAACTAAAATTTTAAGTTTCTTAGGAGCACTTAACCCTGTAGGTTGAGCTTTAACAGGATTTTTTCTCGTTTTTCTTTTGATTTCCATAAAAGCCCCTCCTTACATAAAGTTGATGATTTGTTCATCATCAGCACCAATAATCTTCTTCATTCTAGATTTTTCTCTTACTCTCTTAGCCATTACCGCTCTAAAACCTAATAACTGAATTGTTATAAGTGGCGTCATAGCAACCATAGCAACAATACCAAAAGCATCAACCATTACTTTATCTGCTCCTTGCATCGCAATACAAGCGCCAACCGCAAAAGGTAAAATAAAGCTTGATGTAAGTGGACCAGAAGCTACACCACCAGAGTCAAACGCAATCGCAGTATATAACTTAGGAACAAATAAAGATAACCCCAAAGAAACAAAATATCCAGGAATTATATAATATAAAATTGGGAAATCAAATACAATTCTAATCATAGATAAACCAATAGAAATACCAACACCAATAGATAATGCAATAAGCATAGCTCGCTTAGAAACACCACCGTTAGTAACTTCTTCTACTTGTTTTTTCAAGACATGGACAGCAGGTTCAGCAAGTACAACCACAAATCCTAAAACAAAACCAAATACAATCATAATTGCAGGATGAAGCTCGGCTATTTGTAATCCCATCTTATATCCAACTGGCATAAAACCAACAGTAACAGCAGACAAGAAAATAACCAAACCAACGAAAGTATATAAAATACCAATTCCCATTTGAATAAGTTTAATTTTTGGTAATCTAATATAAATTAAATTAATAAAAATAAAGAAACCAACAATTAACCCTAAAGCAATAAATACTTCCATACAAGTATGACCTGCAGTAGTAAAGAACGTTTTAATAAAATTAGGATCAATAACATAATTTGGAGCTTCATAAGGAATATCACCATTAATTGTACTACCTAAAATTAAGACAGCTAAAATAGGACCTATTGAACATAACGCAATCAAACCAAAGCTATTTTCACTAGCATTTCTACCACCAACAGTAGTAGCAACACCAACACCTAAAGCCATGATAAAAGGAACAGTAATTGGACCAGTAGTTACACCACCAGAATCAAAAGATAATGCCAAAAATTCTTCATTACCACTTAAAATAACTAAGCATGAAAATGCAAACATCATCATATAGAAAAACATAAGCATCATTGATAAATCCTTTTTAAATACTATCTTTAAAATAGCTAAAACCAAGAATAAACCAACACCAATACCAACTGACCAAATCAATAACGTAGGATTAATAACAGCTGATACTTGTGAGCCTAAAACAGATAAATCCGGTTCAGCAATAGTAATAAAAAGTCCCATCAAGAAACATACTAATATAATTATAGGTATCTTTTTAGACTTCATTAACGCAGCACCAACTTGTTCTCCCATTGGTTGCATTGATAAATCAGCACCTAAATTAAATAAACCAATACCTAAAATAAGTAATAAGGCAGAAACTGAGAAAACTATAATCTCATATGTCGACAAATCAATTAAAGGCGTAAAATTCAAAATAATAACGATTAACGTAACCGGAAGAACCGAAACTAACGCTTCTTTTATCTTATGCCATAATTGTTGTAGCATTATACCACTCCTTTCCATTTCCTATCTTTTTTACTGCATAAACAACCATTTTATTATATCATTTATAATATGAAAAAACAACCAAAGAAAAAATAAACTCCATCAAGAAAATTCTTAATAGAGTCATTTAAAAAACTATAATTTACTTAATATTTCTTCTCTTAAAATATCCAAAACTAAACCCAATTTATCATCTTCAGGTCTTTGAAATGAAAATACAACATCATATTTAGGCCAAATAAAAGTAATTTGTCCCCATGCACCATCACAGCGATATCCATCACCTTCAGGAACCATCCAAAATTGATATGAATAATCTCCCCAACCATCACTTTTAATTTGAGCTTTAGAACACATATCTACATATTCTTCTGAGACAATTCTTCTTCCTTTATATACACCTTTATTAATAAATAATATACCTAACCTATTCATTTCTTCAACATTTAAGTGAAGTCCTGTTGCAGCCATACAGTATCCATTAGGACAAGTATCCCACATAGGTAAACCAATCTCTAAAGGTATAAAAATCTTTTCATAACAAAGCTTATAAAAACTACAATTATAAATCTTCGCAACCATCCTTCCAAGTAAATAAGTATCACCATTAGAATAACAAAATTTAGAACCAGGTTTATATTTTAATTCATGAGAAATAACAAACTTAAAATAATCAGGATAACCAATACCTTGTTTTCTTTGATCACTCATCAATAAAGCACAATCAAATCCAGAACTCATCATAAGTAAATCTTTAACAGTTATATCATATAATCTCTTATAATCATCTTCACTAATCTCATCTTTAAAAACATCTACAAATCTAGTATCTAAAGATAACTTTTTTTCATCAATAGCAATACCAACCATTAAAGAAGTAAAACTCTTTGAGTGAGAATATATATTACGATAATTTCTTTTCATATATTGTTCTTTCCAAATTAAACCATCACTATTAGATAAACACATAGCTTCAACTAAATTATGATGTTCTTCTATTCTCTTTTTAAAATTCATAATTAAATCTAGCATAAATATCGCCTCCGTATATAACAATTATATACGTTTTTTTTAAAAAAGCAAATTAATCTTGTAGTGCCAAATTAATTCCTCGTGCTAAAATACTAGATAACATATCCATAGCTAAATCAATATCCTTAGGTGTAACAAAAAAATCATCTTCCATAAGAACAAAACAATCGATATCAGAAACAGTAGGAACACCAATAGCTAAAACCTCAACCCCTAACACACCCTTAGAAATTTCTTTTCTCTTATTTCCTACCCCACTTCCAGGATTAATTCCAGCCGTAGATATTTGAATACTATGACACATTCTTTTTGGATCACTACACGCTAAAGCATCAACAACAATTACTAACCCAGGCTTAAAATCATCAACAATAGCCTTAATAATTTCACTAGATTCCATCCCTGTTTGGCCCATCACACCAGGACATATCGCACTAATAACGTAACCGTCATTTTTAGATAAATGTCTATTAACTTCTATTTTATTAATAACTAACGGTCCTAACGCATCTGGAGTAACAAAATCATTACCAAGACCACACACCAAAACATCACAACCATAATCAAGATTAATATCTTTAAAACAATCAACGATACTATTGGCTAATAAATCAATAACTCCTTCATCATTATCTTTATAATTAATATTATCAATATTATAATATATACCTTTCCCCTTTTTTATCTTCTTACTTATTTTTTCATCAACAGTAAGTTTACGATAAATCATACCATCTATTTCTAACTCTAAATCATATTTAAAATCCAAATCCATATCCTCTACAGCCATATCAGTCCTGTAAGCCATCTTAATCACCATTAATAATATATCAAAAATATACTTTTCCATACATTTTTTTAGTATTTCTTCTTGAAAAACATAAAATGAAATGCTATAATGTAAAATGCATGTGATTGGCGGAGGTGAAACTATGGCAAACATTAAACAACAAATGAAGCGTGTTGGCACAAATGAAAAAGCAAGACAAGCAAATATGGCATTCAAATCATCTTTAAAAACTGCAATGAAGTCTGTATTAGCTGCTGTTGAAGCTAAGGATTTAGAAAAAGCTACTGCTGCATTATCTACTGCTTATAAGAAGTTAGATAAAGCTCAAGCTAAGCATATCGTTCATAAGAATTATGTTGCTAGACATAAGTCTGAATTAGCTGCTGCAGTAAATACATTAAAGTAATAAATTCTTTAGTTTGAAAACAAAAGACACCGGAAGGTGTCTTTTTGTTTTTCTCTTAATTTAAAAAGTATAACTCCAAACCTAAATTTTGATCAATTTGCCCTGTTTTAATCTTATAATCTAATTCATTTAATAAATCTAAATGTTTCTTTATATCTTTCATAGAATAAGACTTAGCATTCTTAATCATATAATAAGCTCTACCACTAGAAATATTTAAAGTTTCAGCTAGCATACCTTGATTAAAACCACTCTTAATCAAAACATTAACATTATATATTTCTTGGAATTTATTAAGTAACATCGAAACTAAATTAGAAGCCTGCATACTCTTAAGCTTCATATCTTGATATCCTTTTAACATCAATTTCTTATTATTAGCTAGTACAGCATCAATCAAAGAATAAACATTATCATCTAAAGGTGAAGGAATAAGTAACATAACATCACTCGTAGTAATCTTCTTTTCTTCATATTTATAACACTCTAATTGATCAATATAACTTCTTAATTTAGATAATGAATCAGAATAACTAACAAGTAACTGAATAACATTATCATCAACAATAAAACCATCATTACTAAAAGTCTTCTTAGCATATTCATCTAACTTAATATTCTTAGTTTTTACCTCAATATAAGTTGAAAATCTTTTAATCATAGAATATCTTTCATGAGACATATCTAATTCATTCATAAAAAGTAATACTAATACATTATTACTATTAATATCATTCATAGCTTTTAATAACTCACTAAAAGCCTTATCACTTTTATTTGAAAATAAATTTTCACTACCCTTACAAACAACAAACTTAACATCATCAAATAACGACACAGTTGTAAGTTCATCAACTAACGAATAAAGACCATCATCATTTAAATTATATATAATAGGATCAGATGATATATTAAAACCATCTTTAATTTCATCTAACTTATTACTTGCGGCTAAGTAATCATCAGCCCACACGATAAAATTTGCAGCCATTAAAACCACCTCTAAAAGTATTATACCATACTTTTTAATTAAATTAATAGCCTAGGTCTAAATAAATAATCCATAGTTTCAAAAACATATCCCTTATCTTTTAAATCTATAATAATATCATATAAATCCACACTATTATCCTTACTTACAGTATGCATTAAAATAATAGCCCCATTATGAATCCTTTCCATAACTTTATTATAACTATATTTATTTCCATTAAAAACATCCTTATACCAATCAACATAAGCTAAAGACCAAAAAACACTAACATACCCATTCTTAGCCAGTACCTCTTGACTCATTTTATTAAACTCCCCTCTAGGAGGTCTTACATACCTTGACATCTCGATTTCAAACTGATCATAAAAACTTTCTTCTAACTCTTTAATATCATTTAATATTTCTCCTTCACTCAGTTTAGTAAAATCACGATGACTACTAGTATGGTTACCAATAATATGTCCATCATCAATCATTATTTTGACAATATCTTTAGCTGATTCTAAATAATGTTTTGTAATAAAAAATACAGCTTTTGTATTCGTTTTTCTTAAAGTATCTAAAATGTCTTTTGTATATCCATTTTCATAACCACAGTCAAAAGTTAAATATATATGGTTATCATCAGGACCAATATATGCACCATTATTTTCTTCAATTATTTTCTTTTGATTACTATCAATAACAGGTCTTTGACAATTCTTACTAACACCAGAACCAAAACTATACCCAAAAACATCAAATCCAATCAAAAAAACAAAAACAAAAATAAGAAACATCCACTTCTTCACATTCTCACCTCCTATATCTATTATTTAGAAAACAAGAACTTAAATACATCTAATTTTTGACAATTAATATCAATACCAATAATTAAACCTATAGCTAAAACATATAAATAAAACATCAAAATAACAAAAAAAGAAAAAAAACCATATACCACTTTAAAATTAGAAAAAGTACTAACATAAATAATAAACCCTAAAGTAAAAATAATAAAATATATAATACTAAATATAGCCCCCTTATAAACATTACTAATTTTAATAGTATGTAATGCAGTTAAATTAATAACAATAATAACAACACTAAAAATAATAAATAAAGTAAACCATAAAATATAATTAGAAATATTTTTAAATATTAACATCACATAAGTACTAAAAATAGTAATTACATGAAGAATAATCAAAAAAAGTAAAGTTAAAACAATAGCCAATAATCTTTTAGAAACAGAAACATTCAACTTACCACATCCTAATATAGTAGAAATTTGAATCAAATGATAATATAAACTAGAAGAAGAAAAAATGCTACTTCCAATCAAAAATAACGAATAAGATAAATTATCTTGATAACTAAAAAAATATTTAACAAAATCTTTAAAATCACTTTCCTTTAATTCTTTTAAAAATAAATCCAAAAAAGAATGAGGTAAATAATTAGATAATACAATATATAAAAATAAAAAAGAACCTCCATTTAAAACCAAAAAGAAAGTTAAACTTCCAGCAAGTGTCGAAATCTTTTTATCATTTAATAAATAATATATTCTTTTAAGCATAAAAAAACCACCCATTAATATTATGGATGGTAATTATTATTCTATTATAAACGACCAGATTTAGTAGTAATATCTAACATATAATTAGCTAAATCTAAAGAGAAATCCCCCTTAGTAGCTCTCCAAGTCCAATTGCCACTAGCTACACTTGGAGTATTCATTCTACCATCTGAATCAGCACAACCTAAATAATCTTGTAACGGAATAATACAAGTATCACAAGCTTGATTCATACAGAATTCAATAATTTTTAAATTAGGTTTATCACTAAAAGAAATACCACATACTTCACTAACATATTTCTTATCTTTATCAGTTAATTCATTATAAAATGAAACAATAGTTTGGTTATCATGTGTACCACTATAAATAATATTATTTTCCTTAAATCCCTTTTCTAATTTCTTAAGTTCAAATTGGAAAATATGCATACCAGGATATTTACATTGTCTTAATAACTTATAAACATCACTAGTTAAGAAACCTAAATTCTCAGCAATAATGTCAACCTTACAAGCTTTCTTCACTGCCTTAAATAAATCATACCCAGGCCCTTCAACCCATCTACCATTTCTAGCATTATAAGAACCAGCAGGAATACTATAATATCCGGCAAAACCACGGAAATGATCAATTCTTACAATATCAAAAATTTTACCCATTTGATTAATTCTTCTAATCCACCAAGAATAACCATCTTTCTTCATCAAATCATAACGATATAACGGATTACCCCACAATTGACCATCATCTGAGAAAGCATCAGGAGGACATCCAGCAACATTAATTTGGCGGTAATTAGAATCAACCTCATAAACTTCAGGATGACTCCAAACATCACATGAATCATAAGCACAATAAATAGGCATATCACCAATCAATAAAATACCATTCTTATTAGCGTATTCTTTTAATTTACCAAATTGCTTATAGAATAAAAATTGCATAAAACGATATTGATCAATAAGCGTAGCATATTGCCCCTTAAACCAGTCCATCGCATGCCATACCTTAAATTTAAAATCATCATACCATTCATTAAAAGGTTTATTTTCATGTTCTTTCTTTAAAGCCATAAAAACAGCATAATCTTCTAACCAACTAGCGTTTTCTAAACAGAATTCTTTAAATTCAGCTAAAACTAACTCATGATTAGAATAAGCCTTTTCTAATAACCCAAGCTTAACATTAAAAATTTTAGCATAATCAACTTTTCGAGGATTGCCTCCTTCTAATACAGCTAAATCTTCTTTAGCTAATAATCCATCTTTTACTAATTCTTCTTCACTAATAAAATAAGGATTTCCCGCAAAAACAGATGGAGATTGATAAGGAGAATCTCCATAAGAAGTTGGATTAATTGGAAGCATTTGCCAATAAGTTTGGCCACTTTTCTTTAAAAAATCAACAAAGTTATAAGCTTCTTTCCCTAATGTACCAATACCATACTTATTAGGCAAAGAAGATATATGTAATAAAACTCCAGCTTTTCTCATAATTTTTCTTCTTCCTTTACTATTTTTAATAATTTTTCTTCTTCTTTACTAAGAGAATAATTTTCTAATAAATCAGGTCTTCGAAGTAAAGTCTTCCTAAGAGCCTCTTTTTTTCTATATTCATTAATAAGTTTATGATTACCGTTAACCAAAACAGCAGGAACCTCTTTACCATCATACACCAAAGGTCTAGTATACTGAGGATATTCTAAAAGCCCCATTGAAAAAGAATCTTCTTCATAACTTTCTTGTTTAATAGCATGGTCTAACAATCTAATAACACTATCAGCAACAACCATACTAGCAAGTTCACCACCAGTTAACACATAATCACCAATCGAAATCTCATCATCAACATAATCTCTAACACGTTCATCAAAACCCTCATAATGTCCACAAATAATAACAATTTCTTCCATCTTAGATAGTTCTAATGCCTTAGCTTGAGAATAAGTTTTTCCTTGAGGTGTCATTAATATTTTATATGACTCATTCGTCGAATTAGCCTTAATAGCTCTATCAACCACATCAACAGCTAAAACCATGCCAGCACCACCGCCATATGGTGTATCATCAACATGACGATGTTTATTTAATGAATAATCCCTCATATCAATAAGTTCAACTGATACAACATTTTTCTCAATAGCCCTTTTAATAATCGACTCACTAACAAATCCCTCATACATACTAGGAAACAAAGTGATAATCTTAATTTTCATTAAATAACCCCTCAATTTCTTCAATATATATTTTATCTGTCACATCTGTAATAAATTCTTCATTAAAAGGAATAAAATAATATTTACCATTATATAAAACATATAAATAATCACATTGAGGTAATTCTCTAATCTCTTTAACAATACCCCTAGATTTACCATTTTGGTTAATCAATTCTTTTCCGATTAATTCATCATAATAGAATTCATCTTCTTCTAATTCTTCTCTATCACATCCGGCAACATAAATATCATCACTATGATATTTTAAAACCAAATTAATATCTAATAAATTTTCAAAATTAACTAACAAATATTTACCAAAAGGAGATACTTTATTAACAATAACCTCTTCCATCTTTCCTTGATGTTTAATATATAATCTTTTACCTTTTTGAAATCTATCAAAATCAGATAAAGACAAAACTTTTAAATCACCCTTAATACCATGAGTAGTTAAAATTTTTCCACAACGAAAATAATCCATAATCGATTACTCCTTTCATAACCTCATTATACCATAAAACACAAATAAAAAGGTAACCATTTAGTCACATTTTCATTTTTTTTATTAAATTTATATTTTTTTAATTAATTATATAAAAAATAGTAATTAATAAATGAAAAATTTTAGATTTTTAAATATCTATCTTCTTAATTTCTTGTTTTAAAATTGAAAGTAAATAACAATTAACAGGTTTTTCCTTAATCGACAAAACATAATTTCTATAAATACTTAATTGCTTAATATATTCAACACTATCCGTATTAGATAATTTATAATCAATTATATCAATATGATCATCATATTCAACAAGTAAGTCAATAATACCATGATAACTTTCTTTTTCATTTTCAAAATAAAACTCATGTTCATGATATGTTTTAGCATTACTAATATTACCAAAAACTTCATGATTTAATAATTTTTTTAACGTGCTCTTAATATAATTAGATACAGGAAGTCCATCAACATCAATATTATTAAAATCTAAAACTTCTAAACATTCATGGAATTCTAAACCAAGCTCAATAGCTCGTTTTAAAGATTCACTAGTAAGTTCTTTAATCTCCTTAGAAATACGAGTTTTATGAAGTAAAGTTGATGTAAAATAAGAATCTTGATATAATCTTTGTTCTTTAATACCATCAAGTTTTGAAGCTACAGGTTTCAAATTTAAAGTTAATCCTAAAGAATCTATATCTATCTTAGTTTTATAACCATCAATAAAAGATAAAGCTCTAACCATATGATTAAAACAACCATAATTATTAGAATATAACTGTTTATCAGAATATTCTTTATCATTACTAATTAAATAAAATTTTTCTCTAGCTCTTGTTAAAGCAACATAAAGTAATCTTATTTTTTCAGAAATATCAGCTTTACGTACCTCTTCTGTTACTAAAGACTTAATAATAGTATCACTATTACCTTCATCAGAATAAGGAATAAAAACACCATATTTTTTAGATAAACCTGTAGATTGTCTTAAATCCATCATATTAAAACCACTAGATAACATAGGAAAGAAACAATGTGGAAATTCCAAGCCCTTAGACTTATGAATAGTCATGATTCTAACACTGTTACTAGAATTATTAACAAGCTTATATTTCAAATCAATACCACTATCTTCAAACACCATATCAAAGAAAACCGAAACCTCCTCTAAACCAAATGCCGCATCACCAATTGTTTTAAATAAATTATGAATATATTCTAATACTACAAGTGAATTATCAACATCACCAATTTTAGGTAACTTAGCATAAATATCAAAGAAATCACAAATCATAAAAAACAATTCTTGATATGACTTATCAACTGAATCATATGCTAATTCTTTAAATTTATCAATTAATTCATTTTCTTCTGTTTTAAGCATTAAATAAATATCTTCATCACTTAATTCAACTAAGAAACTCCTTGCCACACTAGCTAAAGCATGCTTATAACTAACATCATAATTATTAGTTTTAATAGCATTTAAAATAACTAAAACATTAGAAAATAACTTAGGTAAAATTGATTGAGTTAAATCCATATCAGCTTCAATAGATAGCGGAATTCCCAAATACTCAAACACTTTTTTAAAAGTCTTAAAAGAGGCAGTCTTATCAATAAGTATCGCAATATCGCTATATTTAACCTCTTTAAATTCTTGTCCCTTTAAACATAAAGGCTTTTTATCATTAACAAGTTCTAATATTTTTCTTCCACAAATAAAAGCTTCAACTAAAACATCATCATATTCTAATGAACTTTCATACCCTAATACTTCCATATTAAAATCATAGTCTTGTTTAATATTTTCGTAAGCCTTTAAACCATAAATCATCTTATGGTCTAACAAATAATTAGCATCACCACATTCGTTAGTCATCAAATAACTAAAAATATCATTAATATTAGCTAAAACTTCTTTACGAGAACGGAAATTAAAAGTTAAATCAATCTTCTTCCCGCCATCTTCTAAAGCATATTTATCGTATTTATTTTTAAATAAATAGGGATTAGCATTTCTAAAACGATAAATAGATTGTTTAATATCGCCAACCATATAACAATTATTATTACTAATATAGGAAATAAAAGTTTCTTGAATATCAGAAGTATCTTGATATTCATCAATTAAAATTTCATTTAAATTACTAGCAATTTCTCTATTTACATCAGGAAAATCCTTAACTAATGATATTGCCATTTTAGCAATATCGTTATAACTAAAACTCATAATAGATTTCTTATAATTAAACAATCTATCCTGAAGTTCTTTACACAAAGATAAAATATATAAAACATCATCCTTCAAACTAAATATTTCATCTTTCATATCACAAGTAAATAAATATTTACCAAAAACTTTCTCTTTTAATTCTTTTAAAATACCAGCAACTTTTTGTCTTGCTTCTTTAACAAAAGTAGGTACCTTAGGACTCATCCTAGGCAAAACAAGATTTCTTATTACTATAACCGCATCCTCATATGAATTTATACCACTTAAATCATTTAAAATACCTGTAATAGCATCATAAATCTTAACACAAGCATTATCTAATGCGGACAATTCTTGCATAGAAGTCAAAGAATCGACTAAATCCTTTAATTTAGAAACACATAATTTTTCATAATCACTAACAATCTTATTAACACTATCATTACTAAAATATTTTTCTTCATAAGATGAATAAAATTCTGATTCATCTACAAGTAAATCTATTTCCTTAACAAGAGATAAAATCATACTTTTTACTTTTTTATCATCCTGAGTTGAATATTTTTTTAACAACCCAAAAAACATCTCATCTTTTAATTCATATTTTTCATTAAACATTTCCTCTAATATTTGTTTTTGTTTAACCATTAATAAAGTAGGATCAATGACACCAATATTAGATTCTAATCCAAGCTTATAATAATACTTTTTAACTAAAGATAAACTATACGCATCAAATGTAGTAATAGCTGCCGAATCAATTAAACTTGCTTGTTCATCTAACTTATTATCAATAAGTTTTTTTCTAATTCTTTCCTTCATTTCCATTGCTGCAGCACTAGTAAAAGTAAGAACTAAAACACGTCTAATATCATTTCCTTTTAAACAATAATCCAAAATACGTTCAGACAAAACCGCAGTCTTACCAGAACCAGCACCAGCCGAAACAATAATGTTGCTTCCACGTTCATAAATAGCCCTTTTTTGTTGATCTGTCCATGCCATATTAATCACGCTCCTTAAATGATTTCTTAGGTAAATCAATAATATCCTTATCTTCTAAGAAACATAAATCCTTATACTTACAAAACATACAAGATTCATTCTTGCCATCAATTCTTTTAGGTGCAATCTCAAAATCACCATTATGAATTCCCAAACTAGCCTTATCTAATAAATTACCAACTAAATTAATCATATATTCTTGGTCTTCTTTTTTATATAGTTTTGCATATCCATTAAATCCATCCTTAGTTAATGACATAGATTTAATATAACTACTACAACTAAAATTAGGATCAAGCATTTCAATTAAAGAAATATCCTTAACAGAATAACCTTGAAGATAAAAACTCTTCTCTAATTGAGTATAATAATCTTTTTTGCCATCAAAGATAACTAAATTAACCTTTTGAAGATAAATACCAATAATATTAATATTTTTACCAATAAACTTATCATATCTAGATAATAAATACATATATGAAGGAAGTTGTAAATGGAAACCATCCTCTATATTATCTAAAGATATAACATCCTTACCAGTCTTATAATCAATAATTGCAGCATAAACCTCATCATCAATAATAGTATACATTAATTTATCAATGAAACCCTTAAATTCATAATCACCATTATCAACAATAATTTCAGCCTCTCTATTAATAACATCTAATTTAGATAATGCTTCATGTTCTTTATTATAATTAATTAAAGGTAATAAAATCTCTTTCATTCTTTCAAAAAAGAATCTATCCTTACCATCAACAGCAAATTCATTCATATTCTTTTCTACTGATAATTCAAAATCAAAATCAGAACCATAACTATCTTCTAAAACAGCATGAGAAAAAGTACCAAGTCTAGCAGCCATTTGTGGCTTAAACTCGTTTAACCCTAAAATACGATCAGCAAAATAACCAAAAGGACACATAAAATAAGGTTTAACATTTGAATAAGATAAACTTAATTTCTTTTTACTGAACCTATCATCTAATAATTTCTTATCAATCTTTTTATACTTGTTGTCAAAACTTTGATATAAAATACCACCAATACCATATCTATTTAATTCATCATGTAATTCATTATATTTTAAAAACATATCATAGTGACTAGATAATCTCAAATCATCTTCTATTTTAGAATATCCATAATCAACCACTTGATGACAAACATTAACACCTAATTCTTTAATAATTTGTGAAGGTAGACAAGAATCAGTACCATTAGAAAGTTTATAAGTAATGATAACATTTTCTTGAGAAATAAAGTTAATAATATCTTTTTTATTAGCATTATTAAGATCTACACTAGTAGATAAACCTAAAATCTCTAAATCTTTATCTAATAAATATCCACTTTCCTTACAAATCTTTGGAGCTTCTCCTAAATTAAAACCAACATAAAATAAATATTCATTCTTTTTTAATCTAAAAGAATCATTAACAAATTTAATAGCTTCATTATATCTTTTATTAGGATAACTTAAGTTACTAAAAATATAATTAAAAAAATCAAGATAATCAACAGGACAACCGCTTAAACCATATCTATCAATAGTATTTAAGATAACACCATATAGATCATTATTTTTATCTAATACATCTAAAATATCATTAAATGAATCATATTCTTTACACAAAATTAAAAATTTCTTAATGTAATCACTAGATAAAATATTCTTAACCTTAGGAAATTCTATAGTAACATTATAAGTTCTAGCCAATCTTTTAAATAAATAAATATAATCTTCACTAGCTCCAGCAATATAAATATTATTTAATGACACACCATCTTTTAATAAATCAGTAATCTTATTAAGAACAAATAAAACTTCATTATTAATGGTATCAAATTCATAAACCAAAGGTAAAACATTACAACACTTTAATTCTATTTCATAGACCTTAGTATATTGTTCAACAATACTTTTTAACAAAAAATATTCCTTAGAATAACTAGGATAAACAAAAGTAACAGGAAATTGTCTTAACCTAATCGTAAACAATTTATTCTCTATAATATATCCTTCCATCTTTAGGGCATTATAAACAGATACCATACTATCCAATTTTGGATTATTATAAGATTTATTATTAATCCATTTTAATTTATTTATATATTCTTTAGCCAAAGAATAAGAAAACTTATACTTTTCAACCAAATAAAGTAAAGCCTTAGAATCAACTTTAAAAGTGAGTTTTTCCAAAAGCTCATCATATGTTAAATAAATATAATTTACAAAACCATTTTTCTTTTCTTTAAGTAAACTATCCTTATAATCATTACTACAAATAACATAACCTTCATTAATAATCATATAAATCACCAAACCTATCTATTATTATACATTAAATTAATTTTAATAACAATTATATTATACCACTAAATGTTACATAATCGATGTCGCTTTTAAAAATATTTTTTATATTTTACTATTAACAAGAGTGAACACCTTCTCTTCTGTAAATGAACAATCCAACACAAAAAAAGAAACTGTTAAGAAACTAACCTTGTTTCTTAACAGTCTATTATATCAACTAAAAACATATTATATTCAAATTTCAAATGAGTATCCATCGGTAATAGCTTTTTATTTTAGAATCTAATTCTTCATATCACGATTGATTATTGTTAATGTCAATGTTAAAATGAACATCTTCATTATACCTTTATCATACCCTTAACACTTTTTAACAAAACCATACTCTTCAAATAATTTTGATGTTATTTGTTTCAATTCTTTTTTACCCGTGTTATCCTCTCATTTGCTAGGCCTTAACTTTATTTTTTTATTATTAATTATAGTATTCTGTAATTAATTCATTAATGATATCTTTCTCATCATAACGACTCCATCCCATAATCCAATTGTGATTTTGATCAAAATAACAAAGAAAATTATCGCCATAAATACCATATGTACCATCGTTAAAATCTAATTTAATATATTTCTTCTTCTCTTGGAAAAAAAATGGTTGACCGAAAAGATAATTATATTCTATTTTAGAAAATTTTTCTAGAAAAAAAGATTCATCTTTTTCATCTATTTCCTTTACCACTTCGTATTCCAAACCAGAATCATCATATTCTTCAGTACAAATAATGATTTGTATATCAACAACTTTAGCAATAAATTCATCATCAAACTTTAAATTTGAATCAGTACAACCAACTAAAAAAAGAATTAAGCCCAAAACTACAAATTTAATTTTGCTCATCTATAACCAACTCCATCCACTTAATATATTTCATTATCATTATGGTTTGTAAAAATATTATTCAAAAGATACTCTATTACTTCTTGCAATGTTTCTAATCTAATCCCAGTTAATAAATATACTAAAGAACTTTCGACCTCATAATCTTGGTTATCCCTACACAATATATAATGTGTTAGTAATATGAACTAGGCATCCTAGTCAAACATAGATAAGCGTGCAACACAATCTGTGATGCAAAGTGAAGCACGCCTTATCCTGTTTACAATTAATCGAATAAACTTTACTCATTTAAGATCTGAACGCCAAATTTTATCATATTATTTTGACTGTTTTCAAATTCTAAAAGATTTATAATATTTTTAATTATTAAAATTACTTAATAGAATATTTTTATGCATCAACTTTATTCTAAAAATAATTCTTTTAAATTATATCGCTCATATTTAAGTAGCTCAATCTTACCAACTATAATTCCAATTGAATCACTATTATAAAATTGAATTTCAATTCCAACATTTGAATTTTCATAAAGTGAAAAATTACAATTATTAATTTTAAAATTAATTTCTTCTTCTATCAATTTATAATCATATGTAACGTTAAGCATATATTCAACTTGAGAATTAATTCTATACCCAATAATATCTAAAGGAACATAATTATTAATAATAACTTGCATGTCTATAATATACTTATTATAATCGTAATTCAAAAAGAAACCTGGCTCCTTATTACAATACAATTGTTCACCATTAGAAATTATTAATAAATCATAAGAATAATCATAATACAAATAATCGTCAACATTATTAAAAATAAAACTATCTCTTATGTGATTATATATTTCATTACATTTTTCTTTGGAAATTTGTCTTCTATAATCACAAGATATTAAGCTAAAAATAGTGATAATGGTTAATGTAATAAGAATTACTTTTTTCATTTAATAATCCTCCCTATGATTGAATAAAAATTTTATTTCCGTCCGCCAAAAACTCATATATTTGGCCTTTTTCATTTGCAATAAACTGCCTATTTATACCAGGAACATTAAATAACCATAAATCAGTATCGGATGGACCATAATCATTAGGATTCCAAGTGCCATTACTATTAGGATAAGCAGTATGGGTATGTACAAAACCTTCAGTTTTACCAAATATATTCATGAATCCTAGAACAAATGCATTCCAACAAGTGCTCTCAAATCCTTTTCTTGTTCTACCAACATAATAATATTTTTTTCCAAATATAACAATTGATTTAATGATTGCTCCTCTTTCCTTATGGTCGATAGTTGTTTTAGGATAATATTTATTTCCCCAGTTAACAACTGCCTCTTCCATAGATTCATACATCATACCATCAATTCCAGTAATCAAGTTGATCAATTTAACAACACATTTTTCAAGATTATTAATTATATCAGTAATAAAGGGTATAGCAAAGTGTCCACTAGGATCAGCATACATAATAGGATTATTCATACAGTAACAGTATAAGTTTAATCCATGAATATTATCAGGTTCTAAATATTCTACCTCATCAGGTGAAATCCAACGACATAACTCCGGTGAATAATAGCGTGAGGATACCCAATAAAGCTGAGTTTCCTCATCATAATAATATCCTTTATATCTAAATGGATTAATAGAACCAATATTATTTAATGTTGTATCTATGATAATACCATTATTATTTGTTCCATTAATTGGTTTACCCCATGCATTACAATCATATTTTACTACAAGTGTTCCTTGATTGTCTACAATTCCTAAGATATTTAGTAAAATATCTCTAACGTAGTAATATTTATCTGTATTATTATAGATAAATCCAAATAACATATCATTTTCATCATATAAGAAATCTAATCTATAATAATCACAGATTTCTGTAATCAATTTATCTTTATTATAGTAATATTCTTTATCTACTGATGGTGTAAATTTCTTTGTTCTTAATCCTTGTTCATTATATTCATATCTTATTGGATAAATACTATTATTTTTATTAATTTGAACTAACTTATTATGCTGATAGATTAATGACATTCCCTTATATGTTACTGGATATAATCCATTTGTTGAATCATATTCAATTGTATCCTCATCAACTTTAATTAATCTATCACTATTTGGAGAATATTCAAATGTTTTATCTCCATAGGCTAATATATTTCCATTTGAATCATATGTTGCAGTAACACCAGTATCATTTATTAAGAATCCTCTATCATCATATACATAATTCTTATTACCAAATACTGAATCTGTAATACCTGTTACTCTTCCTAAACTATCTGTTGTATATGTTCTTGTGATAGTTTGATTATTTAAGGAGATTGTTTCTTCTTTAATTACTGATGATTTATATGCTGTATTAGTTTGTGTTTTATAATTAACATTTTTAATTAAAATATCATTTCCATTATTTTTAATAATACTTCCTTGGAACATATCAAAAATATCATACCCAGTTACATTTGTAACGGTATTATTTAATGAATTTTTCACATTTACTAATTGTGTTAATGACAAATAATTACCAACACATAAATCAGCAATTTCACCATTAAGTGAATACATTGTTTTTTCAAAGCCGTTAGTATATTCATTTAATCTACTACCAAATACAAGTTTACCTTCTGTAATTTCAAATTGAGATGTTAATACTGTTTCAAATGTTTGATTATCTACCACAACATTAAACATGTAATCCATATCCACTTCTGATGTTGATGAGACTACCATATCATATGATAAACCTACAAATACCCACTTTCTTGTAGGAATTTGAATATTTGTATTTTTTGTTACTGAACTATTATATATCTTCAAATATCCATTTGAATCTATAAATAATCCAATGTTAATTAGTTCGTCTTGATATACTTCAAATAAATATTGATTTTCACTTGTTAATTTATCTACATATATTTTCATTCCAATAGTAACACATGCTGGATCATATAATTCTCTTGTTAATCTATGATTATGTGGAACATACACAAATCTTCCTAATTCATGATTAAATTTGAAATAATCCTTATGATTAAATGAACTAACATTTTCTGCTTGTAGTATTGTTTCATCTCCATCAAGGTCATTATAATTTAGATTATTATTAAGTGGATATAATTGAACATTATTTGGTTCTAAATGACTTACCATAGATGTAAATTTTATAGAATTAATTTCTTCTTTTCTTCCGTAAACTCGTTCTTTAAAATAATTATAATATCCTTCTACATCAACTACTTCTATCATGCTTCCACATTCACATATTACACCACTTACTTCACATTCTAAACATTGCCCAATAATACATGTTGGATTCCATACTATTACTGAGGTTGAGTGTGTAAAATAATATTTTTTATCATCTACAAAAAGTGTCAGCTTTGTACTTCCTTGCGTATTAAATGAAACACCAATAAATGTCCATCTATCTACTTCTAAATTAGATGGAACTACACCAAGAACAACCTCTGATAATCCCATTCCTTTTACAATGATTTCTATATTATTTGTTTCACTTATTCTTAATTCTACTTTATTATGATATAATTGAGGCGTTTGTTCTTCGTTTATCTTAAATATTGTTCCACTTATAATACTACTTGGTTTAAGCCAAAATCCGAAACTTCCCTTATTAAGATTAGTTTGGGTAATATTATATTCTAAATAATTTTCACTTGATAATTCTATATATGGATATAGTTGGCTTTTCTTAATAGATACATCAACTACTTCAGAACTATTTTTTACATTACCGTTTATAATTTCACATCCATTATCTTTTATTAAAGCTAAGCTATCAAATAGCGATGCTAAATAATATTTATTTAGTTTGGTTGCCCATTTAAATGCTGTAAAATAATCATATCCACTTGTATTATTTCCATTATTATATTGATTAACTCTATTTACTCCATCAACCTTACAAATTGATGAATTTAAATTATTTTTATCATATTGATACTTAATTTCACTTCCATCACCATTTAATACTTTAATTAATTTTCCCTCATCATCGTAACTAAATGTTTTCATCACTTCATCTTCTTTAATGATAGAAATCAATTCTTCTCTATTATTATAAATATAATAATATGTAGTATCATTAAAAATCATACTTGATACATCTCCATTAGTGTTATAAGTAAATGACACTTTATCTAGGGTATCACCATAAGTCATTGATTTTAAAGTAAAATCAATATTATATTCATACTGCATAATAATTATATTTCCAGATTTTATAGTTACAGTCCTTAACATATCATCTCTAATAATCTGATAACTCATACCATTCTTAGTAGTAATTATATTAATTCTACCATAATCATCATAAGTAATGTTTGTTGATTGAATTTCTTCTATATCAGAAGCACTAGCCTTTAAACTTAATTTAAAAAGTTTGAAACTATCATTATAACTAAAATCTACTACATGTCCTAAGGCATTAATGCTTTTAATAACATTACCATAATTATCCTTTGTTATAGATGAAGTATGCCCTAAATTATCTGTATGAATTTCTGTTAAGTCATCTGCTGAATAACTTACTTCATTATTAAATTTTACTGTTTCATCTACATTAGTAGTTAAACTTTTAATTAATCTATTTTGGTCATCATATGTCATTTCATTTTTTATGCAATACTCACCAATATTTTTTACATAATATCCTTTGTCATTTGTATCATAATCTAATATCATATTAGATGATGCAACTTCAATTATATTTCCATCTTTGTCGTATTCTATAAATGAAATATCACCATTAGTATTTGTTTTAATTAATCTATGGTCCAAATATTCATTAAATACTCCAAAGCCTTTCTTAACAACTTCAATTTTTCCAACATAGATTTCATTTTCTGCAAAAATTTCTACACTAACATTTTCAACGGTTTTATTAAGTTTAATTCCTACAACAATAGGTTGATATTCATTATCAGGTGTTTGCTTATTTAAAAGTGTTGTACAAGACTGACTACCTTCTGCAGCTAATGTAATCCAACCTGAATTACTTCCCTTTTGTTTTACCCATACGATTAATGACACTAACTCATTAATTTGAAATTTTTCAAGAATACTAAATGAATACATACCTCCACTTATTTTTCTTAAGCTTGTACCAACCAAACTATTATAAAAACTATCAGTTTCTGATATTACTGTCATATTAGTTGATGACTCGCTAATAATTTTAGATGCTACATATAAATTTTTTTCTTCATTAACTTGAAATACTGAACTTTTTGATAATAATTGTTTCGTATCCATATCATATGTACAAGAGATAAATTTATTATTATGGTCTTTTAAAAATCTTAACATACCATCATTATCAAATACATATGTTGTTATTTTACCATTATCACTTACAGTTGTTCTATTTCCTGCTTGATTGATTGTTATAGCTTTTGAATATGTACTATTTTTGATTTCTTTTGTAAGTTTTACAACCGAATATCCATTAAATTCAATTCTTCCTACATCTTTAGATGAATCATCTGTTAAAATAATTAATCCACTATTATATTCTAAGCTATATTCACTTAATACAGCTTCACCATTTTTAACTACTACTTTTGTTAAATAATTATTCGTATATGTTAAATATGCTTTTAACATTTCATTATTATTTTTCTTCCATGTGATTGTATCAACAAGACCTTCTAAATTCTTTTCAAATCTTACTACATCATCATTTGTATTACTAATTAATAATGTTGTATCTTCTTCAATATAAATATTTTCTTGATTCTTTGGACTTATAACACTTGGATATTTAATTTCATTATTAAGTGTTGTTGTAGTAAATAATAGTCCATTTTTCTTATTATCTACTAATTTAAAATAATCAGTTGTATCGCTAGTTTCTTCATCATAGTCACTCCAATGTTCAATTTTTAATCCTGTTTCTACATTATTATAATATCCAGCAGCTTCGTCTAATGTATATACATCAACTGTTCCATCAACATTTGTAATATTAATAGTTGTACTATTAACATATTTTAATTTTTTCTCATAGTTTAGCTTCATTCCTTTGCCAAACATACCAATTTCATTTTCTTTTTGTTTATTAAATAGTAATCCTACACTAATTGGTGCCTTACCAACTGTTGTAAGGATTGGTAATGTAAATATAAAATTTGCATCACCTGAATATAAATTTGTATAAGTGTTAATACTTCCAACACTTAAATTTAATTGTTTCGTATAACTTTTTAACCCTTTATTCATTTTATTTTCCCCTTCCTAATATATTATCTTTATTTCATTTGTTTCTTTTATAAAGTTATCCGTTAGATATCTAAATACTTCATGAATATCTACATATCTATTAAATCTTTCTTCTAAATATAGACTTAATCCTTCTATCTTTTCTCTTCTTTTTTTAAGTGGTATTCCTTCTTCCATTAATACTAATAAATCAATATCTGAATCAATTCTATAATCACCTTTTAAAAATGATCCAAATATCATTATGCTTATAGCTCCATATTCTTCTTTTAATCTTTCTTTTTCTTCTAATATTATTTTTTTAATATCATATGGTGTTATATATTTTAATTTTTTAGTATAATTCTTATCTTGAAATTTAGCATTTAATATTACTTCTTTCATAAATACCTTTAATTTATCTATTTTTCCTATTAAATATAAATCCCTATATTTTATATACCTAGCTATATCCTTTCTTACCATATGTATACAAGGTATTTCATATCTTACTAAACAATAATTAAATATCATTATTGATATTAATGTTCTTTCATATTCTTCTAGATTATCTAAAACTTGATATACATATAAATGAAATTCTAATGCTTTTAAATATTCATCTAAATAATTTAAATAAAAATATTTACTTGCTATAAACATACTCTTTTCTTTATCTAATTCTTCATACTTAATTAAATAATAAAATCTTGATATAAATTCTGATGATACTTGAGTTTTCCTATTATTTAATAAAAACATAAATCCATCATAATACCTTTTTAACTTCTCTTCTACTTCACTTTTAGGAAAATCTTTTTCATATATTACTTCTTTATATCTATCATGTGAAAAATCAAACCCAAACACTCTTAATGTTTTTTCTATAATAGCTACTACTCTTTTTCTAACAACTAATTCTTTATTCTTTGTTTTACTTCTTATCTCTTTCATCTTCTTTTCCTTTCAGTTGTTTAATTATTTGATTAGTTCCAGTAGAACTAATACCACTTACTATCCCAATACCTAATGATGTCCATACATTATCAGCATTAAACAATAGTTTAGGTTCTGTATAATAGATTAATACTCCTAAAATACCTCCTACAACACCTACTAGTATTGGAATTAATTTAAATAAATCTTGTCTTGTTTTAAACAACACCTTATAAATCTCACCTACTAAATAACAACAAATTACTATAATAGGTACACTCATAAATTCCATACTATCACTCCTTAATTTCATCTACTCTTTTTGTAATATTAACTACAGATTCTTCAACCTTTGATAATCTTTCTATAATATTCCGATCTCTTTCATCAACCTTATTAAGATTCTTTTCTACCCTATCTACACAAGCCTTAATATAGCCAATGTCAGAAAACATCACACCCTCTGTTTTACCAAATGTTTTTTGATCAAACTTATCACTTCTTCTAAATGCGAGGTATGCTATAGTTGTGCTTAGAACAGATGTTAAGATTCCTACTAAAGATAATGTTATTTCCATATCTTTCACCTCCAATTTCAAACAAAAAAGCCTAACAAACACTAATTACATTATTTGTAACTAGAATTTGTTAGGCCTTATCCTTAATCTTTTTCATATTTTCAAGCTCATTCAACAAATTGTTATTATATAAACCGTTTCTTTCTGTCATTTATATAACCAATCTTATTTAAATTTCAGTAATTGTATATTCTTTTGCTTTCACATCAACAAAATACTTTTTCTTACAATTTGGACATTTGATTTCTACTTTAGATATAGCTACTGCATCTAATAGCACTTTATTACATTCACTACATCTGATTCTAATCTTTTTCACCATTTATCTTTCCTCCCTTTCTTTTTGTAAACCTCTCTTTCTTTCAAGGTATTTTTTAAAATTTGGATCTGCTATAAAATCTTTTTTTATAAATACCTCATAATCTTCTATCCTTAGATATTTCATTATCCTTATAAAGTCAAACGCATCAGGTTTTGTTTCTCCAGCTTCAAACCTTTGAAATGTTCTTAAATTTATATTTAAATCATTACTCATATCTTTTTGGCTGATTCTCATTTTTTCCCTATAATATGATATTAATTTATAATCATATTCTATTCTGTTTATACCTCTATAAATATCATGCCAAACTGGAATTATACTTCCATCAATATTTTGTTCCTTTGACACATATATCTTCGAATTTGTATTAACTTCTATCGTGACTTCATTAATCATCATCGGTTGTTTTTGTTTAACTAATTTAATTTTACTTTCGACTAAGCAATACTCATTTCTTGTCGTTGAAGTTAATTTTGTTATATTTTCCGTCCATAATCCTACCCAATCAAATATTATTGACCCATCAGAATTTGTTGGAAACAATCCAAGTATTTTAACAGCTTTATCGTCATGAATTTCTATTCTAATTATTTCGGGGCTAAAGATATATTCTTTTCCTCTTTTTTTTCTTAATTCAAAATTTAAACCAGTTAAAACATTATTTGGAAAATAATGTTCTTTTGTTTTTCCTATTAATTCAAGATATTCATACCATTTTTCAAACGTATAATTTAAAAAATCTTTACCACCTTGATCATATAAATATCCTAGCATTTGATCTAATGTTATACCATAATAATAAATTATATTTTCTAGCATTAACATTTTTCTTTCAACAGCCTCTTTCATATTTTCATCATATTTTTCACCATTAAAATACGATAAGAAAAAATCATTTATACTACATTTCTTACTAATTGGCGAATAATCATAAAAATATATAGGAATTCTTTTAATAAATGCCTCTCTATTAATATCACGATAATAAGTTAAATAATTTTTTGTTTGATTTTTTTGATAATCATTTAACATTTCTAATTCATAAAAGATTTCACTTGTAATTACATCATGGTTTTCTAAATAAGTAATAATACTTTCAATATTAAAAACTTCTTTACTTATATTTTGTTTTATTATATCAATGCCGGCTTTTGATATATAATTAGTTCTTGTTTCCATCTAGAACACCTCCATCTAATTACGCTTTCATTATACTAGCATTAACTGACGTTGTCAATGACTTTTTTGACATTTTTAATAGTTTGATAATATGCATTATATTTTATAATGCATAATTTTTTTAAATAAACAAAAAAAATATACCATCTCTGGTATATCTTCTTACTTGCTATCAATATCTAAATGAATTCTTTTTCCTTCTTTAGAAGCTCCAGCATAAAGGATAGTTCTAATAGCCTTAGCAACATATCCATTCTTGCCAATAACACGTCCTAAATCACTTTCGTTGACCTTCACTTGATATTCTAGATTGTCATCTACCTCTTTAATTAAAGTAATTTCAACGTCTTCAGGGTAAGCCACTAAAGGAAGAATTAAACTTTTGATTAACTCTTCAAAATTTATCATAAGGCCACCTCTTACTTAGTAGTCTTGATATTATTAGCTTCTAAAATGTTCTTTACTGTAACTGTAGGTTGAGCACCGTTAGCTAACCACTTATTAACCTTTTCAGCATCTAATGTAACTGTAGCTGGTTCAGTTAAAGGGTTATAAGTACCTAAAATTTCTAAAAACTTACCATCTCTTGGAGCTTTAGAATCAGCTGCAACAATACGATATTTTGGAGCCTTGTGTGCACCAAATCTTTGTAATCTAATTTTAACCATGATAAATACACTCCTTCTTATAAAATCCTTATCTATTATAGCACAAAAAAATAACCTGTCAAGCATTTTTTCTTGACAGGTTTAATTTTTTTATATTTTTTTATTCTTTTGCTTTAAGAATATCAACAGGTCTAAAGTTTCTAATCCATATTGTTGGAATAATAGATGAAATAAGTACAATAAACCAAACAATAAATAAATCAGCAAAAGCTAAAGATGGATAGAATGCTACAACCTTTAATCTATGGAACTTAGAACCAAACATACTTTCAAAAGATGCTACTAATATTTCATTAGCTACAAATGAAGCAATATGCATTCCAAGCAACGTAAATAACACAATTACTATCCCTACCATAACACTTTGTAAAATAAATATAATACTGATGTCTCTTGTTCTAGCTCCCATAGCACGTAATACACCAATTTCAAATATATTATTTCTAATATTTTTGACACCAACTGAAACTAAATAAATAACCGCCGCAAAAACTAAAACAACAGATATAATATCCAATAATCCACCAAAAATTTCAACAGCTCTATTAACTTCATGAATAGTAACAGTATCATTAGACACAACAACATAATGGAATTTATTAACATTGCCTAAAACATTAGTAGTTGTTGCTGGATTATCAAAATATAAAGTATAAGGAATGATATCCATAATATTCATCTTTTTATAATCATTATCATCAACAAGCATTAACTTTTCTTCTTCCTTATGAAGACCAGTAATAATAAATGTTTCTTGATAAATAATTTCTTTATTATTTCTGTCTGCATATTTAGTTAATGTTATATTATGAGGAACAAAATCTTTGTAAGTATTTACATTAAAATTAGTACCAAACATTTTATTATATTGAATATAACTAATAATTATTTGTCCCCTACCTACACTAATATCTGCTTCGCTCTCTGGTGCTACAACTAAAGGTGAAGTAATATTAGCACTTTTTTGATCAGTACTAAAGATGAAATTAATCAAGTTGTATCCAACCCTAAATTCATCATTTCTAATATCTTTAAGATAATTTGAAGAGAAATTATAACCAATACCTAAATATTTATTAACTTCATCTAAAAAATCAATATAACTATCTTCATTATCTAATTCAGCTGATGCTGAAAAATTAGCATCATTATCATTAATAACACGATCATATATTTCCTTTACCTTTTTATACTTAGTTTCATAATTAGTATCAATTATAGCTGAAATATAAATCATTGTTCTATCACTATATGTATACTCACCAATAATATCTTCATATGATGTATAATCACTAGAACGATAAAATAAAATACTATCAGCTATATAATCAGTAATAATAGTACCATAACTTTTACTATATAAATCCCCTGCTAAAACATTCAATTTACCATTAACACCATATTTTTTTATCAAAAACTCTTCTTCACAATTTAATGTACCATAAGTTTCTTCAATATAAAAAGATGATGTATTACTTGCTGTTGTAGGCATGGTTTCTAAATCAATAGTAGCATTATCAATAGGAATAGTACTATTATATAACATATATACATTTCCTTTATAATCATTATAAAATGCATCATATTCACTTTGAGTAACTACATTTGCATAACTAGAATTAACTCTAACAGCATTATTAGGTAAATAGCCTTTTCTAACAATCAATGCTAATTCATTAGAATTAACCATTTCATTAGCTAAAGAATTATTACTATCAAACTGCGAAATAGCTTGAGTAACATAAAATACAGAAATAATTACAGCAGCTAAAAATGAAGTAACAATTTTTCCTACTATTCTTCTATTTAGGAAAATACCAAACAATTTGAAAGCATTTTTTATAGACATACTTTCACATCTAAGTTTCTTTTCTATTCGCTTGGCTGCTATTTCTTCATAAGTAACTTCTTTTATTCTTTTAATAATATCTTGATGTTTTAAAATATAATTTGTTTGTTCTTTTGAAAGCTTATGGTCTTTTGGAATATATAATGTCCCCTTATCTACAACTAACTTTCTTTCTTCAAAAATAGAAGGATCTAATGGAATTTCTTTAGTAGGTTTAAAACCATCATCTATTTGATAAACCATTTTAATCTTCTTTTTATTTTCAAGAATAAAATTAATATCTTCGATACTTAAATCATAATGATGAGGTAAACATAAAACACCATAATCTAATTTAAAATCATTATTATATAATTCTTTTCTTTCTTTATCCTTTAAAATTTTACCATCATATAATTCAATAATTCTATCAGCATATTTATCAGCATCACCCAAATTATGAGAAACAATAACAACTAACTTTTCTTTAGAAACTTCTTTTAAGAAATCCAAAACCTGTTTAGATGTAATACTATCTAAATTACCAGTAGGTTCATCACCTAAAATCATTTTAGGATCCTTTGCTAAAGCTCTCGCTATAGCAACTCTTTGTTGTTGTCCACCTGATAATTCAGAAGGATATCTATCTTCATAACCTTCTAAATCAACCATTTTAAGCATTTTACTAATAACATCTTTTTCTTGTTTATTAGCCAAATCTAAAGCTAATTCGATATTCTGAGCTATAGTTAAATCATCTAATAAATGATAATCTTGGAAAATAAATCCAATATATGAACTTCTATATTTATTATAATCTGAACGACTAAAATCTGATAAATTAATACCATCTGCTATAATCTCACCTGAAGATGGAGTATCAAGACCACCTAATAAATTAAGTAAAGTTGATTTACCAGACCCACTCTTACCAATGATAAAAACCATGCCTTTATCAGGAAGACAAAATGAAAGATTATCTAAAGCAGTACAAACAGTCTTTTTCTTACTTTTATATACTTTTGTTAAATTCTTAATCTCTATCATCATCAACCCTCCCTACTCTTTTGACCTAATAATTTCTAAAGGTTTTACTCTATGTAAGAATAACATAGGGACAAAAGCTGAAACTACAGTAATAACTAACAAACACAATAAATCTATTAAAATTAAATTAGGATAAATTCTAATAATTGAAATATCATAAAGTTTAATAGCTAATACACTCTCAAAAGAATTAATTAAAGCTGTATTTGAAATTAAAATCATAAGTGGTGAAAAAATAATAGAAGCTAAACAAATAGCCACACCAGTAAGTAATACATAAGATATAAAAATCTTACCAATATCTTTTGTATGACCACCCAATGATTTGATAATTCCTATCTCATATAGATGTTTTTTAATGTTATTCATACCAAAATTTATCAAATATGATATTAATGCAACAAATAATAAAACTAAAATAAGAATAAAGAAAGGCTTAAATAAAGTAACTATCTTATTAGTAAAAATTAAGTTATCAAAATTTATATTTTTAGGGTAATAACCTTTTTCTCCACCTAAATTAACAATCTTATCTACCATTTCATTATTATCAAAATATAATCCATAAGCATTAAAACTAGCTTTTAATATTTCTTCATAATCAGAATTACAAACAATATTATTTGTATAAACAAGCTTAGATACAGTCATTTCTTTTGAAAAAACAACACCTAATTTAGGATTATCATTAACATATAATTCAATTTTTATCTTGTGTGGTTGGAAAGAATCTATGTTAGTAGAATTATAAGCTGTACCAAAAATAGAATTATAAGAATCTATATTAATCGCAATTTCTCCTTCTTCTAACACATAATCAAGATTATGACCTTGTTGGCTATTAAATAAGAATGATTTATCTTCTGCCATAGTATATGAAACTTGGTCTTTAATAAAAGTAGGCATTCTAAAATAAGCATTAGAATAATATTCATACTTACTAACTTCATCAATATAATTAGGATTAATACTATAACCAATAGCTAAATATGAACAAGCCTCTTTTAAAAATTCTTGATAATGTTTTTTTCCACTTAATTCTAGATATAAAGACTCATATTCAGCATATGGTGTTTCATCATATTTATCAATAATATCTTGATATTTAGCTTCATATCCAGTTTCAATAATAGCTGAAATATATCCCGTATTAGTTGCAGAATCTTTTACAAATTCTCCTATAATATCTTCATAAGTTTTATATTTTCCACCCCTAAAAAAGATAATACTATCAGCAATATAATCAGTAATAATTGTACCCGAAGATTTAGAATCAATTTCTCCAGCCAAAACAACAAGTTTTCCATCTACTCCAAATTTATCTATCAAATATTCTTCACTACAATTTAAAGTACCATATGTTTCTTGAACATAAAATGCTCCAAAATTATTAGGTAAATTACTACTAATTTTATTATAAATCTTGTTTATTCCTCCTGATACAAAAATTGAATTGGAATATAATTTATAAATATTTCCTTCATATCCTATTTCATAAAAATCATTAATATCTTCATCAGTAACCGAATAAATCGGTGCTAAAAAAATACTACTATCAAAAGGTAAAAAATCGCCTCGATTTAATATAATATCTTCATCATTATCACTTTTCATCATCGTTGGTGAAAAATAAGTAAATGCTTGAAGCATTGCTATAAGCATAAACAACAAAGATGCAAAAACAACAGGCATAATCATTTTAGATATCTTAGTTGCAAAAAATGCCCTAGCAAGTTTAATAAGATTAGGTGTAGATATAGTGCTTGAAACAAGTTTAATATTTCTATCTACATATTCTTCATTTTTATGTTCAATAAATCCATTATCATTTTGATAAATTTCAACATTAGGTTCTTTTAATGCTTTTATAAAAGTATTAGTTTCTTCTTTAGACAAATCTCTTCTATGAGGTAATACAAGTTTAGAATCTTCATATTTAAACTCATTTACATAATCATTTTTTCTAACAGTATCACTAATAATTTTTCCTTCAAAAAGCTCTATAATACGATCAGCATAAAAATCAGCATCAGCTAAATTATGTGAAACAATAACAACAAGTTTTTCTTTTGAAACTTCTTTTAATAATTGCAATACTTGGACAGATGTTTTATTATCTAGGTTTCCTGTTGGCTCATCCCCTAAAATCATAGCAGGATTTTTAGCCAAAGCTCTCGCAATTGCCACTCTTTGACGTTCTCCTCCTGATAATTCACGTGGGAATCTATTTTCATAACCAGCAAGACCAACTTTATCTAAGACACTAGATACAATTCCATCATTTAAAACACCTGTAATATCTAAAGATAGTTCAATATTTTGAGCAATGTTTAAATCTTCAATTAAATGGTAGTCTTGAAAAATAAAACCAATATAAGAACTTCTATAATCATCAAAATCAGAAGTTTTAAATGATGATAATCTATTTCCATCAGCTAAAATTTCACCACTAGTAACATCGTCTAATCCGCCAATTAAATTTAAAAGAGTAGACTTACCAGAGCCACTTTTACCAATAATAAAAACCATTCCTTTATCAGGAAGTGTAAAACTAATATCATTAATAGCTATGCAATTATCTTTTTTCTTACTACTATATATTTTAGTAAGGTTTTTTATCTCAATCATAATAACACATCCAAACCTATTTATAATATTCTATCATTTTAGTAAGCTATAAACAAGAAAACAAAAGACAAAAGTGAAATAAATTTCAACATTTTATAATATTATTATAAATATTATAACATTTTTTATAAAACTAATAAAGAAATAAAAGTTCTATAAAAGAGCTTTAATCATTAATAATAATATTTTTTGTAATTTCTAATTTATTTGAAATAGATTTTTTTAAGTCATTCAAATCCATATTCAACTTACTTTGTAACTCAAATTCTAATTTTTTATACTCAATCATTAAAGGATGAGAATATAATTTAGTCTTTGTTTCTATTAATCTTTTCTTATATTTTTCTAAATCAGGATGATATTTACCATAACTTAACGCATCAGTATATATACTTTCTGCAGTTTTAAAAGCTATAATTTCTTTAGCTAGTTTCTCTTTAATTTCCTTATTAACCTCTAAAAAGCGTTCAAACTGAACGCTATTAACAAAAGAATCTGCATATTCATCCGCAAGTTCATATAGTCTTAACTCATCCATATTATTCTCCTTTATTAAATAATCCAGCTAAAGAATAAATCATTTGAAATTTATTTTTAAAATTCTCTAATTTATCAATGGGTGTAATTTTTAAATTAACTTTAGCTTCATTAATAAAATCCTTAAAATAAGAAGGATTATAATATAATATTTTATACCATTTTGGATGATATCTCAAGTACATTAACAAATCTAAATTATGATATAGGTATTCCATATAATTCATTAAAACCACTCATCAAATCTCTTATCAAATAAAGGATCTCCTGTACTTTTTTTACCCAAAGCTTTTGAACTTGCTCCAACACCTAAACCACCAATAAGCTCAATAACTTTTTGAATTGATGTCACAGTTTTAGTAACCTGATCAGGATCTATCTTTTTTACATATCCAACTATAGTTTTAATTAAATCATCTGTTTTAATATTTGTCATTTTCTCTACTTCTTTTTCTTTTTCATCCTCAAAAGAACTCTCACCTAAAATAACATAATCTTCATATAATTGTTGCCATGTTTTCTCTCCATTTAGTACCTTTTGTTTAACTAAAGGATGCTTTTTAACAAACTCTTTAAACTCATCTAATTTAGCACTCATAAATAACACCCTACTATATTTTATGCAATTTTTTTATTTATGTTATTAAAAAACATCTTAAGAAGATAATATAAAGAAAGAATTAATACAGAATATAATAAAACACCAACCATTTTAGGATATGAACCTAAATAAAAAATAATACGAAATAATATAACTAAAAATAAACTTATAAAAGATGCTATAGTAGCTAAAATCATATCTTTTATATTTGCTAAAAACAAATATAATCCCTCCTTATGTAAAATAAAATAACTGACTAAAATGCAAATGCTTACTGCAATAATGGTTGCGTATATAGCACCCTCATAACTAAATCTAGGAATAAATAAATAATTCAAAATATATTTAGCTATTCCGCTTATTATAGTTGCAATTATAATATAATTTGATTTAGGTAGACCTAAGGAAATCCCGATTAACACTTTATATAATCCAAAAAATAAAATTAAATCTGAAATATGATATAAAATAATTGCCCCATTTTCTTGACTATAAAACAAATTATAAATATCATTTGCGAAATATTTCATAATAAATACAATAGGAATTAATACACTTATAATTAGTGAAGTACTTTTTCTAGTGATTATTAAAGCTTCTTCTTTTTTATTTTTTTGAAATAAATAATTTATTTTGGGATTTAATGTACCAGCTAAACTTTGAGCTAAAGCAATAGGTAAAAATATTAATCTAATCGTTTCAAACATATAAGCTGTATAATATCCTTCAATAGGCATTAATACTGATAATGTAATTGAATCAACTAATTGATAAATCGTAAAAAACATCGTTGTAATACCGTATGGTATAGCTATTTTATATAGATATTTATAACATTCAAATCTTTCTTTTGGTTGTTTAAAATATTTATAAACAAAGAATAATAAAAATATAAAACTAAATAAATGACCAACTAAATAAATCAAAAAGACTAAATGAATAATTTTATTAAAATCTACAAAAAATCTAATTAACATTATATATAAAACAAGTGTTATTACATGTTCTATGATAATAGAAAATGCTGTAGGATACATCTTCATAAAACCCTGTAAAAAACCTTTAAAAAACTGAATTAAAGGCATAATAAATAAGGATAATGAAGCTAATAATAAATTAATTCTTATTTGTTCAAATGTATAATTATCTATATCATCAAAAACTGAAATAGATAAGATTTGTCTACTAAAAAATAACATAAACAAAAAGAAAAAAACACCAATAAAAACACATAATAAAGTTCCTTTTGTTAACAAATAATATGCCTTCTTCTTCTCATTTTCAGCAATTAATTTAGAAACTGCTTTAGAAGTTCCGGGAATTAAGCCAAAAGTTGATAAATCTGAAAAAATAGAAAAAGGTATATAAGCATAAGTATATAAACTTAATCCTGTATTTCCTAAATCTTTTGAAAATCTATAAAGAAATACTAAAGATAATATTTTACCTGTCACTTGCCCCAACCCTAGTATAAAAGCCTGTATTAATGTTTTCCTTTCCACACCATTACCTCCCATCTATTTTATTTTTAGGATATTTTCAGCTATTTATACATAAAATATATTGGTGATACAATGTTTGGAAGAAATAAAAACAATAACAACAATTTTGAATATTATGAAAATATGCAATTAAATCGAATTTACTACGAATTAGAAGAAATTAATAGAAAACTAAGAAATCTAAACAACAGATTAAGAAGAGTTGAAGGTTTCTTAGGATTAACAACAGATGATGAACAAAATAGGCAATAGTATTAACAAAAAAAATCCTACTTCATAATTTAAAGTAGGAGGTGAAATTATGTACTATTCAATGCCAAACTACGGGTATGGCTATGGATGTATGCCTCAATATAATGTTTGTGGTGGTACTAACCGAAATAACGGTAATAGCTATGCATTAATCTTGGTTTTATTTATTCTTCTTGTAATAATTGGTGCTGCTAGATGGTAATTTATAATTTTTTATGATATAATACTATCTAGGTGATAAAAATGTATTTTAGTAAGGATATTGTAAAAGAAGGAAACAAAATATTAAAAAATGTATCTAGCAAGGTAACATTACCATTATCAAGCGAAGATTTAACTTGTTTAAAAGGTCTATATGAGTATGTGGTTATCTCTGCAATAGATGAGTTAGTTGAAAAATATAAAATTAGACCAGGGGTAGGTATTGCTGCACCTCAAGTTGGCGTAAACAAAAGAATGTTTGCAATCAACTGTGTTGATTTCTTAGATGAAAAAGAACCACGCTATTTACTTGCTGTAATAAATCCAACTATTATCAGTAAAAGTAAAGAAATGGTTTACCTTCCAGGCGGAGAAGGATGTTTATCAGTCGATAGAGAAACTCAAGGATTAGTTACCCCTAGACATTATTTAATTACAGTTAAATGTTCATTATATGATTTTAAAAATAATAAAATTAAAACTGTTACTTTAAAATTAGAGGGTTATCCTGCCATAGTATTCCAACATGAATATGATCATTTAGATGGTATCTTATATACAGATAAAATGTATAAACCAGAAGATATAGATGCTGAACCTTTATATGAGGTTGAAGAAGATTAATTAACTCACCAGATGTATTTCTGGTGTTTTTTTATTTTTCAAAAAAAAATAAAATCCAACCGAAGTTGGATTTTAGATTATCGACGTTCTTTAATACGAGCAGCCTTAGCTGATAAGTTACGGATATAGTTCAACTTAGCACGACGAACTCTACCTCTTCTTGTAACTTCGATATGGTCAATTGATGGTGAGTGAACAGGGAAAGTACGTTCAACACCAATACCGTAAGACACCTTTCTTACTGTAAAAGTAGCTCCAATGCCTCCACCTTGACGCTTAATAACTAAACCTTCGAAAACTTGGATACGATGAGTATCACCTTCGATAATCTTAACGAATACTTTAACAGTATCACCTGCACGGAAATCTGGTCTTTCTTGTAGGTATTGAGCTGTAATTTCGTTAATTAATGCTTGTCCTTTTGCGTTTGCCATAATTCTCATTCTCCTTATAACCAAATGCTCATAGCCTCTAATCCCATGTTGCTAGCGGAGCACGGTGCTTTACTGCCATACGACAGCCTTAATATTTTACCATACTAATTTTAAAAAAACAAGTGTTTTGTCTAAGAAAAAGAAAAAAAGGTAGAGATAACTCTACCATAAGGGCTGATTAGTCAATCCACCAAATTTCTTTACCTAAAAGAACCATAACAACGTCAATAATCCATAAAATAACGAAGCCACCAGAAATTAATAATATTACTGCTAATACGATACCAACAACGTTACCTTTTGCTAAACTCTTAAATAATCTTAATAGGTTATTATAAAGATCTCCAATTAAAGTTAATACAACTTTAACAATCCAAGGAAGTCCTTCTAATGCTTTTACTAAATCTTTCATATTTTTCTCCTTTCAAACTTTTGATATATATATTTTATCATAATAAATTATAATTTTATAGTATTTAATTATTTTTCATTTAAAAAATATCACTTTCATAAACAATATCTTCATCAGGTAAAGAAATTGTAACATTTTCTAAAATAATATTTTTATGGAAAGATAAATCTAATCCTTTTTTAGCAACAATTTTTGAATTTACTAACTTTATGTCATGAATAGGTAACTCAGGTAACCCTAAAACCTTTAATGCAATTTCAGAATTAGTACAATTAATATTCTCCATAGTTATATTCTTAAATTCAGGAATATCTTCTTTATCAATAGAAACACTTTTGCTTTCTTTGTTATCTTCTATATTAGTTAACACATATCCCATAGTAAAAATAATAGCTTCCTTAATAATATTAACCATTTGAATATTTCTTATGGTAATATCTTCTACAACACCACCTCTAGGTAAAGTAGATTTAAAACGAATACCAATATCAGTGCCATAGAAAATACAATTTTCAACTATTACATTAGATACTCCTCTACTCATTTCACTACCAACAACAAATCCGCCGTGTGCATCAAACACCTTACAATCATGAATCCACACATTTTTAGTAGGTACTTTAACTTTGCGTGCTTCTTTGTTTTTCCCAGATTTTACACAAATTCCATCATCACCAACAGAGAACGTTGTGCCAACAATCTCACAATTTTGACAAGATTCTAAATCAAGACCATCGCCATTTTGAGCTGAAAATTTATTTTTAATAACAGCATTTCTTAAAGTGAAATTAGTACAAAACAATGGATGAACATTCCAAGCAGGAGAATTTTGTAAAGTAACACCTTCAATTAACACCTTATCACATCCAACAAATGATACGAAAACAGGTCTATATACATCCCAATGTTTACTTGCAATTTCTAATGCGTTTGGATCATTATAATCTGGTTCCCCTTCAATACAACCATCATAATATGTTTTAGTAGGACACCAGATTCCACCTTCTTTATTAGGCAAAACATAAGGACTTATTTTTAAACAAGCTTCCCATTCTTTTTCAGTCAATTTCCACTTTTTGACACCTCTCCATAAAATTCCATTACCTTCTAAAATACCTTTACCAGTAATCGCGATATTAGTACAATTTTTAGCACTAATCGGAGAGATACATCTTATTCTTTTAATACCTTCATATTCAGTCCAAACAAGAGGATATTCTTCTTTATTTTTATTAAATTCAACAAAAGCATTATCACTAACAACTAAATTAACATTACTTTTTAATTCAATTGGTCCAGTTAAATAATACCCATCAGGAATAATAACATAACCACCACCATTGTTACTACATGTATCAATAGCCGATTGGATAGCAAATTTATTATTAAATCCAACTTCTGATTTAGCACCAAAATCTAAAATAGAATATTTTACATCTTTAAACTTCGGAGTTTCAATTTTAAAGTTTACCATATAAACCCTCCTTTATTTGGTAGTACTACCAAAACCACCATTTCTAATTTCTTCTACATCATCATCTAATGTAATTCCATATTCAACAAAAATACCTTGCATAAAACCTTCACCTTTTTTCAAAGTAACAGTTTTTCCTTCGTTTGAATCATTTGTTATCTTTGCAAAAATATGACCTTCATTATCAGAATAATAATAATCACTATCAATAATACCAACTGTATTATTAAGTTGTAAACGATACTTAAATCCAAGTCCACTTCTTGGATATAATTTTAAAACATAATTAGGTTCCATCCAAACCCTAATTCCTGTAGGAATTTTAGCAGTTTTTCCTGGTTCTAATGTCAAATCAAACGGCATATAAAAATCATAACCTGCTGATCCTTTTGTAGCTCTTTTAGGAAGTTTTAAAGAAGAATAAATCTCTTCTTTATTTTCGTAGTCTAAACTATTAAAAAATTGTTCTTTAGAAACTATTTCAAATTTTGCAATACGCTTAAATTCACTCATAAATTTACCTCATTATATAATATCTTACAAAGATTTTAACATTATTCGCTAATAATTACAAGAAATAAAGGGCGATAAATCGCCCTAATAAATTATTTATTTAATTTAGCTTCTAATTCAGCTTTCATTTGTTCATAACCAGGCTTACCAAGTAATGCAAACATATTCTTCTTATATGCTTCTACACCAGGTTGATTAAATGGATTAACTCCTAATGTGTAAGCAGATACACCACATGCAAATTCAAAGAAATAAACCATATATCCAAATGAATAAGCAGAAACATTAGGGATATTAACCTTAATATTAGGAACACCACCATCTACGTGAGCAATCATTGTACCAGCCATAGCCATCTTATTAACATAATCCATTGTTTTGCCAGCTAAGAAATTTAAGCCATCTAAATTATCATCAGTGCTTTCAATTACAACATCAGCAACAGGAGATTCAATATTTAAAACAGTTTCAAAAATTGTTCTTTCTCCTTCTTGAATCATTTGTCCTAAAGAGTGTAAATCACTTGAAAAAGACGCTGAAGTAATCCAAATACCCTTTCCATCTTTACCTTCAGATTCGCCATATAATTGTTTCCACCATTCAGCAAAGAATAATAATCTTGGCTCATAATTAACAAGCATTTCAAGTTTTTTACCCTTACGATATAATAAATTACGAACTAATGCATATGTTAAAGCATCATTATCTTCAATATTTTCTTCTTTATATAAATCATAAGCATCTTTAGCACCTTGCATCATAGCATCAATATCAACCCCAGCAGCAGCAATAGGCAATAATCCTACAGGTGTTAAAACAGAAAATCTTCCACCAACATCATCAGGAACGATAAATGTTTCATAACCTTCAGTATTTGCTAAAGTCTTTAATGCACCTCTTGCTTTATCTGTAGTTGCATAAATACGGTTTTTAGCTTCTTCCTTACCATATCTTTTTTCAATATAATCTTTAAATATTCTAAAAGCTATTGCTGGTTCTGTAGTAGTACCTGACTTAGAAATAACATTAATAGAGAAATCCTTATCTTTTAAATACTCTAATAATTCAGCAACATAAGTACCAGAAATTTGATGACCAACAAAAATAACTTCAACACCATTATTATTGAAATATTTCTTTAACATTTCGATAGCAGCTCTAGCTCCTAAATAAGAACCACCAATACCAATAGCAAGTAAAACTTGTGATTGTTCTTTAATTTTTAATGCAGCTTTTTTAATACGTGCAAATTCTTCCTTATCATAATCAACAGGTAAATCTAACCAACCTAAAAAATCATTACCAGGTCCTGTTTTAGCTCTTAATAACTTATGAGCTGCATTTACCTCTTCTTTCATCATCTCAAATTCTTCACTTGTATAAAAACCTTTAGCTTGTGTAACATCTAAATTTAAATATTTTTTCATATTAAACCTCCTAAATAAACCCAAGTATAATTATAACATTTTCTAAAAAACATTACAAGAAATAAAGAAAAAGACAGATTAAATCTGCCTAAATAATATTCACTAGTAATAAAAATCCCATTACTGCTACAATTACACCAACAATAAATCCACCAAAAACTTCTACTCCTTTGTGACCAAGCATTTCTTTTAATTGAAGTTTCTTACCAAAACCAATTAACTTCTTTTGATCATCAGGAATATCTGAAGTAATATGATTTAAAATCTTAGCATGTTTAGATGCTTCATATCTTACACCCATAGCATCGTGAATAATTATCATTGAAGCAATAAGTGCTACAGCAAAAGACCAATCAACCATCCCATTTAAATCATGCATTTGAAACAAAAACAAAGAAACAGTTAAAGTAACACATGTTGATGTATGTGAACTTGGAAAACCTCCTGTTGAAAAGAAAGGTCTCCATTCAAATTTTTTATTTTTTATAGAAAAGAACACAACTTTCATTGCCTGACACAATACCATTGAAATAAGACATAAAATTATGATTTGTATCGTTCTTTGGTTAACTACAGTAACGAATTTACTAGTAGCCTTACTCTCCGTCAAAAACATCTAAATCAACTCCTAAAGCTACATTTCTTACCTCAATAACCTCTGGAACATTTTCCACAAGTAAAGCTTCAATTCCATCTTTTAAAGTTGAATCTAGACCAACACAATCCATACAAGCACCTAGCATTCTAATATACACAATACCATCTTTAAAATCAATAAATTCTAAATCTCCGCCTTCTGAGTTAAGATATGGACGAATTTTATTTAATATTTTTTTTATATTTTCTACAACTTTATTTTCTAAGCCCATTTTAATCATTCCTACTTCTTTTTTTATTACGATTCTTATTATTATTGTTATTATTATTGTTATTATTATTTCTAAAACGTCTATTATTGTTTTGGTTTGGAATAAAACCAGGACTACTAGAAACATAACTTGTCGTATTTTCTACAACTTCAACCTTTTTCACAGGAGTTTGTTTTAAATTTTGTGAATCTTGAATAATAAATTCTTTTAAATCTAAAGGTAATTCTCCCTTAGGAATAGCATTTAATTTAGAAGAATCAATTAATATATTAGGTTTTTCCTTACCACTAGATTCTAACATTATATTTTCTTTATCAAAAGATTCTTTAGTAATAGGTGTTATCGTAAAACCATCACTTTTAACTTCTGATCTTTTGTTTTGTTCTTTTTGAAATTCACCATCAGATTGAATTCTTTTCAAAATATAATATGGACATCCAAGCGCACAAGATCCAGTTAAATAATCTTCAATAAACCCGTAATAATTCTTACTTTGAGGATTTGTATCAAATCCTTTTAATCTCAAAATACCTGAACTAATATCTCCAACTATATATGTATATCTATCAAAACATTCTTCTATATATTTACTTTCAAAAGCTTCTAATTTAAAAGCATCACGATAGTTACTATCAAGTTTGTATCTACCTTTTTTTGTTACTATTAGCATATTACCACCTATACAATATTATATCACTTTATTTCAAGAAAATAAACAAGAAAATTCATTCTAATAAATCACCCAAATAATATGGAATCTCATTATTTATTATCTCTAAAGAAAGAGGAATTATTGTATTTGTTTTTATTTTAGCTGATTGAAAAGGGATAACACTTTGAATATCAAGACTAACATGCAATTCAACTTTTAAAATGGTTGTGTTTATTCCATAGCTTTCAACACTAGATTTAATTTCTATTGACTGATTTCCTATTACTTCCAACTCAATTGGAACTTTAATCCCATTAGATAAAAAATAATTACGACCAAAAAAATATCCTAAAGGTATCTCTATACTTTTAAAAGTATCTTGATTATTAATAACATCAATTGCTTCTGTGACATACTTAGAAGTATTTGTTCTAATCATATTTATTTTCCTTGCATCTAAATATGCATAGCTAACTTTACCGTTAGAATCATAAACTTCTTGTAGTAACGACTCTCCATTTAAATCATCAATCACACCGTTTGTTACACCTTGATCTATTATATTTCTTGAATAATTAATAATTATTGATTCAGCATAAGTTTTAACGGCATCCGAAAAATATCCAACAGACATCCTTCCAATTAATCCTATAATTAATGCCAACAAAAACATAATACTATTTTTCTTCAGATAATTTTTTAAAGCCTTCATACACCTTCATTCCTTCGTATAATCCTAAACTTTTGCCATAATCACAAATAGAATGTATCGGTGCATTTAATAATTCTTCAATTGTTTTAACACCAATTGCTTTACCACATATAACTTTTCTATCAATCATCTTTAAACTATTATAGATATTAACATCTAATGCACCACACATAAAAAATGCATCATATCCTTCAATAAGCAATAAAGTAGTCCCCTTTAATTCTACTTTTAGCGTTTCTAAATTTAAACCATATTCATTAATAAAACTTTTTTCGACTTTCATTTTTTTCACCAATTAATTATATGAGTAATCATTCTCAATTAAAACATAGAATAATAATTAATATATAAAAAAACAAAAAATTACTAATTTTTATTGTTTTTGACAAAAAAAACAATCGAAAAAAAAAGAAAATAGTCAAAACTAATTTTCTTTTATAATATATTCATATAAATATTCTATCCCAAGCATCACATCATTATATGTTTGTGTAAAATTTCCAGTATACCATGGATCACTAATATCTCTATTGATACCAGCAAACTTAAGTAACAAAAACAACTTATCACTTTTTCCAAAGAATCTTTTCATATTCATAATATTATATTCATCCATTCCAATGATATAATCATATTCATCATAATCAGATACTACAATTCTTCTAGCTTTCTTTTTTGAACAATCAATTCCTAAAGAATTTAGTATCTTTTTAGTTCCATAATGAACTCCATTACCTATTTCTTCAGATGATGTTGCTGCCGAAGCAATATAAAACATATCTTCTTTGTTTTGCTTTTTAACATAATCTTTAAATAAGAATTCTGCCATAGGACTTCTACAAATATTACCATGACATACAAATAATACTTTAATCATATATACTCCTGTCTTATTATTAATAAAGAAAAAATAACTATATAGAACTATATAGTTACTAATCTTTACTTTATTTTTCAATTAAACACACGCACTCACAAGCAATAGCTTCTCCACGACCAATAAAACCCATTTTTTCCCATGTAGTAGCTTTTATACTAACCTGATTTATATCCACTCTTAAAAGTTCAGCAATTGATTGTTTAATCAATTCTCTAAACGGTGCAATCTTAATAAACTCAGAATATATAGTTAAATCTATATTATTTAATTTATATCCTGCATCTAAAACTTTTTGATAACACTCTTTTAAAATAACTTTAGAATCCATACCTAAAGTTTTTTCACTATTATCTGGATAAAAAGTTCCTAAATCACCAAGAGCTAAACTACCTAAAAAACTTTCAGCAACAGCATGTAAAACTACATCAGCATCTGAATGACCCAATAAACCAAGCTTACTATCTATATCTACTCCACCTAAAATAAGTTTTCTTCCCTCTACTAATTTATGTGTATCCCAAGCATGACCAATTCTAATCATTTTTAATCAATTCCTTTGCAGTAATATAATCTAATTGAGTTGTTATTTTAAAATTAGTATCAGTTCCATCAACTAATTTTATCATTTCGTCGCTATATTTTAAAACAAGTGAAATGTCATCTGTTGAAATATATCCATCTTTAATTGCCTGCTCATGACATAATAATAATGTTTTTGTATTTCCTCCTTGGGGAGTTTGAGCATTAAATAATGCTTTTCTATCTAATGCTTTAAGAGGATTTTTACTATAAATACTATCTTTAGAATCACATCCCACTAAAACACAGCTCCCTGCATTTAGCGCTGAAACACATTCATCAATACATCCTTGAGTTATAAATGGTCTAGCTGCATCGTGAATTAAAACAAATTCACCTTTTGCTTTTTTTAATCCATTATATACACTCATTTGACGAGTTTGCCCACCATAAGCAATTTTAATTTTTGGTAAATATTTAGTCAAATATTTTTCATCTTCTTTTCTTATTACACAAATAACTTCAAAATCATTTGCTAAAAATAAATCCAAACTATACTGATAAATTAACTTATTTTCCAGTGGTAAATATACTTTATTCTCAGAAGTTTTCATTCTAGTACCATTACCAGCCATCATTAAAATTACACTAATCACTAATCACCACATCCATTATCAAATCGTATTCATCACTTATTACATCCAAATCAGTAAAATCTCGATAGCATATTCCGATTTTTAAACCTCTATAACTTGCTAAAGTTTTATCGTAATACCCTTTCCCATATCCAATTCTTCTTTTTTCTTTTGTAATTGAAACACAAGGAATAATAACACAATCCATAATATTAATATCAATGGAATCACTAATAGGTTCCTTTGTTTTAAATGGTCCATCTACTAAAGTGTCATTCAAACTATATTTGCTAAATTCTAATATATCTTTTGTTTTAGGCAAATAAAAATCTTTTTCTTGATAATATTTTATCAATCCAAGTAAATTTATTTCATACTTTAAAGGATAATATATTCCAATATTATTATATTTAGATAAGAGATTTGAACTGATAATTTTATCTTCAATTAACTTAGATATTTTATCAACATCAAATACTTTTCTTTTTTCTAAAGCTAATCTTCTAGCTTCTTTTTTATTCATTATTATAATGTATCCTTAAAATATACATAGTTTGAAGAGAATTTAGGATTACTACAAAATCTTAATGCTTCTTTACTATTAGCAATCGCCATCGAAGGACTATTAGCATCTGATGAATAAGAAATTCCCATCGATACATCTATATTAACATCAATAGAACCATATTCAGCACTAACATGTAATATCTTTTCACCATTAACCAAACCATTCTTTAACATATCCATTTTACGATAATCTGTAATAAATGCAATAAACTCTAATCCTGATATTCGATAAATCATATCACTATCAACATATCTATGTTTTATTAATTTAACATACTCAGATAATGCCATACTACCAATGCTTCTACCAAATTTTTCATTAATATCTGGAATCGATTCTATTCTCATATGAACAATTTGGAAAACTTTATTTTGTTGGAATAATTGTTTAATTGTCGATAACATTTCAGGTTCACCTTTAATCTTATCTAATTCTGTTTGAGTTCTTTCAAATTGATATGTGTCTAAAATTGAAATTAAGCCACATAATTCGATTGATTCTCCATTAGATATTCTAGAACCTTCTTCTTTAACATAAGCATATCTCGTTCCTGTATTATAGCGATACGAAACAGTATAGTCAGGAGAAACATTATTAACTTGAGCAAGTTTAGCCTTAACCATTGCCAAATCATCAGGATGAATATTAGTTCTAAATTCATCTAAACTCATATCATTTTTACTTAAAGATAAACTTTCTACTAAATTATCATTAACCCAAATTGATGAATCATTTAAATTTGTAAAGAAAACTCCTTCTTTGCTCTTATCTAAAATAGTTATGAATCTACTTTTAATTAATTCTAATTCTGTTGTAGATTCTTCTAAATTTTTTTCCATCCCTACCAAGTTTTCAGAACTCTTTTTATCACCAACAAATAATCTTCCCTTAAACTTACCAAAAACAACAATAGAAGACTCAACAAAATAATATGCATGAGCATCACCGTTATCATCGTGAATTTCTAAATTCATTTCTTTGCTAGTCTTATCTTTATTATTCTTATTATAATAAATCTTTAAATCCTCTTTAGTAGCATCATTTCCATTTAATGAAAAAATACGATATTTAATCTCGATAACATCGAAAATATTTTTTCTTAAAACTTTATCTTTTTCAACTTCTAAGTCTGCCAAAAATAAAGTAGATATTTCTTTAACTCGATTTTTCTTATCTACTAAAACATAAAATTTTGTTTCATCTAATGTTGCAAACAAATCTCTGTTAAATTGTTCTTTAGATGCTGATAATTCGGTAAAAATCAATAATAATAATCCTATAAATACATCTATCCCTAACATAATCCAATCAACAGTAGTTTTCCAACTATTACTTGTTGAGATTTCAGGATAAAATACAAATAATAAAGCACATACAAAAACAATAATAAACGAAAGTATAAATCTATTCTTTAAAAATTTATGTCTAGCAAAAGATTGTTTAATCATAAACATTAACAAAATAATACTCAATACCAAAGGTATTAATGGATGTTGATACATATATCATCACTCCTTATTTTTTAAAAATAAAATCTTGATAAAAATATAAAACAAGTAAAGCAACCACAAATATAGAAATCAAAAAGACAACAAAAGGTTTTGCAAAACTTGATAAAGAACTTTTGTTAGATTCTGATGTACGTAATATCAGAGCTAACGGAGCTGTTAATATTTCAAAAATAAAATTAATCACTTTCATAAAATCACCTATTTTCCTAAGAATAAATCAATATATTCTAACAATCCGCTTTTACTACTAATAGAAACCATACAACCAGCAGTTGCCACGTGAACAGACCCGGTTTCCTCAGACACAATAATTGTAAGAGAATCTGTAACTTCAGAAATACCAATACCAGCTCTATGTCTAGAACCAACAGTCTTGTCAATTCTATCATCTTGAGTTAAAACATAATACGCACCTGCACAGACAATTTTATTACCTCTGATAATAACACCTCCATCATGAAGTGGAGAATCTTTGATGAAAATTTGTTCTAATAATTCTCTAGAAATATCAGAATTTAATTGAATAGCTCTTTCAGCATATTGATCTAATGAATTATGCTGTTCAATTGTTATTAAGGCACCTACTTTATTAGATGATAAATTAAATACAGAATCAACAATAGCTTCCTTTGTAGCTTGAGTAGAAGAAATGACCATTTCTGATTTTGGGTTAGTGGTCTTCCCTGTTTCCATTAACTTTCTTATATCTGGAGATATAATAACAACACAAATAATTATATAACATCCTAAAATAATAGGATAAATTGTAGATGATATTGTTAATTCTACTTGTTTTGAAAACCAATCAACTAAAACCATAAATAGTCCTATAAAAATTAAAGGAACTAATTTTTTTACTTTCATGGCAAAATAAACAATTAATGAAATAACTAATAAAGTTAAGTATGCATCAATGCAAATTTTAAATATTACATTGTCTTGAAAAAATTTAATAATATTATCCATATAAATCACCATTTTAATTATACAACAAAAAAGAAAAATATAAAAGAAAAAATGCATGGTTTTTACCATGCATTAATTATAAGAAAGGTTTGAAAGTTTTTTAATGGTGCCTCAGGGCAGAATCGAACTGCCGACACAAGGATTTTCAGTCCTTTGCTCTACCGACTGAGCTACCGAGGCATAATGGCGGTTCGGACGGGACTTGAACCCGCGATCTCCAGTGTGACAGACTAGCATGTTAACCACTACACCACCGAACCACTACTTGGTTGCGGGAGAAGGATTTGAACCAACGACCTTCGGGTTATGAGCCCGACGAGCTACCAGACTGCTCCATCCCGCGATATAAATGGCGGAGAAAGAGGGATTCGAACCCCCGCGCGACTTTCATCACCTACCGGTTTTCAAGACCGGACCCTTCAACCACTTGGGTATTTCTCCGTATATAAAAATTATTATAGATATGGTGGATCCGACAGGACTCGAACCTGTGACCAACCGGTTATGAGCCGGTAGCTCTAACCAACTGAGCTACGGATCCTTATTTGGTGGCTCCGGAGGGACTCGAACCCACGACCTATCGGGTATGAACCGATCGCTCTAGCCAGCTGAGCTACAGAGCCAAATGTCCTTACGTTACTTACATATCTAATTAAAAATAAAAAACTCAATGGTGGAGCTAAGCGGGATCGAACCGCTGACCTCCTGCGTGCAAAACAGGCGCTCTCCCAGCTGAGCTATAGCCCCATAAAAGAGATAAAATTTGGTACCTCGGGCCGGAGTCGAACCGGCACGCCTTTATGGGGCATGGGATTTTAAGTCCCACGTGTCTACCTATTCCACCACCGAGGCATATATACTATAAATTTTATCTATTAATGGTGTCCCGTACAGAACTCGAATCTGTGACCCCTTGATTAAAAGTCAAGTGCTCTACCGGCTGAGCTAACGGGACAAATGGTGCCGAAAAAAGGAATCGAACCCTCAACCTACTGATTACAAGTCAGTTGCTCTGCCAATTGAGCTATTTCGGCATAATGGTGGAGGATGACGGGCTCGAACCGCCGACCCTCTGCTTGTAAGGCAGATGCTCTCCC
>JBGVRA010000023.1:0-2337 GCA_045127955.1 Anaeroplasmataceae bacterium
TTATAGCATGCATTAAAGTATCCCAAATGGGAGATATGTATAAAGTATTAAACTCATAAGTAAAAATTAATAAGTAAAAAAAATTTTCTATATAAAAAGAATACTTATATTTTCTAAAATTAAAAATTATCACGATAAATAAACCTATCCCATATAAAAAACTAAGATAGTAATTATCAAACAATAACTCTTTAAGCAAAAAAAGAAAGCTAAGTATTCTTACTACATTAATATAAATAGATATAGATAATTTTTTCATAATTCACCGCAAATCTATTTATAGTATTTATCTATATTTATTATTTATACTAGAAACTCATATAATATAATTTTAATTTGCATTATTTTCACATTATAAAAAGCACCAATAAAGGGATGTATAATTTTTAGTGTGTGTAATGAAAAAAAACATTATATGCACTTTTTTCAAAATAAAAGACATATAGTTTAAACCTTGATACAATATAAGTGACCAAACCCAATTGAAAGAAGGTATCTATATGTCTAATCAAAATTATATAACTAATATTCTAAATTTAAAAGAAGAAAATTTAATCTTTAAAGAAAATTTTTATTCAGAACAAATAATCAAAGGCATAACACATAAAGTATTTGAAGCATATTTATCTTACGAACCTGTAAATTGCCCAAAATGTGGAGTTGTATTTGATGATAAATTTGAAAAACATGGATTTATTACTTCAAATATTAAAATACCTGAAGTCTCTGGTTTTAAATCAATTTTAAAATTACATAAACAACGTTATCTTTGCAAGCATTGTAATAAAGCATTCACTCTTTCTACTGATATAGTAAATTATGGTTGTTTTATTTCTAATAATACTAAATATAAAATAGCAAAAGATTTAACAAAAAAACGTTCTGAAAAAGATATTGCAATTGATAATAATGTTTCACCTAATACCGTTGAAAGAGTTATGGATTCTTATTATGAAAACCAAAAACTTTATAAACATAGTCTTCCAGAAGTTTTATCTTTTGATGAATTTAAATCAGTTAAAACTGCAGATGGAGCTATGAGTTTTCATATGTGTGATGGCATAACTGGTCAAACTATCGACATCATTGAAGATAGACGTTTAAACAATTTAATTAAACACTTCTATTATTATGACTATAAAGCTAGAAGCCGAGTTAAATTTATCATAATTGATATGTATTCTCCTTATGTTTCTTTAATCAAAAAAATGTTTCCCAATGCTTCTATCATTATTGATAAATTTCATTTAACTCAATTAATTTCTAGATCTCTCAATAAAACTAGAATCATGATTATGAAAAAACATAAAAATCATCATAGAAAGTTTAAAAGATATTGGAAATTAATTCTTAAATCAAGAGAAGATTTAGATGTTTCTAAATGGAAAAAATTCATTTGTTTTAATCATTTAATGACTGAATTAGATGTTGTTAATTTCTTAATTAATTTAGATGATGAATTAAAACACACCTACCTAGTTTATCAAGATTTACTTTATTCTCTTAAAAATAAAAATTATTCTTTATTAAACAAAACTCTTCACAACCATAGTACTAACAACATTTCTTCTTATATGAAAACCTCTATTAAAACTTTATTACAATTCTTACCTTTTATAAAAAATACTTTTCTACATAATTATCATAATGGTTTTATTGAAGGTAATAATAATTTCATTAAAGTTATTAAACGTATTGCTTTTGGCTTTAGATCTTTTAAAAGATTTAAAGCTAGAATTATGATTTGTAAAGGGCTATTAAAAATTAAAAAAATAGCCAATGCTTAACGCACTGACTATCTAAATAATTATCACTTATTTGTATCTACACACACTATTTGACAATTATCCATTATAACAGAATATAGAAAAAAATCAAGCAACCGAAATTACTTGATTTTTAATATAAGTCAAATTATTTTTCAATTTTGCTAACTGAACCAGCACCAACTGTTCTACCACCTTCACGGATAGAGAATTTAGTACCTTGTTCAAGAGCGATTGGGTGAATTAATTCAACTGTAATAGTTACATTATCACCTGGCATAACCATTTCAGTTCCAGCTGGTAACTCGATAACACCAGTTACGTCAGTAGTTCTGAAATAGAATTGAGGACGATAGTTTGCAAAGAATGGAGTATGACGTCCACCTTCTTCTTTAGAAAGAACATAAACTTCTGCTTCAAATTTTGTATGAGGTGTAACGCTTCCTGGTTTAGCAAGAACTTGTCCACGTTCAACATCTTCACGAGAAATTCCACGAAGTAATACCCCAGCATTGTCTCCTGCTTCAGCATAATCTAATTGTTTTCTAAACATTTCGATACCAGTAACAAC
>JBGVRA010000024.1:0-35630 GCA_045127955.1 Anaeroplasmataceae bacterium
CAAATTGAGTAGGAGTCATGCCTTTTAAATTTGCTTGAAACCTCTTATTATTATAAAAGTCGATATATTCAATTATTGCGTTTCTAATTGCAGTTTCATTATCATATTTTATTCCATAGAACATTTCTGATTTTAATGTTCATCGTTTCCAAATGCGAAAAAGGTAGGATTGCCGTCCTACCTTTTTCTTTTTAATTTTAACATCCGTCCATCGACATCTATATTATATGCTACAAATACAAAAAAAATCAATACTTATAAAAAGAAACAAACTAATCGATTAATTGGAATTTAGCAATTAGTTGTAAAGAAAAGTTAAAATATTTTTATTTGCCAATTTCAAAAATTTTTTCGAAAAAACAAGCGTTTTAAATTTAAATTGATTAATTAAAATATTGTTTACAAAACTTCTTTCTCAAATTAGTATTTTCACCAAATTAACCACGTTTGACAATAAAAAAATAACATATATAATATGTCCTATGGTGGTGTTATCCACTGCAGGAGGAAACGATGAACAAAGTGCACGAGAAGGAAACGATGGACGTGTAAGTTAGGAGGCAAGATGGAATATCTTGTCATGTTAGTAATAGCCTTGGTGGTTATTGCCTACATGCTTAATGACTACAATAATAAGTAGTTATTAGGTACACTTAAATTACGTTCATCGTTTCCAAATGCGAAAAGGGAAGTTTTGGCGAACTTCCCTTTTCTTTACCTAAATTACGTCCATCGACACCTTTATTATATGCTACAAATAAAATAAAATCAATACTTATAAAAAGAAACAAACTAATCGATAAATTGGAATTTAACAGTTAGTTTGCTTTAGCAATTTTTTATAAGTATTATCAATTAATATAGCACCCATCGGAGCAGTAAATAAAATTGACACAACTGCAGATGTTAACACTATATCTCCACAAGCTAATCCTTCAGTTAATGCTATCGCACCTATAGAAGCTTGAACCGTTGCTTTAGGTAAATAAGACAATACTATAAATAGTTTTTCTTTCCAATGAAATTTTGTAGCAATCAAACAAACAATTACACCTAAGCTTCTAAATATTAATGCAATTATTATTAATCCTAATATCATTATACCATTATCAGAAAAAGCATAATTTATATTAGTTGCAATGCCAACTAAGACAAATAATAATATTTCAAAACCATTCCATAATGAATTATAGGATTTTTGTATTTCTTTAGATTCTTCTTTTCTTATTAAAGCTATAATTAATCCCATTATAATAATCGCTAGTAATGCTGATACACTTATATATGGTTTTAATATTTCCTCTAAATATAACATTCCAAATGATAAACCTAACATTAATATTACATTTATTATTGTATTAGTTTTTGTTTTTTTTATAATGAATGCAACTAGAAATCCGACTATTGTTCCTAATAACATTCCTAATACTATACTAATAGGAATTTGTATTATATTCCATCCATTAAATACATTAGTGGATACCAGTCCTTTAAAAGCATAAAACAAAACAATAACAAAAATATCATCAACTGAAGCACCTGCAAGAACAAGTTCAGCTACATTTTTATCTTTACCATAGCCTTCTTCGATTAATTTTATCATTCTAGGAACTACTATAGCAGGAGATACTGCAGCAAGTACACTTCCAAGTAATAGTGCTTCTAAATAAGTAATGTTTAAAAATATTGGTGCAAATATTAAAACTCCTATTATCTCAAAGCAGGCAGGAATAAAACACATTAATATTGCAGGTCTTCCAATCTTTTTTAAATTATTAATACTTAATGATAATCCTGACCTTGTAAGTATTAATATTAAGGCTATTTGTCTTAAATATGATGAGATAGTTATAAGTGTTTCATCTACAATATTCAAAACTGAAGTTCCTATAAGAATACCTAATACAATATACCATATTAATTTAGGTAATCTTATTTTTTCAAATATTAAACCACCAAATATACCAAGTGTAAAAATAATAAATAAGCTTAAAAACATATTTCCAATCACCTCAAAATAAATAAAAAAACGCCAACACGAAAAAACGTGTAGACGTCATCAGCTAAAATAGCGGTTTTGCAAAATGCAAGGGAGATCATCATTCCCATAAGTATTATATAAAATAGTAACTAATCTTTCAATAACAATCTGTTAGATTAATTCTAATTTATCTTTCGCTATTATATCACAATAAGTCTAAGTTGTCATTTTATAAGTATAATTCGATTATTTGAAACCACCTACCATATCGTTTAACGAATACAAATGCAAATTACACTTAATTTCTTATAAAAATACTATTAATTGATGAATAATTATATTTAATATCTAATACGTGGGAGACTTGAACCCCTATTAAAGCATAAAAAAAAGGCTTGATACATTGTATCAAACCTAACGTTCCTAAATGGTGGAGCTAAGGGGACTCGAACCCCTGTACGAAACAGCATTCAATGCACTTTCTACATGCTTAGTCTATCCTAAATCTTCACTAGCCCTAAGGGAATAGACAACCCAAAAACTAGCTACACTCTATTTTTTTCATCAATTCATCTTAGAGTAGCAGATGGTTGGTATATCCTACTGTGTTAAAACTCTAGTCTAAATGCATAGGAAACAAATAGAAAGAGCCGCTTATATTATTATTAGCAAGCGAATGCAGCGCCCATTTGAGGACGTGCAAATAAATGTGTATTGTTTGCGGTTATTTTAAACCTCGACGTTTTTATAGTGGTCTACCACTACATGCTTATACACCTTCAACCATCCCGGCGAATCCTAAAATAGCCCCGGATAAAGGTATTCATTACTTATTCCACCAAACAAGCAATGAATAAATATTCATAGTAAAAACTATGTATTATGATTATATATTTTTTTTTAATATTTATCAATAATTTCTTGTTGCATTTTTTAGAGCTTTTTCAATATTGCGTTTACTATCTTTTTCTTTTATAGATTCACGTTTATCAGTTAATTTTTTACCTTTACACAATGCAATTTCAATTTTTAATAAAGACCCTTCAAAATACGCTTTAATAGGTACAATAGATAAACCTTCTAGTTTAACTTTTGTTGCTAACTTAATTGTTTCATGTTTATGAAGTAGTAACTCTCTACTTCTATCTTCATCATGATTAAATAAATTACCTTGTTCATATTTAGATATATGCATATTTAAAATATATGGTCTATTATTTCTTACAATAACATAAGAATCATTTATATTACATTTCCCAGCACGAATAGATTTTATCTCAGTTCCTGTAAGCTTTATTCCAGCTTCATAGCGTTCTAAAATAAAATATTCAAATCCTACTTTTTTATTTTGACAAACTAATTTCACTAGAAATCACCTCTACATTTATCATAATCATTTTTAAACATAAAGTCAATATGTCGGCATTTTTTGTCCGCTCTTATAACAACAATTTTAACTTTATCTCCTAATTTATATGCTATTTTACCATTTGAATAAGACATATTACTTGAATCAAAATAATAAAAACCAAGCATATTATGTAGACTTACTAACCCTTCAACACCATTTGAAAGAGTTACAAACATTCCAAAGTTAGTCACTGAAGTAATAACACCATCAAATTCTTTAAATAAGTGTTTTTCCATATACCAAGCAAATAACATATCATTTACTGCTCGTTCACATTCTACTGCTTTTCTTTCACTAATAGATGTTCTTTCTGCAATTTCTGGTAATAACAAATTATACTTAATTATATCATTATCTAAGTCATTTGGATGAATAAATAATTTTTTTATTAATCGATGAACAATTAAATCAGGGTATCTTCTAATTGGAGAAGTAAAATGACAATAATAATTCATAGCAAGCCCATAATGACCTAAACATTCTTCACTATATCTAGCTTTCATCATACTTCTTAATAACATATTAGATAATATTTCATTAAGATCCGTATTTTTTATTTTTTCTAATGCTTCTTGAACTTGTTTAGGATGAATATCATTTTTTGTTTGCTTTAATTCAATTCCCATATTACGAATAGTATTAAATACATCTTTTAGCTTATCTTGATCAGGTTTTTCATGGACACGATACATATTTGGCAAATTCATTATATTCATATTATAAGCAATAGTTTCATTTGCTTCTAACATAAAATCTTCAATAAGCATTTCTGCTTTATCTCTTGATCTTACTTCTATATTTTTAGGTGAACCATCGTTATTTAATGAAAATTTATACTCATTAACATCAAATTCAATTCCGCCCTTTTTATATCTTCTTTTTCTAATAATTTCAGATAATGCCACCATATCATTTATCATTGGAACTAAATCCTCATATTGTTTAATAACATCAATATCACCATTAATAATTTTATTAACATTATTATAAGTCATTCTATATTTAGATTTAATAACCCCTTCAGTAATCTCATAATTAATTAAATTACCTTCTTTAGATATACACATATTACAAGCAACAACTAATCTTTTAACACCTTCATTTAAAGAACAAATCCCATTTGACAATTTTCTAGGTAACATAGGAATAACTCTATCAGCTAAATAAACAGATGTTCCTCTTTTATACGCTTCAAGATCAAGTGGACTATTCTCTTTAACATAGTGACTTACATCAGCAATATAAACACCAAGATTAAATGAACCATCTAAATTTTTACTAACACTTACTGCATCATCAAAATCCTTTGAATCATCACCATCAATAGTAATAATAGTTCTATTTGTATAGTCTACTCTATTAAGAGTTTCTTCCTCTAATACATAATCAGCAATATCTTCAATTTCTTCTTGTACTTCATTAGGAAATGGTGTTTCAAAACCATACTCTAATGCAATTTGACTGATTTCAATACCTGGATCATCTTTATGACCTAATACTTCTTTAATAGTGGCAGATAAATTATTATTTTTTTCATAATTAATTTCACCATAAACAATAGTTCCAGGTTTTAATTCTAATCTTTCATGAACTAAAATATTAACAGGAAATTTTGGATCAGATGACATGATATAAGCCTTAGTTTTACCTTTTCTTGTAGTTTCCTTATATCTACCAATAATATGTGTATGTGCTCTTTTTAAAACATCAATTAAATAGGCTTCTTTATGATTCTCATAATTATCCTCATAATAAAATGAAATTGTATCTCCATTATATACTCCAACTAGTTCATATTTAGAAATATAATAATCATCTTCTTCTCCTAAAACACTAATAAAACCATAACCAGCATCCTTAATTTCTACAGTTCCCTTTTTAATTAAATAATACTCATTATGATGAATATTATAAAATACAGTTCCTTCCTTAACTAAATCATCAAGGATATTACTTAATTCTTGTTTACTTACCTTTAATCTTTTTCTAATATTAGGAAAGTAATTATTACCATTTTCTAAGCATTTTATAACTAATTCTTTATCTATCATATCATCACCACCTTTATTATGTGAATTTTTTCTCAAAAAAAATGAGATTTCAGTACGAAATCTCATCAATTAATTAATGTAAAGCTACAGAAACGATAACAGCTATAACAAATAATACAGCTAAAACAGCAGTAGATCTTTGAAGCCAAAGTTCAGGACCACGAGTCTTTTGGTTTTTGAATAGTTCTGACTTGCTTCCATTAAAAGCATCATTAATATCGTCTTTTGAGTTTTGCATCATAACAATTGCAATTAAAAATACTGAAATAACTAAAATTATCCAATCAATCCACATCATAGAGCATAATCTCCTTACTATAATTTGTACTACTTTTCAAGTATACCATTTTTTTATTTAATAATCAAGAAATATTTCTATTTTATTACATCTAAAATCAATTTTGGAGTAATCTTTTCAAAAGAAACATTAAATGCATCCAAAATCATTGAAATTTCTTCATTATTATCTTCTTTATTTGAATAAATAGTTGCAACCACATCACCTATAGATATGAAATCACCAACTTTATTATGTAAAACAACACCAACAGAATGATCAATCTTATCAGTAATCGTCTTTCTACCTGCACCTAACATCATTGCACAATTACCAATAGCTAAAGCATCAATTCTAGAAATATATCCATTTTTATCACTAATTACATCAATCTTATATTTACCTAATCTAAATAATTCAGGATGATAAATATAATTATCATCTCCACCTTGAGCCTTAATTAATTTAGCTAAATACTTTAATCCTTCTTTATTATCAATTTGTTCTTGAAGTAACTTCCTTGCTTCAATTAATGAATTTGTTTTTTTACTATCAACTACTAAATAAGAAGCAATAGTTAAGCAAAGTTCTGTAAAATCCTTTGGACCATTACCATTTAAAGTATTAATAGCTTCTATAACTTCTAATGAATTACCAACAGCAAAACCTAGTGGTTCATCCATATTAGTTAAAACGGCAGTCATCTTTTTACCACAATTTTTCCCAATTGTAACCATAAGTTCAGCCAATTTTGTAGCTTGATCAATATTCTTCATGAAAGCACCACTACCTACTTTTACGTCCAAGCAAATAGCATCAGCACCACTCGCCAATTTTTTTGACATAATAGATGAAGCAATCAGAGGAATTGATTCTACTGTACCAGTTACATCCCTTAATGAATACAATTTCTTATCTGCAGGAGCTAATACTTGAGTTTGACCAACTAACGCAATTCCAATATCGTTAACTTGCTTAATAAATTCATCATCAGACAAATTGATATTATATCCTGGGATTGATTCTAACTTATCTAAAGTTCCACCAGTATGACCTAAACCTCTACCACTCATTTTTGCAACTTTAATTCCAAGTGATGCCAAAAGTGGTCCTAATACAAGCGAAGTTTTATCTCCTACACCACCAGTAGAATGTTTATCAACTTTAATTCCATTTATTTCATTTAAATTAAGAACATCACCACTATGTAACATTGCATTGGTTAAATGAGTCGCTTCTTCCTCATCCATTCCATTTAATAAAACAGCCATAGTAAAAGCCGACATCTGATAATCAGGAACAGCACCATCAACATAACCGTTAATTAAAAACTCAATTTCTTCTTTTGAAAGTTTTTTATTATCTCTTTTATTTATAATAATATCAACAGCTCGCAAATTAATCACTCCTTCATTAAATAGAATTATATATGCCTAATAATTTAACGTTAATTTCTAAATCATCATTTAAATTATTTATTAAATTATTCAGTTTATTAATCTCTTTTTTCAATAAAAACAATTCAATATAAAATATATATTTACCAATTACATCTTTTCTTGGTCTAGATAAAATAGCCTTCAAATTAAAATTATACCCATTGAACATAGCTAAAATTGAAAATAATACACCTGGTTTATCTTCAAGTGGAGTTAAGGCAAGTGATGCAGATAATTTATCATCTAATTCACATTCCTCACTTTCACTTACATATATAAATCTAGTCTCATTTTGTAATGAATCTGTAACATCTTTTATAACTGTTTTAAATTTATATTCATCTAATAAGTGATTAGGAATTATTGCTCCAAAACCTACTCCTTTATTAATTACCTCTTCTAAACTTATAATATTACTTTCAGTAATGTTAACTTTAAAATCATTTTCACTGAAAAAATGAATACATTGACCATATGCCTTAAACTGAACAAATACCTCTTTTACATCTTCAATATTAGAATTTGATACAAATGAAAACCCAATATGTAGTTTAACTTGTTTAACTATATGATAATCACTTTTAATCAAATTATCTAAAGTTTCCATCACAAATCCATCTAATGTATTTTCAAAAGGTAATAGACCATCAATATTTTCATTTACAGCTAATGAAGTTTTTAAAATACTAGGATAGTATAATACATTATATTTATCATCTAATTTTTTAGAGGCAATATCACAATATGTACCCTTAGGACCTAAAACAGCTAAATCCTTCACAATAACAACTCCTCATATAAAGAAACCAATTTATAATTTTTATTTTTATCGAAATAATAAACACTCTTACTCAAATTTTGCTTAATAGGAACAATTTTATTCCCAATAACAATAATTGCAGTATCATCTTCTAAACCAAAACCACAACAATCATATAATTTAACTTCATCATTATAGATATTCAATCCATCATGATCATAATGAGGACAAACTGTAATTGGAATCAAATCTAATCCAGTTACCATTTTATAATTATATAAATGATAATTATTAGAATAAACATATCTATCTCCCATACCACTTTTAGAAATCATAATAGCACCTGCAGAAAAACCACAAATCAATTTACTAGAATTAAGTACTCTATTAAAATTATATAATTTCATAACATTAATTAAATCTTCAGAATGTCCTCCACCAAAATAAAAAACATCTGCCCAATCAATTAATGCATCAATATCATCAATACTTTTTGCACATTTTATAGTATAATTCGTATTTTCAAATATCTTTAAAAATTTAAAATATGATTTTTCAATATCCTCTAGCGATGCAAATGGTATAAATAAAATATTTGGATTTTTTATATCAAGATAATTAAATATTTTATTTTCTAATTCAGGATTATATAGATTATTAATACTTCTTCCGCCAATTAACGCAAAAATAGCCATAACAATTCCTATTTTTTCCTAGCTTCTAAACGATAAATAGGACCTAATTTTGACCATTTATCTTCAAATTCTGTAGTAATATTATCTTTATAATCATCTTTATGTAAATCTAATGAAATATTAGATAATAACCAACCATTATTATTAAATGATTCTAAAGAAAATTCAAATAATTTTCTATTATCAGTTTTTTGAAAAACTTCACCATCATCTTTTAATATACACTTATAGCTATCTAAAAATGTAGCATAAGTTAATCTTCTTTTTCTATGGGCATATTTTGGCCATGGATCTGAAAAATTAATATAAATTCTATTAATTTCTTTATTCTCAAAATAATCAGTTAGCATGTTAGCATCAATAATTGCTAATCTTAAATTAGGTAAATTTAATTCTTCTACTTTTTCTAAACATCTTAATAAAACTGAATCATATTTTTCAATTGCAACATAATTAATATCAGGATTAATTGAAGCAAGTTTAGAAATAAATTGGCCCTTTCCACAACCTATTTCAATATGAATAGGATTATCATTACCAAAAACTTGATTCCACTTTCCTTTTAATTCAACTGGATTTTCAATATAATAATTTTTATTTAAACTTAATTTATCTAAAGCATTTTTAACTTTTCTTAATCTCATATTATTTAGTTAGTTCATAAATTGCTTTTGCATATATTTCTATAGCTTGAATAAAATCTTCATAGTACATATATTCATTAGCAATATGACAAACATCCTCTCTTCCTGGTACAAGTGGACCATATGCTACAGCATTATCAATAAACTTTGCATAAGTACCACCACCTATAGTCATAGGTTTAGTTTCATAATCTTTTGTTACATCTTGGTATACATTCATTAAAGTTTGAACTAAATGTCCTTTTGGATCAACAAAATGGAAACCACCAAAATGATGAACAACAGGAGTTAATCCAAATTCAGCAGCAGCTTTAGCAATAGCATCTCTCATCTTATTTTCATGAGAAACAGAAGGTACACGACAATCAACACCAATCTTAATATCACCATTATGGATTTGTACAACACCAACATTGCTAGTTAATTCTTTCATTTCTTCTGTATAAATATCATAACCTATTTTTTTACCAAATGGATCAAAAGTTAAATATTTAACAAAGAAATTCGATAATGAAGTTGGATTATACTTATTTAAAAATTCAAATAAAATAAAACTTGCATTTAATCCATTTTGAGGTACCATTGCGTGTGATGCAACACCATAAGCTATATAATTTCCATTTTCATAAACACCATGATAATTATTATCTTTTAAAAACTCATAATATTCTTTTTCCAAATTTTTTGATAGTTTCATAGAGGCTACTGCAGGAACAATATTATATCTTTGACCACAAGTAAAATCAACAATAATTTCTTCTTTACCTAATTTACCAATAAAGTCATATGTCATATGAGCTTTTTCTCCATAAATAAGTGGAAATTCAGCATCTGGAGAAAAACCTAATTGTGGAAGCTTTTGAGTTTTAAAATAATGTGCTAAACATCTAGAGCCAGATTCTTCATCACACCCCATAATTAATCTAACTTGCTTCTTAGGAACAAATCCATTATCCTTTAATAATTTCATAGCAATGTATGTAGCAGCTAAAGGACCTTTATCATCAACTGAACCTCTTGCATACATTTTTCCATCCTTAATAGTTAAAGTAAAAGGATCAGTATTCCAATCCTTAATATCAACAGGAACAACATCTAAATGTGCTAAAATACCTAAAGTTTCATCACCAGAACCAAATTCGATATGTCCAGCATAATTATCATCATTAAAAACTTTAAACCCATCATTTTCAGCAACTTCTAAAATATATTTTAAAGCATGCTCATTTTCTTTTCCAAAAGGAGACTTACTTTTAGGATCAAACTCATCTAATACAGATTTAAATGATATTAATTTTGATAATAAAAATAAAGCTTCTTCTTCATAATTTTTAATAAGAGACTTAATATCCATATTATTATTTCCTTTCTAATTATTTTTTATCAAACCTAAAATAGATTTTTCAATAGTTTTTGCATCATATTGAAATAACATTTTAATATTATTTCCAGTAATAAATACACCTGCTGTACTCATCTTCTTTAAAGATTCAAAATCAATAATTTCTAAATCATATACTAAAAATTTAAGTCTACCATTATCTACTTTAACCGTCTCAATATTACTCGTAGAACCTAGTGCATTTAATAAATTATTAATAAATTCTTCATCAATAACAATCTTATTTGAACCTTTTTTCTTTAATATAATAATTAATGCTATTATTAAACAAACTAATAATATACATCCTACAATAATTGCAATAATAAATTCTTTTTCCATATTAATCCCATCCTTATAATATATATTATAAGGATTTTATCAATATTTAGCAATAACAAACTTATTTTTTTACCTAATAAAACGACAATTGTCTAGTAAATATTTATTCAAAAACATAAAATATGGTAGGAGGTGAAGAAAATGACTACATTACAAACTAATGATTATGAATGTAATTACATTAAAGATACAGTAGCAAAAATTGATAAACTTCAAAAAGATGTAATTACTGATACATTAGGTCGTTGTATAAGTTGTGAAACTTCTTTATTTACATCTTTAAACAACACAATTCCAGTATCATTTTTCACATGTTGTGGTAATCCAGTAACAGGTAGAGTAGGTATTACAGATACATTAACACCATACTTTAGAATCGAATCACTTCGTTGTAATCGTTTTGTAAGTCTAAGATTATTAGTATCAGATGGAGCAACAGAACCAGTCCTAACCCCTACAGACTACACTATTACAGTAGATTTAGATTGTATTTCATCAATTCAATGTTATAGTCCAATAACAGTTGATGTTTGTCAAAATACATAAAAATAAAAAGAGCCGAAGCTCTTATTTATTATATCCAAATTTTTCAAAAAACTCATTTTTGAAGTCTTGTAATCTATCTTCTTGAATTGCTTTTCTTATATCAGCCATTAAATTCTTTAAAAAAGCTAAATTATGATAAGTTAATAGTCTCATACCAAGAATCTCTTCTGATTTAACAAGGTGATTTAAGTAACTTCTTGAATAAGTTTTACAAACCATACAGTCACATTCAGGATCAAGTGGTCCAAAATCCTCTTTTAAAGAGGTGTTTTTTACTTGTACCTTACCATTTGAAGTAAATGCACTACCATGGCGAGCATTTCTTGATGGTAATACACAGTCAAACATATCAATTCCATTCATAGCCCCAACAATCAAATCATCAGGAGATCCAACACCCATTAAATATCTAGGCTTATCTTTAGGCATAATATCTTTTAAATATTCTAATACCTCGTACATTTCTTGTTTTGATTCACCAACAGAAAGACCTCCAATTGAATAACCTGGGAAATCAATTTCCATTAATTTTTCTAAACAATACTTTCTTAACTCTTTATTACCAGCACCTTGAACAATACCAAATAAAGCTTGAGTATCAGGATTTTTATGAGCATCTTTACCACGTTTAGCCCAGCGAATAGTTCTATCAATTGAATCTTTTAAATACTTATCATCTGCATGAAAAGGTGGACATTCATCAAAAGACATAATAATGTCAGCACCTAAATTATTTTGAATCTCAATACTTTTTTCTGGTGATAAAAATAATTTTTCACCAGATTTATGATGTCTAAATTCAACACCTTCTTCAGTTATTTTTCTTATCTTAGATAAAGAAAATACTTGGAAACCACCACTATCAGTTAATAACGCATGGTCCCATTTCATAAATCCTCTAACACCACCATGTTTGGCAATTAATTCATCACCAGGTTGTAGCCATAAATGATATGTATTAGCTAATATTAATCCTTCACTTACTTCTTCTACTTCACTAGGAATTAAAGTTTTAACATTAGCTTTCGTTCCAACAGGCATAAAAATAGGAGTCTCAAAATCACCATGAGGAGTATGTAAAATACCATATCTAGCACCTGTTTGTTTACAAACATGTTTTAATTCATACCAAATAGCTGCCATATTATCTTACTACTACCTTTTCCATAATAACATCATTTAATGGTTTATCATAATAATTAGTTCTAACTGAAGCAATCTTATCAACAATTTCAATACCACTTACAACAGCACCAAAAGCAGCATACGAACCATCTAAATGAGGTGCATCTTTATGCATAATAAAGAACTGAGAACTAGCAGAATTAGGATTACCACTTCTAGCCATAGAAATAACTCCACGAGTATGTTTTAATTCATTTTTAAAACCATTAGAACTAAACTCACCAAAAATCTTTTCATCAGAACCACCATAACCCATTCCAAGTGGGTCACCACCTTGAATCATAAAACCTGAAATAACGCGATGGAAAATCAAACCATCATAAAAATTCATATTAACTAATTTTAAAAAATTAGCAACAGTCTTAGGTGCAATATCAGGAAATAATTCAATTTCAATATTACCTAAATCCTTAATAGTCATAACAACTTTCGGATTTTTTTCATTTAATAATTCAGTATAAATCATAAATTCCTCCTAAATAATTAACATCGCATCTCCAAATGAAAAGAAACGATATTTTTCTTTAACAGCTTCTTCATAAGCTTCTAAAACAAAATCCTTACCAGCAAAAGCACTTATCAACATAATAAGTGTTGATTTTGGTAAATGAAAATTAGTAATTTGAGCATCAATTGCTTTAAATTCATAACCAGGATAAATGAAAATATTAGTTGTTGTACAAATCTCATCAAAACCATTATTAAATGCAGATTCTAATGTACGAGTTGAAGTTGTCCCAACAGCTACAATTCTTTTACCTTCTTTTTTTGCTTTATTTAATTTATAAGCAGCATCAGCAGAAATTTCATAATATTCTTCATGCATAACATGATTAGTTAAATCCTCTTCTTCAACAGGCCTAAAAGTACCAAGACCAACATGAAGAGTAACATAAACTAATTCCACACCTTTATCTTCTAATTTTTTTAATAATTCAGGTGTAAAATGAAGACCAGCCGTAGGGGCAGCAGCACTGCCAGGATGCTTAGCATACACAGTTTGGTAACGATTTGGATCTTCTAGTTTTTCATGAATATAAGGTGGAAGTGGCATTTGACCTAATTTATCAAGAATCTCAACTAAAATACCATCATAAATAAGTTGAAAAACACAAATACCCATATCTTTTTTTTCTATACATTTAGCCCTTAACAATCCATCACCAAAACTAATAATACCATCAATTTTAACTCTTCTTTGAGGTTTAGCCAAAGTTTCCCACTTATTATCTCCTAAATCCTTCAAAAGCAGCAATTCAATGACTGCACCAGTATCTTCTTTATTTCCAATGATACGAGCAGGAATAACTTTTGTATTATTTAAAACTAAAACATCATTTTCACCTAAATAATCAACAATGTCAGAAAAATGCTTATGTTCAATAGATTTATTTTTTCGATTGATAACCATCAATCTTGATTCACTTCTATTTACAAGAGGAGTTTGAGCAATTAATTCCTCAGGTAAAAAATAATCATAATCAGTAGTTTTTATCATTCAAATAACCCCTTTAAATACGGAATACCTAATTGCTGATAAGCTTTTTCTGTGGCTACTCTACCACGATTAGAACGTAATATATAACCTTCTTGTAATAAATAAGGTTCATAAACATCCTCAATTGTAGTAACTTCTTCAGAAATAGTTGCAGCAATACTTTCAACACCAACAGGTCCACCTTTAAATACTGAAATAATAGTCTTTAAATACCTATAATCAGTATAATCTAAACCATTCTTATCAATACCAAGCTTTGATAATGCTTTATTGCAAATATCAATACTAATATTACCATTATTTTCAACATCAGCAAAATCCCTAACTCTTCTAAACAATCTATTAGCAATACGTGGTGTACCACGGCTTCTACTAGCAAGTTCATATGCAGCATCATCACTAATACCAGCACCATATACAGAAGCTGTTCTAGTAACAATTCTTTTTAGTTCTAAAACCTTATAATATTCTAATCTTAAAACAACGCCAAAACGATCTCTTAAAGGAGCAGATAAATCGCCAAATCTAGTCGTAGCCCCAACTAATGTAAACGGAGGTAAATCAACTCTAATACTTTTAGCAGCATTATCTTTACCAACCATTATATCTAAAACATAATCTTCCATAGCACTATATAAAACTTCTTCAACATATCTAGGAAGTCTATGAATCTCATCAATAAATAAAACATCATTTTCTTGTAAAGTAGAAAGTATTGCCGCCAAATCTCCACTTCTTTCTATCGATGGACCTGAAATAACTTTTAAATTACTCCCCATTTCATTAGCAATAATTTGTGCTAAAGTAGTTTTACCTAACCCAGGAGGACCATAAAGTAAAACATGATCTAATGATTCATTACGTTTTAAAGCTGCCTTAATATAAACACCTAACATTTCTTTAACAGCTTCTTGTCCTATATATTCATTTAAAGTTTGAGGTCTTACTGAAAGATTATCCTCTTCTTCTAATACACTAGGACTAATAATTCTTTCATCTTCTTTCACTTACATCACCTACTTAATCATTTTTTGTAATGCTTGTTTTATTAATACACCAACTTCTAAACTAGTATCAAGTTTAGAAATAACTTTTGTAATTTCTTTTTTATTATACCCTAAAGCAATTAAAGCTCCTTCAACATCAGCAAGTTTAGTATCTTGAACTAAAACTTCTTCTTCAAAATTTAATTTTCCACGTAAATCAAGAATAATCTGTTGACTTGCTTTTGCACCAATACCAGGAAATTTTCTTAAATAAGCATCATTTCTTGATTCAATAGCTTTAACAATTTCTGATACAGTACCAGATGCTAAAATAGATAACGCACTTTTTGGACCAATTCCACTTACAGAAATAAGTTTTAAAAATAATTCTTTTTCGTCCTCAGTTAAAAAACCATATAAATCAATCATATCTTCTCTAACATACTGATATAAATAAATCATATAATCTTTATTTACTGTAAAATTATATGGATTACTCACAATTAATAAATATCCAATTCCATTATTCTCACAAATAATATATTTAGGAGTAACCTTTGTAACAATACCTTTAATATATCCATACATAAAAAAATCACCTATATTATCATACCATATTTTAAGCAAAAATAAAAGGAAAACCATTAATGATTTTCCCACTTATTCTTAATATTAGGAGGTAAAATACCAGGATATGCTCTACCTTTAGGTAAAACATCACTAGATTTAATCTTTTCTTCCTTTTTTTCAATAATTTCTTTAGTAACTAAAGGATAATAATTCATCACAAAACTTTCTGTTTTATCTAATATTTGTTCTATTTCTTCACTAATTAAAGGAACTTTAATTTTCATACCTGGAACAACATTTTTTAAATCACTAATATGCATATTAGCTAATTTCAATTCTTCAATACTAACCTTATAAATATCAACAATATTTTCTATTCGTTCCCCATTTTTTATAATATGTTCAAGCATAAACTCACCATTATTAATCTATGCGTTCTAATACAAAAATATCTCCATTTAAACTAATCAATTTCATATTTAATTTCTTAGCCCATTCATCAATAGTCGCCTCATTAACAAAACTAACATGAGTAGTATCTCTTAAATACCACCAATTATCTAATTTCTTAGGATACATCTTAGTTTGAATAATAAATCTACCACCTTTAGCTAAAAAACACTTTAATTTAAGCAATTCCTCTAAAGGATTATCTAAGTGTTCAAATACTTCTATCATAACAATACTATCATATAAATCAGAAGGAAAACTAGGATAATAAAATAAATCATAAAAGTAACTATCAAACCCATTATTATTCATAATATCACTTAAAGCATGAATCTTACCACAACCAAAATCTAGCACTTTATTTCCTATAATAAATTCCTTAATTTGGTTAAAAACATCATTCATATACGCTAAATACTTATCATCACATACATGATAATCATAACGCTCTTTTTGTTTTTCACTAGATAAAACTACTTCTTTCTTAAGATAACCACAATTATTACAATAAAAATATTTATTTTTATTAATATTTATTAAATTCATTTTAAAACCACAAGGACAATCCATAAATAACACCTTTTTTCTTTGACTATTTATAAAAATAATTATATAATTAAAACGTGAATATTACAATCAAAAAAGGAGGAGAAATTATGGAATTAATTAAAGCATTAGATGATATACAATCTGAATATAAATCATTAATTAACAAATTTTCTGTCAAAGATGAATTTGATCCAATCACTCCTTCCAAACTTAAAGAATTATTAAGCTATCTTCAAAACTGGGTTACAAATTTAAAAAATAGCGTTGTAAGTATTAACTATGAATTAAATAACGATCAAATCCAATCAGAAGACCTAAGAAAATACTTTGAAAGAGATTTATTATTATTTAATAAAAATTTACAACAAAGTTTAGATATTTTAACAAACAACCGTAAAAGAAAAAATATAGAATATGAAAAAGAACTAGAAAAAGACAAACAAAATACAGAAGATAATATTAAAAACATATTAATTGATAAAGAATATTTTCTAATCACATCTGAACAAAATAAAATATTATTAAGTAAAGACTTTGAAGATGATAAACGTAGATATGATTATCAACATACGATTGCAAAAGAATCATATCAAAATATAGTACAAAAATATAACGATAGCCTTGCTAGTATTAAACAAAGATTAAATGATAATTATCAAAAAGAAAGTCAATCCTTCTTACAAGATAATGAGGAATTATTAGAAAAGCTAAATAGATTAATATCAACTAAAACAAACGAACTTAACTCATTAAATACTCTTTTAAATAATGAAAGAACAACAATGAAGGAAAGAAATCATAATGAAAGTAGAAATCTTAATAATAATATTAAAAAAATATCAAACGAAAAAAATATGCAAATAGATAAAGCTAGAAGTCAATATTCTAAATCTTTATCTAATTCTAATATTGAAAGAGAAAATAAAAGACAAAATTATTTATCTCAATCTCAGTCATTATTAAAAGACTTCGTAACAAAAATTAATGAAATTGATGAAACTATCCAAAAGGCTAAAAATGATTTAGAATACCAAACATATGAAATTAAGAAAGACTACTTCTATCAAGTTTATGAACAAACATCAAAATACCATAAACTAGTCGAATCTCTTTCTAAAGAATATCCTAATGGTATACCAAGAAAAAAACAAAAATTAATAAAAACAACATCTAGGGAATGTAATAAAATAATTTCATCGTTAAAAAGAACCTGTGAAAAACAACTTTATGATATTACATATGAATATACAAAATCAATAGAATTAAATAAAAATAATAAAGGTTACTTAGAAATAGATAAAAATTATGCTATAAAAAAATTAACTGAATTAGAACAATATGACAATAAATATTATCAAGAAAAGAGTAATATTTATGAAAGTGATACATCATATCTTATTCAAACTGCAAACTATCGTTTTTCTCAAAAAGCCAATGTTTTAAGATGTCAATCTCAAAAAAGAAATAAACTATTAGAACGTAATTTTAATAGTTTAGAAGCTAATTACTACAAAAAAATAGAATCAGTTCAAAATAAGATTAACTTCCATAATTTAGAAATTAAACTAACAAATCAACTTAAAGAAATAGTAACTGATTACCAAGAAAAAAGTTATCTAAATGACCTACATTATGAAGAAGTCATTAACCTCTTAGAAATAGAAAAAAACAAACTTCTAAATCAATATAATGATGATAAATATAATCTAAATATATCATCTATTAAACAGTCTTTAGATTATGGTTATAATCGTGTAAACATTCAAAACGAAAAACAAGAAAAATTGACTGAATTAAATGAAGAATTAGAAAAATTAGAATTAGATTTAAAAATACTTACTACTTCTCTTAATATTGAGCATAATAACATTTTAAATAAATATGATAAAATTCATACTCAATTAAAATATAATGAAGAACAAAGAAAATCAAAGTTTAACTACTTATATAGTTTATATTATAACGACATTCAAACAATATCTAAGATTAATGATTTCTATATTGACATACTATCAAAAATACAAACTGGTCATCAAAAAGCAATTCAAATATTATTTAATGACATTATCTTAGAAGACAATAAAAATATATCTTATTTATCTAATACTTATAATTTATTTTATTCTTATTTTATTAATTCTTATATTAGTATATTAGAGTGTTATCAATCAAAAATAGATAGCATTATTGATTCAAGATTAGATTTTATTAATGAATTTAAATATAAATCTATCTATGAATCATTAGATATAAATTTCAATAAGCAACAAAGTATAATTAAACAAAAAATAGACTTATTATTGGATCAATGTGATAGTTACAAAAAAACAATCGAAAATTTTGAACTAAAAAAATACACATTAGAAAATGATAATGAAATGATTAGAGGTCCAATAAAAAGAAAAAAGAAAAAATTAGATTCAAAATCATTACATATAGTATTATCAAATGATTCAAAAATAAAGGAATACAATAATAAAATTAATGATTACAATAAAATAATTCAAATTAATAAAGAAGATATTAATAGTTTAACAGAAAAACTAAAATACAATGAAATCCACTTTAAAAAAGAAAAAGACCATATTCAAAAGCTTCAACATGTAGATTCAAAATTCTTTATCTTATATAAAAAACATATCGCAAGCATGGTTTGTAATTATTCTGCTTTAGGAAGATTAATTACTGATAAAGAGTTAATAGCAAAAGCTAATGTAAAGAATTTTAAAACTAAAATATTAGATTCTCAAAATTCTTTTTATAAGGTACTAGCTAAAAACAAACAATCTATCAATTATATTCATGACAAATTCGTTAGAAATATTAATACTGAAAAAACATTTAACGAAGCAACAATGAAAGATGAATTAGAAAATTTCATTTCCTCATATGAAAAACAAAAAGAAAAAACAATATCTACTCATAATAGAAATTCTAACAAACTACTTCATGAAGCAAATGAAAAAATAGTAAATCATAAAAATTATATTAATACTGTTGTTAATCAATTCGAAAAGAAATTACATCAAGCTAGTGTTCTTTTCCACAAAGATGGTGTAGCCTTAAAGAAAGTTGCGGATAATATAAATTATGAATTCTTTAAATCTTACTATGCTCTAAACGGTAATTATGATGAGATTGTTAAGTATCATAAAAATCAAAGTGAATCAATTAATAAAAATTATGAAAAATTAAAAAATCAAAGTATAAATTGGAGTATTAATCAAAAAAATATTTTAAATTCTAGACTAGAATCATTAATTAAAACTAAAAATGAAGAAATTGAAAGTCTTCCTTTAATATATAAATATAATACTAATTTATATAATAAAGAAACAAAAAAGAAAAATCTTGAAATTAATGAATCAATTAAAGTTTCTAAACAAGAATATAATATTGAAAGAAAAAGAATTGAAAAACAACTTTCAATTCTAAAACAACAATATATTCAAACTAAAACAATAACAGAAATACAACATGAAAAAGCAATAAGAGCTGAAAAGAAAAAAGATAAAGTTCAATTACTTCAATCTTTAAAATCAATTAAAGTCTCTTTAGAAAGTAAATAGGACACTATATATTTGTAGTGTCCTATTTTTTTTATTTTCTTAACCAAGAAGGAAGTTCCTTAGTTTGTTTAATTTCTCTTTGAGGTGTAACAACTACTTCTTTTTTAGCATCAAGCTTCTTTTGTTTCTTTTCTTCTTTTATTCTTTGTTTTTCAGCTTTTTTGCTACCATGGTAATCAAAAACACCATCTAGTTTATTTCCAGTAGATTCAACTACCTCTTCTTCTTCATGAACATTTAAACCTTCATATTGAATATTTTCTTCTGAGAAATTCTTATAAATCTCTTCTTTTAATTCTTCATAACCACTATTTTGAGCTTTAAGTTCATATCCTGTTGCGATAACAGTAACAATCATTTCATCACCTAAATCATTATTATAAGCTGTACCATAAATAATATTTAAGTCTTTATCACAATTATTTCTAATTTCAGCAATCGCAATTTCAATTTCTCTAGCCGTTAATTTCTCACTAGAAGTAATGTTAATAATAGCATCAGTGGCACCATCAATTGTAACCTCAAGTAATGAAGAGTGAATTGCCTTACGGGCAGCTTTAACAGCTCTATCTGGACCTGTTGCAGCACCAATACCCATTAGGGCAGTACCTGAATCAGCCATGACATGACGTACATCGGCAAAGTCGACATTAATCATACCTGGAATAGAAATAATTTCAGCAATACCTTGAACACCTTTACGTAAAACATTATCTGCTTCTCTAAATGCATCTAATAAAGGAGTTGATGGATCAACAATTTGTAATAAACGTTGATTAGGTATTACGATTAATGTGTCAACATATTCTCTTAATTCAGTTAAACCAGCAACAGCATTATTCATTCTTTCAGGGCCTTCAAATAAGAAAGGCTTTGTACAAATACCTACAGTTAAGCAACCATTTTCTCTTGCAACACGAGCAATAACAGGAGCAGCACCTGTTCCTGTTCCACCACCCATACCACAAGTGATAAATACCATATCTGCATCACTAATCATTTCGTGGATTTCTTCTTCACTTTCAAGTGCAGCTAAGCGTCCAACTTCTGGATTTGCACCTGCTCCATGACCACGAGTTGTATTTTTTCCAATAAGTAAACGACTACGAGCTTTGGAATATTTTAAATCTTGCGCATCTGTGTTGACAGCAATAAATTCAACACCATGAACTTCATTTTCAATCATATGGTCAATAGCATTCTTACCAGCCCCACCAACACCTATTACTTTAATCTTGGTTTTTGCTGCTTCTAAGCTATCTAATTCATCAAAAATCATACTATCCCTCCACTATATCAAAGTCACACTACTTATTTAATTTTACATTAAAATGCAATTTTTTTCAATATAATAAAGAGGGAAAATATAATAAATTATATTTTAATATTATTTCACATATGTAATTTCCGAAACTAGCTTTATTCCATACTCATTTAATGATCTTTTCTCAATCAAATTTATCATATTATAGATATCATTAAATTTAGCGTTTCCCATATTAATAATAAAATTGGCATGCTTACTACTTATTGCAGCATCGCCAATTCTAAAACCTCTTAAACCTAACGAATCAATAATTTTCCAAGCTGGAATTAGAGGATTATTTTTAAATATTGATCCCATATTTTTAGTATCAAGAGGTTGAGATAATAATCTTTCTTTTCTTCTTTTATCTAAAATTTCTTTTGTATCTATTCTTTTTATTTTAAATTTTGCACTAATTATAATACTATTCATATAATGAAAGATACTATTACGATAACCAAATCCACATTCTTTATTTGAAATATTAACGATTTCACCACAATTATTTATATATGATACTTCAATAAGTGATTTTGATATTTCTTGTTTATAAGCACCACAATTATTATAAATTGCACCACCTAGTAATCCAGGTATTCCTCCTAAAAACGATAAATCTCCTATTTCTAAACTAGCTAAATCATATGCTAATTTAGCAGTTGGATAAAATGCACTAACTAATAGAATATCTTCTTCGACATAAAAATCATATTTTTGTTTTCTTAAATTAATAACAATCCCATCAAAAAATTCATCACTAGCTAATACATTACTTCCATTTCCTAATATAAAATATTTCAAATTATTATCATTTATATATTTAAATGCTTTACACAAACATTCAATAGAATTAGGAGAAAACAACACTTTTATATTACCACCACAACCAATAGTAGTTAATTCCTTAAATGTTTTATTTTTTTCAATACTACCTAAGTCATATTCAATTACATATTGCTCAAAACTCATTTTTTAATCTCCTTAAATATTTCATTAGCAATTATTTTGCTGCTATCGTAATTTATCATTTTCTTTTGATTATCTTTCATACTATTAATTAAAATTTCATTATTTAATATTGAATATATTACTTTATCTAACTCATTAATATTTTTCTCACTAACTACTTTACAGCAATTTTTATCTTGAAAATATAATGCATTTAAATATTGATGATTTCTTTTGGTTTTCAGACTAGGAACTAATATTACAGGCTTATTGATATAAAATATTTCAGCAACAGTTTGAGCACCAGCTCTTGAAATTACCAGTTTAGCTTGTAACATCAAATTAAGTAAATCATCTACATATGGAAATGACTGATATAAATTACTTTTATATTCATCATAATACCTTCCTGATACTAAACATACATTATATTTTCCAGATAATTTTTTTGCACAATCGCATAAAGGTCTCGAACCTAAACTTCCACCAATTATTAAAATATCACACTTATATTTACTGTATTTAGAATACGAAAGTTGATACTTTAATAGAGGCTGTCCTACAATCATATATTTCCTTTTATTAGGTTTTAAAGGATAAGATAAAAACACTTTTTTAGCAAACCAATAAAAAAAACGATTAGAATCTCCAATAATTGTATTTTCTTCCAACAAAAAAATTGGTATTTTGTGAATTATACCAAATATTAATAAAGGAATACTAACATATCCTCCCGTTGATATAATTGCATCTACGTTCTTTATTTTAATATCTTTATATGCACTTAATATACTAAATATGTTATGTTTTATATCTAAACCAATAAAATTTATATTATTACTTTTACATATTTTTTCTTCTAAATATCCTTTTCCTCCTACATATATAACATCATCTATTTCTTTTGAAATAGCAATTAAAGGAACTATATGTCCACCTGTTTTTCCACCAGTTAATGCAACCATATAAATCACCAATAAATTATATGCTTATTATAAATAAAAAAAACCATAAGATAAACTTATGATTTAATATACATTATCTAAGTAATGAAAACAGTTCTGGAGTTATTCCTCTTTCTTTTAATAAATTGATTATTTTATCTTCTTGCTCAACTGTAATACTTCTATTTGCAAGGCCACAACCTTTTCTAATAATACTTCTTATATTTTCATCATCATTTAAGTCTAATGTAGATGCTTCTTTAACTAATTCATACACCTTTTCATTATCAATATTTGATTTAGAAATTAAATCGATTATAGTTTTAAAATCCATAAAAAAAACCTCCCGCATTAATATATGCGGAAGATTGATTTTTATTTACAAAATATTTTCATCCTTTAAGCTTCTTTGCATAAGTCCAGATAATATAGATTGAGCATCAGCTTTACCTTTAACAAGTAAATATGCCCCATTAATAAGTGGCAAATCTAAATTATATTTAAGACCTATTTGATATGCAGCCTCAATAGTTTTTAATCCTTCTACTGTTTGCTTCATAGTTGTTAAAGCAGCATCCACACTCATTCCTTGTCCAATCTTTAATCCACATTGGAAATTTCTTGAGTTCATTGAAGATGCCGTAACAATTAAATCACCAATTCCTGACAAACCATATGCTGTTTCTTTTTTTCCACCTAATGCTTCAACAATCATAATAATTTCTCTAACACCACGACTAATTAAATAAGCTCTTGCGTTTTCACCAAGTCCCATACCAGTCGCAACCCCAGAGATAATAGCTATAGCATTTTTAACAGAGCCGCCTGTTTCAACACCAATAACATCATCTGATGAATATACTCTTAAATATTGATCATTAGAAAATAAATTTTGAACAAAAATAGCATTATCCTTGTCATATGATGCAGCAACAAGTGATGTTAATTTTCTTTGAATTAGTTCTTCTGCATGAGAAGGTCCAGATAAAATTACGTATCCTTTGAACTTGTCTTTATCAATAACTTCATCTACAATTTGACTAACACAATATGAAGTGTCAGGTTCAATTCCCTTACTAACATTAATAAATAATTTTGGTGTGGTTGCAATTTTATTAATTTCAATTAATACACTTCTCATTACTTTAGTAGGAACAGAAAGTAAAATAACATCAGAATAATTTACAGCTTCTTCCATATCCAAAGTAGCTTTAATTGAAAATGGTATAGTAGATGAAAAAAATGGATGGGTATGTGTTTTATTTATTTTTTCAACAAATAAAGAATTAACATCTCTAATTAATACTTCATGTTCATTATCTGATAAAGCTTGAGCTAAAGTTGTACCCCAAGCACCACCACCAATTACACTCACTTTCATATTAATCACGCTTTCTAAATTCAAATTTAATAGGAGTTCCAAAGAAATCAAAATTTTTACGAATTTGATTTTCTAAGTAACGATGGTATGAGAAATGTAACCATTTAGGTTCATTAACAAAGAAAGCAAAAGTAGGAGGTTCTACACCTACTTGAGAAGTATAATAAATTTTAATTTTACCACCATTAAATTCACTAGGTGGGAACATCGCAACAGCATCATTAACAACATCATTTAAAATTGATGTTGAAATTCTTCTGTGATTTGCCTCATATGCCTGTAAAACAGATGGAAATAAAGTATGAACTCTTTTATTTTCTAAAGCTGATAAGAAAACAATAGGAGCATGATCTAAGTGCTTAAATTCTTTTCTTATTTCATCTTCAAATTTCTTCATTGTTTTAGAATCTTTTTCTACTAAGTCCCACTTATTAACAACAATAATACAAGGACGTCGATATTCTTCAATATATTGACTAACATGTGTATCTTGTTCTATTATTCCTGTTGATGCATCAAGTAATAATAATACTACATCACTTCTACCAATAGCATCAACACTTCTGATAATTGAATATTTTTCTACATTTTCATATACTTTACCACGTTTACGTAATCCAGCTGTATCAATAACTACATACTTTTGGCCATCAACCGTAAACATAGTATCAATAGTATCACGTGTAGTACCTGCAATAGGTGAAACAATAACACGATTACTATTAAGTAATGTATTAGTTAAAGATGATTTACCTACATTTGGCCTACCGACAAGTGCAAACTTAATTACACCTTCTTCTTCCTTTTCTACTTTTAGTGGTAATTCTTCAATAATCTTATCTAATAAATTACCAGTCCCAATACCATGAGATGAAGAAACAGGAATAGGATCACCAAACCCTAAAGAATAAAACTCATATATATTATCTCTAAATTTTTGATCATCAACCTTGTTAACTGCTAATATTACAGGCTTATTAGTTCTATATAATAATTTTGCAATATAGTTATCATCTTCTGTTACACCACTACGGCAATCAACAACAAAAACAATTACATCAGCTTCTTCCATTGCAATTTCAGCCTGAGCTCTTATTTCAGTTAAAAAAGGGGCATCCCCTAATTCTATTCCGCCTGTGTCAATTATGGAAAATTCCTTTGATAACCAACTACCCTTAGCATAAATACGATCACGAGTTACCCCTGGTTGATCATCAGTAATGGATAATCTTTCACCGATTAATCGATTAAACAGTGTTGATTTACCAACGTTAGGTCTTCCGACTATAGCTACCTTTGGTAACATATTATTCACCACCAATAATTTTTTTATTTAATTAGATTTCTTTAAATAAATCCCCAATAGTTACTTTTGTATCATCAGCTTCTAAATACTTTTCAAAAGCTTTACGTTCTTCTCTTACTTTAATTCTTTTAATAGATAAACGTAATTTCCATTCTAAAGGTTTAATATCAATGATTTCAGCTTGAGCAGTATCACCAACATTATAATAATCCTTAATAGTGCCATTTTGATCTAAAGTTAAAACTTCATTACCAGGAATAAATCCATCAACACCTAAAGTCTCAACACTTAAACCATTTTCTAAAACTTCAGTAACTTTAACAGAAACAATATCACCTAATCTAGCATTAACACGTTTCCATGGATTATCCATTAATGCTTTTCTAGATAAAGAAATCTTTTCTTTCTTTGAATCAACAGCTAAAATCGCACATTCAACTTCATCACCAATAACAACACAATTATTGAAATTATCATTAGGATTATGTGAGTATTCAGATGCATGTAATAAACCCTTAACATTATCTGCTAATTCAATTAATAAACCAAATGGTAATTTATTAGCAACTTTTCCTGTAACAGTTTGACCAACTTTTACATTCTTAGTATAAGCTTCAAATGGAGTATCTAATAAAGCTTTCTTAGAAAGTAATAATTTACCATTTTCCTTAGAAATAACTTTCACTTCTACTTCATCATCAACAGCAATAACACTATTAATATCGTTAGTAAAAGTATGAGCAATTTCATTAATTCTTAATAAACCTTGATTATATTCAAAACGAACGAATGCACCAAACTTTTCAACCTTAGCAACTTTACCCTTTAACACATCGCCAACATTAATTGCATCCATTTCAGCCTTCTTAGCAGCTTCATAAATTTCATGTTCAATAACACGACGAGAAACAACAGCATTCTTTCTCTTATCATCAGCTTCTAAAACTCTAACTTCTAATTTTTCTCCAACCTTAACATTTTGAGGAGCTTGACTTAAAGGCATAAATAAAATATTGCCTAAATATTCTACTTGATATCCCTTACCTTGAACAAATTTCTTAACAGTAACTGTAACAGTAGTTTTTTCGTTGCAAGCATCAACAACTTTTTGGAAAGCCTCAATTGATAATTGATTCATTCTTGATAAATAAATTGCATCTTCACCAACTTTTGCAACTTCACAACGAATCACATCACCAACTTTAACTATACCCTTAAAACTTGTAATAGACTTATCCTTAGTATAATGATCTAAGTGCATTTTACCTTCAGTAAAATTTTGAATATCAAGGTAAATAGTTGTATCATCCACTTGTACAACAGCGCCCTCGACAACGTCTTTAACTCTAAGCTTCTTTGGCATGCTTAGGTCTTCCATCTTAAATTCTTCCATCTTCTTTAACCTCACATCTATAATTTTTATTATGGTATTACATACCTCTTGTTTATCCATTTTGCTTGTATCTACTAAAATGGCATCTGAAGCTTGTTTTAAAGGAGCAATTTCCCTATGTGAATCCTTATAATCTCGAATTTTTATTTCCTCTAAAATAACTTCATATACTACATCAACACCCTTAGCAACCATCTCGTCATATCTTCTTTGAGCTCTCACTTCAGGTGATGCAGTTAAAAAAATCTTAACATTAGCATTAGGTAAAACTACTGTACCAATGTCTCTACCATCCATTAGTACCTTACCAACACTAGCAGATGCACGTTGATAATCAACCATTTTATCACGTACAAATTTGTGCTTACTAACTGCTGAAACATTATTAGTAACAACAGTCGAACGAATTTCTTCGGATACATCTTTGCCATTTAAATAAATAATACCATTTAAATAGGCAATTTTAGTTTCATTTAAAAATTCAAATTCTGCTTCATTATTGACATCAACATTTCTATTTAATGCTTCTAATGTAACAGCTCGATACATAGCACCTGTATCAATATGAATAAATCCCATCTTTTCAGCAACCATCTTTGAAATCGATGACTTTCCGCTTCCTGCAGGACCATCAATAGCCACAACAAAATTTTTCATGTCTTACCTCTTATGTAATTCTATTTATTATAACATATATTTTTTCATTTTTCAAATTAAAGACTATATAATACTTTTATTTCATGTGGTTTAAGTGGTCTATACTCTCCAACTGATAATCCATCAAGAGTAATACCACCAAATGAAACTCTCTTTAACTTCTTAACTGGAAACCCGATAGATTCACACATTTTTCTTACTTGACGGTTTCTACCCTCAGTAATAGTTAAAATAATTAAAGATGATTTATTTTTTCTATCAAATGATACAATTTCAACAGAAGCTCGTTTAGTCATCACACCATCAATTTCAATACCACGCATTAATTTATTAACTGCAGTTTGATCAATAATACCATCAACCCTAACTTGATAAGATTTTTCAATTTCTTTTGCAGATCTTGTAAGACGATATGATATATCGCCATCATTAGTTAACAACAAAACTCCAGATGTATCATAATCTAATCTACCAATAGGAAATATTCGATATTGTTTTTTTAGTTCAGGAGCAATTAAATCCATAACTGTTCTTCTACCTAAATTATCTGTCACAGCTGTTAAATATCCAGTTGGTTTATACAAGACATAGTATACCAAACTTTCTCTAGCTAATTCTTTTCCATCAACGACTATAACATCTTTTTTAGAAACCTTAGTACCTAACTCAGTTACCTTAGTACCATTTATATAAACTCTTCCTTGTGTTATTATTTCTTCACATTTTCTTCGAGAGGCAATGCCACAAGAAGCCATTACCTTCTGTAATCTTTCTTTATTATCATCCACGACAATCACCATTTCCTATTTTAACAAAAAATAATCTAAAATACAACTAAAAGAAGAAAAAGAGATATAGAATATATCTATATCTCATCAAAATTAATATTTTTTCTAGATAAAATAATAAAAAATCAATTATTAAAAAACAAAAATAATACAATAAGACATAAAAGAAAACAAAAAATATCACTAATAATACCTACCACATAGGCATGTTTAGTCTTTTTTAAACCAATAGAACCAAAATATAAACCCATAACATAAATAGTTGTATCACTTCCACCTTGTAGTATAGATGAAACAATAGATACATCACTATCAACCCCGTATTGTTTAAAAATAGATAACATCATTGAAAGTGATGCATGAGATGATACAGGCCTAAACATACCTTGAATAAATAATTCACTAGGTAATCTTTTAAAATTAATTAAATCATTTAAAATGCCACTAGTATTAAAAACATTTATAGCAACAAACATACAAAGTAAATATGGTAGTATTTGAATCCCTTCTTTTAATGAATCAAAAGCACCTTTAATAAAACAATTATAAACATTAACTTTTTTAATCAATCCATAACTAAATACCACCACAATAAAGCCAATAATTATATAGTAACTAATATTTTGCATTCTTTCTGACCACCATATCTAATACAACTGAGAAAATTGTTGTTAATATTGAAACGACTATAATATATGGAATAATTATTACTGGATTACTGCTGCCTGCTTGAGATCTTAATGATATCAAAGTTGTAGGAATTAAACATAACCCAGATGTATTAATCAATAAGAAAGTAACCATTTCATAAGATGCAACATCCATATGATTATTGATTTCATCAAGTCTTTTCATGGCCTTTAATCCAAATGGGGTTGCTGCAGACCCCATAGACAACATATTTGCAACAAAATTCATAGAAATAAACTGCATAGCTTCATCATTTATATCAATTTTTTTAAATAAAGGATGAATTGCTTTTGTAACAAAATATGTTATCTTTTTAAGTAACCCACTTTCTTTACAAACTTCTAATACTCCACCCCAAAAAACTAACAATGCATAAATATCAATAAATATAAAAAAAGCATCCTTAGGAGAAGTCAACATCACATTAATTACATCACTTGTCCTTCCACTAAATATAGAATAAATCAAACCAATAACAAAAATTAGCACAAATATTATATTAATCATTTGCTTCACCTAAAAACATTATATGCTTTTATACTTTATTTTATGTTTTTTATATGTTATAATCAAAAAATATAAGGAGGATTAAACAATGTATAAAGAAAAGTTATGGAATAAATATCAAGGAGAAAAAATGAAAGATGTAATGGATTTCAACGAAGATTACAAGAATTACATTTCACTTGGAAAAACAGAAAGATTATGTGTTAAAGAATCAATTAAAATGTGTGAAGCTGCAGGTTTCAAAAATATTAAAGATTGTACTTCTTTAAATCCTGGTGATAAGGTATATGCTGTTAACAAGGATAAAAATATTGCAGCATTTGTTATCGGTGATGAACCATTAGAAAAAGGATTATTAATTTTAGGTGCTCATATTGATTCACCAAGATTAGATTTAAAACAAAATCCACTATATGAATCTGATACATTTGCATATCTAGATACACATTATTATGGAGGAATTATTAAGTATCAATGGGTAACTATTCCACTAGCATTATATGGAACTGTTTACAAAAAAGATGGTACTAAGATTGATATTGCAATAGGTGATAATCCTAATGATCCAGTAGTTGGCATTACTGATTTATTACCTCATTTAGCAGGTGATAAAATGCAAAAACCTGCTGCTAAAGTAATTGAAGGTGAAGGCTTAGATTTATTAGTAGGTTCAATTCCTTTAGAAAATGAAGAAAAGGAAGCATCAAAACAAACAATATTAAAATTACTAAAAGATTTCTATAATATCGAAGAAGAAGATTTCTTATCAGCAGAAATCGAAGTTGTACCTGCAGGTCCAGCAAGAGATTTTGGTTTAGACCGTTCAATGGTTGCAGGATATGGACATGATGATAGAGTTTGTGCTTATACTTCTTTACGTGCAGTAATAGATACACCAAAAACTTCTCGTACTACTTGTGCTATTTTAGTTGATAAGGAAGAAGTTGGTTCTAATGGTGCATCAGGTGCTCATTCTAGATGGTTTGAAAATATTGTTGCTGAATTAATCAATTTAACAACATCATACAATGATTTAAAACTAAGACATGCTCTTACAAATTCTGAAATGCTATCAAGTGATGTTTCTGCTGCATTAGATCCATTATATGCATATGTTAACGAAAGAAATAACACTGCATATTTAGGAAAAGGAATCTGTTTTAATAAGTATACAGGTTCAAGAGGTAAAGGTGGATGTAATGATGCTGAACCATCATTTATCGCAAAATTAAGAAATATCATGGATGAAGCTAACGTTGGATATCAAACTTCTGAACTTGGTAAAGTAGACCAAGGTGGAGGCGGTACAATCGCATACATCTTAGCAAACTATGATATGTTAGTAATCGATGCTGGTGTTCCAGTATTATCAATGCATGCTCCTATGGAAATTGTATCAAAAGCTGACGTATATGGTGCATACGAAGCATATAAAGCTTTCTTAGCTAAAGCATAAAAAAAAGTCCTTAGGGACTTTTTTATTATTTATAAATATTTTTTTAGTTTGTTTTTATCTATAACTTTAATACCTTTACGATGAACTTCAACAATGCCATCATTAGCAAAATACTTTAAAACTCTACTTACTACTTCTCTTGCTGAACCAATATATTTAGCAATTTGTTCATGAGTTAAATTAATTTCATTACTTCCTATTCTATTTATTTCATCTAATAAAAATATAGCTAATCTTTTATCCAAACTCATAAATAAAATTTGCTGAATAACCCACATAGCATCTGAAAAATGATTAATTGTAGCTTCTAAAGCATTAATCTTGATACTCGGATTTTTTTCAGCAATATAAGAAAATGCAGGACCACTAATTAAATATAATCCTGAATCTTCTTCCGCATCAATGCTAACATCAAATGTAATAGCAGTTGAAAAACATGAAGCACTTAACATACATATATCATTTTCATACAATCTAAATAATGTTATATCTTTGCCATCTTCAGAAGTAATATAAACTCGTAAACTACCTTTTTTTACTAATATAACCCCTAAGCAACCTGTTCCATCATGAATCGTAGTACCTTGAAAATACTCTTTATAAAAAGTATTTTGTAACAAGTAATCTTTATCTAATTTATTAAGACTTGAAAAATCATCAAAAATATTTTCAAATAATTGTATATCCATATCTTCACCATTATAAAAAGTCGCACCAATAGATGCGACTTTTTAATTAATTGCAAAGTTCTTTAGCTAAAGCATCTATTTGACTAATACTTTCTTCATTTAATGCAGATACAATCTTAACATTATTTAAAGTAAAAGTCAAATTCTTTTGATTTTCTAACATGCCCTTCATAATTTTATTAGCCATAGGTGCCCATGAACCGTTTTCCATAAGACCTACTACTCTATTACTATAATTTCTTTCAGTTAAATGGTTAATAAACTCTTTCATAAAAGGGAAAATATCAGCATTATAAGTAGTAGTTGCTAAAACCATTTTACTATAACGGAATGCATCTTCAACTGCTTCAGCCATATCACATCTAGCTAAATCATTAACAACAACCTTTTTACAACCATATTCTTTCAACTTAGCTTCTAATTCTAAAACACCTTTTTTAGTATTTCCATATATAGATGTATAAGCAATAACTACTCCCTCTTCTTCAGGTCTATAGCTTGACCAAATATCATATAAATTTATATAATATCCTAAGTTTTCCTTAAGAACAGGACCATGTAAAGGACAAATCATTTCAATATCTAATGTTGAAGCTTTCTTTAATAGGTTTTGAACTTGTGCACCATATTTTCCAACAATTCCGATATAATATCTTCTAGCTTCACACGCCCAGTCTTCTAAAACATCTAATGCTCCAAATTTACCAAAACCATCTGCTGAAAATAAAACCTTATCATAAGTATCATATGAAACAACAACTTCTGGCCAGTGTACCATTGGTGCAGTAACAAACACTAATGTATGCTTACCTAGTGATAAAGTATCCTTTTCACCTACAACAATTCTTCTATCAGCAAAATCTGTACCAAAAAAATTCTTCATCATAACAAAAGCTTTTGCAGAAGCAACAATTAAAGCATTAGGATATTTCTCTAAAAAATTTACAATATTAGCAGAATGATCTGGTTCCATATGATGAACAACTAAATAATCAGGATTTCTACCCTCTAAAACATTTTCGATATTCTTTAGCCATTCATCAGTAAAATTTGCATCTACACTATCCATAATAGCAATTTTTTCATCAATTATTGCATATGAATTATAACTCATACCATTAGGTACAATGTATTGACCCTCAAATAAATCTATTTCATGGTCATTAACTCCTATATATTTTATATCATTTGTAACAAACATAACAATCAACTCCTTTAAACTTTCCATTTTTTATTATATAATATAATTATATAAAATCAACCTGTTTTTTTGTGACTAAGTCACAAAATAATTTAAAAAAATAGCTTATAATATAATTAAAGGAGAGTAGATGTTATGAATACTATATATGATATGATAATTATTGGTGGTGGACCAGCAGGATATACTGCAGCATTATATGCAGCAAGAGCTGGATTAAGTGTAGTTATTTTCGAAAAAATGGCTGTAGGTGGCCAAATGACTTTAACTGATACCATCGAAAACTATCCAGGTTTTGATGAAGGAATTGAAGGATTTATGTTAGGCATGAAAATGCAACAACAAGCTGAAAAATACGGTGCTGTAACAAAATATACTGAAGTTACTAATGTAAATTTAGAAAGTAAAATCAAAGAAATCACTACTTTTGATGGTACATACCTTGCTAAAACTATCGTTATTTCTACAGGTGCTAATCCTAAGGAATTAAACCTTCCTAATGAAGCATCACTAATAGGTAGAGGAATTCATTATTGTGCTCATTGTGATGGAAGATTTTATAAAAATAAAACCGTAATAGTTGTTGGTGGAGGAAATTCAGCAGTTGGAGATGCCTTATACTTATCAAGACTAGCTAAAAAAGTAATACTTGTTCATAGAAGAGATACATTACGTGCTACTAAAATTTATAATGAATCGCTTAATAATGCTAATAATATAGAAATTTTATGGAATAGTAGAGTTATAGACACTATAAAGGATGAAAAACTAACCAAAGCTAAATTATTAAATGTATTGACTAATGAAGAAACTTTGATTGATGTTGATGGAATATTTGTAAGTATAGGACGTAAACCAAATACAGAGTTCTTAAACGGTATTTTAGAATTAGAAAATGGATATATAGTTGCAGATGAAACAACTCAAACTTCTATTCCTGGTGTTTATGCAGTAGGTGATGTAAGAACAAAAATACTACGTCAAGTCGTTACTGCTGTTAGTGATGGTGCAGTTGCAGCTCACTATGCAGAAGAATATTTAAATAAATGTGACTAAGTCACAGAAAAACAAAAAATTATTTTGTATAATTTAATTGTAAAAACAAAAAATAAATTTAGGAGGAAAATTTTATGAAATATATATGTGATGTTTGTGGATGGGAATATGATGAAGCTTTAGGAGATCCTGATAACGGAATTGCTCCTGGAACAAAATTTGAAGATTTACCAGAAGATTTTACTTGTCCATTATGTGGTGTTGGAAAAGAAAATTTCTCACAAGAATAACAAAAAAGACTTCTCTTCTTGAGAAGTCTTTTATTTTATGTTATTATGAATTGAGGTGAAAATAATGGACTTTAACGAAATTGATAAAGAAATTCAAAATGATATTCTTGCATTATTAAATAATCATATTAATGCTTGTCAAGATATCTTAAGAACAGACAAATACTTAGAACCTATGCTTGTTATTTATTATGAAAATAAAAATCCTGATTTAATTGGTCTACAACCAGAAAGTGGATCTAGTGATATGGATCAAGCATTAAATGTTGTTTTAGAACAATTAAAAAAATCCAATTTTATGTATTCTATTTTCTCGTATAGTACTGAAATAATACTAGATAATAAGAAAACTAATGCATTAAAAACTTATGTATTTACAAATACAGGTTTAACAAACATCTTCTTTAATCCTTATGAAGTCAAAGGATTATTTAAGAAAAGTATAACAATTGATAAACCTATTTTAAAAAATACAATAGAAAATATATTTTAAATATTAAAAAAAAGATTCTGTTTGATTAAAACGGACACACAATAAAAAGACACATTAGAAAACAATTTTAGTATTGTAAACTAATGTGTTTTTTGTTTATATAGAAATAAAAGCATTCGGTAAAAGTGTCAAGTGAAAAATGATAATTTTATCAAATGCAAAAAGACCTACCTGAAAAAGTAGGTTAGAAAGGATATAAAGAGAAATTATTTATTAGGATTATATAGTTGATCTTTACTCATTAAACCATA
>JBGVRA010000025.1:0-3166 GCA_045127955.1 Anaeroplasmataceae bacterium
AAAACCACCTACCCTATTTTATTTTGTACTATTATTATAGTACAAGATGGAGGGTTTTTCAACCCTCATCTACAGGAATTTCTTCTACTTCATCATCATCAATTTTTGGTGCAAACTTTCTAGCCAATTCTCCTTTACTTATAATCTCTAAATTATCTTTACGGAAATCCATTTTATTTCCATTTCTATGTACTACAACCAAATTATCCTCAAACATTACATGCATTATTACTTTTCCTAATGGATGTTTTTTATATGCTCCGTGGTATGAAACCGAACCACTTTTCGTTGCAGTAATTTTATCAAAACGTAAATCATTATAATCATCATCATCAAGTATCAATCTTCCATTTTTAATTAACATTTCTTTCATTAACACCATCTCCTTTACAATATTATTATATTACAAATAGGGGTTAAAATCAACCCCATTCATACTCCATATGAAAATTTTCATCCTCAAATATGTCAATCAATTCATTATAAAAATTTGCTAATTGTTCATTTCCATGGTAGTTTGCAAATACATTTATTTTAACATTCTCTTTTTTTGAAATAAAATTCAATTCTTGAATAATATCAAATAATTCACTATCGTTTACAGTATCTGCATAAAACTCCTCAAAATCATCATCTTCTGTAACGTTGTTCACCGAAATATTAAAATGGTAATATGGACTTTCTACATCCCAATTTGGAACTACAAAAGCAACAATTTCTTTATTCATTTAACATCTCTCCATTCCTTTATTTATTACTTACAATATAATATATGTAAGTTTAGATTAAAGTATACGTAAAATGTATACTTTATTTTAAAACTTCTACATATTTGTCTGAAAGTTTAATCCATCCGCTACGGTTTTCTTCATATGCTTTTAATAATCCCCATCTTCCATCTTCTGTAATATCAACAACTGTAAAACTTTCTCCTGGGTTAATTTCTCCAACAATTTCACTTTGAGGACTTGGATATCTACGAATGTTTAATGTTTCACCAATTTCTTTAACACGTACAAAATCTCCTGCTTTAATACTTGTTTTAATAATATTCACATTTGTTGTTTTAACTTGTCCAGTTGCTACAATTTTATTTCCATATGTACTAACAATTCCATCAAAAATTGCTTGTGCGTATTCTTGTGCATATTCTTCTGTCATCATGTATCTACTATCTTCGTAGTTATCCATGAACAGACCCTCCACCAATACCGCATCAATTCCTGCTTTTGTAAATTCACGTGTAATAAATAATTCATTTGTAGTACCTTTTGCTCCTCTGTTTACTGTTCCAATATATTCCGCCATTCGTGTTGCTACATCTTTTGCTAATCGTTGTGACTTTTCTGAACCTAATACTGAGTAGTAAGACTCAGTACCTTCTGCATTACTCCATTGGTAATCGTATAAAGCATTTTGGTGAATACTAATATGTAAGTCTGAACCTAACTGTATTGCTTTGTTTAAACGTGAATTCAAGGAAATATCCGTTTGTCCGCTTACATCATCTAAACGTTCTACTGTATATCCTTCTTGTTCTAACATTACTTCAAGTTTGTCAGCTACTGCATCATTAATATTCCATTCTCTGAAAGCATCGTCTGGTGTTCGTTTTCCGCTTGTATTGTATCCATGTCCTGCATCAATAGTAATCATTCCCTCTGCTGCTTGTGCCACTGTACCTGAAGCCATTAAACCTAATAAACCTAAACTTAACATTTTTTTATTCATAAATCATCTACCCCTTTATATGTATTTTATTTAGTAACTTTACGTTACTAGATATATAATATAGTTATAAGAAACAATTATCTTAACTCTCCCTTACAACTATATTATATTATATTTCCATTAATTATTCAACCATTAAATCAAAATTATTAAGGAAATTAATATTAATACAAATCCAACAAAATTAATAATAATTCCTTTTGCTCTTTCACGTCTAATAAAATATACCTCTTGTGCAAATGCTTGTATTCCAAGCCCACCCAATAAAAACAATAAAGCTAATAAAGCACGTACTACCATTATATATCTCTCCTTTTATTTTTAGTGAATTACTACTAAACCTTTACTATAATATACATCAATGTTAGCTTCTGTCATGTATTTCATCAAATCCCAACGAACATCTAACATTTGACCTTTTGTCATAAACTTACTGAAGTTATGTTTATTTTCTTGTTTTAATTTAGTAACCAATGCCATAAATTTTTCTTCTTCTAAACTTAACCCCATGTAATGTAAATTATCTAAATCTTCATACATTGCATCAATAGTTTCTTTATCTCTAATTAATGAAATACCAACTGTATCATTATCATCATATTCAGTAAATTTGTAGAATTTATGTTTACCATCTAAGTACATCTCAGCATTCATAACTCCTTCTGAATCATCTTGTTCAAATAGTAGTTCATCAATAACTCCATCAAGTAATTCTTGGACACCCATCATTTCAGAATCGTACATAGCTTTCATTTAACATCTCTCCTTTTATTTTTTATTTCCTTTACAATATTATTATATTATTATATATGAAAAAATTCAACCCGAAAGTTGAATTTTTCTAATTTATTTTGTATCAATAATTTGTACTGGAACATCAAATACATCTGCTAAGTTATGTAAATATTCTTTTAATTCTTTGTTTGCTTGTTTAATTACTTTTTCATTATTAACAATTTGTTGTTTTGTATCTTCTTGAATATGTTCTCTAATTGCAATTTTATCATCATCTGTATAACCTTTACCAAATACATCTCTACTACTAATAATATTTTCATTTTCTACTTCAATGGAAAGTACTTTAAAGTCTTCTGTTGAATATTGTACTACTAAACGTTCTCCATCATTGTATAACATTAAATCTTTAATTTCAATACCTACCATTGCTTTATATTCTACTGAAACCTCAACCTCTGAAGTAGTTAGCCATTTGTTCCATTCCTTATCATATTTTGATAATTTTAATGTACCTACACCGGTTTGTTCAATCAATCCTAATTGAAGTTTTGTGTTAATGGAATCAATTACTGCATCAATTTTTGTTCCTTTTAATGAACTTTCAGTAACGTCTTGTGCTACATTACTATTAAAAATATTTTGTTCATGTACTTGGTTTGCTTTTTGGTAACCTGAATAATAAACTCCACCTGCAACT
>JBGVRA010000026.1:0-1650 GCA_045127955.1 Anaeroplasmataceae bacterium
CCAATGTCATTAAGATAAGAATATTTTAGTATAGTTCTTTTTTTCTTTCATAATAGCAACAGATGGAAAAGAAAGAAATTTTATCATATTTAAGTTTTTTTTCAATTACAAATAGACAGATGTTTTCATCTGCCAAAAAAAATGTTATATTATATTTGGTGTTAGGCTACTCTGTAGAGAAAACTTACTGCTTTCTTAGGGACGACTTTGCGAGGGTTGTGACGCCCAAAACGTACAGGTAGAATTTCTTTACTTATCAATGCTTCAACATCTGGCGGAGAATTCTCCGCCATTTTACTTATAAAATATCTGCATACATGTATAGCAAATGTATAATTGACCTGATATATATGTTTTTTTGTGCATTTATTTATAACTGTATTTGCTGTAATTATCTCGCAAAAATTATATAAAATAAGCCTTGCCCATATTTCTTGAGTTATATATTCCCTCTTTTTTGAATGAAAGCTCGTTAATCCAACGGCATATTTAAGTTCTCTAAATGATGTTTCAATTCCCCATCTCATTTCGTATAGTTTTTTTATTGTTTCAACATTAAATTCTTCAGATGGAAGATTGGTTATTATGCACTCATAATTATTTTCTGATATAAGAAATCGTAATACACGAAAATCCATTTTATAATAGAGATTTTTTTCTAAATCAATATAGTCAAAACAATCTTTTTTATGAAAATATTTATATAATTCAGGTTGATTAGCAATCTGTTTTGTCCATTTACGAGTAAGATTTATTGATATATTGCAATCAAACTGTTCCGAAGTTGGCAGTTTATGTTTTAATCCTGATAATATTCCGCTGCTATTAATCTCTTTACATCTAAATAAATAAAAAGCCCCTTTTTCTCGTACATGTGCAATATTGTTATATGATTCAAAACCTCTATCAACAATAAAAATTGTTTTTGATATTCCATTATATCTGTCTACCATTTCACAAAAAGCTGTATTTTCATTTTCAAGTCTGGCTGGTTGTATAACCATATCTATATATATTTTTTTATTTAAATCGTACATTGCATTAAGATGTAACTGATTAAAGCCTCGTTGTCCCTTTCCATTATTAAAATAAGAATCCTTATCATTAGGGTCATGAGCAATGTTTATATCAGTACCATCACAAGCAATAATTCTATAATCATTAAATAATTTTACATCATTACTATATTCCGCAGTAAATGATTCAAACAGTGTTTGAAAAGCATCCGCACGAATTTGTGATCTTCTTTGATTGAACGATGCAGTGCTAGGACAGTCTGTCGTATAACCAAAATATTTATGAAGTTCGTTTTTTAATGATTGGCTTTCCATCGAAATAATAAATTTCATCAATGTTGCAAAATCCCATTTTTTCTTTCTGGTAAAGTCTTTTTGGGGATTAACTGTAAATTCAGATGACTTTAAAGACATATCGTCAATTAAATTCCATAGTGTGTTTTTTACTTCTTCTGAAAATTGCATAATTGAAACCTCCTAAAATGTAATATATTTAAGGGGCTTCGCCGCATTTTTTTGATGATTTGTCAAGTGTTTTTTTTGCTTTTTTGCTGTGAAAAATGTAAAAAAAGAACAGACATGATAACGTTCATATCTGTTCTTAACGACATATTCTCTTATCTTAATGACATTG
>JBGVRA010000027.1:0-1941 GCA_045127955.1 Anaeroplasmataceae bacterium
GGTTCTTACGCACAATTGGGTATAGAACTATAAAAATTTAATAATTTAAATATATTATCGGAAGATTTAAGAGAAAAAATAGAAAAACATTTTTTAAACAGATTGACTAAATTACATCTTCCATATAAAATACGTTTGATAAGCTTGAATTTGTTGTTGTTTCCTTCAACAAATCCAGAACTTTCGGAAAAAGATATTGCGGCTTTGATCGGTGCGATATCTTTTTTTATGCTCTTTATAAATCCTTGAATTCCACTTTTGACATTTTCTATATTATCATCAGTTTCAATTACTTCACCTGTTTCCATATTGACATTACTTTTTATTTCATATTTATCGATAAATTCATCAAATGAATTTCCGTTTTTTTCTTTAAAAATATTATAAAAATCGTTATAAACGTTAATTATCTCATTAATTATAGGATATTTTTCTTTAATTATTTGAATGTGCGTTTCTATTGTTTTATCTTTTTTTATTTTTGGATTTTTAGTAGTAATATACTTTAATAAATCATTTCTTTTAATTGTAATTAGTCCAGGAACTTCTATAGATTGTATAAATGTCGCAATGTTAAGTTTTTTGTTGAAATTATTAGTTGAAATTCGATTTATCAGTTGCTCTATTGAGCGTTCAGTTCCTAAAAAACCTTTATATTTTGTATATTCTTTTATAATAATAGGTTCTACACCATCTCTAATCATTTTATAAACCATATTCCTATAGCCATTAATTTTAGATTTAGAAGATTTGTGTTTCTTTGGTTTATCAGGATTAGGAAGTTCTTCGTTCCTTAATAGGAGGTATTTTTTTGCCGTTATTAAAGAAATATTAAATCTTGTTGCTAATTCATTATATAAATCAGTTTTATTTTTGAAGTTTAACGTTGATGCGTATTTTTTTAGTTCTAAAATCAATTTAATTTTTTTTTGCGATTTTCTGCTTGTATTAAATGATTCTTGTCATTCGGGTCAGAACTCATTTCGTTAAACTCTATAATGTTCCCGTTCTCATCAACAGGTGGAGTATCATCATAATCGAAATTTTCCAATATTTCAGATTCGACTGTTGCTTTTACTATTAAGTCTTTAGGTTTTTCATCTAGTATTTGACCGTTTAGTATATAAATATTTTCCGGAACCTCACATTTAAATATTTCTTTAAATCTCTCCACTAGATTTTGAAACAGATGAAAACGATCGGCTATCTGAATAGTTTCAGGTAATACTTCATTAATGGCATTCGCGTATGCTGTTGCTCTATCACGAGCGATTTTCTTTATTTTTTTGTGATTTCGTAACCATTCTTTCAATGTTTTTCCATCTCTACCGTCAAGTAAAGCTAACATATGATGATCTTTCATATCGTAAATGACTGTAGCGTATTTCATTCCTTTTCTTATAGAAACATCATCTAAACCAATTTCTTCAACATCGATTTCATCCTCTATTTCTATACTTTGATAAAGTCTTCTTACTGTATCATTGCTGACGTTAATACCAATCAATTTTAGTATCTTACTAGTTGTTTCATCAGATAAAAATAAAGAAATGGCAAATATCAAACATTTAAGTTCATAAGTAAATTTTTGTTTAGGACCACAATATTTAATATCTTGTCTAAATACCTTAACCGGGCATTCTTCATTTATGCAATTAAACTTATAAAAATTTACATTTATATAAGTAGCTCTTAAATGAAGAGGAATAAATTGTATTGTTCTTGTACATGTTGCATGAAGACTATTGCTGACGGTTCCGCAATGTGGGCATGAACTCTTAATTACTTTTGATTTTAAATAATAAATATTTTTGTCTTCTTGTTCCTTGTAGTTATAAACAACAAAATCTTCACCGAATATATTATTATTTACATTAAAAATTTCATATTTTTTAAATTTCATTATAATCAACTCTTTTCAGTTGTATTATATCACAAATA
>JBGVRA010000028.1:0-2312 GCA_045127955.1 Anaeroplasmataceae bacterium
AAATAGCATTGAAGTACTGTAAAAAAGTAGTATGTATTTTATTAATAATCCTAATGATGTTTAGTTGTACTGGATTCACAGCTAGTGAAAATAAATACAAAATAGATGAACCAACTAAAATTGAATTACTTAACAAAGCAGAAATAGTTCAATGGAAAGAATTTGATGAAATTATGAGTTTTGGAAGTCGCTTCATAATAATTGATTATTATACTGGATCTTACTTCGTATGTGAAAGACATATGGGAGGATTACATGCAGATGTTGAAACTATAGATAAAGAAGCTACAAAGTCATTAAGAAGTGTTTATAAAGATAGAGAAAATTGGAAACATAGACCAGTTTTAGTAGTAATGGAAGATGGAAGAGTTTATGCAGCTAGTAGTTTTGTACTGGACCATGCAGGAAGAGATGATAAACCATTTTTAAAAGTAGTTGATGATAGAAGTAGAGGTTATGGCCGAGGTGAAAACTATGACAAAATAAAGAATAATGGCATGGATGGACATATATGTATTCATGTTAGAGGTTCTAAAAACCATTTTGATGGTAAAGAAAGCCAAAAGCATCAAAGTAATATAGATTACTTAGAAAAAGAGAAAAATAAATAAGGGGGATTAGGAAATGAAAATATTAGTAAATGGATTAACTATAAGTGAGCAAATACAAGAGCATGAACTAAAAAGAGAATTAGGAAAAATAGAAAACTTATTAAACCACTTAAAAAAACATAGAAGATTATACTTAAAATTAGTTTTAATAGTTGCTATGATGCTAAGTAGTGGTTATATTAATCCAGCATATGCACTGATGGTAGATGTTAATCAAGCAATAAACAGAATAAACAAATTAGGAAATGAATTATTAAGATTAGTACGAGTAATAGGATACTGGACAGTACTATTAATAACAGCTAAAGACTGCATCAAAGAAGCTCTTAATGGAGATAGAAGAAATGTTAGTAATGCTATAGTAAAAGGACTTATAATAATGGCAACTCTATACTTCTTACCTGAAATGTTCTCATTAATGGAAAGTATAGTATCACAATAAAAGAGAATATAAGTTTTAAGTACAGGATAAGTTAAAAGCTTATCCTTATTTTTTTTTCACACATTTACACAATTTGCATATATTAATATAAACATTAATTCTGGAGGGGTAGAAATGAAATTTAAACAATATTCAATGAAGATGGAAGATTACTTTAAACTAAATAAACCTAACTACGTTTATTTGAAACTTATACCAAATACATCTATTAGAAACCATAAAACAAGCACTATAGCTGAGATCATAAACAGCTTATATTTAGATGTAGTTGAAAGATTTAAAAAACATAATAAAGGTTTCTCTTATACTTTACCTACTAAAGTATCTTTCATTGTAGACATCTATAAAGACAATGCTTATTTCTACTTAGTAGTTCCAGAAGTTCATTTGAAACAATTTACTCAAAAGTTAACAGAAACTTTTGGGAAAATAACAATAGAACAAGTAGATGGAATACAAAGTATATATAAATATTGTACTAAGTACAGCATGGACTATGCTCGAGATGATGTAATGAGTTTATCAGTAGATAAAAGAGAAAATGAGTTACTTGAATCTAATTTGTCAGTTATGGATATTTTACAAGATGATGATAGAGTAACTATAATATATAACTTTATACCTCAAAGTAAACTTTCTTTAGCATCTTGGAAGAGCCATCATGCAGATATGATAAAAAAATATAGGGATGGAAGATGTTTAGATAAAACATTTACATTAAATAGAGTTATATTAACTTTATCTAATCTATTATTCTGTACAATAGATACTATTATAAATACTGTACAATGGGCTTGTGGTAATGAAACTAAAAATGATGATTTAAGAAAAAGATTAATACCAGTACAGGATCTAAGTAAAGCAACAATAAAAAAAGAAAATGCAGAAATAGTAAAAACTCAAATAATGTTATTATCACAATCTAAAGATGAAACTAGAGAAAAAGATAATATGAAAACTCTTATAAATACATTTAGTGTAGCTGGTGAAACTGGTGGCAATAAACTTATGGCTAAAAAGGTTATTGATAAAGATAAACCTAAAACTAAATCTGTAGGTATAAAAAAGAAACATAAATTAAATTTAGTTAATGAAAAAGAAAAAGAGAATAAAATGCCAGTTTTCAACATAGAGGAGCATATATTCAACTGCGACATCATGCGAATGAGTACAGATGAAATAGGTTCAAATGCTATATTAGTTCCAGGTAAAACTCTAATAGAAGAATATAATTTAGAAGCTATTCAACATGTAGAAAC
>JBGVRA010000029.1:0-5630 GCA_045127955.1 Anaeroplasmataceae bacterium
TTTAAAAGTATAGTTTTAATCCAATCTACTCCAGTTATTATTATTTTGCAGAATTGAGAAATAACTTCTAGTGCATCCTGTGTTCCTTCTTTTATAGTAATAACTTTATTTCTAAAATCAGTTACACCATTTGATATATTAGATATAAATGAAAAAGCATTATCTTGATTTATGATAGGTTTCATTGTTTTTCACCTCTTCTTTCATATCTTTTTCTATAAGTAATTTTATATATGCACTAAATCCAAGTAGTTCAGATTTTCTATTAGCAAATTCAAGTAAGTCATTTTCCTTTTGATTATTTTTAAAACTAACATGTTTTCTTCTTTCCATTTTTTATGCTCCTTTCTTTTTGGTCATACTTATATATATGAGTAATTTATAAAAATGTGCTTATGTGTGAAAAAATTCATTTTATTTTATGTATATTATTAATTTCTTTGGTTAAGATATAAGTAAATAATCTGGACCAAGAAAGGAGATTTATTATGAAGAGAATAATATTAACTACTTTAATAGCTGCTGGATTAATGGTAAGTAATGTTAATGCTTATATGGAAGATATTAAATATAATTCAAATGAATATATTTTCAAAATAAATGACTATATAGGAGAGTTAAATTGTAATTTAGATAAGAATGAAACATCTTTATTTAAAGGATTAAGAGCTGGTTATATTGAACCAGAGTTAGAAAATTTAAAAGAATTAAAAATAGGTGTTAGTGGATTGAGTGATAATATTAGAAGTTATAAAATAGATAACAATGAATTACAGAATCTTCATAATGAATTTGTAGCTGAACTGGATGATCTTGTTAAGAATTTAGATAAAAGTATAAATAATAAAATAGAGATATTGGAAAATTATAACTGTGTATCTGCTTTTGTAAAATTGATTACTTATGATGATACTAAAACAAGTGAAATAAATGAAAATATAGATAAGATAAATAAATTATATAAAGAGATAAATTCATTTTATACAAAATAGATAATCTTCATTTTGAAGGTTATCTTTTTATTTTTGTCAAAATGTTTGGAACGGTTTTGTCACGTTTTACATATATATTATCATACCAAATTTTTCTTTTTCAACTTGTTGGATAAGACAAATTCTGGAAGATAAAATATGTAACGTAACGTAGTGGCTTGTCCTGAATGTAGTTAAATAAAATATTGCAAAATAAAAATACTCTAGCTTATCACTAGAGTTATTTTTTATCTTCTTTTTCTTTCTCCATAGCTTCTTTTAATACTGATTTTATGAATCCACTTACACCTATTATACTTGACTTCTCTTCTATCCAGTTGTAAATCTCTATATCATCTATTCTTTCTTTAAAAGATATTTGGATTCTTAATGATTGTTTTTTACTCATATTATTAGCTCCTTATTTAAGTAATTTATAGTAGATATACTAAAATATATGTATTTCTACTACAAAATGTGTAAAAAATAATACTCAATTTATGTAAATTTATTAAATTTATATATTTTTATTAAATTCTTATAAATTTATATAAATTTAAGTAACATTTATGGTATAATATCACATATAATTTATTAAAAACCATTAAATTTAATTAAATTTATTAAATTTAAGAAAGGATATAATTATGACAAATAGTTTTGGAAGAAAAATAAAGAATGTATTCTCTTTGACATTTAAAAAAGATGAAGAAAAAATAAAATTATTTTTAAATGAGCAAGTTTGCCCAAGTGCATATATAAAGGATCTTATAGTTCAAGATATGCTTAAACAATCTAAAAACAATGTAGTAGATGATTATAAGATAGAAGTTAATAATGAAACAGAAGATATAAGTGGTTTTGATTTTTCTTTAGAAGATTAATAATATATATATAATGGAGGCCCTAAAATGAGAATAGGAATAGATATAGGAAATTACCAAGTTAAAACAAGTGAAAATATAATATTTGATAGTAAAATTACAACTGAAAGATACTTTGGAACTGATGCAGATACAATAACTATAAGTAATAAAACATATTACTTAGGTGAAGGAAACTTTGAAATAGAAGCAAGAAAGTTTGATAAAGAAAACTTTATACCTTTGGTTTTAGGAGCTATATGTAAAAGTACAGATGCAGATTTAATAGATTTAGCTATAGGACTACCAATTATACAGTTTAAGGATAAAAATACAAGAACTGAACTAATAAATATGTTGCAGGGAAATACTTATAAAGTTGTTTATAATAAGATCCCATCAACTAAGATAATAAGAAGTGTTCAAGTTTTCCCAGAAGGAATAGCAGGATATTTATATATGAAAAATAAAGGTTTATTAAATGCAGTTGGAAATAGAGATAGTATATTAATAGATATAGGTGGTAAGACTACAGATATAGCTCTTATAAAAAATAACAAAGCTACTTTACCGACTTCTATAAATATTGGAACTATAGATATATATTATGCAATAGCTAAAGCATTAAGAGAAAAATACTATGATGCTAAAATAGATGTAGAGAAGATCCAGGATTATTTAGATAAAGGATTCTACTACAAAGGTGAACTGCAAGATATATCATTTGCTATAAATACTACTAAAACATTATTTAAACAAATATATGATGAACTTAAAATAAACTACTCAATAGAAACAGATGCAGTTGTTGTAATGGGTGGTGGTGCTAAAATTCTAGGCTCAATCTTTAAGAAAAATATAAAAGGCATAATTGTAATGGATAATATAGATAGAGATGTATTTGCAAATGCTCGAGGATATAAAATGTTAATGAAATAAAATAACACCAGGTATAATGCCTGGTGTTTTATATTGGTTTAAAATCAGCCTTTTCTTTTATTGTTTATATCTCTTATCTTTATCATTAAGTTAGCTACATTAACTCCAGCTTTAGTTAAATCAGCATTATCTTTTATTAATTCATTTTTATTTAATACTAATAACTGGTCCTTATTAACTAAAACTAAATTATTTATATCTAAGTTAAGCTTATTTCCATCTGCAAATATAACATTATGATTCTTTGGTATTTCTCCATAATGCTCTTCATAGATTACTCTATGTTTTAATTTCCATTTGTTAGGTTCAGCTACTTTAACTTCAGTATATCCATATACATTTATTCTTTCTGAACCTACTTCTCTATGATTAGCTGGTATATCACCTTTTTTAAAGCTAGTTTTATTAGGTTTCATAATACCTTTAGTGCCTTTATTATAAGGTATTCTTCCTTTTTCATATCTTCCAGTACGACCTGTGTTTAACTTATATCTTTTTATAGCTGCTGTAATTTGTGTCATAGTAAAATCATAGTTAAATTTTTCACTCATTAATCTAAGTATATCTTTATGAGAATTACCTGGTGTTATTTCAGCCATATATATTTTTTCTTCATTGGTCCAAATGTGCATCTTTCTACTATTTTTAATCCCTTTTGTTCTACCCATATTAACCCTCTAACATTTTAGGTAATTTATCATCTATGTTCATTTTACCATCTTGTAACTTCTTAGCTTGAAGTACTAATGTTCCATTTGCAATTATTTCTTTTGCTATATTCGTAATTGCTTTGGATCTTTCTATTTCTTCTGTAAGTTGTTCCCCTTTTACATCTTCATCATTTAATCTTTCTAATTGCATGAATAGGTGGTTATTCAAATCTCCTAAAGTATTTTTCATATATTCCTCCTACTTATTCTTTCCTATTTGCTCTTTAAACATAGCTTGTTGGATTAATATCTTTATGTAATTACTTCTCCCATATACCTCTGACTTTTCATCAAAGAATTTTAGTAAATCTTTATCCTGTATATTATTTTTAAAGCTTATATGCCTTCTTCTTGTTTCTTTATTTATTGCCATAGCTATCCCCTTTATAATTAATAATTTAATTATAAATTATGTGAAAAAAATGTACAACTTTTTAACATAAAATGGAAGTTTTCTGCTACAATTATTTTTGTAGTGATAGGGTAATATCACACAGGCTATTTTATTATATTATAATTGTCTATTTGTCAATGTATTATTAGTACTATTGATTGTAGTGTAACAAAGTTATTGAATTTAAGAAATCTACTAAATAAGTCCGTTAAGGACTTATTTTGCTATGGAGGTATTTATGAAAGTTAAAATTATAGCTTATACTCCGAATCCTGAAGAAGTTGTAGCATCTGCTGCTAAATTATGCTATTCAAAAGTAGGAGTAGATGAGATCCAGGAGAACTTAACAGAAGAGGGTATAGAAAAATTTGTATCAATGCTTTCAGCTATAGGCCATCATTCACCACTTGAGCATTGTACTTTTACATTTGCAGTAGAGGGAATATCAAGAGCTTGTTCTCACCAGTTAGTTAGACATAGAATCGCATCATATTCTCAACAATCTCAAAGATATGTTAAATTAGATAAGTTTGATTATATAATACCTACTGCTATAGAAAATAATGAATTTGCAAAAGATATATTTTTAAATGCTATGGAGCAGGACAAAAAGGCTTATAATGGTATAGTAGAAGAATTAATGAATGAATATATAGCTTCATCTGGATATACTTTAGCATCAATACCTAAAAATGAATATAATAAGCTTGAAAAATTAGCTATAGAAGATGCTAGATATGTTTTTCCTAATGCTTGTGAAACTAAAATAGTATTCACTATGAATGTAAGAACTTTAATGAATTTCTTCACTCATAGATGTTGTGATAGAGCGCAGTGGGAAATAAGAGATTTAGCTAATGAAATGTTAATACAAGTAAAAGAAATAGCACCAACTCTATTTAAAAAAGCTGGAGCATCTTGTGTAAGAGGTAAGTGTCCAGAAGGATCTATGAGTTGTGGGAATCCGAAAAAAGACTAGGTAAATCCTAGTCTTTTATATTCCTACTGAATCTTGAAGTTCTCTTAATTTCTTCTTATCAGTCTTAACATACAATTTAGTTACATCTGATCCAGCATGATTTAATTTCTCTGATATATCTTCAAGAGCCATATTATTATTTTTTAATATAGTTGCACAGCTTCTTCTGAAACTATGAGGAGCAAAATCATCTATCCCTATAGCTTCACCTGCTAGTCTTGCCCATCTTCTTAAAGTTGTTTGACCTGCACATCTATACTCACCATGATACTTTGTAACAAATACCCAAGGAAGATTAATACCTTGTTCTTCATAATGTTCTTTAAGTTTTAGTAATAAATCTTTCACCTCAACTGAAAAAGTAAACTCCACTGTTTTTCTTCCTTTTTCTAATACTTCTTCTATAACTCTATTTTCAAAATCTATTTGATCCCATTTTAAAGTTTGTATAGCTGATATTCTTCCAGCAGTACTTAAACTTAATGCTATATAAGTATCTATTCTTAAATCTCCTTGAGCTGAAACAACTTCTTTCATTGTATCAACTTGCTCTTTAGTTAAGAAGTGCTTATTTCTAACACCTTCGCATTTTCTCGGTCTATCAAAGAATTCCATAGGATTTTCTGGTATCATCTTTTTCTTTCTTAAAAACTTATAAAATGCAGATATACTAGCACATACCCTCTTAATTCTATCTTCATTGTTTCCTTCTTTCATTCTAAAGTATATATATTCTTCTATATCATCTTCAGTAGCTTCTTTAGCTAACAGATC
>JBGVRA010000030.1:0-97162 GCA_045127955.1 Anaeroplasmataceae bacterium
ATGGTGCAAATGTATGTGCTGTTGTATCACCACGTTCTGATTTAAGAATTGGTTCTACATTAAAATTAGCATTTGATATGACTAGATGTCATGTATTTGATGCTGAAAGTGAAAAGTGTTTAACTGCAGTATTTTAATAAATGATAAAATAGGCTAGAAAATAGCCTATTTTTTGCCTTCTATAGATTATAAAAAGAAGATTAAAATTTTTTATATTATTTTTATTTTATCAGTATACGGAATAAAAAAAATAAGTTAACATATTTATATTTACTTTTTAAATTTAATGTAATATAATTTCAAAAAAGAAAGTATGGAGGTTTTTTTATGAATGCTATTATTTCAGTATTTGGTAAAGATAAAATTGGTATTTTAGCTGAAGTAGCTACTAAATGTAGTGAATGTAATGCAAATGTTGTTGATGTTAAACAAACTATTATTAGTGATTATTTTGCAATGTTTATGATTGCAAGTGTTGATGAATTAAATGTTGATTTTAATGAATTTGTTGATTTATTGGTTCAAATTGGTAAAGAAAAAAAATTGGATATACATGTGATGCATGAAGATATATTTAACTTGATGCATAAGATATAGGAGTGAATTTATGATTAATCAGTATGAAATATTAGAAACAATACGTATGATTCAAGAAGAACATCTTGATGTAAGAACTATTACATTAGGAATTTCATTAATTGATTGTATTGATACAGATATACATAAATCATGCGAGAAAATATATAATAAAATTGTAAAATATGCTAAAAATTTAGTATTTGTTGGAGACAGTATTTCAAAAAAATATGGTATTCCTGTTATAAATAAAAGAATTTCTGTTACACCAATTTCAATGTTAGTTGGAGCTTCAGGTGGAGATCCTATATTATATGCTAAAACATTAGATAAAGCAGCAGAAGATATTGGTGTTAATTTTATTGGGGGTTATACTGCTTTAGTACAAAAAGGATTTGCTCCGGGAGACTTAGAATTAATTAATTCAATTCCTGAAGCTCTTGCTTGTACTAATAGATTATGTTCTTCTGTTAATGTTGGATCAACAAGGGCTGGTATTAATTTAGATGCTGTTAAACTAATGGGAAATATTATTAAAAAAACAGCAGAATTAACTAAGGATAACCAATGCATGGGTGCTTCTAAATTAGTTGTTTTTTGTAATGCTGTAGAAGATAATCCTTTTATGGCTGGGGCATTTCATGGAGTTGGAGAAGCTAATGCGGTTATTAATGTAGGAGTTTCAGGACCAGGAGTTGTTAGAGCAGCACTTGCAAAAGCTCCTAAAGATGCAAGCATAGCTGATATTGCTGATATTATTAAAAAAACAGCTTTTAAAGTTACAAGAATGGGCCAATTAGTAGGAATTGAGGCTTCAAAAATGCTTGATATACCTTTTGGAATTGTTGACTTATCTCTTGCTCCTACTCCAGCTATTGGTGATAGTGTTGCTCATATTTTAGAAGAAATGGGACTTGAACAATGTGGGGGTTGTGGAACTACTGCATGTTTAGCTATTTTAAATGATGCTGTTAAAAAAGGAGGAGTAATGGCATCTAGTAGAGTTGGAGGATTATCAGGTGCATTTATTCCAGTTAGTGAGGATGCTGGAATGATAAATGCTGTTGAAAACGGTGTTTTAACTATTGAAAAATTAGAAGCAATGACTGCTGTTTGTTCTGTTGGTTTGGATATGATTGTTGTTCCTGGTGATACTACTCCTGAAATTCTTTCAGCGTTAATTGCTGATGAAGCTGCTATTGGTATGATAAATTCTAAAACGACTGCTGTACGTGTGATTCCTGCAATTGGTAAAGAAGTAGGTGACTCGTTAGATTTTGGTGGATTGTTAGGTCATGGTCCTGTTATGTCGATTTCAAAAGTTGATCCTAGTATTTTTGTGAATCGTGGGGGACAAATTCCAGCTCCATTAAATAGTTTGAAAAATTAATAAAAAAAAATCATTCATTGCGAATGATTTTTATTTTTTAGATATGGAAAAATAATTTGATTTCTTGTATAATATGTAGTATAAAGGAGCGTTTGATTATATGAACTATTTAGAAAAAGCACAATTATGGAAAAATTATAATAATTTGGATTTAGCGTTAAAAGCTGAACTTGATGCTATGGATGATTTAGCATTAAAAGAAGCATTTACTACAGATTTAGAATTTGGTACTGGAGGCTTAAGAGGTATTTTAGGTGTTGGTACATCTCGTATGAATATTTATATTGTTGCAAAAGCAACTTTAGGTTTTGGTAGATATTTATCTACTTTTGATAATGCTTATGATAGAGGTGTTGCTATTGCCCATGATAATCGTCATCAATCTGTTGAATTTTCAAGAATGGCAGCTGAAGTATTATCTACATTAGGATTTAAGGTATATTTATTTGAATCATTAAGACCAACTCCAGAATTATCTTTTGCTGTACGTCATTTTGGATGTGTTGGTGGTATTATGGTTACTGCATCTCATAATCCTAAGGAATATAATGGATATAAGATTTATGATGAAAGTGGTTGTCAATTAGTACCTAAAGAAGCAGATAAAGTTATTGATGAAATTAATAAGATTGATAATATTTTTGAAATTGATCATTCTCAAAATCATGATAAGATTGTATATATTGGTAAAGAAGTTGATGATGTATATATTAATGAAGTTAAGAAGATTGTTTTACGTCCTAATTTAAATAAGGATATGAAGTTTGTTTATACTCCACTTCATGGTACAGGTCAAGTTTTTGCGGCAGATGTATTAAAGTCTGTTGGATATGATGTTTATCCTCTTGCTTGTCAAATGACTAATGACCCTGATTTTTCTGGTGTAAAATCATCAAATCCTGAAAATGCTGAAGCTTATGATGAGGCTATTGAATATGCAAAAGAAATTGGTGCTGGTATTGTTCTAGCAACTGACCCTGATGCTGACCGTTTGGGTATTGGTGTATTACATAATGGTAAATATGTATTATTAAATGGTAATCAAACTGCATCATTAGTTTTAGATTATATTTTAAAAACAAGAAAAGAATTAGGCACTTTACCAGAAGATGGTTATGTATTTACTACTAATGTTTCATCAACTTTACCTGTTGCTATTGCTAAAAAATATGGTATGAGTGTCGAAATTACATTAACTGGATTTAAATTTATTGGTGAAAAAGCAAGAGAAATGGAAAATGGTAAGGGAACATATGTATTTGGATTTGAAGAATCATATGGTTGTTTAGTATCTGATTGTGTTCGTGATAAGGACTCTATTCAAGCGATTTTAATGTTATGTGAAACAGCTTCATATTATCATGAAAAAGGTATGGATTTAGTTGAAGCTTTAGATTCTGTTTATGAAGAATATGGATATTATAAAGAAGGTATTACTAATATTAATTTAAAAGGTCTTGAAGGTGCTGCTAAAATTAAGAGAATTATGGAATTCTTTAGAAATAATGAAATTTCACTAGATAATTTTAAGATTTTATCAAAAGATGATGTTAAATTAAGTGTTCACACAGATTTTATTACAAATGAGAAAACTACAATTAACTTACCATCAAGTAATGTAATTAAATATTATTTAAATGATAATATGTGGTTTGTTATGAGACCATCTGGAACTGAACCTAAACTAAAAGTATATTATGGTGTGGTCGGTTCATCTCATGCCGAAGCTGATTCAAAATTAGAATTACTTGCAAAAGAAGTATTGGCTATTGTTAATAGTATTGAATAAAATATAAAGATTAATCACTGTCGAATTTTAGACAGTGATTTTTTTTTATTTGTTTTATTATTTTACATTTTTTTAGTATTAAATTAGATATACTACAGTTATGAAATATATAGAAATTATAGTTTTAACAAACATGTTAATTCATTTTGTTTTAATTAAAACTACATTTATTTTATTAAAAACAAAAATGAATTACTACACAACAATTATTTCATGTTTTTTAGATGGAATTTATATTTTATTCTATCTGTATTTTCCTTATGAACTAGAGGTATATAGATATTTGGTTATCACTTTTTTATCTATTATACCTTTTATTCATAAGGGAATAGTTAAAGGATTGGTTTTAATGCTAGTCTATTGGATGTTAAATTTTACTTTGGGAGGGAGTTCAGGAGTTTTATATAATGTTATGAATCATTATACTGTTGTTTTCATTTGTTTAGCGGTGATTATTATGTTTTGTATTGTTTATTCACTGATAAAAAAATTCCATTTTGATCCGTTTGATTTAGAATATGATATTCTTATTGAAGATAAAGATAAGAAATATTATTTAAGTGGATTTTGTGATACTGGAAATTTTTTGGCATCGGAAGATAATATTCCGATTGTATTTATAAGGAATAATTTAAAAATTGGTAATTTTTATAAAATGATTAATATAAATACAGTATCTACGAATAAACAAATACCTATTTATGAAGTCGATAGTTTCAAGATTAAAATTAAAAATAAGTATGTTAAAAAAGATGTTTATATTGCTTATGGTGATATTGCGTTTAATGTAATGTTTGGAACTGATTTATTAGGAGGGTAATATGTTATTTTATAAGCTATTAAAAAAGATATTTGGTAAAAATGATGATGTTTGTTATTTATATAATCAAATGTCATTGCCAGAACCATTAAATGAAGATATGGAAAAAGAGTTGGTGATGAAGTGGTTAGATGGTGATGTTTTATCAAGAAATAAACTTATAGAACATAATATGAGGTTAGTTGTTTTTATTGCTAAAAGATTTGAATCGCCTAAGGTTTTGTTAGAAGATCTAATTTCAATTGGGTCTATGGGATTAATTAAAGGTGTTGAAACATTTAAATTAGACAAAAATATTAAACTAGCTACTTATGCTTCAAGATGTATAGAAAATGAGATACTAATGTTTTTAAGGAAAGTAAGTAAGCAAAAAAATGAAGTATCATTAGATGAAGCTTTGAATGTTGATAGTGATGGTAATGAATTATTGCTTGCTGATGTGATTCCTACTAATCAAGTTTTAGCTATTGATGAAGCTATATATAATGAAAAAGAAAGAATTATGTATCAAGCTGTTGAAAAACTAAAATCAAGAGAAAAAGAGATAATTATTATGAGGTTTGGTTTATATCAAACCCCAGAATATACTCAAAAAGAAGTAGCTGAAAAATTAGGGATTAGTCAAAGCTATATATCTAGATTAGAAAAGAAGATAATAGATAAATTAAAAACTGAAATGGAAAAAAAACTTGCAATTGCATCAAAATAATGAATAGAAAACGTGAAAGTCTTCCATATTAAAACTATGAAAGGAAGATTTTATGCATAAGGTAGAAATAACTGGAGTAGATACCTCTAAGCTTAAGGCTCTGTCTAATGATGAACAACAAGAATTGTTAAAAAGAATTAAGATGGGAGATATGGAAGCTAGAGATAAAATGATTCAAGGTAATTTGAAGTTGGTTTTATCAGTACTTAAAAGATTTAACAATAGAAAAGAAAGTCTTGATGATTTGTTTCAAGTTGGTTGTATTGGACTTATGAAAGCTATTGATAATTTTGATTTATCGCATAATGTTAGATTTTCAACATATGCGTGTCCAATGATTATTGGTGAAGTAAGGAGACATTTACGTGATAATGGTGCTATAAGAGTTTCAAGAAGTTATAAAGATATTGCTTATAAAGCGATAGCTTATAAAGAAAAATTTCTTCAAGAGAATCATAAAGAACCTTCTATTAATGAAATTGCAGAAGCTATTGGATGTGATAGTGTTGATTTGGTTTTAGCTTTAGAAGCTATTCAAGACACAATAAGTATGTCAACTCCAATATATGATAATGGTGGGGATGTTATTGAACTTGAAGATCAAATTGGTGGTAATGATTATATTACTGAAAACTGGATGAGAAGTCATATGATTAAAGAGGCTTTTTCTAAATTATCTAAAAGGGAACAAACTATTATTTATGATAGATATTATTTAGATAAAACACAGATGGAGATTGCAGAAGAATTAGATATTTCTCAAGCTCAAGTTTCTAGATTGGAGAAAACAGCTTTAAAAACAATGTATGATATTATGAAATAATCATTCTTATTGAATGGTTATTTTTTTTGAAATTAGTATAGTATCTTTTATTTGTAATTTGATATAAATTATGTTAAAATATAAGTTACGAGGTGAATATAATGAATATATGGCATGATATTAATGATAGTAGAATTAAAGCTGATAGTTTTGTAGCTTGTATAGAAATACCTAAGGGTAGTAAGAAAAAATATGAATTAGATAAAGAAACAGGATTAATTATTCTTGATAGAATTTTATATACTTCAACTCACTATCCTGCAAATTATGGTTTTATTCCTAGAACTTATTCTCAAGATAATGACCCTCTTGATGTTTTAGTTTTATGTAATGAAACTTTTGATCCACTAGTTTTAGTAAGATGTTATCCTATTGGTGTAATAAAGATGGTTGACGAAAATGAAAGTGATGAGAAGATTATTGCGGTATGTCAAAATGACCCTTCTATGAATGGTTATAAGGATATTAGTGAACTTCCACAACATAATTTTGAAGAAATTAAGCACTTTTTTAATGTTTACAAAACATTAGAAGGTAAAGAAGCAATGGTTACTGAGGTTTTAGGTGCTGATGATGCGCGCAAAATCATTCAAGATTCTATTGATGAATATAAGAGATTATTTGAAAATTAAGAGGTGAAAATATGGCGTTAACTGCTGGTATTGTTGGACTTCCTAATGTTGGTAAGTCGACTTTGTTTAATGCGATAACTAAGGCTGGTGCACTTGCTGCAAACTATCCTTTCGCAACTATTGAACCAAATGTTGGTATGGTTAGTGTTCCTGATGAAAGATTAACAGTATTAACTAATATGTATAATCCTAAAAAATCAACTCCTGCTGTATGTGAATTTACTGATATTGCAGGGCTTGTAAAAGGTGCATCTAAGGGTGAAGGATTAGGTAATCAGTTTTTAGGTAATATTAGAAACTGTGATGCTATTATTGAAGTTGTTAGATGTTTTGAAGATGGTAATATCACTCATGTTGAGGGTAGTGTTGATCCTGTTAGAGATGCTGAAATTATTAATATGGAATTAATTTTAGCTGACTTGGATTCTATTCAAAAAAGAATTGTGAAAATTGAAAAGAAAGCACAATCTAGAGTTGATGATGCTCCTTTTGAATTTGCATTACTTAAAAAAATTGAAGAACAATTATTAAATGAATTACCTGTAAGAGCTTTAAGTTTTTCAGAAACTGAAGCTAAGTACTTAAAGAATTATGCATTACTTACTGCTAAACCTTTTATGTTTGTTGCAAATGTAAAAGAAGATAGTATTGCTAATCCTGAAGAAGATCCAATTTATAAAAAGCTAGAAGCTTATGCTATAGCTACTAATTCTAAAATTATTGGTATTTCAGCTCAAATTGAATCTGAACTTGCTGTTTTAGATGATGAAGATAAGGAATTATTTTTAGAAGATTTAGGTGTTAGTGAACCTGGATTAAATAAATTAGTTAGAGCTACATATGATTTATTAGGTTATGCTACATTCTTTACTACTGGTCCAGATGAATGTCGTGCATGGACTTTTAAAAAGGGTATGCTTGCTCCTCAATGTGCAGGTACTATTCATACTGATTTTGAGCGTGGTTTTATTCGTGCTGAAACTGTAGCATATGATGATTTAATTAGTTGTGGCACTATGCTTAAAGCTAAGGAAGCTGGTCTTGTTCGCCAAGAAGGTAAAGATTATGTCGTTTGTGATGGCGATATAATGTTATTTAAATTTAATGTTTAAGAATTTTAATGTGTTTTCAATGTGTTTTGGAAACACATTTTTATTTTTCAAAAATTACCCAACATTTATATTGATTTTTATTCAAATGTAGGGTATAATAATAATGGTGATTTTTATGAGTATGCTTGCTAGTGTGTTTGCAAAAGAAGAATTAAGAAATATGAATATGATCCGCCAATATACCAAAGAGCTTGAACAATTACCTAAAGGTAGTATTAGAGCTAAGAAAGTTAAAGGTAATGTATATTACTATTTAAACTTCCGTGATGGGGAAAAGGTCGTCAGCAAATATATTGGAAAGGATGAACAAAAAATTAATGATTTAAGAAAACAAATTGAAAGAAGAATTCAAATTGAAAAAATCTTAAAAGAACTTAAAGCAGAAAGAAAAGAAATTGTCAAAATGGAGGGTAGGCTGTAAATGCATATATAATATGAAGTATAAGAATATTATTAACACGATACTTATACCGGAAATCCTCAAAATGATAATGGATGAAGATAATATAGATGATATTTCTGCTTTATATAGATTTTATTTATCTAATACATATGAGCTTTTAACAAAAGAAAAAACTAAGTTGTGGCAACTTAGTAGTGAAGAGCTTTATTTGATGTATAGGAAGGAGATATCCTTCGATGGTTAGATTATCATTTTTGGTTTTTTGTGTAGAAGAGTATAAAAAAAAGAAAAAGATGTCTACAAAAGATGTTATTGAACTTTTTGAAAGGTACTCAGTATTAGAGTATATTAAATCGTTTTATGAGGTTTTATACAAGAATGATTTAAAATATGTTGTTGGTGATATTGATTTGTATATTAAATCTAGACAAAACCCAATTATCACCAAAAATCAATTCTTAAAGAATTGATAATTGTAATTTATGTATATTTTTGGTAAAATTATATTTGGATTATTTTTAGGATGAGGAGTTGAAGAATAGTGGATTTTTTTAGAATGATACCGGATAATTTTTTCTCTTTACTTTCATCTAAAAATAAGCGCATTTATTTGGCTTGTATTCTACAAAGTTTTAAGACTTATGAAACAGGCTCAATATTAGGAATTGAAAAGAAAATTATCGTTGATGATTTAATCAATTTCTTAGATAAGAGCTCTTATTTATATGATGTTGAAGATGAAGAAGATGAGGAGGCTAATCCTCAATCTAAGCGAGAGCTTGCTAACTACATTTTAAGACGTATGGAAGAATGTGGTTGGATTTATATTGATGTTACAAATGATTATGAAGAAATTTTAAATTTCTCTGATGTTGCTATTATTATTAGTGAAGCATTACTTAATGCTTATCCTGATGATTATGCTGGTGTTGATGGTGATACAGTAGATAATGATGGTAGTTCATATAACCTTCGTGCTGATGAATATCAAGGATATATATATACGATTTATTCATTACTTGCTAATCCGGATTTAGCTGATTATGGTATGACTTTTAATTTAGTTTATAGTTATACTAAACAATTGATTAGAGCTTTAAGAAGATTAGATAGTAGATTAAAAGAATATATTTCATCTGTTGTTGATCAAACTGAAGTTAAGGAATTAATGGAAAGATTGATGACTTTTAAAACTGAGATTTATGATAGAAGTTATTTAAAAATGAAGACTTCTGATAATATTAATCGTTATCGTTTGGCTATTGTTTCTAAATTAGAAGAATTAGCTAATGATAGATTTGCGATGGATATGATTATACAAGATTATTATAAGAGTGGCACAACTTATGAAGCTGCTACAATGAAGGCATCAAGAGCTGTTGATGAAGTTATTGATGTGTTCAATTCAATTGATGGATTCGTATCTGAAATTGATAATAAGAATAGAACATATATTAATTCAACAATTGGTAAGATTAAGTTCTTACTTTCTGAAGAAGATAATATTATTGGTAAGCTTAATAGAATTTTAAGACATATTAAAGTATCTAAGGCTAATAATAAGTTAGATAAGTGTATGAGATTAGTTGATTCATTATATACAATGAATACTTTGAAGATATATAATAAAGAATCTTCATTATATACTCCACGTGGTACTTATAGTAGAAATTATAATCAAACTTTAGATACTATTGGATTAGAAGGATTTGAAATTACTGATGACTGGTTGAAACAATTTAAATCAGCTTACAATGAAATTGAAATCGCTAATTATTTAGAGGCTCATTTAGTTGATGATAGATTACGTGCTAGTCAAGTTATTAATTATGATTCAGATGATATGACTGTATTAATGACTGTTTATTCATTGATGTTTGCATCTAATCAAGAATTTGATGTTACTATATCTGATGAAAAACTTGTTCATAAACATTATCGTATGAGAGACTTTACAATTGAAAGGAGAAAGAAATAATGTTAGCTACTTATGAAACTATGAATGTAACTCAACAAAATCAATTTAGAGATACAGCAAATAAATTACTTTCAAATACATTCCTTTGTCGTGATAAAAAAGATAATAGAGAAAGCTATTATTTCTTAATGAGTTATAAGGAATTATTTGAAGAGTTTTTCCAAGTGTTGGGATATGAAATTACTTTAGATACTGCAACTGGATGTGTTATGTTAAGTGGTGGTAGTGCAAGTAATACTTTAAAATTAAAAAGAGATGAATCTATTGTTTTACTTATTTTACGTCTTTTATATCATGAAAAAATGAAGGATACTTCATTAAATGAAAATATTATTTGTATGGCAGCGGATATTCATACAAAATATGATTACTTAGAAATTAAGCGTAAATTAAATAAGACTGATTTGATTTCTGCAATGCGTTTATTTAGACGTTATAATCTAATAGAAATTACAGGTGATATTACCACATCTACTTGTAGAATTGTTATTTTACCTACTATCTTGATGGCAATCCAAACAGAAGATGTTAATGAGGTTTATCAAACTATTAATAGAATTGCTCAGGAGGAAGTTAAGTAATGAAAAAGTTAGTAAAGATTCGTTTAATTAATTGGCATTACCTTTCTAATGAGACTATTCATTTAGATGGTAACGTATTATTATCAGGACCTAACGCTTCTGGTAAATCTACTATCATGGATGCTATGACTTATGTGTTAACTGCTGGTGATACTATGTTTAACCTTGCTGCTAATGAAAAGGGTAAACGTGATTTACGTGGTTATGTTAAGTGTAAGTTAGGTATGGATGATAAGGAATATTTAAGAAATGGTGATGTTTCTGGTCATGTATGTTTAGAATTTTATGATGAAAAAGCTGATAGTTATTTTGCTGTTGGTGCTGTTATTGATGCATTTGGTGAATTACTTCCAGTTAAAACTTTATTCTATAGAACTTTTGAACCTATTAATGATTCTATGTTTGTTTCTCCTGAAAAGAGAATTTATGGTACTGTAGATTTTAGAAAGAATAATCCTAATTTTGAATATTTCTTAACTAAGAAGGAAGCTAAACGTGGTTTTAGAAATGCTTTTGGTTCTATTAATGAAGATTTCTATCGTTTAATTCCTAAGGCATTAGCTTTCAAACCTATTGCGGATGTTAAAGATTTTATTTATCAAAATATCTTAGAAGAAAAAGAAATTGATGTAACTGCTATTAAGGATTCTATTCGTTCATATAAAGAATTAGAAAATACTTTAAAATTAATTAATAGAAAGATTACAGATTTAAAAGAAATTGATGCTATCTATCAAGAATTAAAAGGTATTGAAGAAAAGAAAGACTATATTGATTATTTAATGCATTTATTTGATGTTGAAGCTATGCGTAATGACATTAAAGATGCTAAGGTTCAAATTGAAAAACAAGAAGCATTACGTGTAATGAAAGAAAATGATATTAATAAATTAGAAAGTGAATTATTATCATTAAATGAAAGATCAAGAGAATTATATAATGCTTTAAGTAACAATGATACTTTTAAGGCAGAAGAATATATTAATCGTGAGATATTAAAAACTCAAACTAATATCACTGCATTAGAATCTAACCAACAATCTTTCTTAAAAAGATGTTCAAATTTCAAAGATAATGTAAATAATTTAAGAAAATTATCTAATGAAAAGTTATTTACTGAAATGGCTAATTTATCACTTGTTCATATTAATTCATTAGAGGTTGAAGGTAATAAAATTAGATTACAAGATTATAATAATAGATTAAGTGAAGTTCAAAATAAAGTTAACCAAGAACTAGGTTCATTAGATGCTAAGAAGAGAGCTTTAATTGCTTCAATTAATGAAATTTCTACTTCTTTAAAAGCTTTAGAAAATAATAGAGTTAACTTCCCTACTCAATTATTACAAATTAGAGCGGAAATAGAAGAAGGTTTAAAGAGAATCTATAATTATGATATTAAAGTTCATATTTTTGCTGAAATCTGTGAAATCGAAGATCAAAATTGGGCAGACACTATTGAAATTTTCTTAGGTAATCGTCGTTTCAATATGATTGTTGAACCTCGTTACTTTGATCAAGCTTTACAAATTTTTGCAAGAATTAAAGATAGATATCGTTTATATGGTATTGGTTTAGTTAACACTAAACAAATTTCAAAATACAAGAGTTTTGAGAAAAATTCACTTGCTTCAATTATTACAAGTGAAAACCAAGATGCTCAATGTTATATTAATTACACTTGTGGTAATGTAATTATGTGTAATGATGCTATGGAATTAGAAAAATATCCTACATCTATTACTAATGATTTATTAATTTATCGTGGATATGCTGTTACTAGTTTAAATCCAAATGTTGAAAAGCCATTTATTGGTAAGAATGCTGCTTCTAAACAAGCTGCTAACTGGCATGCTAAGGCTGATTTAGCTAAGAAGGAATATGTTGAATTAAATTCTAAGATTGAAAATTTAAATGAAGTTGTTAATTTGATTTCTAGAATTGATATTCGTCCTATTATTGAAGATTTAGATAAGGCTTTATTATTAGAAAGAGAAAAACATACTTTAGATGATTTAACTAAACAAGCTATTCGTCAAAAGAATGCAACTCCTTCTGAATTACAAGAAGATTATGAAAAGATTTTAGCTACTATCAAGTCATGTGATAATAAGAAGTTATCTTTATCAAAAGATATTGGTGGTATTGACAATGCTATTGATGCTTTAAAGGGTGTTATTGTTTCTAAGAATGCTGAACTAGCTAATTTAGAAAAAGAATTAAAAGTATTATCTAAGGATTCTGTCGTTTTAGAACAAAGAGCTAAAGATGAATATAATGCTTTAATTTCTACTAAGAATTTTAAATCTGCATTTAGTGAATATCAAGAAAAATATCGTGCTGAAGAAGCAAGTTATACATTACTTTCTGATAACTTGGTTGCTAAACAATATGGTTATATCAATACATATAATTCTACATTCTCTATTGGTTTAACTGAAATTGATAAGTTTATTGCTGAATTAAATAAATTAGAAAAGACTGAATTAATTAAATACGAACAAAAGGTTCGTTCTGCAAGAGAATCTGCTGAAATTGTATTTAAGGAAGACTTTATTGCTAAATTAAGAAATAATATCTTAACAGCTGAACAAGAAATTTCTAAGATTAATGAAACATTATCAGGTATTACTTTCGGTAATGACCGTTATGAATTTATTTTCCCTAGAAGTGTTGAATATGCTCAATTCTATGAAATGGTTACTTCTGATTTAGAAGATGGTCAAGACGGATTATTGACTTATGAATTCCAACAAAAATATGATGAACAAATTCGTCAATTATTTGATACTTTAGCTATTGATGAAGTTAATAGTAATGGTGCTATTAATAAGTTTACTGATTATCGTACATATATGGATTATGATATTCGTATCATCAATAGAAATGGTGAAACAATGACATATTCTAAAGTATTTAAGGAAAAATCAGGTGGTGAAACCCAAGTTCCATTCTATGTAGCTATCATCGCATCATTTGTTCGTGTGTATACTAAGAATAATTTATTAGGTGGAGATCCTATTGGTTTAGTATTATTTGACGAAGTTTTCGATAAGATGGATGCTAACCGTATGCATGCTATGATGAGCTTTATTAATTCAATGCCACTTCAAGTTATTATTGCTTGTCCTCCGCAACGTATGGATATTTTACAAAAGTTTGCTAAGACTACTTTAATTATGGTACGTCAAGGAACTAAGGCTTCTGTTTTACCTTTAATTAAGAAAGAAGAAGATGAAGAGGAGGATGAAGAGTAGTGGGATTGTTCGGTAAGAAAAAAAATGCTTACGAAGAAGCTTCAAATAATTTAAAAGAAGAAACTTCTGCAGCTGATAGACTAATCATGGAACAAGTTAAAGATGACGATGATCGTGCTGCTAATTTAGTTGATGAATTAAAAAAAGGAAATCCTCTTATTTTAAATTTTGAAGAATTAGAACCACTTGCTTCAAATAAATTACTTGCATTTTTTGCTGGTGCTAGCTATGCACTTGAGGGTAGAAGTGTAAGAATAAATGAAAAAACTTACCTTTTTGCTAGAAAAGTTGATTTCTTTGATGGGACTTTACAAGCATTTATTGATAGTTTGCCTAGAGGATAATTTCAAAACCAGACCTTAATGGTTTGGTTTTTTTCTTGACAAAATAACATCAAAATAATAAGATTATTATATAGTGTGGTGAGATTATGAAAAAAATATTATCTTTTTTATTTATTATTTTTCTTTGTTCTTGTTCTTTAGAAGAAAAAGAAGAAGATAAAACTACATATTATAAAATAGATGAAGATGTTTATGTTAATTATGAGCCTGGAATATATAATGAACCTTTTGAGTTAAAAATTAAATCTAATAAAGAGATTTTATATTCACTAGATTCATCTATTCCTAATGAAGTTTATGATAAACCAATTACTGTTGATAAATATTTATCTAAAGATGTTAAAGATTATCCTTTAACTAAATCTGTTGATGGTATTTTAGCTTGGGATAAGGGTGGAAAGGTAGTTTCTAAGAGTTATCAAGATTATATTCAAAGACCTGGTAAGTATAATTTATATGATAAACAATTTGTTTTAACTATTAGCTATGATAATAATGGGGTTAAAAAAATTAGAAGTTTATCATATATATTTGGTGAGTTTGATATTCCTGTTGTTTCTTTAAGTATGCCTTATGATAGATGGTTTGGTAAGACTGGTATTTATAATAATATTAGAGATGAATATGAACAAAGATGTAATTTTGAATATTTTGATTTAGAGTATGATGAATATTTTTATATTAATACTCAAATTAAAATTGGTGGGAATTATACTATGGGTTATCCTCAAAGAACTCTAAATTTAAATTTTAATAAAGATGAATATGGTAATAATCAAAAGAAAGTAAATGCTCACATTTTTAAAGATAATAAAACATTAGATAATTCTTCTGATTTAGTTAAATTTTCAAGACTTAGACTACATAACGGCGGTAATTGTTATGAAAATTATACGGGAATTAATGATGCAATTCTTCATGAAATGATGCGAGGTACTAATGTATCAACTACATCATATCGACCTTGTATTGTTTATTTAAACGGTGAATACTGGGGATTATATTCGATAAGAGAGCATTATAAAAAGCCTTATTTTAGTACTAATTATGGTGTAGTTAATGATAGTGTTGCTATATACGATTATAAGGGTGAGTTTGTTTTCAATGATGGTGATGACTCTGATTTTGAAAATTTTTTTGATAATTTAAATAAGCATTTAGATAAAAATTTTAAAGATAATAACGTATATTATGAATTTATTGATAAATATGTAGATATTGATAGTTTTATCGATGTTATGATTGCTGAAATTTTTGTTTGTAATAGAGATTTTGTCGGAAACAATAATAATTTAAAAGCTTGGCGTACAACTAGTGTTGATCCTAATAATGTTTATGCTGATGGTAGATTAAGATTTTGTCTTCATGATGCTGATTTTGCATTTACTGATGCTTCTTATTGGAATTTTTTAGATCCAAATATTACTAATAGTTATACTGAGTTTAAAATGTTTAGAAAATTATTAGATAATAATGAATTTAAGGATAAATTTTATCAAAGAGCAGTTGAATTAGTTAATACTAATTTAAGTTATGAAAATGCATGTAGAGTTATTGATTCTAAAACTAGTGAAATCGCTCCATATAAGGAACAATCTAATTATAGATGGGGATTGTTTTTTTGGGGAAAAGAGATAAATAATATTAATAAAGTTGGTCTAGAAGGTTGGTATTATGAAATCGAGTATGCTAAAAATTTTGTTAATACGAGAATTAATAATCATGATGAATTTAAAGAAGAAAATGGTAATCAAAATGAAAGAAACTTTTTAGATGCTATTTATGAATCTTTATATTAAGTCTTAGATTTTTCTAAGGCTTTTTCTTTTCTTTACAAAAGTATAAAAAAGTTATATAATTACTATAGATACTTGTGATAAGGAGAATTAAATATGTTTAAAAAGATTACTATGTTTTTATTATCTTTAGTTGTAGTTTTAAGTGTTTGTTCATGTAATAATCAAAAAGAACCAACTAAAGAACCAACAAAAGTTCCTACTGTTGAACCTACAAAAGAGCCAACACCTGAAGCAACAAATGAAATTAATATTATAGTTTTGTGTGGTCAATCAAATGCTGAAGGTCATACTTGGTGGATTGAAATGCAAAGAAAAAATCCTGCTTTATATAAGAAATATTTAAATAAAGAAGATTCTGTTCTTAAGATGAAATATAATTGTGATGCTGGACGTCATGTTAACGATGAATATGAATCTGTTAAATTTGGTATGGGATTTAATAATACTAGATTTGGACCAGAAGTTGGTATGAATGAAGCATTAGAAGGTGTTGAACTAACTCGTCCTACTTATATTTTAAAGTATACTGTTGGTGGTACTAACTTATTTTATCAATGGAAATCATATAGTAGTGGTTCATCTGGACAATTATATGATGGTATGATTTTATATTTATATGAAGAATTAGAAGCATTAGTTGAAGCTGGATTTGTTCCTTATGTTAAGGCTATTTGCTGGATGCAAGGTGAATCTGATAGTAATGAATCTGATAAGGTTGCTGCATATGGTGAGTATTTAAATAATTTTATTAATGATTTAAATACTGATTTAGTTGATTATGTTGAAGAAACTGACGAAAAAATTAAGTTTATTGATGCTGGTATTTCTGAATCAAGTGCTTGGAAAGGATATAAAGAAATTAACCAACATAAGGTTGATGTAGAAGCTTTAGATCCAGACCATAGAACATATATTGACACTATTGGCATGGGGCTTGACTTTAGAACTGAACCTTCATCAGGTGCTGATATTTTCCATTATGACTGTTTATCTATGATTGAACTAGGTAAAGCATTTATGGAAGAAATACTAAAATATAATGTTTTGAAATGATTTTTTTCACTAAAGTTTATGAATTTTATGTTCATAAACTTTTTTTTGGCTTTTAATATATTTAATAAAATGTTATAATTAATACGTTATGGACTATTTATAAAATAATAAGGAGTTTTTTTATGATTCATGAAACTATTTTTTTAAAGAATGTTAATGAAAAGATTTTATCTGATGCAAGTATTGTAAGTTATTGTCCAGATAATTTTTTAGAGTATTCTATCGGTAGAATTAGAAAATGTATTTTAGTTATTCCAGGTGGTGGGTATGAATTTGTATCAGAAAGAGAAGCAGAAGCTATTGCCTTAAAATTTGTTGGTGAAGATTTAGCTGTGTTTGTTCTTAAATATACAGTGTCAGGATTTTCATATCCTACCCCAATTGATGAGGTGTTCGCTGCAATAAAATATATTAGAGATAATCATGAAAAATATCATGTTGATGTTAATTCTATTTCTGTTTTAGGTTTTTCAGCTGGCGGACATTTAGCTGCATCATCTGCAATGTTATGTGAGGATACTTATTTTAGTAATCTTTTTAATTGTGATATATCAATGCTTAAAATTAATGGTGTATTACTTGCTTATCCTGTTATTACAATGGGTGAAAATACTCATTATGGAACAAGTTATCAAAGATGTCATGATGATTTAGATATGATTTATAAGATGAGTGTTGAAAAACATATTACTCCAAATTATCCACCAACTTTTATTTGGTTAACTGCTGAGGATAGTTGTGTTCCTGCATATAATTCTTTAGCACTTGCTCAAAGTTTAGTTGATAATCATGTTTTAGTAGAACTTCATATGTATCCATTAGGTCATCACGGGCTTGCTACTGCGGATACTATTACTAATCAAATGGATTATCCTGATATTAAAAACTGGATTAATCAAGCTATATATTTTATTAAAAACAGGGTGTAATTATGGATAAGAAAGAAAGATATGAAAGATATAAATATCTTCAAGGGTTATCTGCTTGGGATATTGGTTGTTATAAAGATAAAGATTTAAGAGTGGTTGTAAATGATGGACCTAATGGCTTAAGAAAACCAATAAGTAGTTCTTTTATTGATCAATCTGGTGTTATTAAAACTGTTTGTACACCTACTATTAGTGCTTTAGCTGCATCGTTTAGTCCTAGTGCTTGTTATAATGCTGGTGTTATTTTAGCTAAGGAATGCCTACATCACGGTACTAATATATTACTTGGTCCTGGTGTTAATATTAAAAGAAATGCATTATGTGGTAGAAATTTTGAATATTTTTCAGAAGATCCATATCTTACTGGTATTTTAGCAAGTAATTATGTTAATGGGTTAGAAGATAATAATGTTGGGGCTTGTATTAAGCATTATGCTTGTAATAATCAAGAGTTTGCTAGATTATGTAATAGTAGTGAGTTATCATTAAGAGCTTTAAATGAAATTTATTTAAGAGGTTTTAAATATATTTTTAAATATTCAAAACCTTCATCAGTTATGACTTCATATAATAAGATTAATGGTACTTATGTTAATGAGTCTAAATATTTAATTAATAAAAAAATCAGACAAGAATATAATTATAAAGGTTTAATTATGTCTGATTGGTGTGCTGTATCTGATAAGGGTAAAACTATTAGTACAGGTTTAAATATTGAGATGCCTATTAGTGTAAGAACTGATGAATATATTGATAGAGGATATAATGATACTTTTAATGATGATGATTTATTAGCTAGAGATTTAGAAACTTATGAAGCATTAAAGAAATTTAAAGATGTTAAAAAGTTAGATAATCTTAATTTAGATGATTTACATAATGATGCTTTAAAGATTGCAGAAGAAACAATGGTTTTAGTGAAAAATGATAATTATTTACCTCTTAAAAAAGAGGAAAAAGTACTTTTCTTAGGCTATTTTGCTAGTCATAGTCGTTATGTTGGTGGTGGTTCTGGTTGGGTTAATGCTTATTATGCACCTACACTTATTGATGTTTTAAATAAGAATGATATAAATTATGATTTTGTTGAATTATATGATGAAGAAAAAGTTTTAGTTAAAGAAGAAGATTTAAAAAAATTGAATTCTAAATATGATAAAGTTGTTTTACTTTTAGGTCAATATGACAATGATGAATATGAAGGTGGAGACCGTCTGAGTTTAGAATTACGTAAACATCAAATTGAAGCTTTTAATTTAGTTAAGGATGTTTTTAAAAAGTTAGCTACTGTTATTGTTACTGGTAGTGTTGTTAATATAAGTGATGTATATACTTTAAGTGATGCAGTAATGATTTCTTATTTAGCTGGTGAGGCTCAAAATGAAGCTTTGTATAATAACTTATATGGTGTTTCTAATCCTAGTGGTAGACTTCCTGAAACTTGGATTTCAACACTTGATCAAAATCCTATTTATAAAGAACTACAAAAGAAGAATCTTTATTATAGTTATTACGATGATGATATTTATGTTGGATATAGATATTATGATTTAAATAGAAATGGTTTTATGTTACCTTTTGGTTATGGTTTATCTTATTCAAATTTCAGTTATTCTAATTATAATATCAGAAAAGTTGATAATAAAATTGTTGTTTCATTAGATGTTACTAATAATAGTGATATTGCAGGATTTGATGTTATTTTAGTATTTGTTGGTAAAAAGGATTCTAATATTTATCGACCTTTAAAAGAATTAAAAGGATTTAAAAAGGTATGTGTTAATAGTTTAGATACTATTTCTGTTGATGTTATAGTTGATATTGATGATATTAGTGTATATGAAGAAAATACTGATAAATTTGTTATTGAAGATGGCATTTATAATGTTATGATTTGTAAGAATGCTTTTGATGTTATTCATAGTTTTGAGATTTGTTTAGATGGTAAAAACATTGATAAATGTATGTGTCCTAAGGTGTTAGTTAGAAAAGAAGAACCTAAAGAAGTTAGTTTAGATACTCCTAATATTTTAATGAAGGATAATGAGATTTTCATGAATGAATTAAAATCATTAGGTAAGGGTGATTATTTTAGTTATCATGAAGGTATTTTATTAGAACCTTTAAGACGTATTACATATGAAGAAGATTTAGGTTGGAATTTTGAATTTTTAGAAGCATTAATTAATAAGATTAATAACGATTAATTGACTTTAATATTTATAGATGTTAAAATTATAGAGTAATGATACATTTTTTAATTTGATATGGAGGAGATAAAAATGGGTAGAAAAATAACTTTTAAGGAATCACCACGCCCACAATTTGTAAGAGATAATTATGAAATTTTAGATGGTGTATGGGGATTTGCTTTTGATAATGATAATACAGGTGAAGAAAAAGGATATTATAATGGTTTTGAAAAACAATATGATATTGTAGTTCCTTTTGCTTATCAATGTCCTAGTTCTAATGTTAATATTCAAACTAGATGTGATTATGTTTGGTATCAAACTATGATTAATGTCGATTTGAAAGAAAATCAAGATTTATTGTTACATTTAGAAGGTTCTGATTATTTGACTAAGGTTTATGTGAATGGTAATTATGTTGGTACGTTAGTTGGTGGATATCATAGATTAACTTTTGATATTACTAAATACGTTAAAAAAGGCCAAAATTTATTAGTTATTAAATGTGAAGATGATTATTCAACTGAAAAACCTCGTGGTAAACAACGTTGGAAAGATGAAAACTTTGGTTGTTGGTATGTAGATACTACTGGTATTTATAAAAGTGTTTGGTTAGAACGTGTTAACCATCAAAGAGTTGATAATGTTAAGATTACTCCACTTTTAGCTGATAAGAAAGTTATTTTAGAGTATGAGGCAGTAAATGCTTGTGGTATGACTATTAATTCTTTAGTAAGTTTTGATGGTGATATAGTCGGTACATCAGAATGTCAAGTTGAAAATGGATTAGCTAAATGTGAAATTAGTTTAGAAAGCAATATAAAGACTTGGGATACTGTTAATCCTAATTTATATGATTTAAGTATTAGTTTAATTAATGATGGTAATGTTGTTGATAAAATTGATAGTTATTTTGGGTTAAGAGAAGTTAAGGCATTAAATGGAAAGATATATTTAAATGGAAAAGAATTATATCAAAAATTAGTTCTAGATCAAGGGTATTTTTTAGAATCTCATTTATCAGCTCCATCTAATCAAGCTTTATATGAAGATATTACTAAAATGATTGAACTTGGTTTTAATGGATGTCGTAAACATCAAAAGATTGAAGATGAAAGATTTATTTATTATGCAGATGTTTTAGGTTATTTAATGTGGTCTGAAATGCCTTCTATGTATGATAATACTTCAAAATCTCGTGCCGCTTTTGAGGTTGAATGGTTACAAACTGTTAAACAACATTATAACCATCCATGTATTATTACTTGGACACCACTTAATGAATCATGGGGTGTTCATAATATTAAAACACGTAAAGTTGAACAAGATTTTGCTAACATTATTTATCATTTAACAAAGGAATATGATCCATATCGCTTTGTTATTACAAATGACGGATGGGAACATACTATTTCTGATATTATTACAATTCACCATTATGAACAAGATGGTGCTAAATTAAAACAATATTATTTAACTAAAGAAAAAGCTTTACAAGAAATTTGGGATGAACATCATAAGGGAGCTATGTGCGATGGCTATGAATATAAAGGCCAACCTATTATGTTTACTGAATTTGGCGGTACTGCCTATATCAAAAATACAGAAGGAAGTAGTAATTGGGGTTATGGTGTAGGAGTTAAAGATGATGAAGAATATATTGAAAGATTTAAAGGATTAATTCGTGCTTTACATTCTTTAGATTATTCTTGTGGATATTGTTATACTCAAGTAAGCGATGTTCAACAAGAAGTAAATGGTGTTGTTTTTGAAAATAGAGAATTTAAGGTTAACCCTAAATTCTTTAAGGAAGTTCAAGACGAAAGAAATTAATTAATTAAGCAAGGAGGATTATTATGAACAAAAAGATTTTGATTGTTATGTTAGGTGTTATTTTGTTTTTAACATCTTGTCAAACTACTGATCCAATAACTAATCCTCCTAAAACTAATGGTACTATTATTGAACCAACAGTTCCACCTACAAAAGAACCTACTCCTGATGTTCCAACTAATGTTGTTGATGAATTTGAGGGTTACTATGAGGTTTTAGATGGAGTATATGTCAATCATCATCCAGGCGTTTATGAAGATGATTTAGTTTTAGATTTTAAATTAAAAGATGAAGATGGGTTACTTTATTATTCGATTGACTATACTGATCCTAATATTTATTATGAAGAACCTTTTGTTTTAAGTTTATTTACAGATTTTAAACTTGCCAATTATCCTCTTACTACATCTGTAGATGCAATACTTGCAAGTGATACAGGTGGAAAATGTGTTTCTAATAGGTATATTAACAATATTCAAAATCGTGGTAAGTATGTTTTATCTAATAAACAACAAGTAGTTACCATAAAGTATATTGATCCTAATGGTATTGAATCAAAAAGAAGTTTAACTTATTTAAATACCTCATATGATATTCCAATTGTTTCTTTAAGTATGCCTTATGATAATTGGTTTGGTAGTAGGAATGGTTTTTATAATAAGATTAGAGAAGAGATTGAACATAGGGTTAATTTAGAATTTTTTGATTTTGAATATAAAGAATATTTCTATCGAAATAGTAAGATTAAACTAGGTGGAAACTGGAGTTTGGGTTATCCTCAAAGAACTTTAAATCTTAATTTCAATAAAGATGAATATGGTAATAAAAACGAAAAGGTTACAACTCATATTTTTGGGGATAGAATGACTTTAGGTAATAGTAGTCAAAGATTAACAGATTTAACTAGATTTAGATTACATAATGGTGGTAACTGTTTTGAAGAAAGAACAGGTTTTAATGATGCTATTATTCAAAAATTAATGTATGGAACTAATGTATCTACAACTGCATATCGACCTTGTATAACTTATTTAAATGGGGAATATTGGGGCATTTATTCTTTAAGAGAACATTATAGTGATACATATTTTAAGGATAATTACGATGTGGATAAAGATGATGTTGCTTTATATGAATTAAAAGGTGGAGTTTCTTTTGATGATGGAAATGATGAGTATGCGATGGAACATCTTGATAAGATTAATAATTATTTGAATAATGATTTTTCTAATGATGCCATTTATGAAAACTTTATTGATAAATATGTTGATGTTGATAGTTTAATCGATTGTTTTATTGCTCATTCATTTGCTGGAAATTGGGATTTTGTTGGTAATTATAATAATTTAAAGTTTTGGAGAACTGTTAATGTTGACCCTGAAAATCCATATGCTGATGGTCGTTTAAGATTTTGTATTCATGATGTTGATTTTGCTTTTGAAGATCATTCAAACTTTTTAGATCGTAATCATGCTAATTCATATACTAAATTTAATATTTATAGAAAATTATTAGAAAATGATAATTTTAAAATTAGGTTCTATGAAAGAGCTAAGGAATTACTTGAAACTAATTTAAGTTATGCAAATGCAGAAAAAGTTGTGTATTCTATGGTTGAAGAAGTTATGTATTATAAATCTAACCATATGAAGCGTTGGGGTAATACTACTTCATATACAGAGTGGAGAAATAATGCTGATAAAGTATTAAATTATATAAAAGAAAGAAATAAATCTTATTTATCTATGTTAGAAGATACGTTCGATTTATAGTATTTGACACTCATTTGAGTGTCTTTTTTCTTTGAAAATTAAATATTTTATCCATAAATATAAATATATTTAAAATTTAAAAGAAAATAAAAATGAAAACGCTTACACCTGTGAATTTGAATTGTTTCTTGGTATAATATAATAAATTAGTATGTAAACGGTTACTTTTATATATGAAATTACATTTCATAAACTACTGTTTTTTACAATTTGCTATGTAAGGGCTTTCAAGGAGGGATAGAATGGGGATTACGTTTAATAAAGAAAATATGTTATTTCATATTTTTAATAAGAATGTGAGCTATAAATTTTTTATTAATTCGCAAGGTTACCTACAACATATATATTTTGGTTCATATATAGATGATTTTGATTTTTCATCGTACTTAGATATCGGTTATGAATGGGGTAAAACTTATTTAGATGTGGATGGAATTGAAAAAGAATATGATTTATATTATGCCGATAGATCAATGATGGAAATTGGATTTCATGGTATACCTGATAAAAGAGGTGCTCAAGTTATTATTGAACATGAAGATAAATCATTAAAGACTATCTTTAAATATGTTTCTCATAAAATTTATAACGGCAAGCCTAGTTTAAGTACAATGCCTCATACTTACTGTAAAGATGATGAAGCTACTACTTTAGAAATTGAATTAATTGATGAAAGACAAGATATAAAACTTATTACTTCTTATACAATTTTTAATGATCTAAATATCATCTTAAGAAACAATAAATTTATAAATGAGTCAAATGATTCTTTTAATTTAAAAAGAGCTTATTCATATCAATTAGATTTACCAAATAGTGACTATGATTTCATTCACTTGTTTGGTGATTGGTCACAAGAAAGATATGTAGATAGAAGAAGTATAGCAGATGGTAGATATAGTGTTTCTTCAAATCATGGTAGAAGTTCACATGAAGAAAATCCTTTTGGAATTTTGTGTGAAAAGAATTGTGATGAAAAACATGGTAAGGCTTATGGTTTTTCGTTTGTTTATAGTGGAAACTTTTCTATTAATATAAATGTTGATAAGTGGAGACTTACAAGAATTAATATGGGTATTAATGATGAAGATTTTAGTTATTGTGTAAATCCTGGTGAGATTTTTGAAATACCTGAAGGTGTTTTGATTTATTCAGATGAAGGTTTAGGAAAGTTATCTAGAGATATGCATGATTTGGTTAGATTCCATTTAAATAAATACAATAAATCTAATATGTATAGACCATTACTTTTTAATTCTTGGGAAGGTTGTTACATGGATTTTGATACTAATCTAATTTTAGATTATATCCATGATGCAAAGTCTATTGGTGCTGAATTGTTTGTTTTAGATGATGGATGGTTTGGTAACAGATGCGATGATCATAGGGCATTAGGTGATTGGTATATTAATGATAAAAAAATTGACTTAAATAAAGTTATTAATGAATGTCATCAAGCAGGTATGAAATTTGGTTTATGGTTTGAACCAGAGATGATTAATCCAGATAGTGATTTATTTAGAAAAAATCCTAATTATGCCTTAGGTGAAAGAAATAGGGTTTGTAGTTTATCTCGTCATCAACTTGTTTTAGATACTTCTAATAAAAATGCAGTAGATGATGTATATGAAATGATGTGTAAAATTTTAGATAATTATGAAATTGATTATATTAAAGTTGACCATAATAGAGCTATTTTTGAAATTGATTCTGCTTCTAGTTATGGTATGACATATCATAATTTAGTTTTAGGTGCATATGATTTATATAATAGATTAATTGATAGATATCCTGACCTTTTCATTGAACACTGTGCATCAGGTGGAGGAAGATTTGATTTAGGTATGTTATATTATGCTCCTCAAATTTGGACAAGTGATGAAACTAACCCAGTTCAAAGAATGTTTATTCAATATGGAACTTCATATTGTTATCCATTATCTAGTATGGGAGCACATATTAGTAAATGTCCTTTAACCAATTATTCTACTAAAGGTCATGTTGCTTTATTTGGTACTTATGGTTTAGAGATGAACCCTTGTTTATTAAATGAAGAAGAAAGAAAACAAATTATAGAAATTAATGAGTTATATCATAAATATCATCATAAATGTATTCAATGTGGTGATTTATATCGTTTGATTTCTCCTTTTGAAACTAATTATATGTCAATGATGAGTGTTTCTAAGGATAAAAATCAAGCTATTGTGATATTTGCAAATATGTTAAAAGAAAATAATCGTTATAGATATTTAAAACTTGATGGTTTAGATAAGGATAAATTATATCGAAATAATTTTGATAATAAGGTATATCCGGGTAGTTATTATATGAATATTGGTTTTAATTTAACAAGATGGTTAAATGAATTTACTTCTTTTGTTATTATTTTAGAAAATGTGGAGGAATAGTATGAAAAGAGAAAATGAAATTATTGCTGCTGATCCATTTGTTTTATATGATGAGGTAAGTGGTTATTATTATTGTTATTCTACAAATGATGCTCCTAATAAAGCTTTTTCAATTCACAAATCAAAAGATAAAGATAATTGGGAGTTTGTTAATTATGCTTTAGATTTAACTCATGAAAATATTTGGGGTAGAGATTGGTTTTGGGCTCCTGAATGTTATTATAATCCAAATAATAAACATTATTATTTATTCTATAGTGCAAGAGTTAAAAGAGAATTAACAGAAGAATATTTTATTGATCCAGTGTATGAAGAAGATGCTAAGATTGGTGTTGCTATATCAGCATCTCCTGAAGGTCCGTTTATTAATATGAGTAATCGTCCTATGGATTTCTTGCCATTTGATCCTGATTATTTAAATGTTGAATATCTAACAGATAAGATGTTTGAAATGGATAATGATGATATTTTAGCTAATGCAACTAAAGGTAATTATATTCCTTGTATTGATGGTAATTTATTGATTGAAGATGATCGTATTATTATGTATTTTTCGAGATGTTGTTATATGAATTGCCGTTATGATAAGAGATTTAAAAGATTTATTGAATCTAGTAATGTGGCTTGTGTTGAACTAAATACTGATTGGTGGTTTGATAAAGAAGCTAAAATTGAACCTACCATTAAGGATGAATATAAGTTTATTGATAAAGATGGAAGAAGAAAAGATAAATTTATTACTTTAATTAGTTATGATTTAGAACCACAAGAATGGGAAAATGGTCATGTTGATGATTATAAGGTTTTTAATAAAGCTAGAAAAAATCGTCGTTGGAGTGAAGGAAGTACAACATTTAAAACTAAATTTAATGGTAAAGAATGTTATGCGTTAACTTATTCTTGTAATTGTTATGAAGATAAAGATTATGCGGTTGGTATTGCATTTAGTGATAATCCATTAGGACCTTTTAAAAAATATGATAAGAATCCTATTATTACTGATAAGAATGATGTTTGTTCTTTAGGACATGGGTCTTTAGTAATTGAAAATAATAAGTTTTATTATTTCTTACATGGTAGAACGGTTTTAGAAAATCCTAGAGTGTTCTGTTATACCAAAATTAATGTTTTAGATTTTGAAGTTAATTCAGAAGATATAAAAGTTTGTAAATTAATTTAAGGTGGTGATAATTTGAAAAGATTAACAAACTTATTTTTATGTTTCGTGATGTTGCTAGCTTTAGTTGCTTGTAACAATGATGCACCGACAAAAACTCCAACAGAAGGTGGCGAACAAACTCCAGTTGTAGACCCTACTCCTGAACCTACACCAGAGCCAGAGCCAACTCCTGAACCTACACCAGAACCAGAGCCAACTCCAATTGACTATGGTAAGGTTACGTTTGATACTATTAAAGTTTTTAGTAATGGGTATGATGGTGTATCATTAAAATATGATTTTACTAATCCTGATGTTTGTCAAGATGAAGTATTTGAATATGAAATTAGTGATGAAAGCGTATGCTATATCGATGAAGGTAAAGTGTATTTTTTAAAGGCTGGTACAACAAGAGTTAAAGCTGTCAGCCAACATTTAACTGCTTCATTTTCAGTAGTTTGCCAAGACTATAGATTTATCAGTCAAAGTAATTCTCAAATTAATAGATTAAAGAATAACTTTAAAGAAGGAGATACTTTATTCTTAGGTGACTCATTCTTTGAATTCTGGAGAAACAAAACAGGTATTACTGAAAACTTTGATACTGCATTTGAAGAATATGCTGTTTACAATATTGGTATTAGTGCAACAACATCGCATCATTGGCGTGCTATCAATGTAAAAATGGCTGAATTAAATATTAAGCCAAAAAATATTGTTATTAACATTGGTATTAACAATGTTGATGATGATAAAGAAAGCGGTAAACAAAGTGCCGCTGGTGTTACTGCTCTTATTGAGGACTATTTAGAAATGTTCCCTGAAGCAAATATTTATTATTTATCTATTACTAGATGTGCTGGATATTTTGCTTTTAACTGGGAATCTCATGAAAAGAGCAATACATTATTAAAAGAATTCTGTGATGCGCATGACAGAGTTCACTACTTAGACATCATGGGATTATATGGTGATGATTATGCTAGTTATCAACAAGATGGATTACATCCAAATCAAGCAGGTTATGATTTATTTGAACAGCTAATTAAAGCCGAAGTTCCAATGAATAAAAAAAATAATTAAAAAAAATTTGGTAAATAGAGGAGGAAAAGAAAAATGCCAAAGAAATTTAAATTATTCGGAATTGCGTTACTTGCAATTTCAAGCATCTTATGTTTAGTAGGATGTAATGACCAAGGGTCAACAGAAAAGACACCAGATGAACCTACAGTTGAACAACCTACACAAGGTCAACCAACTCAAGGTCAACCAACTGGTGGAGAAGAAGAAACAAAAATCATCAAGAGCTTAGTAGCTAAAGAAGAAACAGTTACTGTTAGAGTTGATGAAAATAAGAGTTTATCTGCTTACTATACTTTAACTGGTTATAAGAGTTTAAGTGCTGCTCAAAAGAAATGTTCTTATACTTCTTCAGATGAATCAGTTGTTAAAATTGCTAATACATTATTTAAGGCTTTAAAGCCAGGTACTGCTGAAATTACAGTTACATCTAAGATTGATGAATCTATGACTTGTAAATTTACTGTAGTTGTTAAAGATGTATTCTTTGATAGAGCAATTTCTAAAGTATCTCCTGATGATAATGTAGATTGTGAATTATTAGAAGACGGTGGATACATTGTTACTAGTGAAAACATCCAAGGTGAATACTTAATTAAGGGTGTTGAATCTACTAAGTTATTAATCTCTGCTGATATTACTTTCAATAAAGCAAACGCTAGTGAATTATATCCTAAGTGTGGTATTTGCTTCTCAACTACTGATAAGACTAATCCAACAGATAATAAGATTTATTTCTTCTTAAACTCTGAAATTGGTAATAATGGTACTTCAAGCTGGTCTAACTTCGGTGTATGTGAAGTTCAAAATGGTGGTAACTGGGCATGGAATCCTGGTGTAACTGATGCAAATGCTAGACATAAAAATGCTTTATATAGTGTTACTGAACCAATTACTTATGGTACTAAGTTTAACTTAACTGTTGCTCGTGATGGTTATGATTTCCATGTATGGGTAAATGGTGTATATGCTGGTTCTTGTACTACATTAGAAGACTTATTTGGTGCTGCTGGTGATGCTGGATGGGCTCCTGCTGCTTCTTATGCTGGATTCTTCCAATTCAATTCAGAAGTTAAATTTGAAAATTATACTATTTCTGCAGATGCTGCTACAGTAGATGCTAAGATTGCTGAAGTTGCTGAAAAGACATTTATTCCTGCAGATGGTTGGGATAAGGACGCTGCATAGTTTTTATGAAGTTATTTGAATCGAAAATAATAGATTTACGCAGGGCTGCTCCTGCTAAACCTGGAAAACGATTCGTTAGTTGTTTTATCGATATGATAATATGTGGGGTAATAGCGCTACTTTTCTTTCAAGGTGGTAGTGCTATTGCCTTTCAATCTGAAACTTATACTGAAGCTGGTAAGGTTATAGATGAAGAAATTAAATATTATATTGATTGGACAGAAGAATCACATGTTGTAGAATATCTAGACAAAGAAAATGGTGTTAGAAAAGATACTGAGGTTATGGTTTATGAAAACTTACTTAGAGCTATTTATCATTCATATTCTGTATTAGGTAATGCTCAACAACCAGATTTTACATTAGATGGTTACGATAGTGTAATTAAATTTGGAGAGTCTTCGTTAGAAAATGATACGGTTGCATATTTTTATACGAATTATGGACCTAAAAATGGTTTGACTACTTTAGAGGGAAAAACAGAATCTTTATACTTATTTGAATTATACCAAGAGACATTTAAACTTAATTCGTCAATGTTTGTGTATAATTTAGAAGTTAGTGAGGTTCCTGTATTAACAACCCAAGCTGCTTATAGTATTTTATATTATTTTATTAATAATTCAGATGATACTATAGGTCAGCAAGGATTAGATTACTATAATGCATTTTATGATTCATATGGTTATCTACTTTTAAATGCTGAAAATATTATGATTCGAAGTGAACCTTATTATAGTGAGCATTATACATTATATTATGATGCTTTAAGTGTTCAAGCTAGAATCACTAATATAACATTAATAATTTCTATTTTTATTAGTTATTTAATAACTGTATTACTTCCAAAATTTTTATTTAAGGATGAAAGATCTATTGGTAGAGTAATAATGAAATTAGGAACTATTGATGAGGAAAAGGATCCTATAAGTATTATTAGTATTATCTTAAAATCAGTTATTGAAATTATTGGTTTTATGTTTATCGCTTTTATTATTTATATGTTCCCACCTTTTAATGGTGTGTATGATGCAATGATGACTCCATTTATTGGAGAATATAATTTAACAATTATTTTATTAGTTATTGCGATAATTGCATTACTAATTAACGCTGTTGCATTATTCACTCATTATAAACAAAACTTGATTGATATGATTTTCCATCATCAAGTTGTTGATCTTCATTATCTTGATTTAGGTGATATAGATGATGAATCAGAAGGAAAATCAATTTAGGAAAAGGAGAAAAAACAACATGAAAAAATTATTAACTTCACTACTTGTATTATCTGCAGCTTTCACTTTAGCAAGTTGTAATGGTGGTTCTGGTAGTGGAACAGGAGGACAACCTACAGGAGGAACAAATAATCCTACAGGTTCAGGAACAACAGAAAAATTATTTGATATCTCTACTTTAAAAGATGATATTGTATTAGACGAAGAAGGAAAACCTTTATTTGAAGAAGAAGTTAGATTAAGTGTTTGGTCAGTTATTGGTGACCCAGACCAAGTTGTATTCCGTAAGATGGTTGATAAGTTCAACGATGAATACTTAGGACAAATTTATTTAGACGTTACTTATGTAGGTCACTTTGACTACTATAATGCGTTAGATAGTACATATCAAACAGACTTCGAAGAAAGCTTCCCAGATGTTTGTTTCATGCATAATGAAAAGACTATTGAATATGCATATAAAGAATATTTCTATCCACTTGATGAATTATATGCAAAAACTGGTGTAGATTTTGATTTCACACAAGCATATGATAATATCGCTCGTACTACAATGTATCGTGATCATCGTTTTGGTATTCCAGTAGATGCTCATGGTTTCATTACTCAATTTAGACAAGATATTATTAAGAAGAATGGTTTAGGTTTTGAAAATAATACTCGTTTCATTCCTGAAAGCCGTGCTGAATATCAACAATTATTAGAAGCTTTAAGAGCTAAAGCTGATGCTGGTGAATTATTAATTAGAAATATTAATAAGGGTTCAGATCATACTTGGGTTAAGGCTAATAAGGATTTATTCTATCCAAGCTTTACTCAATCTACTGACCCAGATGGTTTAAGTGCATTATATGTAAATGGTGGTACATTATCTAATGAAGCTCAAGATACTGTTACATTCCAAAACAATGCTGGTTTCCAAACTTATTTAACAGATCAAGTATCTCGTTATAATAGTAAATTAGTTGGTACAAGTGGTACTAATACAGAAATGTTCGGTGCTGGTAACTGTGTAATGTTTGCTGAAGGTCCTTGGTGGGTTTCTCAAACTTATTCTTTAAACTGGAATAATAATGAATTAAAGAAAGCTGGCGAAAAGGGTGTTTCTGAAGAAGATGCAACAGATCCAGTTTATAATACTCCATATGTAGCTTCTCGTCCTTTAGGATGGTGGACAACTGATGAAAATGCTGGTAGTGAAAATGCTAATAAGTGGTATGGTAATGGTCACGTTGTTACTTTAACTAGACATATCGAAAGTATGCAAAAAGCTGCTGCTGCATTAACATTTGCTAAGTGGTATACTCAATCTGTTGATGAAAACGGTGATTATAATTTAGTTACATGGAATGCTTCAGGTCACGTTCCTGCATGGAAGAATGTTTATGAATCAGAAAAATATCAAAAAGTATTACAAACTAATATTACATTACAAGCTTTAGGTGATCCTGCTGATATTATGGCTCTTGAAGGTTTAGAATATGCTTCTACATTAATTTCAGGTTTAGCTTCTGCTTGTTCAAACGTGATCGCAGAATACTCAAAAGCTGGTGGATGTAAACCAGAAGATGTTGCTGGAGTATTAAAACGTGCAGCTGATGACACACAAGCAACATTAGATTTATTAAAAATGGGCTTCTAGTATAAAAAGGAGTTGATTTTATGCAAAACACTGTTGTTTTAGAAGAATATGCTAAAGCAAGGTCTAGAAGAATTGGGTTTTTTAAGAAATATGGTGTAACATTATTATTTTTATTACCATTCTTAGCAGCATTTATTATGTTCTTTTTATATCCTCTAGTGTATGGTACATTTATTTCAATGAGTGATTTTAAATATGGTGCACCTGGAGAGGCTAAATTTAATAGTTTTGCTTGGTATAAAATAATTTTAGGTATGACTCCTAAAATGAAACCTTTAACTCAAAATTTTTGGAAGGCATTTGCAAATTCATTTACATTTTCAGTTATAATGGTTCCAATTGCCATTATACTACCTCTTGCCTTAGCAATTTTAGTTAATAAAAAACCTGCTGGTTTTAAAGTTTTTAGATCAATGATCTATTTACCATCAATAGTTCCTTTAACTGCTGCTGGTACAATTTTCTTATTATTATTTAATACAAAAGAAAATCATGGTTTATTAGCTACATATCTTTCATTAGATATAGATTTTTTCATTGATACATGGTTTAAGTTTAAAATTTTTGGTTATGAAGTAGATGTTGTATATGCTTGGATTCCAATTTTCTTTATGTGCTTATGGGGAGGATGGGGTGGAAACTTCATCATCCTTAGCGCAGGTTTAGAAAATGTTCCAAAGAGCTTATATGAAGCATCATCTATTGACGGTTGTTCAACTTGGAAGAAAATACTACATGTTACAATTCCTGGTATAAAAGGACAACTTGTATTATGTTTATTTACTACAATTATTGGTTATTTAGGTTTATATGGTCAAAATTATGTTTTAACTAGTGGTGGTCCATATGCTACAACATTGCCTGCATCTGGTAAAACATCAACTATTATGTACTTTATTCAAGATATAGTTGCAAACAATCCGAATTTAAAAACTACAGTTTATGGTTTAGGTGCTGCTGCTGCTTTAGTTTATGCATTATTTGTTGGTATTATTTCCGGTATTCAAATGTATATTACACGTGATAGAAGAACAGGTACAAAAATATCTGAGAGGTATGAAAAATGGCACAAAGTAAGATAACATTAGAACAATATATTGGTTATAGAAAAAAATACGCTGTTACAGGAAAGAAAAAAGCAGATGTTGGTAAAATTGTTGCGTTTGTAATTCTAGCTTTATTCTCATTAATATGGGTATTACCATTTTTCATTATGCTTTTTGGTTCATTAAGAGGTCATCAAGACCTTATGAATCATCCTGGTAAATTATTTAATCCACCTAGTGGATTTACACTAGAAAGTTATAAGATTTTGCTTTTTAATGAATGGCCTGAAACAATGCAACATAATTCTTCACAAAAAGCTGAAATAGGTTATTGGTTAATGAACAGCTGTTTTAGTGCAGTTGGCGGTACTTGTTTATATTTACTTGTAGCGTCACTTGCTGCTTATGCATTTACATTTATCGATTTTAAATATCGTAATGTATTATTTGGTATTCTAATTGCTACATTGGTAATTCCAGGTGTTGCAACATCAGTTGGTAACCAATCGTTAGTGTACGATTTAGGTTTAAATAAATCAATATTAGCTTTAATTATTCCAGGTTTAGGTGGAGTATATGGAATGTATTTAATTAGAACATTCTTCTCATCCATTCCTAAAGATTTAATTGAATCAGCTAAAATGGATGGTTATAGTAATTTACAAATTTTTACTAAAATAGTTTTACCATTGGGTAAGACTGTAATCTTCGTTCAAGGTTTATTTGGTTTCATGGGGGCATGGAATGATCTTGTTTGGCCACAAATGTTATATGGAACAAAGGATACAAAACTTTGGACTTTACAAGTTGGTATGGCTTATGTTATCAACAACTCTAAAGCTAATGTAAATTCAATTGGATTTGCATTTGCTGGTGGTGTATTGTGTGTACTTCCAGTATTAGTTGTATATCTTATTGCTCAAGATAAGATTATTGAAGGTATGGCTTCAACTGGTGTAAAACGTTAAAAATGAAAGAGGTACTTTATGGAAAACATTAAAAATAACAATTTAGAGCCAGTTGATGGTAGTATGGTAGTTTCAAAATCAGAAGCTGGTAAAGTATTAAGAGACCATGGGTATAAGGTTGTTAATAAGGGTGTTGACTCATTTGTATCTTTAAAAGATATCAATAAAATATATCCTAATGGTGTACAAGCTGTATACGATTTTAATATCGATATTAAGGAAAATGATTTTATCGTATTGGTTGGTCCATCAGGATGTGGTAAGTCAACAACACTTCGTATGATTGCCGGATTAGAAGATATTACAAGTGGTTATTTATATATTGATAAGGTATTATCAAATTATTTAGCTAGTAAAGATCGTGATATCTCAATGGTATTCCAATCATATGCATTATATCCACAAATGACAGTATATGATAATATTGCATTCCCATTAAAATCTCGTAAATATCGTAAGGTTGTTACAGCGAAAGTTAATAAAGCTTGGGATGAAGTTTTAAATGCATTAAAACAACCTAATGAAGTTGTTAGAGCAATTAGAGAAGCTTATGATAAGTCATTATCTTTTGGTACTACAAATGAATATGTAGCTACTAAATTAAAAATTTCTGATTTTGCTGCTAAAACTTTATGTGGATTCAATATTACATCTACTGAACAATTAGAAATGAAAAATCAATCTGGCAAAACATTATATGAAGAAATTTGTGATAAGGCTCAAGTTGAAAAGAAGAATGAACTTAATGAATTAACTAGTAAAGGATTTACTGTTAATGAAAACTATGAAGTTTTAAAAGATGGCGTTGTTCAATATAAAGAAGAAAAACTTACTAAAGAAGAAATTAGAGCAAAAGTATTTGAAGCTGCTGAAATTCTAGATTTAGGTCCATATTTAGATAGAAGACCTAAAGAATTATCTGGTGGTCAAATGCAAAGAGTTGCTTTAGGTAGAGCTATAGTAAGAAATGCTAAGTTATTCTTAATGGATGAACCATTATCTAACTTAGATGCTAAATTACGTGTTCAAATGCGTAGTGAAATTGTAAGAATCCATGAACAAATTGGTGCTACTACAATTTATGTAACACATGACCAAACAGAAGCTATGACAATGGCTACTAAGATTGCGGTTATGTCTAAAGGTTGGGTACAACAAATTGGTACTCCACAAGAAATTTATTATAATCCTAAAAATATATTTGTTGCTACATTTATTGGTTCTCCAGCTATGAATATATTCGATGGTGAATATGACAATGGAACTATTACGTTCAAGAGTGGTTTTAAAGTTGAATTAAAACCTGAATTTGTTGCAAAACATAATAAGTTCTATGAAGATAAGATTAAAGATATCGAAAGAATGCTAGAATTAGATGATTTCAAGAAAATGCATGCTTTAAGAGTTGTCGATGAAGTATTATTTGTAGGTAAAGAACATTCTGATCCACAAAACGTTCAAAAAGAATTAACAACTTTATTTGAAAATGTTAAATCATTCAGTCCTGAATGTCAAAAAACTGTTGAATCTTATTTAGGAAAATATACTGGTGAAGCATTATCATTATTAATTGAAGAATATAATAAGGCTATGGGAATTAATGCTAAGTTAACTCTTTATAAGATTAAAGATATTGTATCTACAATTACTGATGAACATGGTAAGGAAGCTTTAGCTTTAGTTGAAGCTCAACTTGAAGTATTAAAAGATATTAATACAAATTCTATTAATTTACCTACATATTTTGGTTTTGTAAATGCTGTTAAGGCATGTACTGAATATGTTCAATCTTTAGGTGCTGGTAATAAGGTTTTATTAGCTTCTTTAGCAAAACTTGATATTACTGAAAAATTATCTAATGATTCTGATTCTTGGTTAAAGGCTATTAGAAAACCATTATTAACATTTGAAAAGATTAATTCTAGTGATATTGGTAAATTACATAATGCTCAAGTGTTTAACAAAAATGAAAAAGTTGAATCTGAAACATTATATTATCAAAAACCAAAGAATAAGAAGAAAAAATCAAAAGTTAAAGTTAATTTAAATTCTGTTGATGTTCAATTTATTAATAATTTATACGAAGTTGCACTTGGTATTTTAACTGAAAGTAAGAATGCATTAATTGGCAAACATAACGTAAGAATCGGTATTAGACCAGAAGATATTCACTTAAATAATGAATATAATGAAAGCAATAAGTCTAATCCATTTGTAATTAAATCTGATATCGTAGAATTATTAGGTAGTGAATTATTAGTTCATACTGATTATGCTGACACTAAGATGATTGCTAAGATTTCTACTGGTACATTAATTAAACCTCATACTGATGTTGAGTTAACTATGAATACTGATAAGATTTTAATCTTTGATGAAACAACTGGAGATACTATTTAATTATGAGTAAATTATTGAAATATGATAATATTTTCAATAGCAAAAGAAGAAATGGTGCTGCAAGTTTAGGTGCACCAGATCCGTTTATTTACAGATTTAATGGAAGTTATTATTTGATTTGTACAAGAGATCGTGGTTTAGTCATGATGAAATCAGATGATTTGATTAACTTTCAATATGTTAATGAGGATGGAATTGTAAGCGAAGATAAGAGTATTGCCTTCGCTTACGCTCCTGAATTATCATACTTAGATGGTTATTTTTATATAACTGCATCACCTAGTGGTAATGGCCATTATATTTATAGAAGTGAAAATATATGTGGACCATATGTTTTATATAAAGATAACTTTAATGAACTTATTGATGGTAGTTTTTACATTGATACTGATGAATCAAAGTATTTTTTAAGAGCTACTGAAACAGGTATAGCTGCTAAAAAATTTAAAGAAGATGACTCTTTATCAGATTTTGAGTTATTTAGTGATGATTCTTTTTACTTTAATAATACTATTATTGGTAATTGGACAGAAGGTCCTTATATGTTGAAACGATATGGTTATTATTATTTAACTTATACAGGAACTCATTTTTTAAGTGATGCTTACCGTGTTGTTTATTCTAGTGGTAAATCTTTTAGTGAAGATGGTTTATCTTTTAAAGGTACTACTTTACTTTCTACAACAAATGATTTTTATGGTCTTGGTCATTCTATGACTTTTTTAGGTCCTGATTTAGATTCTTATTATATTGCATATCATAATATGACTAAAAGTGGAAATAGATATTTAAATATTTCTAGGTTGGTTTTTGATGATTATGGTAATATGATGACTAATGGAGCTTATGTGAAGGATAATCCAGGATTTAGAAGACCTATTTTTGAAAAGTATGTTGATGAATCTAATTATATTTCTAATGAAGTATTTGAAAATAAGAGATTTACTGTTGAATATAATTTTAAAGGTTCTAATGTTAAATTATATTTAGCTTATGTTGATTCAAATAATTATCAATATATTGTTGTAAACAATGGATTAAAGATTGTTAACTATTGTAATGGTAATAGTGATATACTTTTAGATTTAGATTTAAATTCTTTAGGAAATCCTAATGTATTTCACTGTCTTAGATTACAATATTATAACAAAAAAGCTACTATTTATTTAGATAATGTAGAGATTGTTAATAAGACTTCTATTAATGTTAATAAGGGTAAGATTGGTTTTGTTAATAATGAATTTATTGGTTCATATTTAGCATATTCAATTGCTTCTTTTGGTAGTAGTGATAAAGATATTGTAAAAAAAGATGAGTTTTATATTAGTAATTGTAATAAGAAAGATGATAACTATTTTACTAAATTTAGAATTAGTGAAGATGGTTGTTATATGATTTATTTACATGCTAATAAGAAGACTATATTAAAAAATATTTTTATAGATAATAATTTAATGAAAGAAGATGTTTCTTCTTTAATTGATAATACTTTATTATTTAATGTTTCTTTAAAAAAGGGAATTCATAAGATTTCATTTTTATGTGATAGAATTTCTTCTGATTTAAAAATAAAGATTGTTAAATGTGAAGATAATCCTATTATTAATATTGATAATTTATTAGATAATTGTAATATTTATCATAGATATCTTAAAGTATCTACTGGTATTTATTTAGAAAACGATAGAAACGCTATTATTTCTAAGAAAAAATATTCTGATTTTAGTTTATCAACTAATATTAAGCTTATTGGTAATCCTCAAATTAAGGATAGATTTGTTGGGTTAATAGCGTGTTGTAATAATTATTCAAAATCTAATGAGTTTGAAAATGGTTATTCTTTACAAGGATATATGCTAGTTATTGATCGTAACCATGCATATGTAATTGATGCAAATTATTATCATTCTAAGGTGTTAAAGAAGTATGCTTTAAATGGTAAACGTGAAATGGAACTTAAAGTTGTTAAAACTTTAACTTCTATTAACTTTTATGTTGATGATGAACTTATTTATAATTTAGATGGTAATAAATATATTTCTGGATATTGTGGTATATATAATCATCATGTAAGTGCAGTATTTAGAAAATTTGATTTAAAAAATAATTAGATTAGGTGGTTCTTATGAAAAGAAAATTTGTTTTAATTTTAATGGGACTATTAGCTTTAACTTTAGTAAGTTGTCAACAAAATGGTAACCCTAAAACTGAAGTTCCAACTGAAAAAACACCAGTAGAACCTACTAAAGAACCTACTCCAGTAGAATATTTCTTTGGTACTTATACTAATCCAACACTTGTAACTTATGAAAATGGTTCTCCATATAAAACAGAAGTTGCTGACCCTTCAATTGTTAGAGGCGATGATGGATATTTTTATATTTTCTCTACTTTAGGACGTGTTTTAAGAAGTGAAGATGCATGTAACTGGATTGTATATAGTGATAACATCATTACTCGTCCTACTTGGGATAAAGATGTTTGGGGTGAATCTGTTAATGCTCAAATTTGGGCACCAGATGTAATCAAAATTGGTGATAAATGGATTTATTATTATTCATTAAGTGCTTGGGGAAAATGCTGTGGTGTTGGTTATGCTGTAGCTGATGAAATAGCTGGTCCTTATACTGATATGGGTAAATTATTTGATTATAAGGAAATTAAAATTGATAATGCTATCGACCCTCATGTATTTATCGATGATGATGGTAGAGTTTATATGTCAGTTGGTTCATTCCAAGGCTTATTCTTACTTGAACTTACAGAAGATGGTACAGAGTTATTAGGTGGTGTTGAATATCAACGCGATAATAAAGTTCTAATCGCTGGTAAAGTTGGTGGTTGGGATGGTTCAACTTATGAAGGTAGTTATATTATTAAAAAAGATGGCATGTACTATTACTTTGGTAGTGTTGGTACTTGTTGTGAAGGTAAGAGTTCTACATACCGTGTTGTTGTAGGTCGTGCTGATAATATTGCTGGTCCTTATACTGATGCTGCTGGACGTCCTTTAACTGCATCTGGTTCTGGTAAGACATATGGAGAAATGTGTTTATGGACTGGTATTACAAATGCCAATATGTCAGGTGCTGGTCATAATTCTATTTTATTAGATGATGCTGGTGATTACTGGATTTATTATCATGCATATTCAAGTGCTGATAATTTTGCTACTAGACATTTATTTATGGATAAATTGTCTTGGGATGATAATGGATTCCCTTATGTATCATATACTTATGTAAATGATGAAGGAGAAGAAAAGGAATCAAAAGTTAAACCTTCTTTTGAAATTGAATTAGATGGTCCTAGATTTATTGTTGAATAGGTGATACTATGAAGAAAAGAATTTTTAGTTTATTAATGTGTGGGGTTATGGCAATTTCTTTAGCATCTTGTCAAGATAATAATGAAAAGACTAAAACTCCTACTCCAGAAACTCCAGATATTGCTGAAGAAGATTTAGTTAAACCTGGGGCTTCTAATGTTAAATATACTGATTATAGTATGTTATCTGATGGTAATCATCCAGATTATAATGAAGAAAAATGGTACCGTAATGATTTAAAAGATTTAGCGTTACCTGACCCTTATGTTTTAGAAGTAGACGGTACATATTATATTTATGGTACTACAGATAGAACTGGTGCAAGAACAATCGATTGTTATTCAACAACTGATTTTCATGATTTTACTTGGCATAAAGATGTTTATGTAGCACCTGAAGATTCATGGGAAACAAATTCTGGTGGTATTTTTGCTCCTGAAATGTTTGTATATGAAGGTGAATATTATTTATATTTTGGTATTAATAATCAAAGAAATGGTCTAAGATATATTCATTGTGCTAAATCTAGTAATCCTTATGGTCCTTTTGAATCTATTTATCAAGAAAATGCTTGGGGAGAATTAGTTGATGGTAAGGCTGCTCCAATTTTTAATCATAATGATTCATTAGGTTTAAGTGTTTTAGACCAAACTATTTTCCAAGATGATGACGGAAAGATTTATATGTATTATTCTGTTTATGATACAGGAAATTCTCAATATATCGTTGGTTTTGAAATGGCTGATCCTATTACTCCATTATTTGAAACATATAAGATTTTAGTTAGACCTGGTGAACTTACACCAGCAACTACTTCATCTAAGGTTTTATCATGGGAAGCTTATACTGATTTTGAAGTTGCTGAAGGTCCTTTCATGCTTAAATCTCCTAATGGTAAATACTATTTAACTTATTCAGTAAATCATTATCCTAATAGATTCTATACTGTATGTTATGCTGAAAGTGATTCTCCATTAGGTGATTATACAAAACCTTATTCTCCTGAACAAAAGAAAAATGGCGAACTTTGGACTAATTTATTATTTGGTTATGCTGGCGGTCATACAGGTACTACTGTTCATGATCAATGGGGTGGATTTATGTCTGGTACTGCTCATCACTGTTTCTTTAAAGTTGGTGATCAATGGATGATTGGATATCATGCTCATAGAAATAGAGATAACTCTAATAATGGTCGTATGTTTGCTATGGATTATATTCATTTTGATGAAAATGGTGTTCCATATGCTGAAGGTCCTACATATTCACTTCAACCTTTACCAGAAGCAATTAGTGGATATAAGAATATCGCACTTGATGCTACTGTTAAATATCAAAATGTTGAATATGCTGAAAGAGTTAATGATAACTATATTGTTGAACATTATAATTTAGTACAAAATGCTAATAAGGAAGTTGTATTAAAAGAGGGTAAATCTTATATTGAACTTGTTTTTGATAAAGAATATTATATTGGTGCTATTATGATCTATAATAGTGCATTCTATGATAAAGCTTTATCTGAAATTGATTATATTAATTTCTTTAATGATAATGCAGTTTTTAATGTTGGTTTTATGTTATGTTATATAAATGAAGAAAAAGAATTTATATATCCAACAAGTTCGTTTGTTGTTGAATTTGATGAAGATATCAAAGCTACAAAGGTTTTAATTGCATTAGATACTCCTGGTGCTCAAATTAACGAAATTAAAGTATTAGGAAGAGAAGCTTAGGGGTGTATTATGAAAATTAAAAGAATGATTAGTTTACTTTTAATTTCTATTTTAGGTGTAACTTTATTTAGTTGTAATCAAAATGGTGATGGAAAAACTCCTACAAAGGAAAAGACTCCAACACCTGTTGATACAAAAGAAGTTGCTGAAAAAGATAGAATTAAACCAACTAAGAGTAATTTAGATTATATAGATTATGGTTTATTAGGTGATGGTGAAAAAATGCCTGATTATGATACTACTAAATGGTATCGTAATGATTTAAATAAAGTACCTTTACCAGATCCATATGTTTATTTTGAAGATGGTATATACTATATTTATGGTACTACTGATAGAACTGGTGCGAAATCTTTTGATTGCTACACCACTACAGATTTTATTAATTACGAATTATATATGGATATTTTAAGACCAAATAATAGTGATAATTTATCTGAATGGGAAAGTAATATTTTATTTGCTCCTGAAATTTATAAGTTTGGCGATGAGTATTATTTATATTATAGTAATACTATGAAAAATACAAATGAACGTTATTTACATGTTGTAAAAGGTGAATCACCATTAGGTCCATTTGAACAAATTAAACAAGAAGATGCAAATGGTAAAATGATTGATGGTTCTAAATCACCTGTATTTAAGTTCCCTGATAAATATCATAATGCATTAGATACAACTATTTTTGTTGATGATGATGGTAAGATGTATATGTATTATGTTGTATCAACAAATACACAACATATTGTAGGATGTGAAATGTTAGACCCAATTACTTGTGATTGGAATACAAGAAAAGACTTAATTATTCCTGGTGAATTAGGTACTAATACAGATGCAGATACTTTATTTTGGGAAGCAATTAATGGATATAATATTGCTGAAGCACCATTTATGTTAAAATCTCCTAATGGTTTATATTATTTAACATATTCTGTTAATGATTATCAAAATCGTTATTATTCTATATGTTATGCTTTTAGTGATTCTCCACTAGGCGATTATACTAAACCTTATACTGCAGAACAAAAGAAGAATGGTGAAATTTGGACTAATTTATTATTAGGATATGCTGGTGGTCAAGCTGGTACAACTGTATTTGATCAATGGAGTAATTTCTCATCAGGTAATGGACATCATAGTTTCTTCTATGCTGGTGATCAATTAATGATTGCTTATCATCAACACAAAAATAGAAATAATGCTTCAAGTGGTAGAGCATTAGCTTTAGATTATGTATATTTTGATGAAAATGGTGATCCATATACTGATGGTCCTACTTGGTCATTACAACCGCTTCCTACTTCTGTAAGTGGTTATAAGAATATTGCATTAGATGCAAAAGTTAAATATTATAATGTTGAAAATGCTGAATTTGTTAATGATAATTATGTAGTTAGACATTATAATTTAGTACAAGAAAAAGGTAAAGAAGTTATTTTAAAAGAAGGTAAAGCTTATATTGAATTAGTATTTGACAGAGAATACGAAATTGGTGGTATTGTAATTAATAATAGTGCTTATTATGATAAAGCTTTATTTGAAATTGATTATATTAACTTCTTTAATGATAATGTTATCTATAATGCGGCATTTATGCTTAATTATGTTAACGATGAATTAGAATTTATTCATCCTGGTAGTTCATTTACTATTGATTTTGATGATTTTAAAGCGACTAGAGTTGTTTTATGTTTTGATACTTCAGGTGCTCAAATTAATGAAATCAAGGTACTAGGAAAATAAGAAAAGGAGAAGAATAAAATGAAAAAGTTTTTAATCTCATTTTTAGGTCTTCTTGCGGTTTTTGGTTTAGTAAGTTGTAATGGAAGTGGTAATGGAAAAACTCCAACACCAGATGAACCTACAAAACAACCAACTAAAGAACCAACTCCTGAAGTTTTACCACAAGAAGATAATAAAATCCACTTGATTATTTTAACTGGTCAAAGTGGTGCTAGAGGAAAAGCGCTTAATAATTCATTAACTGATGAACAAAAAGAAATTAATTATGATGTTGATATTTGTGCTGATGGTTTAATGATGCCTGCGTTATCAAATATTCCTGAAACAATTTCTAATTCTGCTTATTTAAAAGAATTAGAGCCTGGTTTTGGTGATACTGCTGGTGAGTTTGGTCCTGAACTTGGTATGGGAGAAACTATGGCTAGTAGATATCCTAAAGATGGAGATTCTCGTAAGAGTGCGATTGTTAAGTATACTGCATGTGGTTCTACATTTACAGATCATTGGTATTCTACTAGTGCAATTGATGATGAAGAAGTTACGAATTTATTACAATTAAATCAAATTCGTGAAGATAAGAATGGAAATGCAACTGGTCCATTAACTAACAATTTATATCAATTGATTGATGCAACTATTGAACAATTAGAATCTGAAGGTTATGAAGTTGTAATTGACGGTGCTGCATTTGTTCATGGTGAACAAGATGCTAAATATGATAACAATATGTCTATTTATGAAAAATGTTTAGAATATTTCATTAAGGATTTACGCGATTATGTTGGTAATCCAAATTTACCTGTTGTTATTACTGAAGCTTTAACTAATAGTGCTAAATATTCAAATGTATTAAGAGAAATCCAAGCTAGAGTTGCAGCTAATACTAATGATTGTTCATTTATTTCTACAACTGATTTATATACTAATACTTTTGAACCTTGGCATTTTGGTACACCTGGTAACTATATTTTAGGTAATAGAATTGCTGCTGAAATTATTTCTTTAAATGATACTAGAAAAGTAGAATCATTTGAAGATGTTGAAATTCAAGTACCATTTGGTGTTAATGTTGCTTTACCTCAATATTTAACTGCTACATTTACTAATGGTTATACTGGTTTAATTAAAGTTAAGTATGAAGGTAGTTATGATGCTAATACTGCTGGTAGTCAAACAGTTAAGTTTACTGCAAGAACTGGTGAAGGTACTATTACTAGCGAATTAAAAGTTAATGTTGGTACTGAACCATTTGTTGATGGTATTTTAAATGAAAAATTATATGAAGATGCATTTAAACATGAAGTAGATGGAATTGGTACTATTTATGTAATAAAGGGTGCATACGGATTATATATTTCAGCACATATTACTGATACTGAACTTTGGACAGATGGTGAAGCTTGGGGTACTGGTGATATGGGTCAAAATGGAGCTAATGATGATTTTAGAATTTATGTTACTGGAACTGATGCTTCTGAAAAGATGACTATTTGTTTAAGTAGTGCTAATTTATTAAGAATTTATGAAGCTGGTACTAAATTAAATGAATTCAAACCTAGTACAAATTTATACTATGGTGGTTTCATTGAAGATTTTAAACATCATGTTACAACTCATGGTTACGCTAACGATAATGGTGAAAAGACATCTGAAGGTATGGATATTGAATTATTTATTTCTTATTCTGATTTAGGTGTTGATGATCCTGCTAATATTAAAATGTGTTTTAATTATAGTAATGTAGATTTAGTTGGTGGTAAAAAAGTTGCAACTAATAATTACTACTGTGAAAAGGCAGTAGAAGTAGCAAACCCAGAAGAATTTGATGAATATTACATGACTTTAGAAAAAATCATAAATTGTGTTTGCGATAATTAATAATAACTTTAGAAAAAATCATAAATTGTGTTTGCGATAATTAATAATTAGTGGTATAATACTATTAAGTAGTGTTTACTATAAAAAATTATATATTTCAAGGAGGAAAATATGAAAAAAATATTACCTGTTTTATTAGGTTTATTTGCTCTTGCTTTAGTTGCATGTCAACCTCAAGGCTCTACACCTACTGGTGGTGAACAAACTCCACCTGTAACTGGCGGTGAACAAACTCCACCTGCTACAGAACCTGGTGTTACTGTTGAAAGTGTTGAATTAAAAATGCAAGATGATTCAGATATACCTAGTGAAGTTTTTGATGGTTCTTCTTTAAGACTATCTGCTACTGTTAAGGGTAGCGAACAAGGCTTAAAAGTTACTTGGGAATCTTCTAATAAAGATTTAGCTACAGTAACTAATGGCGTTGTAAAATTTGGAAAAGTAGCTGAAGATTCTGAAGTTACTATTTCTGCTGTAAGTAAAGACGATAACACAAAGAAAGCTAGTCATACTTTCAAGATTAAACATTGTTTAATTGACTTAGCTAACTCTCGTGGTAATAATTTAGATACATCATTATTTATGGACGAAGGTTCAATCGTTGCTGAAGCTGGCGACATTGCTTTCAAATTTGCTGATGTACATCATTCTAAATTCTACGTTGAAGCTACAATTACTATCGATTCTCAATTAGAATCAGATGCTTATCCTAAGTTTGGTATTATGATTGGTTCTGATGAAACTACTTCATGGAACACAACTACATCTGATACTGTTGTTAAGAATGCATTCTTCTATGGTGATCAACAACAAGCATCTCAATCATCTGGTTGGACATCATTCAATTTCGTTCCTCAAAATGCTGAACATACTGACTGGGCATGGGCTGGACAAATTGGTGGTTTCAATGTATCAAATGAAAATAAGTGGGTTATGGGTGAAGGTTATACTATCGGTTTATTAAGAGATGGTGTTAACTATTACTTATTCGCTAAGAATGGCGATGGTCTAAAGTGCTATAAGCATGTTGTATATACTGATTTTGCTGCTGATGAACCATGTTATGCATGGGTTGGTGGATGGGCTACTGGTGTTACAGTAAGTAACTTCAAGTGCTTACTTGGCGATGATGCTAATGCTATGTATGCTGAACCTACTACTTTAGATGTTGCTAATGAGAGCCCAATCGTATTTATTAATTCTACTTATCAAATTAATTTAGCTTCAGACGTTACTAACTTAAATTTAGGTGCTGTTTCTTATGTATCTGATAATGAAACTGTTGCTACTGTTGATGCTAATGGTTTAGTTACTGCTACTTCAACTGTAGGTACTGCAAACATTACTGTTTCATATGGTAATTTATCTAAGAATGTTAAAGTAACTGTTACTGATGATTTAAAAGTTAATGTTGTATTAGATGGTAAGATGGATGATGCTTTATGGACTGATACTGTTAAGACTAACAAGTTCGTATTTAATAGAAATACTGGTACTACATTAATAGATGTTTATGGTTCAAGAAACTCATTAGGTATATATTTATTCTTCGAATATCAATCAACTGGTGATTATTCATCTGCTCCTGAATGGTGGCAAGCAAATAATGTTGAATTAAGAATCATGAATACTACTAATTTAATTAGAGTTAATGGTAATGATCAATTCTGGGCTTCTGACTTTAGTGGTGGTCAAAGTAACTTTACAGGACATTATGTTTCTGCTCCTAAGTTAAATGAAGCTACTCAAATGTATGAATTAGTATTTGAATTATTCTTATCTTATGAACATCTTGGTGTTTCTAAAGATGAATTAATTGCTATTTCAATTGGATGTAATGATGGTGGAAATGATCGTAATGGATGGTATAATACTGCTGAAGGTATGCATGGCTATGGTTGGCTTGAACCTAACTTTGCTAAGGCTATTAAAGTACATGAAGACGGTTTATTCCAACCTTATTATCCTGAATCTTTCTGTGGTGAAAACCATGAATATGGTGATTGGGTTACTTTAACTCAAGCATCTTGTGCTGGTGATGGTGAAGAAGCTAGATTCTGTAAGTGGTGTAACCATAAAGATTCTAGAGTATTACCTGCTGGTGAACACTCTTATGACTACGCTAACTTAGTTGTAGAAGTAGTTCCTACATGTGAAACTGAAGGTTCTGGATATATTCCATGTAATGGTGGTTGTGGTACTAATAAAGACGTTACTTTAGATAAAGATTTTAGAAACCATACAGCTCATGACTATGATGCTCCATATTGTTCTAATTGTAACCACACTGTTGAAATCACTCGCTGGGATGCTGGCGGATGGGGCAACGTAAATGATTGGGTATATGCTGTTAAGGATTTAGCTGGTGATTTCGTTGTTACAACTACATATTCTATCCAAACTAATGGTATCGCTGGTAATTGGTGGCGTGGTGTTTTAGCTATAGTTCAAGAAGAATTACCTGCAGGTGTTGAAGGTGAAGGTTCTCCATGGGTTACAAGAATGGACTGGTGGGGATGGTGTGACCAATGGCAATCAGGCGATAAGTTAACTCATGATTTTGATGATGATCAAAAACAAATGGGTGCTATGGAAAATATTAACCGTGATGCATGGTGGACAAATGCTGAAGGTGGAGACGTTAATAGTGCTCAATTCGAAGCTGCTATGACAAATGGTACTATCGAATGGACATGTACAAGAACTGGTACTACTATTAGAAATGATTTTAAGATTACAAGTTCTACTGGTGAAGTATTCACATTCTGGACTGTTGCTAATGATGTTGCTGCTGATAAGCACATTTCTCTTGGATTAAACTCTGAGTTTGCTAATTATCAAGTAACTAGCGTAGTTATTTCTCAATAATTAATAAAATTAAATGGCACTAGTAATAGTGCCATTTTTTCATAATGATAAAAAAGACACATTAGAAAACAATCTTGCATTGTATTTGATGTGTCTTTTTTTAAAAGTAAAATATTTAATAATTTTTTGTTCTATTATATTTATTAGTTATTAACTGGATTAGCATTTTTTAAAGCAAGATGTTCATCACGTGCACTCTTACGTCCTGTTTCATCAATTTCGCCTGCTTTAGCTAATGCAAGTTTTGTTAAGAATGGGCCAAAGATTTCATAAATTAATACAGCAAATAATGTAATGTTTCTTACAATTGCTCCATCAGGACCTAATTCTATAGCCTTGATTGCCATACCTAAGGCAACTCCTGCTTGAGGAAGAAGTGTAATACCTAGATATTTAACGATATTTGGATCTGATTTAGTCATTTTAGCACTTACATTTGCACCAAGATATTTACCAATTGAACGTGAGATAATATATACTAGACCAACTATAACTACAGATATTTGTGTGAATATTGAAAGTTCAAGTTCGGCTCCACTTATTACGAAGAATAGGATAAGTACAGGAGTAGTCCATCTGTCTGCTCTATCCATAAGTTCTTCAGATACTTCACAAATATTACAGAACACTGTACCTAACATCATACAAGCAAGTAATGATGAAAATGCAATATGAATACCACCTACTTCAAATTTTAAACTTGATAATGCAACAGTTAGCATAACGAATGTTACTGATACGGCCATACGTTTAGAACGTGAGTGGAAGAATTTTTCACATAAAGTGAATAATAAACCCATTATAAATCCTAATAGAAGTGATAATACAATTTCAATTAATGGTTCTAGGATAATTTGTAAAGGACTAATACCTGATACATTAAGTGATCTTGCGATACCAAATGAAACAGCAAATACGATTAGACCTACTGCATCATCAATCGCAACTACAGGAAGTAATACGTCTGTTACAGGTCCTTTTGCTTTATATTGTTTAATTACCATTAATGTTGCTGCTGGTGCTGTAGCTGTTGCAACCGAACCTAAAACAATTACTGCAGGTAGAGTTAAAACATCAGGCATTGCGAAGTGTAGTGCTACTAATACAACATCTACAATTATTGTTGTAACTACTGCTTGAAGTATACCGATGATTGTAGCTTGCTTACCTATTTTTTTTAGTTGAGCTATTCTAAACTCATTTCCCATTGAGAATGCTATAAAACCAAGTGCTAAATCAGCAATTAATCCAAACCCTTTGATTTGTTCATGGGTAATTCCGATTCCAGGGATGTTTAATGCTCCTAAGACAAATGGTCCAATTAATACTCCGGCAATTAGATAAGCGGTAACTGCTGGTAGTTTGACAAGTTTTGCAAGTCTTGAAAGTAATAGACCTGCAAGTAATGCAATGGATAAACTCAAAAAGATTGAAGCTGTTTGAGTCATAAAATGCGCCTTCTTTCGTTTTATATTATATTTTAATTATTATTTTATTTTTTGAGTGAATTTTTTCTCACAAATATTTATTATACCACATTATCTAAAAAATAACTAGTATTATTTTAAATAAAATAATAAAAAACACTAGAATTAGTGTTTTTAAATTTATTTAGTTTGTAGATTGATGATGTTTTTAAATTCTTTAGGAGTTAGATTAAATTCTTTTTTAAATGATCTAAAAAAAGATGTATAATCATTAAAACCACATTGAATATATATTTCTTGAAAATCAATGTTTTCCTTTATTAATTTTTTTGCAAGAATCATTCTTTTTTTAATTATAAATTTATAAATTGGCATTCCAGTATGATTTTTAAATGTGTGAGAGATAGTAGAAGAAGATACATTTATAAAAGACGCTATATCATCAATTGTAAATTGTTTTGATATATTTTTATCTATATATTCAATACATTCAGTAACTATTTTATTTTGAGAGATTATATTTGTGTTTTCAATATCATCATATTCATCATTTAGTAATAAAAAAATTTGAGATAATTTAATTTTACACAATATATCTTCACCAAATTTATTTGAACCCTGGGTTTTTAAAACTATATCTATATATTGATCTAGTTTTTTCTTTCTTTCGTTTTTTAAGTGAATACAATAGTTTTTATTTTTTTCTGCTTTTTCAAAAATATTTAATAAATTTGTTTGAGATGTTGACATATTCATTAAGAATTTTTCAGTAACGTTTATTACTACTCTTTCAGCTTCAATATTTTTTTCATTTTGGATTAGCACATGTAAAGTAGAAGGAGATACTAAAATGACATCACCAGGAGATACATTATATATTTTTTCATCTACTTTAAAGATGAAATTACCTTTTCTTATATATAGTATTTCATAAAAATCATGGTGATGAAGTTCTTTAAAACCTTCATATAATGTATTTGTGACACTTACTAAACATTCGTATCCCATTACTTGTTTTAATGATTCACCTGTTAATATTTCATTATTTTCAATTATGTAATTATTTCCTAAATAAGAAAAAACATATTTTTTAATTTTTTCATCATAGTAGTATTTTATATCTTTATTATACATAATAATCACCAATAATATTTTAATTTTTTTTGCAGTAATTGTCAATTTTTTTATTTGAAAACCATTACTTTTTATCAAAAAAGCTAAAATTTTGCAAGAAATGTAATCATATTAACAAGTATTGCTATAGAATTTAGCATTGATGCATTATATAATATGAATGATGATTATGTTTTAAAGGAAAAAGGTGCTATTTTAAACTGGTTTGATATTGATGCTCCAGAAGGTAGATATTCTTTAAATGATAAGATTTCTGATATTATGAAATCACTTAGAGGTAAACTATGGTTTGCTAAAGTTGGTATGTCTTTAAAGAAGAAAATGCCTAAGAATAAAGATGGTAAGGCTGAAGGTGCTGGATTTGAACTTTCTGGCGATATTATGCAAATGCTTGGTGGTTTTACAGTTTTACGTTTAACTTCTATGATTGGTATGATGAATATTAGTTTTACTAAAGAAGAATTATTAAAAATGAATAAAAAATTAAATAAGATTAGAAAACCTAAAAGTTTAAGATAGGAGGTAATCTTTATGCAAATGACATTTAGATGGTATGGAGAAGGTAATGATAAGATTAAATTATCAGATATCAAACAAATACCTGGTGTGACTGGAATTGTTTGGGCCCTTCATCATAAGATGCCTGGAGAAGTATGGGAAGAAGAAGAGATTAGAGAAGTTAAAGAACAATGTGAAAAGTATGGATTTAATATTGATGTTGTTGAATCTGTAAATGTTCATGACGATATTAAGATAGGTCTTCCTACTAGAGATTTATATATTGAAAATTATAAACAAACAATAAGAAATTTATCTAAGTTTGGTGTTAAGGTAATATGTTATAATTTTATGCCTATTTTTGACTGGACTAGAAGTAATTTATTCCATGAAGTTGGTGATGGATCTACTGCGTTATTCTATGAAAAGAATATGATTCAAGATGACTATAATCAAATGGCTAAATATATATTAGATTTTACTGAAAAATATAATATGTCATTTCCTGGATGGGAACCTGAAAGAATGGCTAAATTAGATTATTTATTTAAAGCTTATGAAGGTGTAGACCATGAGAAGTTATGGGCTAATTTGAAATACTTTTTAGAAGCTTTAATGCCTGTTTGTGAAGAATGTGATATCAAAATGGCAATTCATCCAGATGATCCACCTTGGGATATTTTCGGACTTCCTAGACTTCTTGTAGATGAAGCTGGAATTGAAAGATTTTTAAAGATGGTAGATAATCCATACAACTGTTTAACATTATGTAGTGGTAGTTTAAATGCTAATCCAAATAATGATGTTGCTTCTATTGTAAGAAAATATGCTGATAGAATTGCTTTTGCTCATATTAGAAATGTAAAGCATTTTGAAAATGGTGATTTTAGTGAAGCAAGCCATCGTGATTGTGATGGAGATACTCATATTTTAGATATTTTAAAAGCATATCATGATTCAAACTTCAATGGTTATATTAGACCAGACCATGGTAGACATTTATGGGATGAAAAACCTGGAAATGTTAGACCTGGATATGGTTTATATGATAGAGCTTTAGGTATAATGTATATGCTTGGAGTATGGGATATGTTAGATAAACTAAAGGAGAATAAGTAATGGGATATTATAAGGATAAGGTTGTAGTAGTTACAGGTGCTGGTGGAGTATTATGCTCTGTAATTGCTAAGGCATATGCACAAGAAGGAGCTAAGGTTGCATTACTAGATTTAAATATAGATGCTGCAAAAGAAAAAGCAAAAGAAATTTGTGATTTAGGTTTTGTTGCTAAAGGATATAAGTGTAATGTTTTAGAAAAAGCCTCAATTGAAGCTGCACATGAAGAAATATTAAATGATTTTGGAACATGTGATATTTTAATTAATGGTGCTGGTGGAAATAATGCTAGAGCTAATACTGATAATGAATTTTATCAAGATGGTGATTTAGGTAAGATGAAAACATTCTTTGATTTAGATGAAGCTGGTGTTGAGTTTGTATTTAATTTAAATTATATGGGTACACTTTTACCTAGCCAAGTATTTGTTAAAGATATGTTAGATAAAAAAGATGCTAGTATTTTAAATATTTCATCAATGAATTCATTTACTCCACTTACTAAAATTCCAGCTTATAGTGGTGCTAAAGCTGCAATTTCTAATTTTACTAAGTGGTTAGCAGTTCATTTTTCTAAGACTAATATTAGATGTAACGCAATAGCCCCAGGATTCTTTGTTACATTCCAAAATGAAAGATTGTTATTTAATGAAGATGGTACTCCTACAGCTAGAACTGAAAAGATTTTAAGAAATACACCAATGGATAGATTTGGTAAAGCAGAAGAATTAATAGGTGCATGTTTGTTCTTAACAAATACTCGCCTTGCATCATTTATTAATGGTGTTGTCTTACCTATTGATGGTGGATTTAGCGCTTATAGTGGTGTATAGTTTTTGATTAGCCAATGTTTATTCATTGGCTTTTTTCTTTATCTAAAATGCAATGTATGGAATATTTCCATATGGAAATTTATAATAATTCCATACTATATTTTTAGAATTTTTTTTAAAATTTTCAATTAAAATTTATGTTTTTCTCTTAAGATGAAAAAAAATTTTTTAAAGTTATTGACATTATAAAAGCGTTTGATTATTATGGAATTGTAGAGATAAAATTATTACATTTTTTTAGATGGTTCTAAACACATAAATGAAGTTGTTAGAATTAGAATTGGTGATAATGATTATTCTAGTGATGGATATAATTATATAAATGTTGATGATTTTATTATAGGATATGAAGGAAGTGATGAACAAGTGAAAAAAGTATTTGAAGCTACTAAATTTACATATAATAATTTAAATACAGTTAATCAAAGATATAGGCATACCTATCATGCACAAACTCCTGTTGGATGGGCAAATGATCCTAATGGTTTTTCTTATTACAATGGTAAAATTCATTTATTTCATCAGTACAATCCATATAATACTGTATGGGGACCTATGCACTGGGGGCATTACACGAGTGATGATTTTATTAAATGGGAATTACAAAATGTAGCACTTGCTCCTGATGAAGAATATGATAAAGATTATGGTGCTTTTTCAGGGTCTGCTATTGAAAAAGATGGGAAATTATATTTGATGTATACTGGTGTTGCAAATGATTTACAACAACAATGTATTGCAGTTTCAAGTGATGGTATAAATTTTGAAAAAATAGGTAGAAATCCTGTTATTAGTTCTAGTATGTTACCGAATGCTTACTCAAAAGCTGATTTTAGAGATCCATATGTTTTTGTACATGATGATATGTATTATTGTTTAATCGGAACTAAACGTGGCAGTTATGGTAATATGCTAATGTATAAATCTAGTAATCTTACTTCATGGAGTTTTGTTGGTGAGGTTATGAATTCTAGTGATAAAAATTCTCCTAATTTTTATCAGTTAAATGGTGTATATGAATGTCCAAGTTATGCATGTATTGATGGAAAAGAAGTATTGATTTGTAGTCCACAAAACTTACCTAAAGATGGTTATATGTTTGAAAATATTAATTCAGTAGTTTATATGATTGGAAAGTTTGATTATAACACTGGTAGATTTAATTATAGTGAGGTCAATGAAATTGATTCTGGGTTTGATTTTTATGCTGCTCAAACTAGGAAAATGAATGATGGTAGAACTATTATGATTGCGTGGATGCAAATGTGGGAGAGAACTCTTCCTACAGCTAATGATGGTTGGGTTGGTGGATTCACTTTACCTAGAGAACTAAGTATAAAGGATAATCATTTATATCAAAATCCTGTAAAGGAAATTGAAAAATATCGTTCTAACAAGGTTCTATATTATAATGTTAATCTTTTTAATAATCAATCTATTTCATTAGATAATATTAATGGTAATACATTGGAATTAGAATTTACATTAGATATGAACGATGCTAAAAAAGCTGGTGTTAAGTTGTTTAAAGGAACTATGCATGAGACTTTAGTTTATTATGATAAAGAAAAAAATATTGTTGTTTTAGATAGAAGTAAATCAGGGGCTAACATTAGTGGTGTTGAAGCTAATAATTCAACTAGAAGTTGTAAGATTGACTTAGTTGATGGTAAAGTTAAGTTTAGAATATTTTTAGATGTATCTAGTATTGAGGTATTTATTAATGATGGCTATCATACTATTACTGCTAATGTGTATCCAGATTTAACTGATTTGGGTATTGAATTTTATAGTGTAGGTGGTAATGCACTATTAGAAAGTATTACAAAATATAATATAGAAGTTTAGAATATATCGCTTCAGAGTTTGTCTTAGGCGAAAGAGCATAAGAGGTTAAATATGATTTTATGTATTGGAGAAATTTTAGCTGATTTAATTGGAAAAAAAGAAAATGGTATTATGACTTATTATAGATACCCTGGTGGTGCACCATTAAATGTGGCTTGTGGTATTTCGTATTTGGGTGGAAATGTTGGTTTTGTTGGTAGTGTTGGTGATGATATTATTGGTAATTATTTATTAGATTTTTGTAAAAATATTAATTTTAATTATTTAGATGTTTATAAAGATAATAAACATAATACAACACTAGCTTTTGTTGATAATGATGAATTTGGCGAAAGAAGTTTTTCGTTTAATAGGTTTAATACTGCAGATTATTATATTGATATTAATAGACTTGATGTTATTAAAGATGCTGATATTATTCATATTGGTTCTTTAATGCTTAGAGAAGATTTGGGTTTTAAGTTAGCTATGGATATAATTAATATAGCTAAAAAATTTAATAAAAAAATAAGTTTTGATGTGAATTATCGAGATGATATTTATGATTCAAAAGAACTTGCAATATCTAGATATCAAAAGATTATTGAAAATTCTGATATTGTAAAATTGAGTGAAGATGAAGTTACTTATTTTTCAGGTGAGTCTGATTATATTTTTGGATTAAAAAAAATAATTAGAAAAGATCAAATGTGTTTTGTTACGTTAGGGTCTAATGGTTCTTTATTTATGTATCAAGATGATATTATATCTATTCCTACTTTTAAAGTAGACCCAGTTGATACTACAGGTGCAGGTGATGCATTTTATTCTTGTGTGTTATATTATTTAGATAATATGAAAAGTTATTCATTAGATTATATTCAGGATACCTTATTACACGCAAATATATGTGGAGGTCTTGCTTGTACAAAGTTAGGAGCGATATCTGCTCTTCCTAGTTATAGTGAATTAGAAAATAAGTATAATGAATTGTTAAAAAAATAATAATAAATAGGTGTGAAATAAAAAAAGGTTTTGTCGAAAGATCTTTATTTGAAAATGATAAAGAAGGATATATATTTAAAAGAATAATCCCTATATATGAAGAAAAGATAGGAAATACTAATATTTGTTTTTTTAAGATAAAACATGATAAGAAAATATATATGATTAAGAATAAATTAAGTATTTATTCTGCTAAAAAGTTATATCAGAAAATAAATTAATAAGCATATTAGTTTTAAAAAGATAAAAATTAATATTTAATTAAGCTTACTTTATGTAAGCTTTTTTCTTTGAATTACTTGTAAATATATTGTATAATATATTTAATAAGATATTATGCATTTGTTTTGGAGGTAAAACTATGGAAAATACTAAATGGTTTAAAGATGCAATTATATATCAAATTTATCCTAGAAGTTTTAAGGATAGTAATAATGATGGTATTGGCGATATTAAAGGTATTATTGAAAAACTTGATTATTTGGCTGATTTAGGAGTTAATTGTGTTTGGTTATCTCCTGTTTATGAATCTCCAATGGATGATAATGGATATGATATTTCTGATTATAAAAAGATTCATGAAATGTTTGGAACGATGGCTGATTTTAAGTTGATGCTTGACCAAATGCATAAAAGAGGTATTAGGCTGATTATGGATTTAGTTGCAAATCATACATCTGATGAACATGAATGGTTTAAAGAATCTAGAAAAAGTGTTGATAATCCTTATCGAGATTATTATATTTGGAAGAAAAAACCAACTAATTGGACTGGATTTTTTGGTGGTAAGGCTTGGGAATATGATGATACTACAGGTGAGTACTATCTTCATTTATTTGGTACTAAACAACCTGATGTTAACTGGGAAAATCCTAAGATAAGACAAGCTTATAAAGATATTATGAAATTTTATTTAGATATGGGTGTTGATGGTTTTAGATGTGATGTTATTAATCTTATTTCTAAGGACCAAAGATTTAAAAATGGCAAGAATCCTATTATTTTAGTTGGTAAGAAATATTTTATTAATGGCCCAAGAATTCATGAATTTTTAAATGAAATCAATACTGATGTTTTATCTAATTATGATGCGATGACGGTTGGGGAAACTGTGTTTTCTAATTTAGATGATATTAAAAAATTTACTGATTTAGAGCGTAAGGAATTATCGATGGTTTTTAATTTTGATCATACTAGTGTTGATAATTTTTTAGGTGTTAAATGGTTAATGAGAAAATTTAATCTAAAAAGATTTAAGAAGATTTTAGATAAATATCAATATGGTTTAGCTAATGTTGGTTGGAATTCATTATTTTATGAAAATCATGATCAAAGAAGAAGTGTAGGTAGGTTTAATACTTCTGATAAAGAATATAGAAAAGAAAGTGCTAAAATGCTAGCTACTACGATGTATTTTTTAAAGGGGACTCCTTTTATTTATCAAGGTCAAGAGATTGGTATGACTAATATGGATGTTAATTCATTAGATGAATATGTTGATATTGAAACTCATGATGTATTAAAGACTATGAAAAAACTACATATTCCTAAGTCATATATTAAAAAATCTATTATGAATGGAAGTAGAGATAATTCTCGTACTCCTATGCAATGGGATGATAGCACATATGCAGGATTTAGTGAGGTTAAACCTTGGTTAAAGGTTAATTCTAATAAAAATGAAATTAATGTTTTAACTGAATTAAAAGATCCTAATTCTATTTTAAATTATTATAAGAAACTTATTAGAGTTTATAAGAGTGAATCATTAATTGTTAGAGAAGGTACTTATAAAGATTTATGTCCTAAAAATCCTTTAATATTTGCGTATGAAAGAAAATTGGATAACGAAAGAATATTGGTGGTTTCTAATTTTAGTAAGAAAAATATTAAGAATAAGTATCATAATGATTCATATGATGTTTTGATTTCTAATTATGATGAAGTAGGTTTTATGTTAAAACCTTATCAAACTATAATGTATAAGATTAAGGAGGCTTAAAATGAAGAAGATTGTTTTGGCTATTTATTTGTTTATAGTGGCTTTTGTTTTTACTTCTTGTGGTAGTAGTGCTAGTTTAGTTGATTGTAATGTTAAATTAGAAGCGTTTAAGGCAAGAATGGAATTTAATAATGGTGTTGTTGTAGATACTAATATTGATATGTTAACGGAAGGGGTTAATATGTTTAATATTAATTCAACATCTAATGTGATGTTTGAACCCTTATATATTGAACTTATTAATGGTAGTGAAGTTCATAATTTAATTGAAAAAAAAGAAAAGATATATACAGTTGATAAGATCGGTGATAAATATATTGCTGGATATTTTTGTACAAGTGAAGAATTAGATAGTGATTATAATTTTGATTCTAATTATGATGATTATTTTTCAATTAAAAATTTATCTAGCTTAAAGATTAAAAATATTAATAATGGTTATAAAATCACTTATGATTTAGCTGAGTATTTTGATAATGCTGAAGATGGTTTTATTAAAAATTTATATGATAATTTAGATAAAAAATCAATTGTAAGAAGTGATTTAACTATTGATATTATCTTTAATAGTGAAACTAATGTTAAGATGATTTATTTTTATGAAATTGATACTAAAACTGATGATTATGAAGAAAGAATGCAAGTTGTTCAAACTTTGATTTTTAATATTGAAAAAGTAAGTGCTATAACTTCTTTAGATAATTGTTATTTAGATGTTCATAGTTATTTATCTTCATCTATTGATAATACAACTGCTGATTTAGTTGGGTTTGATAAATTTTATTTAAATAGTTTTGACACTGGATACACAAGAATAGCTTTTGAAAAGGGAACTTATGAATTTATTTTTGATGATGAAAATGTAAGTATTTCTTTATATGATATTAATAAAAATAAAGTAGAATCAGTTGATGGAAAAACATTTAATGTTAATATGGATATTTATTTTATTCATTTTAATACAACTGCTGATTCATTTGTTAGTTTAGTTAAAAAGTAGGAGGGAAAAGTATGCCGTTTTTACCGTTAACTGTAGAAGAGATGCATAAATATGGATGGGAACAACCGGATTTTGTGTATGTTATTGGCGATGCATATGTTGATCATCCTTCATTTGGGCCAGCTATTATATCAAGAACTTTAGAAAATTTTGGATATAAGGTATGTATTATATCTCAGCCTGATATTAATAATAATAGTGATTTTAAGAGATTTGGTAAACCTAGACTTGGTTTTTTGATTTGTGCTGGTAATATTGATTCGATGGTTGATCATTATTCTGTTAGTAAAAAAAGAAGAAATAAAGATTATTATACACCTGGTGGTGTGATGGGAAAAAGACCTGATAGGGCTTTAATTAGATATTCATCTAAATTAAGAGAGCTATATCCTGATAGTCCTATTTTAATTGGTGGGATTGAAGCATCTTTAAGAAGATTAAATCATTATGATTATTGGGATAATTCAGTTAGAAGATCAATACTTTTAGATTCTAAGGCTGATTTATTAATGTATGGTATGGGTGAAAAGACTATTGTTCAAGTGGCTGATGCCTTAGATTCTGGTCTTGACGTTAAAGATATTATTTATATTAGAAATACTGTTTGGAAGACTAAAGATATTGATATGTTACCTTCTAATGCCATTTATTTACCTAGTTATGATGAGGTTTTAGCTGATAAATTAAATTATGTTAAGTCTTTTCAAATTCAATATAAAAATACTGATGCGTTTACTGGTAAACCTTTAGTAGAAAAATATAGAAATTTATTTGTTGTCCAAAATCCGCCTGAGTTTCCTTTGTCTACTGAAGAAATGGATGCAACTTATGCTTTACCATATATGCGTGCTACTCATCCTTTACTTGAAGCACAAGGGCATGTACCTGCGATAGATGAAGTGAAGTTTTCAGTTATTTCTAATCGTGGGTGTTTTGGTGGATGTCACTTTTGTGCACTTACTATGCATCAAGGTAGACTTATTCAATCAAGAAGCAAAGAATCAATTATTGATGAAGTTAAAATGATTTCTAAAGATAAGGATTTTAAAGGATATATTCATGATATTGGTGGTCCTACTGCTAATTTTTATCGTCCTTCATGTTCTAAGCAAATTGAACATGGTGTTTGTACATCTAAAGAATGTTTAGGTATGAATCCTTGTAAGAATTTAGAAGTAGATCATAGCGAGTATTTAGATATTTTAAAAGAAGCTAGAAAACTTCCTGGTATCAAGAAAGTTTTTGTTAGATCTGGTTTAAGATATGATTATATTATGTATGATAAAAATAAGGAATTTTTTGAAGAGTTAGTTAAATATCATATTTCAGGACAATTAAAGGTGGCTCCTGAACATGTTGATGATAGGGTACTTGTTAGAATGGGAAAACCATCAAGAGAGTTATATGATAAATTTGTTAAAGAATATTATGATTTAAATCAAAAACATAATATGAATCAATTTTTGGTTCCATATCTTATGAGTAGTCATCCTGGTTCAACTTTAGATGCAGCTATTAATTTGGCTGAGTATTTACGTGATACTGGCCATATGCCTGAACAAGTTCAAGATTTCTATCCTACTCCAGGTACAGCTTCAACTTGTATGTATTATACTGGTATTGATCCGTTTACTAATGAGGAAGTATATGTTGAACGTGATCCTCATGGTAAGGCGATGCAACGAGCTTTAATGCAGTATAAGCTTCCTCAAAATTATGATTTAGTTTATGAAGCGTTAACTAAGGCTAAAAGATTAGATTTAATTGGATATGGTAAGAAATGTTTAATTAAACCTAAAGAAGATAAGAAAGTAAATTATAGATATAAAAGAAGTAAGTGATAAAAATGAAAAGATATAATGTAGCTATAGATAAATTATTTTTTATCATTTGGATTCCCCTTTTAATTTTCATGATAATTTCTACTGTTTTATCTTTTAATCATTTAGGAAGTTTTATTTTGTTATTGTCAGTAGATATTTTTGTATTTTATTTTATGTTTTCATCATTAAGTGGTTATGTTAAACTTTATGATGATTATATGTATATAAAATTTGGATTTATTATTAAAAGAAAAATAGAATATAAAGATATTAGAGATGTTATTAAAGAAAGAAAAGTATATTCAACTTCTTATTTATCTTTAAAAAATGCAGTAGAACATATAGTTATTAAATATAATAAATATGATGATGTTACTGTGAGTGTTAAAGAAAATGATGATTTAATTAATGAATTAAAAAAGCGTATTAATTAGTTTTGTGGTGATAATATGGTTATTACATTTGAAAATGTTTCATTTAAATATATTGAAAAAAAATTATTAGATAATGTATCTTTTTCGATTACTGATAGTGATAAGATTGGTGTTGTTGGTGTTAATGGCACAGGTAAAACTACACTTCTTAAGCTTATTACTGGTTTAGAAAAACCTGTTAGTGGGACTATTATTAAAAGTGGTGGAATGATTTTAAATATGCTTCCCCAAAATCCTTTCTTTCCTATTGGTAGTAAGATTATTGATTGTGTAATGAATAACTCAACTAAAGAACATCCGATAATGGAATATGAAGCTAAATCAATACTGTCTAAATTAGGATTAAATGATTATGATGGTGTTGTTGATTATTTAAGTGGTGGCCAGAAGAAAAGATTAGCATTAGCTATTTGTTTGGTTACTTATGCAGATATTTTAATTTTAGATGAGCCTACTAACCATTTAGATAATGATTTGATTTTATGGTTAGAAAAGTTTTTAATTAAATGGAAACGTGGACTTATTATGGTTACTCATGATCGTTATTTTTTACAAAGAGTTTGTAATAAGATGATGGAAATTGATTTTGGTAAAGTTTATTTATATGAAGCTAATTATGATAAGTTTTTAGAACTTAAAGCTAAAAGATTAGAAGATGAAGCTAAATATGCTTTAAAACTTAAATCTATTTTGAAAAAAGAAACTGAATGGATGAATAAGGGTGTTGAAGCTAGACGCACTAAGAGTAAGAGTAGAATTGAAAGATTTGAAGAATTATCTAAGATTGAATTTAATGAAACAAAAGAAATGAGTTTCACTTCTAAAAGTAAATATTTAGGTAAGAAAATTATTGAAATGAAAAATGGTTGTAAGGCTTTTGGTGATAAAGTTTTATTTAATGATTTATCTTTTACTTTAAATAGAGGCGATATTATTGGTATTGTTGGTGAAAATGGTGCTGGTAAGACTACTTTATTTAAGATTTTAATGGGACTTGAATCATTAGATAGTGGCCAATTGATTTTAGGTGAATCTTTAAATATTGGTTATTTTGCTCAAAATTTAGAGTTGATTGACCCTGAAATTAGAGTGATTGATTATATTGAAGAAGAACAAAAACTTATTGAAACTTTAGATGGTGTTATTACTTCTAGTGATTTACTTGATCGTTTTTTATTTGATGATGAATTAAAATATTCTAAGGTTAAGATGCTTTCTGGTGGTGAACAAAGAAGACTCCAACTTATTAGAGTTTTAATGAAGAACCCTAATGTTTTAATATTAGATGAGCCTACTAATGATTTAGATATTTATACGATTGAGATTTTAGAAGATTATTTAGAAAATTTTAAAGGTCCTATTTTACTTATTAGTCATGATAGGTATTTCTTAGATAAATTAACTAACAAATTATTTGTTTTTGATAATTGTTATATAAAAGAATATATTATCTCTTTTAGTAAGTATTTAGAAATTGATAAGATTGTTGTTAAAGAAAATAATATTAAGGGAAAACCTATTAAAAATAAGATGCCTACTAATTTAAGAAACGAATATAATAGATTAAATGAAGATATTCCTAAATTAGAAGAAGAAATAAGTAATATAAAATTAGAATTAAGTAAAGAATCTACTGATTATCATAAGATATTAGAGTTACAAGCTAAAATTGATGAAAAAGAAATAATTTTAGATGAGTCTATTAATAGATTGTTTGAATTAGAAGAAATTAAATCAAGTTATGATGGATAAAGATGAGTTTTCTCATCTTTATCTTTTAAAGAAATAACAGATGTTATTAGAATTGATGAATTGATTTCTTATATGAACAATGGATATTATTCAATTAATAGGTTATTTAAATATATTATATAGAATAAAAAACAGTTTTGTTATCTAAAAAAAATTAGAATTTCAAGAAACTTAAGTCAAAATGATTTAGCTATTTATATTGACATTCCAATTCGAACAATTCAATCGTAAAAAAGATATCAATAAAGCTAAGGTTTTAGTATGTGATATTAAAGACTTGACTTAAAAAAATATAATTTATCTTTAAATGGTTAATTATTTGTGATAAAATTTATATATTAAAAAAAGGATGGTGTTAATGATGTTTAAGACTGATTATGTTAGTAATGTTTATAATGATTTAGTTAAGAAAAATCCTTATGAGACTGAATTTTTACAGGCTGCAGAAGAGATATTATCTTCTTTAGAACCTTATGTTATTCAAAATCCTGAAATTGAAAAAAATAAGATTTTAGATAGATTTGTTGAGCCTGAAAGATTTATTCAATTTAGAGTTTCATGGGTTGATGATCAAGGCTCTGTTCAAGTAAATAGAGGATATAGAGTTCAATATAATTCGGCTATTGGTCCTTATAAAGGTGGTATTAGATTTCATCCTAGTGTAAATGCTTCGATTATTAAATTTTTAGGGTTAGAACAAGTGTTGAAAAATTCTTTAACTTCACTTCCTATGGGTGGAGGAAAAGGTGGTTCTGACTTTGATCCTAAGGGGAAAAGTGATAGAGAAATTATGGCTTTTTGTCAAGCTTTTATGACTGAGCTATATCGTCATATTGGTTCTTTTACTGATGTTCCTGCAGGTGATATTGGGGTCGGAGCTAAAGAAGTAGGTTATATGTTTGGTCAGTATAAAAGAATTTGTAATGAATATACAGGTGTTTTAACTGGTAAGGGGATTTCTTATGGAGGATCTTTAGCTAGACGTGAGGCTACTGGATATGGTTTATGTTATTTTACTAATGAAGCTTTAAAAGTTATGAAAAATGAATCTTTTGTTGGTAAGAAGGTTATTGTTTCTGGGTCTGGTAATGTCGCGATATACGCGTGTGAAAAAGCTTATGCCTTAGGTGGTAAGGTTATTGCGATGAGTGATTCTAATGGTTATATTTATGATGAAAGTGGTATTGATTTAGCTTTAATTAAAGAATTAAAAGAAGTTAAAAAGGCAAGAATTAAAGAATATGTAAGTATTCATCCTAATGCTTTATATGTTGAGGGTTCAAAAGGTATTTGGAGTATTCCTTGTGATATTGCACTGCCTTGTGCTACTCAAAATGAGATAGATTTAGAATCTGCTAAGATGTTAGTTAATAATGGTGTTATTGCGGTATGCGAGGGTGCTAATATGCCTTCAACTAATGAAGCTAGTAAATATTTTATAGATAATAAGATTATATATGGACCTGCAAAGGCTGCAAATGCAGGTGGTGTTGCAACTTCAGGTTTAGAAATGACTCAAAATTCAATGAGATTATCTTGGAGTTTTGATGAAGTAGATGCTAAATTAAAAGATATTATGATTAATATTTTTAATAATGTTTATAATACTGCTAAAGAATTAGGTAATCCTTATGATACTTTAAGTGGTGCTAATATTGCTGGATTTAAGAAGGTTTGTGAGGCAATGCTTCAAGAAGGTGTATTTTAATAGATAAGAAAAAGCCAATCAGAAGATTGGCTTATATTCTTTTTGTATTTCTTTTAATACTTATGATTGAAATTATTGTACATATAAATATTATTGATAATAAAACAATTAAACAAGGTAAGAATGGAGTTTCATAGATTTCTCTTAGATTTTGTGGTTTTACAATTCCTGTGTTTGTTGGGTCATAGTATCTAGCTAGATCTCGCATGTTTACAACTTGTCCTAGGGCACCTAAACTCCATTTTGAGATTGTTATTATACTTACCCATTCTATTGATTTTGGCAAGTCATCTAATGCACCTGATAATACAACTTGGCTTATTATTAAGAATAATACAGGTAAGACTGCACTTTCACTGTTTTTTAAGACTGATGATATCATTATTCCAAAAGAAGTAGATGCCATGTAGGTTAAGAATATAATTATATAAAATAATAATATGGTTTGAAATTCTTTTCCAGGATCATAATTTATGTCTAAATATAATAATACACCTGTTACAATTATTAATGTTTGAAACAAACATATTATACTTTGAACTGTTATTTTACTTAAGATATATGATATTGGATTTAATCCTGCATCATATTCTCTTTTTAAGATGTCTCTTTCTTTACATACTTCGCGATATGAATTTAGGATTGCCATTGTTATGGCGATTGTAACTATAACAAATAGTGTCATCATAGCATTATAGTATGTGAAATCTTTTTTGCAGGTTAAAAAGATTATTAATAGCATGATTGGAGCTTGTAAAATAAGGGTTATAAACGATAATTTATCAGATAATATGATTGATATATAGCGATATGTCATCGCAAAATAATGAAGAGTATTCATTTTAAATTTTTCAAAAAATCTCATTTTAAATCACCATCATAAATCGTATTTAGTTGTTTAATTGTATCTTTATAGTTTAAAGTTTTTTGATATTTTTTTTCATATGTTAAAGTATTTTCTATTGTTGATAACATATTAAAAATAGCCCCGAATTTCTTTGATTTAAAGAATGTAGCTACTTTTGCTGGTTCTCCATAATAACAAAGATGTCCGTTTGTACCTAAGAATGCTATTTTATCAAATCTATCTACATTTTCCATATTATGGGTTATTACCACTACTGTTCTACCACTTCTTGAAATCTTATATAATAATTCGGTTATTTCATAGTCTAAATCAGGAGATAGTCCACTTGTTGGTTCGTCTAAAAATAAGATTTTTGGGTTACTCATTAACTCCATTGCGATACTTACTCTTTTTCTTTGACCGCCTGATAATTTACTTACTCTTAGATGCATTTGGTTTGTTAAACTAACATCATCTAAGACTTTTTTTATCATTTCATCTATTTCAGTTTTTGTAAGTCTATGTCTCATTTTAATAAAAGAGTAGAAGTATAAGGTTTTATAGACTGTAAGATTATCGTGCATTATGTCTTTTTGAGGGACATAACCAACTATTTTTTGATATGAATTTTTAAATGTGTAGTAATCATTTAAATCGTAATAAATCTTACCTGCTGTAGCTTTTCTTCTGGCTGTAATAGCATCTAAAAGTGTGGTTTTTCCTGTTCCACTACCTCCTATAATTGCTACAAACTCACCTTCATTAATTGTAAATGTTATATCATTTAAGATGTTTATTGGTTTTTTTGTCCATGAATCCATAACGGTTTTAGTAACATTAAGGATATCTACTCTTATTCCTTCTTTAGGTGTTGACCATAGTAATCTTTGTGAAGAATACATAAATGCAACTCCAGGAATTGAGATAATATCGCCATCTTCTAAGATTTTACTACGTCTTTTTTTGCCGTTTATGTAAAGTCCATTTGAACTGTTTAAATCTTCAATATAACATGTGTTTCCATCATGAATTATTCTTGTATTAAATAAGTCTATTTGAGGATTATCTATTACTAAATCATTACCTATTTTCCTTCCAATTGTAAAGACTGTATTTACTGCTAAATCTTGGGTGTATTTCATTGATTTTTCAACAATTATTGGTTTATATGGTAATGTTTTTATTAATGTTATTGATATATTTTCTATTTTAATAGGTTTATGATATTTTAGTTTATATGTTTTTTTCTTGTTTATTTTTTTATTTTTGTAATAAACTGTTTTATCTAATGATGTATTAAAAATCCATTGTTCATCAACTTTTAAGAAGGTAATATGTCCATCTGCATCTATATTTATTTGTTCATTTTTTCCAGCTATGATTTTATTTATGTAATTTCCATCTACAAAATAAAAATCATCTTTTGATGTTGCTATTTTAAAAAACATAAAATGTTACCTCCTTTTGTTTATATTATATTATAAAAATGTTTGAAAAAAAAGTTTTAAACTGATGAAAATGGTTTACTAGTTTAAATAAATTTGTTAAAATTTATATATAATATATATAAGGAGACTATTATGATTAAGAATTTGTTTACAAAAATTAAAGAATATAATACTATTATTATCCATAGACATTCAAGACCTGATTTAGATGCTATTGGAAGTCAAAGAGGTTTAGCTTTAACTTTAAAACATGCATATCCAGAAAAAAATATCTATGTAGTTGGTGATGTATCTAAAAAATATGAATTTTTAACTTTTATGGATGAAATAGAAGATAGTGTTTATAATGATGCGTTAGTTATTATTACAGATGTTTCTGTTAAAAATATGGTTAGTGATTTAAGATATGAACTTGCAAAAGAAGTATTTATTATTGATCACCATAAAAATCCTTCTGATATTACTAGTAATGTTATTTCTGATACTTCAAGAATTGCAGCATGTGAACTTATTGCTGATATTTTATTAGAAGAAGGATATCATATTACTCCTGATGCTGCAACAGCATTTTATGGAGGTATTATAACTGATAGTGGAAGATTTCAATATGGTGAAACATCTTCAAAAACTTTAAGAATTGCTGCTAAGTTACTAGATTTAGGTGCGGATAAAGAATATATTTATTCTAATATTTATACTGAAACACTTGCTGAAAGACAAGTTAAAAATTATTTTGCTGCTAGATTTAATGTTACTGATGCTGGAGTTGCATATTTAAAAAATGGTGCTGAAGTTTTTGATATGTTTAACATTGATTTTTTCAGTGTATCTCGTGGTATGGTTAATCTTATGGCAGGAATTGAAGAAGTTAAGATTTGGTGTAATTTTACTTATGATAAAACGACTGGAAAAGTTATAGGTGAGTTTAGAAGTAGAGGTATTTCAATTGTCCATATTGCTAAAAAATATGGTGGTGGTGGCCATGATCAAGCTTGTGGTGCTACTTTAGCTGATTTTGATGAGGCTGATAGAGTGTTGGCTGATTTTGGTAGTTTATTAACTAATAATTAATATATTGTTATGATAAACCAAGAAAATAAACTTGGTTTATTTTTTTATTTATTATACTTCGTATAAAGTTGAAAAATTTGACTTATTATGGTATTATTAATATAAACAATAATTGTGTATAAAAGGTAGTGATATTATGGAATATAATCAAGAGAGTAAAACATTAATTATTTTTAACAAAAGAAGAAAATTAGAAACTGTTATTAATAGTTTAGTGAATTTAAGTTCTAAGCAAATTGAAGGATTTTTTATGCCTCGTGGTATTCAATTTCCTAGAAAAATTCATTATTTAGCAATGGTTAAGGTTTTAAATGAAAGAATTAAAAAAATTAATTCTTTATCATTAAGTAAAGATGGTTTTGAAAAACTTTGTCATTATCCTAACTTTACTGAATACCAATTAATGAATTTATTTGGTAAGATTTGTACTCAAAATGATTATTTAGAATATAGAAAAACAATTTGGGAATTATTATTCTTAAATTATGCAACTATCAATTTATCTGATGGTGAAGTTCAATATTTAATTAATTTAAAGAAACAAGGTGCTGAAGATTTCGCAACTTATTCTACAAATTTATCTAGAATTGGTTTAGATTTAAAAGATGAATTTGATGGTTGTAGTAAAAATATTTTACCTGATGCTTTTAGATATGTTTATACTAATGAAGATATAGCTAATATGGCTAAGACTTATGGTATTACTGTTAATCAACACTTAAAAAAGGAAGAATTACTTGCTTGTGTTAAAGCATTAATGAAAAAAAGAAAGAAACTTACTAATGCTTTAAGTAAAGAATTAGATGAGATGACTATTGGTCAATTAAATTCTTTTTGTGAGGTTCACAAACTTTGTGTTTCTTCTAATTTGAGAAAAGATGAGTTAGTTTATTATTTCTTATATCTTTTAGATAATATTGAAATTCCAACTTTAAATATTAAACGTATTTTAGGTACTAATGAAATTACTCCACTTGCTTTTACTGTTGATTTAGATGTTGTTCAACCTTTTGGTAGAGGTCCTGCTAAAAAGATTATCTATTTTGATACTGATGAAGATGGTTTCATTGATGAAGTTGAAGAGCCTATGAATAATGAAGTTCCTCCTATGGAAGAAGAAAATATTGAAGAAATAGTAGAAGAAATTAAAGAAGAAGTAGAGGAAAAAACTGTAGTTGAAGAAGTAAAAGAGGTTGCTGAATGTGAAAAATATGAAGCACCTGTTGAAGTTAATCCTTTTGTTGATGATGAAAGTCAAGAAGAAATAGTAGAAGAAATTAAAGAAGAAGTTCAAGAAGAAATAAAGGTTGAAGAAGTTCAAGAAGAAATAAAGGATGAAGAAGTAAAAGAAGAAACTATGGATATTCCTGTTGATGTTAAGGTAGAAGAAGAAATTGAAACTCCACTACCTGAAGTTAACCTTGTATCTAATCCATTATTTGAAAATGAAAAGCCTAAAAAGAAAGTAGGTAAAAAGATTTTTATTACTTTTATTATTCTTTTAGTTATTTGTGCTTTAATTTTTGCATATTTATATTCACAAAAATATTTATAAGATTTGAGGTTGTTTTATGAAGGAGAAAGTACTAAAATATACTCCGATGATTGAACAATACCTAGAAATAAAAAAGAATTATGAAGATACTATATTATTTTATCGTGTTGGCGATTTTTATGAGATGTTTTTTGAAGATGCTTATACTGCATCTAAAGAATTAGAAATTGCATTAACTGGTAAAGATGCTGGTGTTAAAGAGAGGGTACCTATGTGTGGAGTACCCTTTCATGCTTATGAGCCATATGCTGAAAAACTTATTAGCAAGGGTTATAAGGTTGGTATTGTTGAACAAATTAGTGATCCTAAGGCTTCTGTTGGGATTGTTAAGCGTGGAGTTGTTAAAATTATTACACCTGGTACAATTGATTCTGGGTTGAATGATAAAGAAAATAATTATATTGGAAGTATTATTCAAGTTAAAAGAGATTATATTTTATATTATAGTGATTTATCTACTGGTGAGGGGTATTTAGCTAAATTTAAGAATTTTGATGTTTTGGCTAATGAAATTTTATCACTACATATTAAAGAAATTGTTATTAATAGTTTATATAATAATAAAAGTTTAGAAGATTTTGCTAACCAATATCATATTGTGTTATCTAGGGTTAGTGATGTAAGTATTCCTAAGCCAAATTTAATGTTGGTTTCAGATATTGATCCTAATTATTATGCTTGTGTTGGGGCTTTAATTCATTATTTTATTGAAACTAAAAAGTTAGAGCCTACTCATTTTAAGCCAATTAAAAATTATATTGATTTAGATTATCTTCATTTAGATGCTTTTACAAAGAAGAATTTAGAGATTGTTGAAACATTAAGATATAATAATAGAAATGGTTCTATTTTATGGCTATTAGATAATTGTGGTACAGCGATGGGTTCAAGAATGCTTCGTAAGTGGTTAGAAAAGCCTTTGATTAATCAATCAGATATTGAAAAAAGATTAGATTTTGTTGAATGTTTTAATAATAATTATATCGAAAAAGAAGAAATAAAATCATATTTTAAAGATGTTTATGATTTAGAAAGAATCATTGGTAGAATTGCTTCTTTAAATGCTAATGCTAAGGATTTAGTATGGCTTAGAAGATCACTTTGTCATATTCCTAATATTAAAGAAGTTCTTGCAAGTATTGATAATGAAGAGTTAAAGAGTTTTTCTTCTGAATTAGATGATCATAAAGAACTTTATGAAGTTTTAGAAAATGCTTTAGTTGATAATCCACCTTTATCTATTAAAGAAGGTGGAATGATTAAGGATGGTTATTATAAAGAATTAGATGATATTAAAGCTATTTCTACTAATAGTAAAGAATGGATTTTAAATTATGAAACTACACAAAAAGAATTAACGGGGATTAAAACTTTAAAGGTTGGATATAATCGTGTAACTGGATATTACATTGAAGTATCTAAGGGTGCTATTAGTAGTTTACCTAGTGATATCAATTATGAAAGAAGAGCTACTTTAGCTAATGCTGAAAGATTTATTACTCCTGAATTAAAAGAATATGAAGATATTGTTTTACATGCTAAAGAACAAATTGAATCTTTAGAGTATGAGATATTTATTACTTTAAGAAAACTTGCTTCTAATTATGTAGCTTCACTACAAAAACTAGCAGAAATGATTGCTGATTTAGATTGTTATATTTCTTTATCTAGTGTAGCTGTTAAGTATAATTATGTAAGACCTAGTTTTAATCAAAAAAGATGTGTTACTGTTGTTGATGGTAGACATCCTGTATTAGAAACTATTATGAAAAGTGGATATATTGTTAATGATGTTGATATTAATAATTATAATATGATGTTAATAACTGGACCTAATATGAGTGGTAAGTCTACTTATATGAGAATGCTTGCTACTATAGCTATTATGGCTCAAATTGGATCTTTTGTTCCTGCTAAGAGTGCTGATTTAATGATTTTTGATTCTATATTTACTAGAATTGGAGCTAGTGATGATTTAGTTTCTGGACAATCTACTTTTATGGTTGAAATGATGGAAGCTAATTATGCTTTATCTAACGCTACTAAAAATAGTTTGATTTTATTTGATGAAATTGGTCGTGGTACTGCTACATTTGATGGTATGGCTTTAGCTTGGGCTATTTTGGAATATATTCATGAACGTATTGGTTGTGTTACTTTATTTTCTACACATTATCATGAATTAACATCTTTAGAAGATAAGTTAAAGAGATTAAAAAATGTTCATGTTGAAGCTAAAGAAGTTGATGGTGGTATTGCTTTTTTACATAAGGTTATAGATGGTCCTACTGATAAGAGTTATGGTATTAATGTTGCATCTTTAGCAGGTCTTCCTAAGTCTTTAATCGCAAGAAGTAAAGAGATTTTAGAAGCACTAGAAGAAGATTCTTCTAATAAAAAAGCTATTACCTTAGATTTATTTAATTTTGAAGAATATGATAATAAACCTGAAGTTGTAACTGATAATAAAGCTAAATTAATTAAAGATCGTTTAGATATGGTTGATGTTAATAAGATGACTCCACTTGAGGCATTAAACTTAGTTTATGAACTAAAGGAGATGGCTTAATGGGTAAGATATTAAAAATGAGTCCACATTTAGCTAATATGATTGCTGCTGGAGAGGTTGTTGAAAAGCCTAGTAGTGTTGTTAAGGAATTAGTTGAGAATGCTATTGATGCTAACGCAACTGATATTAAGGTGTATTTAGTAGATGGTGGACTTACTGAGATTAAGATTGTTGATAATGGAGATGGCATGGATAGTGATGATGTTAGTATGGCATTTTTACCTCATGCTACTTCTAAGATTAAAACTGAATATGATTTATTCCGTATTTTATCGCTTGGTTTTAGAGGTGAGGCGATTGCTTCTATTGCTTCAGTTTCTTTGATGCAGATTATTTCTAGCCAAGATGGTGTTAATGGATATGAAGTTACATATAAAGCTGGGGTTAAACAAAGTAGTGGTACTCATCATCATAATAAGGGTACTAGTGTTATTGTTAAGAATTTATTTTTTAATACTCCAGCTAGATTAAAGTATTTAAAACCTGCCAAGAGTGAACTTGCAAGTATTTCTTATTTTTTAGATAGAATTGCACTTGCTCATCCTTCTGTTAGATTTAGTTTATATAATGATGGTAAGTGTTATTTAAATACTAGTGGCAGTGATAAGACTGTAAGTTTAATTGGAGAAATTTATGGATTAGATGCTGCTAAAAATGTATTAGAAGCAAGTTATGTAAGTGATGGATATCAAGCAAAACTTGTTTTAATTAAACCTAGTATTTACCGTTCAAATAAATTAGAAATGACTTTAATTGTTAATGGTAGATTTGTTAAAAATTATGATATTAATAATGCTATTATTGAAGGATATTCTACTTTTTTACCTATTGGTAAATATCCAATAAGTGTTATTTATTTAGATGTTGATCCTTTACTTGTAGATGTAAATGTTCATCCATCTAAAACTGAGGTTAAGATATCAAATATTGAGGCTATTTGTTTAAAATTAAAAGAAGAAATAAGTGCGTTGTTAACTAGTAGTATGCTTATTCCTACAAGAGAAGTAACTCCTAAAGTTACGCCTAAAGCTTATCAAAAAGAAACTATTTTTGAAATGCCTGAAATGATTTTTAAAGAAGAACCTAAAAAATATAATAAGGTTGTTGAAGAAGAATATATTGAGCTTCCTAAGGTTAAAGTAGAAGAAAAAGAAGTTAAGGAAGAAAAAAATGAACTTTCTAATGGAGAAAATATAGAATTAGAAGTTAAGGAAAAGAGATTACCATACTTAGAATATGTTGGTCAAGCTTTTGGTACTTATCTTATTTTCCAAAATGAAGAAGGATTATATTTACTTGATCAACACGCTGCTGCTGAAAGAGTTAATTATGAGAAGTACTATGAAATTTTAGGTAATGCTAATCAGCCTACTACTGAAACTTTAGTTCCTATTATGGTATCTTTTACTAAGGCTGAGGCTTTATATATTGAAAATAATTTAGAAGCGTTTAGTAATGTTGGTTTTACTTTAGAAGCTATGAGTGATACTGATTTTGTTATTAGAAGTATTCCTTTATGGGCTAAATTAGATAATATTAATAATATTATTCATGATATTTTGGCTTTTTTAATTGAAAATAGAAAAGTTGATGTTATTTATTTTAGAGACCATATTGCTAAACAAATTGCATGTAAGTCTTCTATTAAGGCTAATAAGTCTTTAAGTAAGGTAGAAATTGATGCTTTAATGGATAATCTTTATAAATGTAAGAATCCGTTTACTTGTCCTCATGGTAGACCTACTTTAATTAAGTTTAGTACTACTGAAATTGAAAAAATGTTTGAAAGGATTCAAAAATGATGAATAAAGTTATTGTTGTTGTTGGTCCTACTGCGGTTGGTAAAACTAAGATTAGTATTGAACTTGCTAAACACTACGGGCTTGATATTATTAGCGGTGATAGTGTTGCTGTATATAAGGGGTTAGACATTGGGTCTGCTAAGCCTAGTATTTTAGAACAAGATGGTGTTATACATCATTTAATTGATGTTTTAGAACCTAATGAACAATATAATGTTGCTGATTTTCAAAAAGCTGCAAGAAAAATAATGGATAATAATAAGATTAGTTTGATTTGTGGTGGAACTGGGCTTTATGTTCAAGCTGCTATTTTTAATTATGAGTTTGATGCTCCTAAAAGAGATGATGAAAAGTTAGAAAAATATAGTGATTTGTCTAATGATGAACTTTATAAATTATTATTAGAACGTGATCCTAATATTGATACTAATATTATTCATCCTAATAATAGAAAAAGAGTTTTAAGAGCTTTGGAAGTTATTGAATCACAGGGTGTTTCTATTCATTCATATAAGAAGAAAAAAGAGGCATTATATGATTATTTTATTGTATATTTATCTTTAGATAGAGAACTTTTATATGATAGAATTGGTAAAAGAGTAGATATTATGATAGAAGATGGCTTGTTAAAAGAAGTTAAGGATTTATATGATAAAGGTATATGTCCTACTGGTATTGGTTATAGAGAATGGGTACCTTATTTTGAGGGTAAGATTTCCTATGATGAGGCTGTTGAAGAGATTAAGAAAAATACTAGACATTTAGCTAAACGTCAAGAGACTTGGTTTAGAAATCAAATGACTACTAATTTTTATACTGTTGATTTAAATAATATTAATAATACGATTGAATCTATTAAAAAAGATATTGATGAATGGATGTGATAATATGCGTCTATATTTAATTGGTTTACCTGGTGTTGGTAAATCTAGTATTGGTAAAATGCTTGCTAAAGAATTAAAATATAAATATATTGATATGGATAATTATATAGAAGAAAAAGCTTGTATGTTTATTGATGAAATATTTAAATATTATGGTGAAGAATATTTTAGAGCTTTAGAATCTAATGTGCTTGTTGAATTTAATAATATGGATAATGTTGTTATTTCAACTGGTGGTGGTGTAATTAAAAATATTAATAATAAGAAGCTTATGGATGGTAAGGTTATATATTTAACTGCACCTATTCATATTATTCAAGAACGCTGTGATAATTCTAATATTATTAGACCTTTATTAGAGGTTAAAACAGTTAATGATTTATATTTAGAAAGAAAAGAAATGTATGAGAAGTTTCAAGATATTACAGTTGTTAATGTTAATATGAAAGAAGCTTTAGCTAATATATTAAAAGCATTGGAGTGATTATTTTGAAGGTTTTAGTTTTAAATGGTCCTAATTTAAATATGTTAGGTAAAAGACCTAAAGAACATTATGGGTCTAAAACTTTAGATGATATTAATGAACTTATGATTAAAGAAAATAATGGATATTTTGATTTAGAATTTTACCAAAGTAATTATGAGGGTGATTTAGTTACTAAGATTCAAGAATCACTTGGATATTATGCTATTATTATTAATCCTGCTGCTTATACTCATACAAGTGTTGCTATTCATGATGCTTTAGAGATGTTTAATGGTATTATTATTGAGGTTCATTTATCTAAAGTAGATGAAAGAGAAGATTTTAGGAAAATCAATTTTATAAGAGATTTAGCTACTGTTTGTTTTAGTGGTAGATATGAAAATAGTTATATTGATGCTATTTGTTATTTGAAAAATAAATAAGTTTATGATATAATATATTTCGACTATTAATATTAAGGAGTTTAAAATGGTTTCAACTAATGATTTTAAAAATGGAATGACTATCCTTTATGATGGACATATGTATAAAATATTAGAATTTATGCATGTAAAACCAGGAAAGGGAGCAGCATTTGTTAGAACTAAATTACGTGATTTACGTAGTGGAGCTTTAGTAGATATCACATTTAATGCTGGTGTTAGAGTTGAAAAAGCTCAAATTGATAAGGTTTCAATGCAATATTTATATAATTCTGGTGAGTCACTTGTTTTCATGGATATGGAAACTTATGATCAAATTGAAATTCCTCATGCTTTAGTAGAATGGGAAATGAAGTTCTTAGTAGAAAATATGAATGTAAATATTGAAAAATATGGTGAAGAGATTTTAGGTATTATTCTTCCTGATAAGGTTACATTAAAAGTTACTGAATGTGATCCACCATCAAAGGGTGATCCTAATAAAACAAATTCATTAAAAGATGCATACGTAGAAACTGGTTTGCTTGTTAAGGTTCCTATGTTCATTGAAGCTGGCGAAGATATTATCGTCAATACAGAAACAGGTAAATACTCGAGTAGAGCATAAATTATAGGAGTGTAGAGAATTGGACATACAAAGGTCGGTATTTTTAACTGAAAACTTAGAATTAACACCAACATTTGATACCGTGGTGTTTGTAATTATGTTAATATTTATTGCTTGTAGTGCGTTTTTTTCGATGAGTGAAACTGCATTTTCAAGTTCTAGTGTTGTTAAGCTTAAAGCTTTAGTAGAAGATAGAAAACCAGGGGCGAAGAAGGCTTTAGAGTTAGCTGATAGTTTTGATAAGACTGTTACTACTTTGCTTATTGGTAATAATATTGTTAATACTGCTTTATCTACTGTAGCTGTTGGATTTTTTGCTAAACTTGTAATTTTTAATGATTGGTTAGATATTGCATCAACATTAATTATTACTGTAGCGTTGTTGATTTTTGGTGAGATTTTACCAAAAACTATTGCTAAAAATAATCCTGAAACTGTTGCATGTAGAGTTTCTTATATTATTTATTTACTTTCTTTATTATTCTTCCCATTTGTTTTTATTTTTAGATTATTACAAAAACTTGTAACTAAGAAAAAAGCAGAAGAAGTTACTGCTATGGACGAAGAAGAATTAACTATCATTATTGATGAAATGGAAGAACAAGGTAAGATTGAAAATGATGAAGCGGAAATTATTCGTAAGGTATTTGATTTAAATGACCATAATGTTGAAGATATTATGGTTCCACGTATTCAAATGGCTGCCTTAGACTATAATTCTACTTTAGAAGAAGTAAAACAATTTATATTAGATCATAATTATTCAAGAATTCCAGTATACAAAAATGACAAAGATCATATTGTAGGTATATTATATGAAAGAGATTTCTATCCAGCTATTATTAAAAATCCTAAAGCTGCTTGGAAAAGATTGATTAGACCTGTTAAATTTGTTTCAGCACAAATGAAGGTTGATGATTTAATTGTTGAATTCCAAAATTCTAAACAACATTTAGCTATTGTAAGTGGTGAATATGGTGATGTTTTAGGGTTGGTTACTTTAGAAGATGCATTAGAAGAAATCGTTGGTGAAATTTACGATGAACATGATGCTTTAACTGAAGAGGAAGAAATTACAAAGATTGATGAAAATACATATTTAGTTGATGCTGAAATGTATGTTGAAGATTTATTTGATACATTAAATGTTGGTGATGTTCCAGAAGATGTACCAAGTAAGTTATCTGGTTGGTTATTTGCTAAATGTGAAAGTATTCCAACTGTAGGTTTTTCAATGGATTATATTGCATGTTATACAATGCAAGATGATGATGGTGTGGGTTATGAAGACTATGCTAAGGTCTTAACTTTTGCTATTGCTGAGGTTGAAGATAGAAGAATTAACAAAGTAAAAGTTACATTAAGAGATGCTACTGAAGAAGAAATAGAAGCATATCAAGAAGAAATAGAAGAATAAAAGTAATTAACACCAGTTTATTAACTGGTGTTTTATTTTTATAAAAAAAGAGCAACAATTTAATGTTACTCTTTAAATAAGATACTTATTTCAAATGTTGTTTTTGTGATATTATAATTTAATATTAAATCATTTCTTTTAGCAAAATCTTCAATCGATTTTGTTCCTATACCATGATCTTCTAACGGATTTGTTGGCATGTTTTCATTATCAAATGTTATTTCACCATCATATTTATTCTTGATTAATAGAACTAATCTTCCACTATTATTTAAGAATATGAAATCGATAATTCGATTTGAATTTAATCTTAATGATGCGTTTATTGCATTTTCTAGACAGTTTGAAATTAGAATTGCCATATCATAACTTGAGATTTTTAAGATTTCTTCAAAGTTATTGATTTTTGTTTTAAATTTGATATTATTTGAATCACATTTTTTACGGTAATATCCTAATACTGCATCGATTATTGGATCTTTACAGTATTTTTTTATTGCTGTAGATTCAATGTTTTCAACGTATTTTTTTATAAAATCTAAGGCTTCTTTATTTTTTTCTTTTTGGATTAAAGAAGAAGTAGTTATTAAAACATGTTTCATATCATGTCTTAATATTCTTAATTCTTTTTCTTTTAATTCTTTAACTTTATATTGTTCAATAATAAGTTCTACTTGTTTTTCTAAGACTGATTTATCGTTTAATTCATATGTTTTTTTACGATATTGTCTTAAAATTATATAAAAACCTACGATCGATATAAAGTATACACTTAATATAGCTATACCAAATATTTCTAGTCTTAATACGTGTTCTGTAGTTTCTTTTATTAAGAATTGGTATAGGTATATTTCTGCAAACATTGCAAGTCCATAAAGTAATAATAACCAAAGGTATTTTCTTAGGAATGTTTCGATTAAGTTATGTAATCTATTATAGAAAAACTTTAAATAAAGTAGTACTAGTGGGAAGCATCCAAAATAGATTATAAATTGTAAAACTATGGTTTCTTTTACCCAGTTTGTAAATACATTTTTAATTAAGAATATTAAATAAAATCCGATGTAGGCATTTACTATGCCTGTTATTAAGGATATTCCCCTTCGTTTCCCTAAGATACCTAATATTAACGCAAATGGTATAAATACACTCAAAACATAGTAATCTTCAAATACACCATTTCCCAAAGGAATGAAAATGTAGGCGTTAAGTCCTATTACTAGTAGTGTGTATGGGGTTAGTATAAGCAGTGTTCTTAAAAGCGAAAATTTATATCCAGATACGATAATTAACGAAATTAAACAGAAGATACATGTCAGTAATGTTGGAGCAACTTCTAAAAGTTGTTCGGGATTTTTTAATAGGTTTTCAAATGTTTGGATGAATTCATTCATTTTAATCACTTATTAAGTATTTTACATACTTATCCTTTACTACTGATAGTAATCTTTTTGAGATTGGGACTGTTCTTCCGTTTTTTAGGATAAATTCATAATCGCCTATTGCTTTTATTTGATTCATATTAACTATGTATGAAGAATGGCAATTAATGAAATTGTGTTTTTCGTATTCAAATGGTATGGATTCTAAAAATTTTGTTCTAAGGGATGGTGATGTTAATATTGTTTTATCATTTAAATGTAGTAACATTCGTCTATCGTTTGATTCAATAAATGAAATATCTTTTATATCAACTGATATTATTGAATGGTCAATTGATTTAAAACTTATTGTGTTTTTAACTTTAATATTAAACATGCCCATAATATGATCAAGTCTTTCAAATACTTGATCTTTATTTAATGGTTTTAAGAAATAATCATAAGCTCTAACACTAAATGCATCAAGGGCAAATTCTTTTGATGTTGTTGCGAAGACTATAATTATATCTTGGTCAATTTTCCTAATTTTGGCAGCTACATCAATTCCATTTTGTTGCATAATTATATCTAGAATAATCATGTCATATTCTGTAGTACCAAAATAGGTTAGTCTATTTAGTAAGACATTTGGGTCATTATAGGTGTCAATTGCTATAGGAAGATTATTTGTTTTAGAATAATCTAATATCATATCTTGAGTTGCTTTTAAGTCTGATTGAGTATCATCACATATCGCTATTCTCATTATTATACACCTCCTTGACCTATCATTTATTATAACACATAATTAAAGGTTTTGACTATATAAAATTAATTTTGCTTAAATATTTATTTATATAATTAAACAGCACAAACACATCAAAATATTGAAATAAATAATAAATAATTTATTTATATAATAAATAAAGAAAAAATAATTCTTATTTTGTGCAAAACATAATCGATTTTGTGCAAAAAAGGATAAAAGTCTTAATTGATGATATAATGCAAATACAATAGAATGGTGTCGTATCTATTGTTGATGCTTGTTTGAGAAAATAAAGACCAGATTTATTTTCCCAGATAAGCATAGAAAGCATTTTATCAATGACACAAAAGATTGATTTTCATAATATAAAAATTGAAAGGGGAATATCTATGGAAAAATCAAAAAGAAAAATTATTACTTTAGCTTCATTGTTCTTATGTTGTTTAGCTATCGTTGGCGTGGGCTTTGCAGCATGGGTTATTACAGGTGAAGATACTGAAGAAACTACAGGAACAATTACTGTTGATACTGTTAGTGATGAAAGATTTGTTATCGAAGTTTTAGATACTTATATTAAAGATAGCAAAGAAGTTGTTGATACAACTATTGTTTTAGGTGGGCCTGAAACTACACCTACAGATGCATGGATTACATATGATGGTGCAAAAGAAGATTTAGAAGCTGTTATCGTTGTTAAAGTTAAAAATTATGATAAGCAAAATTGTGAAGTTACAGCTGCAATCACAGATAAGACTAAATACGAAGGTTTAGTTACTGCTGGATATTTAGCAGATGCTCCTACACCAGTTGTTACACTTATTGGTAATGATACTGATAGTGAAGGTGTTAATTATGGTATTTATAGTATCACAATCACTTTTGATTGGGGTACAAGTTTTAATGGTGAAAATCCTGTAACATACTTCAATGGTTTAGGTGGTAGTGGTGATGAAGTTTCAAGTGGTGTTACTGTTAGCGATAAAGCTTATGAGGCTTTAAATGTTATTACAACTGCTGAAAATTTAGAATTTACTTTAACTGTATACGCTAAAGTTGGAAAATAAAAAAAATAAAAAAATAAAGGAGAAAAAATTATGGCAAGATTAACAAGAAAGTCTTTCAAGAGAAAGAGAATTTTATTAGGTTTATGTATGTTCTTATCAATTGTTTTAATTTCAACTGGTTTTGCAGCTTGGGTTATTTCAACTGATGCTAATGTTTCTGAAGATGGTAATGTAAATGTAGGTACTATTACAGAAGCAAATATGGAATTTGTTTTAGATTTTAACGGTGAATTAGAAATTAACTTTGAACCAAAAGAAGGAGATCTTGATGGTAGAGTAACTGCTGGAGAAGATGGTAAATTCGAAAAATTATCATTTACTATTAAGGGAAAAGTTACTAATGCAGATTATTTAAAGACTGTTACTGTTGAATTTACAGTACCTAAGACAGTTGTAGATGCTGCAAATGAAAAATATATTGTACTTCCTGAAGGATTTGCGGAAAATAAAACTAATGCTGATGGTTCTATTACATATACTGCAACTATTGCAACTACATTTGATGATTCAACAAGTGAAGCTACTTTAACAGATTTCATTGTTGAATTTAAGTGGGGCGAAAAGTTCGGTGGTGTAAATCCTGGTGTATACTATGATGAAATTGAAGCAGGTAAGGCTATTTCAGATTCTGATTTAACTGCTACTTTAGCTGCATTCTATAAGTTAGTATATGGTGCAACAGATGCTGCTACAGGTACTGCTAATGGTAGTGCTCCTGAATTCACATTAAAATTAAAAGCTACTGCAAACTAATTTGGTAATTTAGCATGTCTATAAATGATATAATCTCTTTGGTAGTTACTGCTTTAGGTGTTATTAGCTTTTCTATTGTGTTTACCATTTTATTTGGCTCATATACTAAAGCGAGTATTATCGAAATTGAATCTGGTAAAAGGGATATTGAATTGTTAGACGAAAATATATATGAAAACACTGCTAGTGTTAAGAAAAGAAAAAAGATTGCTGGGATTATAAAAACAGTAATCTTTTACGCCGTTATAGCACTATTGATTCCTACGTTAGGATCTGCATTATATTCGAAAATAACGAGTAATGTTCCAATGATTAATGGCAAAGCTATTATGGTTGTTGCTACTGGATCAATGAGTTTTAAAAATGAGGTAAATGATTATTTAACTCTAAATGGTTTAGATAATCAGTTTCCTGCTTATTCAATTATTATTATTGAAAAAGTAGAACAAGAAGAATTAGAACAATATGATGTTATTTCTTTTGTTAATGAAAATGGTGTTAATATTATTCACCGTATTTATGAAATTGAAGAAGTGAATGGTAAGGTTAAATATATAACTAGAGGAGATGCCAATAATAAAACTGATGATTATGATGTTTATTATGAAAATATTGTTGGTAGATATTCTAATACATATATACCTGGTGTTGGAATTTTCATTTTATTCTTTCAATCATTTCCTGGAATTATTACTTTATTAGCTGTTGTGTATGTTTTAATGATGATTGATTATTATTCTAAAAAAATACAAGATGCTTCTGATAGTAGAGTTTCTAAATTAACTTCTGCTATTGGATATTCAGGTGATGCTTTAGGCAGTATTAAAACTGAATTTATTGAAACTATTTATTATCAAGGTTATGCTTATTATTTTAATCAGGATGGCTTTGTTAAAAAAGAAGAACTTGATAAGGAAGCCCCTTACTATCAAAACCTAGACGATATGATGGTTAAGGTTGTTTCTAACAAAAATGAAGAAATTAGTTCAGAGGTTATTGTTCTGAACGAAAGTGAAGGAGAAGCGTAGTATGGAAAAACAAAAAAATGCTAAACCATATTTAACAAGAAAAAATTTAATTGTTGTTGCTCTTGCATTCTTCTACACAATCCTATTTGTATTTGTGGGTATGTGTTTAGATGCTGGACATAAGGTTATTAGTCAAAGAAATATTATTAAAATAATTGGTACAAATTTATTTAATTTTACTGAAATCGAAGCTCAAACATCTGGCTTTATTATGTTATTACTTGCTGGTGTTTATATTAGTTTATTTGTATTTACATTTATTTATGAAAGAAGATTTGCTATCGTTAATGGTAAGAGTGCTCGTAGTGTTAAGATGATTGTTATTTATATTTTAACATTTGTTGCATGTGGTGGTTTATCTATTGGTCTTGGTCTTGCTTTATTATCTCCGATTAAAGTTGAAGATATTAAATTAATCTTTGAATACTTAGGTCAAGTATTGATATTAACTACTGTTTTATATGCTGCTATATTCTTACTTGTAGGTGCAGCCGTTATGTTAGTTGTCAACTTTATTTTAATCGATAAGCCATTTAAGTTCTTCTCTAAGAAGAGTTTAGATGTTATTGAAGATGATGAAGAAGAAGCTGGTGATGTTTCATTATCATTTGATGCTGATGCTAGTTTAAATGGTGCTGGTGTTAGCGGTGGTGTTGGAACTGGTTTTGGTGGAGGTGTACCTGAAACTATTACTTCACGTGCAGCTGTTGAAGAATTAGATGATAGAGAAAAGGTATTCCCAAGCCTTTGTCAAATTGATAATAAGTATGATGGTTATCCAATTGAACATATGGAAACTGATACTTATAACTTAGAAGATATTTGTATTAAATTTAGAAATTATTTAGCTAAAGAAGAAAAATTATATTTTGATTTAGATACTATTAGAATTTTTATTTCAAGTTTTGGTACATCTCATTTAATGATTTTAGAAGGTTTATCTGGTACAGGTAAATCATCATTACCTAGATATTTTGCTAAATTTGCTAATGCTAGAGTATTATTTGCTCCTGTTCAAGCTACATGGAGAGATAGAACTAATATTTTAGGTTACTTTAATGATTTCTCTAAGACTTATACTGAAACAGAATTCTTAAATGCTTTATATGAAGCTAATTATAATCCAGATCAAATTAGTATTTTCGTATTAGACGAAATGAATATTTCACGTGTTGAATATTATTTTGCTGATTTCTTATCAGTATTAGAATATCCAGTAGAAGACTGGAAGTTAAAAGTTATGCAATTACCATTTAACTTCTTACCTCCTGCTAAATTAGATAATGGTTATATTCAAATTCCAGGTAGTGCATACTTTGTAGGTACAGCAAACAAGGATGATTCAACTTTCTCTATTTCAGATAAAGTATATGACCGTGCTATTACTATTGATTTTGATGATAAGAATGATGCATTTGTTGTTAATGAAGATGCTTCACCAATTAATATTAGTGCATCTCATTTCCAAGGTTTATTTAATGAAGCTTTAGCTAACGAAGATATTAAGTTAACTGAAGAAGATTTAAAGAAATTCCAAAAAGTTACAGAATTTATTTATGATGAATTTGATATTACATTTGGTAACCGTATTTTAAATCAAATTACTACTTTAGTTCCTATTTTTATTGCTTGTGGTGGTAAAAAGGAAGATGCTTTAGACTTCTTATTATCTAGAAAAGTTATCTACAAGATTGAAGGTAGATTTGAAGATTATGTTAAGAAGGGTTTAAAGAACTTATTAGTATTATTAGAAAAAGTTTATGGTGCTGGTGTATTTAAGAAGAGTGAAAGAGCAATTAATAGCTTAATTAAGAGGTTATAATTCTTATGAAGATTAGTGAAGAGAAGTATTTGAAATCAGCGATTTCAAACATTAAAAGATATACTAAAGAACATCCGTTAGCAAATGATTTCTTTAATAAATTAAATAATCTTCAACTTCTTTCTTTACAAGAATTATCTTTTAAGAGTGATTTAAAACTTTTTGATGAGTTTTCATTAATACTTAGTGTTATTACAACTATTATTTCTAAACCTCATATTTCTACAAAGGGTGAAGAAACAATTTTAAGAGCTGATCAGGTTGGTTATATCCAACCTGAGATGTTTGCAAAAACTATGCAAGATTCTCCGCTTTGGAAACGTAAAAATGATGAAATGGTTCCTGAGCATGTTCATTATTATGAAACGATTGATAATTTGAAAATATATGAAAATATATTTATTATTATGGTTATTGATTTAATTGATACTGAACTTGCTAAATATATGGACTTTTATATTTCAGTTTTACAAAGATTTGATGGTCAATCAAGACTTACTTATGAATTAGATAATGAGGAATTAGCTATTAGTAAGATTGAAGTTTTAGATAAACGTATTAAACGTATTAAAAATACCAATTTCTATAGAGAAGTAAGTAAGGCTAAACGTATCGTTGGTCATATTACTCCAACTAATATCTTATTAAAAGATAGATTATATAATCTTTGTTATAAATTCTATAGAGAAATGGTAACTTATGAAGATAAGTCTAGTTTAATGGATGATTTTATCCTATATTATTATACTATCCTTATTACTGAGTTAAAGCGTGCTGGATTTAAGATGAATGTTAAAACTAAACAAGCTTCTATTTCTTTAGATAAACGTGGTAATATGGATTTATATCAACCTTTATCATTCTTATCTAATGATTTTAAGATTACGATTTCTAGAAATAGAGTTTATGATGGTATTGAATTAGAAATAGTTAATAGAGAAATTAGTGATAAAAACATTAATACATCAACTCATTTATTATTAATTGATTCTGGTACTAATTTTGCTGATGTTGAAAGAAGTACTAGAACAAAATTCTTATTTGATTTTACTAGTGTTGAGGCGATTTCACTTTGGAATATGGCTTATTTAAGTAAAGAACCTATTCCAATGTATAATCAATCCTATACATCTGCTGAAATGATTGTGAAATGGTTGAATAGTAAGATGAGTAAGACGTTGGCAAGTACACGTATTTATTCATTCTATTGTCCTATTTGTAAGAATAAAGATGTTAGTGGAAAAGATGGTATTTACACTTGTAATGATTGTAATTCAGTTTATACCTTCTATAAGGTTGATGCTGATACTAAGCTTTGGTTTAAAAAGATTGGTAGGTGTTAATTATGGAAAAACAACAAGAAAATAAAAAAACTCCTACTCATGAAGTCATGAAGACTGAAGATGGAAAGAAGATTATGATATCTATTAAAGGACTTCATAAGTCATATGGACAAAAACAAGTTCTTAAGGGTGTTAATTTAGAAGTTTATGAAGGTGAATTGTTTGGATTTTTAGGTCGTAATGGTATTGGTAAATCTACAACAATTGACTGTATGATTGGATCTAAAAAATTCAATAGCGGTGAAATCATACTTAATGGTTATGATGTTACTGTTGATCCTATTTTAGCTAAGAGTTCTTTTGGTTATGTTGCGTCAGAACCTACATGTTATGAGGTTATGACTGGATATGATTTTTTAGAATTTGTAGCTAGTATATATGGTTTAAGTGAAAAAGAGTTTAAGGGAAATTATACATACCTTATGAATAGATTAGTTTTAAAAGAAGAAGATTTATATCATCCAATTTCTAATTATTCACATGGTATGAAACAAAAGATTTGTCTTATTGCTTCACTTTTACATAATCCAGACATCTGGATTTTAGATGAGCCTACAGTTGGTCTTGATATTATGGCTGTAGAGGCTTTAAAAAAGATGATGAGAGAATATGCAAATCATGGTAAATGTGTGTTTGTTACATCTCATAATATTGAACTAGTAGCAAAGCTATGTGATAGAGTTGCTATAGTTAATAATGGTGTTGTTGTTGAGCTTATTGATTTAAATAGAAATCCTAATAAGCGTCTTCAATTATCAAGAATATTTATGGATACTTATGGAGGTAGATAATTGTGTTAGCTCTATTGGCTAAGGATTTCAAGTTAATATTTGCTAGTGGATTAGATCTAAAAAGAAGAATTATTTCTACTATTTTTAGTGCAATAGTTTTACTTGGGGTCGTAGCTGTTGAGACTTTTATCTTCTCCACTATCTTAACGAAAATTAAAGATTATAATCAAGCTCCTATTGCTTTCTTAACATTATTCTTATTTATTGTTTCTGTATTAATGATTATTATGGGTGTGTTTAATGCTAAGAAGTTGTTCTTTAATGAAAAGGATATTGAGCAATTAACTAAATATCCTATTTCTAATGAAGAGGTTATTTTCTCAAAATTAATTTTCTTATTTATATTACAATATATGAGTACGTTTTTATTTACGTTTCCTATATTTATATCTTATGGTATTATTTTTAGAAGAAGTGCAATGTTTTTCTACACTGCATTATTCTATCCTATTATGACCTTCTTATTTGAAGGTGGAATTATTCTATTATTAGTATATCCATTTAAGATGATTACTGATTTTTTAAAGAAGCATTTGATTGTTCAGTTTGTTGTTAGTATGGTTATTATTTTTGGCTTATGTTTAGTCTATGGTAAGGTTTTAGATTTATTTGTTCAAATTGTTGCTACTAATAACTTAAATGCTTTGTTAAGTACTGATTTTATTAATTTCTTAATTAAGATGCGAAGTTATTTCTTCCCTGTTAATTTTATAACTGATTATTTAATTAATGGTCGAGTTAGTCAGTTATTACCATTTTTCTGTATCTCTTTAGGTGTTTTATCACTTGGTTTATCTGTTAGTGTTATTGCATTTAATTATTTTAGAAATATGGTTATTCATGATAAGACTAATTACGATAAGAAACATGAATTAAAGACTATGAGTTTAAATAAAGCATTATTAAAGAAAGAATTAATTTTAATTTTTAAGGATTCTAATTATATTTTCTCTTTTACAGGTTTACTTATTGTTCAACCTTTACTTGCTTATTTAGTTGTGTATTCTTTAAATATGGTGTTTGAATCTGGTACTTTCTCATATTATATTTCAATGCTTCCTAATTTCATTCCTTTATTGGATATATTACTTGTTATGTTATTTACTCTTGTTATTAATCAAGGTGCAAATACTTATATTCAAATGGAAGATAAAAATATTAGATTAATGAAAAGTATTCCGGTAAGTCCATTTAGACAATTATTTATAAAGGCTATTTTACCGTTTACTTTATCTGTTATATCTCTTATTATTACTTTATTTGTTTTATGGGTTACTAAAACAATATCAATTAGAACTTTAGTATTTGGTTTTATCTTAACTTTAGTTTTACTTGTTATTTTTGATATAGTATCAATGTATGAAGAATTAAAGATTAGAAGAAATAAGCCTAGATCTACATTTGTATCTACGATGTATTCTTACTTACTTCCTATTACTTATTTCTTTGTTACTGTTGTTAGTTCATTCTTTGGTGCTTCAATATTCTTGGTGTACTTGCTTGGACTTTTAGTGTTTGTGTTGCTTGGTATTCCGTTTGTTATTAATTTTAAGAAACGTGTTAAGAGTTTATTTATGGATTTGGAAGTGGTGAACTAGATGAAAAAGAAGAATTTAATAATTTTATTAATGATACCTTTTATCATTGCGTTACTTGGTATTGTTACTATTAATACTACTTTCAATTTAATAGAAAATGATATCCTTGGTATCGACTGGAATTACAGTGATATGGAAGGATTTAAGATGAGTAATGGTAGATATCAGTTAGAGGCTACTCCTATTATTCAAAGTAAATACCCTGCATCTTTAGGTAATAATCTTGTATGGAGTGTTGAAAATAAGAATGAGGAAGAAGAAACTCATGCTGAAATTATTCATGAAGGTAATATTTTCTATTTAAAGACTATTAGTATTGGTGAAGTTATTATTACTTGTTCTAATGAAAAGGGTAATATCTTTAGACAAATGACTGGTGTTATTTATGATAATGGTGTTATTTTGGTTAATGCTAAGGCTTTAAGTAGTCAAAATAATATTGATAATAAGTTATATTATGGTGAATATAATTTAGTTGATAATAAAAAAGAAAAAGCAACTATTGAATATGATATCCAAACTGTTCCTGCTAGTTTAGCTGAACAAGTTAAGATTAAAGATATTACTGATAATATCGAATTTAACTTAGAAGAAGGAATTGTGTCTATTATATCTGGTGGGGATTCTCATATTACACTTGGTGTTGATAATGAGATGATTGCAAAAGATGTTACGATTAGTTTTGGTGTTGTTGAAGATGGTGTTAATGTTTATAACTATGATGAATTGTTATATTGTACTAATAAGTCTGTATACGGTGAACCTATTGTATTAAGAAAATCATTTGAATCTTTAGAAAATGCTTATGTCATGAATGGTGGGAACGTCGTTTTAAAAAATGGTGAACCTGTTAAGAAAAGTGATTCTATTGAACTTTTTGGTCATTATAATTTAAAGACAAAAAAATATAGTTTTGATAAAGAGATTTATTCATTTGAAACCACATTTAATCAAGATTATATTCTTGAATGGAATAAATTTGCTGATCGTAACTTCAAATATGATCGTATTGAAAATTATATTAATGTTGGATTACGTGTTCAAAAGAGTATTTATGGTAATGGATTTACTATTAATCTTCATAATTTAACTTACCCTTATGGTGAAATGGAAGTTAAAGATGATAATGGTAATATTCAATATGTACCTAATTTAACTAATGATAATTTATTTAGAGGTCCTCGTCCATTCTATACTTTAGGTGATCCTAATAAGTTACCTTTAGTTACAGCTTATGGTCAAGATAATATTGGTGTATATTTAGATGGTGATGATATTGTTATGAACGATGTCTACATCAAGAATTGTGATTATGGTAATAATCTAACTAACCTTGATACTGTTGGTACTGTTGTTGAGGTTAATGGTGATAATATAACTATTTCTAATAGTAGACTTGCTAATGGTAAGCATGTTTTAAGAAGTTATTCATCTATGAATTTAACTTTAAAAAATTCAATGTTTAGTGATGCTAGAAACTTCCTAGTTGAATTTGGTACTAATGAACTTATTAGACCAGATGATAATAAAAGAAGTACTTATATTACTTCAGCCGGTGGTCAAGTAGAAGATACGATTGTTAATTATTTTAAGAATGGTGAAAAAAATATTGAATATGCCGACCAAATAGTTACAGAGTATCTTGGAGGAAGTTTTAGTAATAAGGCTTTAATGAAAAATTCATTACTATCAATGCAAGATGCATTAAATGATCCTAGTGTTGAAGGACAATTTAAAGGTAGTGCTGAAATTATTGATTGTGTATTTTATAGAAGTGGTATTGCCTCTATAGTTTTAGAAAATTTATTTAATGGTCCTTACCTTTATAGCAATATACCATCAACAATAGGTAATATTTTTTCTAAACTACAATCTGAAGATGATAGACCTATTATTCCACTTGAACCTAATAAGGTTTCAGGACAATCTTATCCTGTTTCTGTAAATATTAGTGGAAATACTAGATTCTATGATTATAAGAAAGTATCTCAATTTGATTTGACTGGACTAATTGATGAAAATATTTCTAAAATTGCAAATTCAATTGTTGAGCAAGAAGTAAGTATTGATATTGATGATATATTCCCTTTAAAACCTATCTTATTAAATCAAGCTAGATCAAGTGTTATTATAAAAGAAGTTAACGGAGAAACTAATAATTATATTAATGTTCCGATTGCTTATTATGGTGGTGGTGCTAACTACTCGGTTATAACATATGATGGATATAATTTAGGTAATTATTTAACTGACGACATTATTATTGACTTAGTTGATAATTATCTTGATTTACCTCCAGGGTCTGGTATGATGGGGACTGTTAAAAATATGATGGTTAAAACAGTTACAACTGTTGCAGGTTTTGATCCATTTAAGTTTGTTTGTACAACTGGTGATGGATATTTATTTGGTGAAACACCTAGTGTTTCAGATTTAAAAGCTAATGCTAAAGGAGCGTAGATTATATGAAAAGAATTAAATTAATCTTATCCATATTTATGCTAGCTTTATTAACTTTTGGGTTAGTAAGCTGTGGTGGATTTATAGCTGAAGAAAGTGTTGTAATAACTGATATTAAGATTACACCAAAAGATGATGGTACTGGATCTAATATTACAATAATTACTTTAGTTAATGGAGAATATGAAGAAGAGCATAAATTCTTTGTAGCAAACGGAGATAAAGGTGATACTGGTGAATCAGGTAATGGTATTGCAGGTATAACTTATGCTCCTAGTTTAGATAATAAGTCAACTATATGTACTATTACATTTACTGATGAAGAAATTGAACCAAAGCAAATTGAAATTCCTAATGGTTCTTCAATTGCAAGTGTATATACATCACCTGATGATGAAACTGGTGGTACAGTTGTTAATTTTGTTTTAGAAAATGGAACTGAACTTGCTCCTATCTTAGTACCTAAGGGTAATGATGGTAAGGATGGTAAAGACGGTGTTGGTATTAAAGAAATTAAACCAACTGTTGATCCTGAAACTGGAAATACTATTGTTGAAATTACTTTAACTGATGAAGAAGCAACTAAATCAACTATTACTATTAATAAGGGTACTGATGGTAAGGGGATTGATGCAATTATTGGTACTGAAACTGGTGATAAATATCTATTAACTATTTATTATACTACTGGTGATCCTGAAACTATCGAATTTAATAAGCCTAATCCTAATGAATGGTTCCAAGGTAATACATCTCCAAATCCTTCTTTAGGTAGAGATGGTGATTATTATTTTGATATTACTAGCAAAAATATTTATGCAAAATATAATGGCGAATGGAATACTGTAGTTTCATTTAATAGTAGTGATAAGAGATATCGAGTATCTTTTGATGCTAATGGAGGTACGATTAAAGGATTCACATCATTTAATTTACCTAATGGTCAAAGCTTTTACTCTTATGGATATAATATTCCTACTGCTGAAAGAGATGGTTATGAATTCTTAGGTTGGTATACTACTAAGAATCCTTCAGTTATTAATGGCGCATTTACTGATTTAACTATTGTTGTTAGTGAAATGGAATTATTTGCTCAATGGGATGCAAAATCTTACGAAGTTACATTTAATACTATGGGTGGAGATGAAATTTCTCCTATGGTATTAGAATATGAAACATTATTAACTGATATTGTGCCTACTAAGTCTGGTTATAAATTTGTTGGTTGGTTTACATCTAATACTTTTATCGCAGAAGATCAAGTATTTAAGGTTCCTGCCAAAGATGTAACTTTATACGCTAAGTGGATTAGCGAATAATTATGAATGATTATAGTCTCAATAGAAAGGAGGACTACTGCTATGAAAAGAAAAATTAAATTATCTATCTTATCGTTTTTAAGTTTTGTTTCGATGTTTTCTGTGGGTTTTGCATCATGGACAATAACTGGTGGTAGTTCTTCAAATGAGACTACAAGCTCGATAGCTGTAGATAAAGTTGAAAGACCTACACTTGTTACTATTAATATTACAGAAGAATTACAATATTTTGGTAATGGTTTTGTTGATGGTGGTAATGATTTAAAAGCAACTGCAATTGTTAATTTGGATAATTGTGTTAGTTATTTACTTGATGATGATATTACATCTGCTAAAATAGCAGTTGAAATTTCATTAGATTACGTTAGTGGTCTTATAAAGGATAATTACTTAACTAGTCTTGCGAAGTTGGAAATTATTGATAAAGAAGGTATAACAGTTGTTGATAATACTGTTTATATCAATATAGATAACACATCAAGTGGTGCTGTTTCTTTTGATATCACTTATACATTTAATATGAGTGATAGTGATAAAGATAATTATTTTAAAGAAGGTTCTATCCTATTTAATAATGATGTCTTTGTTATCATAGGTGAAATAAGCGTTGAACGCGAATTTAGTACAGAATAGGAGGTATTAATATGAGAAAGAAACTTGGATTACTTATAACTGCAATATTAATACCTTTTATTATTTTTGCGGTTAATGCTATTTGGTTAATTATTGATGATGTTACTTCATCAGGATCATCATCAGATTACATTGAAGTTAGTTATGATGAAACTCAAACTACAACTTATAATGCTAATGTTCAGTCTATTACTATTAATGGTGATAATGCTTCATGTTTAACATATTATTATGAAGCAAAAGTTATTAATGGTGCTTTAGGTATTCCTGAAGGAGCAACTCCAGTATCAACTACTGGTGTAACTAATGCTGGTCAGTATTATGTTGAAGTTTATTATGGAACTGAAATTGAATCTAGTACTAAACTTACTAAGGTTTTCTTTGATGTTCAACCTAAGACCATTTATATAACTGTACTTAATAATTCTATTATGTATGGTGAAGAGTTAGATGGTAAAGGTATTGAATTTATGGACAAAGAAGGAAATGAATTGTTAGGTTCTGATTCAATTGGTGATTTATCAAATATTGAATATGAATTTGCTTCTTTAAAAGCAAATCCTAGTTTTATTTACGTCGTTAAATCAGATAACGGCTCTTATTTGTCTTATGCGGATGAAATTATTCCTGTTCTTTCTAATCCAAATTATAATATTATGTATGGTGAAGATGGTACTGACTATGGTGATTTAGAGATTACTAGTCGTAATATTGGTATAAAATGGGATAATGTTTTAGAATTTACTTATAATGGTGATGTTCAACACCCTACTGCAGAAGCTTATGGCAATTTTGCTTATAGTGATACTGCAAGTGATATTGGTGTTAAGTATTTTGATTTAGATGGTAATGTTGTGTCTTATAAAGATGCAAGTAATTCTAAATATACTATCACTGCTAAATCGGAAAATAATAATTATTACTTTGAAGGTAGTAATTTAAATATAGAATACAAAATTAATAAAAAAGAATTAACTATCAATTGGGGAGAAATTACTGCTCCTAACTTTAGTTATATTTATGATAGAACACCTAAATATAGTGGCCCTACATTTAATGGTGTTGTTAGTGGAGAAAATCTTACTCCAGAAGTTGAATATTATAAGAACGGTGTTAAGGTTACTGATTTAATTGATGGTAAGCCTTATCGTGCTGGTACTTATACAGTTAAGGTTATTGGTATGATTGCTGGTGATGATACTAAGACTAGTAACTATACTATTGATCATTTATCAAGTGATGAATTACAATATAGTTTCACTATTAAACCTAAGGCTATTCAATTATCATGGGATAAGGATGCTTACTATTATGATGGTTCATCTAAACAACCTATTGCAAGTTTAGTTACTGGATATGGTTTTGTTGATGGTGATAGTGTTGATATTGAAGAAGGTATTGCAAGTGGAATAGAGGCAAAGAATGCTTCTACATATTATGCAACTGCAACTATTACTGGTACTGATAAAGATAACTATGTTATTTATAGTGATTTAAGTAGTAATCATGCAATGCATCAATTTGTTATTAATAAACAAAAGATTACTATTACATATAATTATAATAATGGAACTCATTTCTTATTTAATTCATATGATAGAAGTTATAACGATATGTATGGATTATATCCTGATATTTTATCTATTACAGGTTTAACTGATGATGGAACTAGAAATTATAGTGTTGGTTCATTTGATTTAAGTTCTTTAGCATCAGGTAATGCATCATTAGATGTAACATATACAAATGCATCTCCATTTAATATTTTAGTAACTGGTATTACTAATAAAGCTAATGCTAATATGGCTGGTGCTAAGTTATATGATGATGAATTCTATAACTATAATGCAACTTTATCTGAAGTTGATTTAAATAACTATGAATTAGTAAGTGGTAATACTTGTCAAGTTAAGATTAAACAAGTAGAAGGTGGTGTTACTTCAACATCTACTTTAGCTTTAGCTAGAACTACTATTTCAAAACAATTTACTTATAATAAAGCTCATAATTCAATTGAATTTATCTTCGATGCATCATACTTAAAGGGTAATGATAGTGTTGATATGTTTAAGATTTTAGTTGAATTATATGATTCAAATAGTTCATTATTAGAAGAAACAGTTAACGCTGGTACTTACCATGTTAAGACAGTTTCTATTAAGATGCTTGATGGAGATTATTCTAACTATGACTTAACAGGTAATGAATTAGATTTATATTACGAAATTTTACCTCGTATTTTAAATATTAATTGGAATACAACTCAAGATGGTATGTCATATACTGATAATTTACGTCAATTTGTTTATAGTGGCTTACCTCAATATCCATACGCAACACTTCCTACTGCAGTAAGTGGTAGTGATACAGGTGTTATGGCTGGTGATATTGTTAATGCTGGTACATATTCTAACTATGGTACAAATGCTGGTAGTTATGATGTTAACCTTACATCATTTACTGTTTCAGGTGATACTTTAGCTTCTAACTATAAGTTACCAGATGTAACTAGTCAAAATTATAAGATTAATAAAGCTAAGTTAACTATTACTGCAAGTGATTATAAGGTTACTTATGGTGATGTTTTACCTACATATTTAGTTTCTTATTCTGGATTTGTAAATGGTGAAACTTCTAGTGTATTAGATAACCCAGTTACTACAACAGCTAACTATAAATTATATGATAATGTTGGTAGTGGTTTATATACTATTACTCCAACTGCATTAGAAGATAATAACTATGAATTTATCTTTGAAACTGGTAAGTTAACAGTAGAAAGAAGATTAGTAGGTATTAGTTTAGATTCAAGTTCTAAATTAGTATATACAGGTAAGAGTCAATCTGCTCCTTATAAATTATCTAATATTGTTAATAACGATTCTATTAACGTAACATTTGATAAGAGTGGATTAAATGCTGGATCTCATACTGTTAATGTATTATCAATTGATAATGATAATTATGTATTTAATCCAACATCAATTACATATAACATTGATAAAGCTAACTTAACTATTATAGTTGGTGATGATACAATCACTTATGGTGATAATGTTCCAACTTATAAGATTAGTGAAGTAGAATTCAGTGGATTTGTAAATGGTGAAACTTATAGTGTATTAGAAAATATTACAGTACCAACTACATCTTATAAGTTAAAAGATGATATTGGTAATTATTCAATTACAATAAGTGAATTTGAAGATAATAACTATAAGATTAGTATTACTTCAGGTGAATTAAATGTTAATCCAAAAGCATTAACTATTAATTGGGCTCCAACAAGCTTCGTATATACAGGTTATGAACAAGGTCCAACTGCACAAGTTTCAGGATTAGTAAATGATGATATTATTAATGAATTTAATTATAGTGGTTATGGTACAAATGTAGGTAGTTATACAGCAGTAATAACTAGCCTAGCAATTACTAGAGATGGTGTATCTAAGGTTGGTAACTATATTATTCCAGTTTTAAGTAAAGAATATAGTATTTCAAAAGCACCTAATAATATTACATTAAGCTCAACAGATAATATTGTTGTTCCTTATGGTACAGTAGTAACATTACCTACTGCTACATCAGTATTTGGTAATATTGAATGTAATTATGAAGCAACTGATTTAACAGCAGTTGGTACATATATTGTAACATGGACAGTTAAAGCAACAGATAACTATGATGGTGCAACAGCATCTATTACAGTTACAATTGGTAAGGCTACACCAACAGTTACAGCACCAACAGCAATTACAGGATTAGTATACACAGGTAGTGAACATGCGTTAATCAATGCAGGATCTACTACAGGTGGAACATTAGAATATAGTGTAGATGGTGGAGCATGGTCAACAACAGTTCCAACAGGAA